>CAZVLQ010000053.1:0-1953 GCA_964628185.1 uncultured Zetaproteobacteria bacterium | reverse complement strand
GTGCTGAAAAAGGAATTGTCCGCACTGGAGGCATGTGGAAAGGGCGATCTTCCGCCGTTGCTGTTCACCGAACATCATCAGGCGCATGCGGCCAGTGCCTTTTTTCCGAGTCCGTTCCATAAAGCGGCAGTTTTGTGTCTGGACGGGGTGGGGGAATGGGCCACCACGTCGGTGTGGCTGGGTGAGGGGAATACGCTGACGCCACAATGGGAGCTTGATTTTCCGCATTCTCTGGGGCTTTTGTATTCAGCCTTCACTTATTATACGGGATTCAAGGTCAATTCCGGCGAATATAAATTGATGGGTCTGGCGCCGTACGGTGAGCCGCGGTATGTCGATTTGATGATGGACAATCTTTTGGACATGAAGGATGACGGCACCTTCAGGCTGGATATGTCTTATTTCAATTACGCCACCGGTCTGACCATGACCAACGAAAAATTTGACTGCCTGTTTGGCGGACCACCGCGCCGGGCGGAAACGGACATTTCCCAGCGCGAGATGGATATTGCCGCTTCAATACAGAAGGTGACCGAGGAAATCGTGCTGCGTCTGGCGAGAACCGTACAGCGGGAACTTGATGTGGATTATCTGTGCCTGGCGGGCGGCGTTGCGCTGAATTGCGTCGCCAACGGCAAACTGGTGCGTGAAGGGCCATTCAAGGAAATCTGGATTCAGCCGGCGGCCGGAGATGCCGGTGGCGCCCTGGGCGCATCCTTGTCTGTTTGGCACGAATATTTGGATCACCCGCGCACAGTCAACCCGGCCGACAGCATGCAGGGCGCCTATCTTGGCCCATGCTATGGAGATAAAAAGATTAAGACGGCGCTGGGCAGTTTTGGCGCGGTGTATCAAAGGCTGGATGATGTCGAACTATTGCCGCGGTTGGCGGAGATTCTCGATGCCGGTCATGTGGTCGGCTGGATGCAAGGGCGCATGGAGTTTGGTCCGCGGGCGCTCGGCGGCCGCTCGATTATCGGCGATCCGCGCAATACCGGAATGCAATCGGTGATGAATCTGAAGATCAAGCACCGCGAATCCTTCCGTCCATTTGCGCCGATCGTGCTGGCCGAACGCGTTAGCGAATACTTCGAACACGAGGGTAAAAGTCCATACATGCTGGTGGTTGCGCCGGTGCGCGAAGACATTCGCATCCCGATGACCGAAGCGCAGAAGCGGTTGTTCGGCATCGAGCAATTGAATGCGCCGCGTTCCAGCTTACCGGCGATCACGCATGTGGATTATTCAGCCAGATTGCAGACGGTGCATGCTGAAACCAATCCCCGGCTGCATGCCCTGCTCAATGCTTTTGAGGAGAAGACCGGCTGTGGCGTGCTGGTCAACACCTCGTTCAATGTGCGCGGTGAACCCATTGTGTGCTCGCCGGAGGATGCCTATCGCTGTTTTATGCGCACGGAAATGGATTATCTGGTCATTGAAAATTATCTGTTGGCCAAGAAAGAACAACCCGCATGGAAAAAGAATGATGACTGGCAGCATGAATTTGAGCTGGATTAGGAGCATGATGCATGTCCCACGATATCCCTGAACTTGATCAAGTAGGTCTGCGCCGGTTTGGCCTGATGCTGGGCGGCGTGCTTGCCGGCGTGTTTGGTCTGCTGCTGCCCTGGGCGAAGGGCTGGCAGATGTTCCCGAACTGGTACTGGATTGGTACGGCAGGCTTGATCGCCAGTTGGGCACTGGTGGCGCCGGCCTCCCTCAGGGTTCCGTACCATGGCTGGATGCGGGTAGCGATGGCCATCGGCAATACCGTGAATCACATTGTGCTGGCCGTGGTATTTTATCTGGTGATTTTCCCGACCGGCATGCTGATGCGGCTGACGGGAAAGGATCCGATGCGCCGGGCATTCAAACCGGAGGCAAAAAGTTACCGGGTGATCAGTAAGGTTGCCCCGAAAAATCATGTAGAGAGGCCGTTCTGATGCTGGATTT
>CAZVLQ010000052.1:0-1999 GCA_964628185.1 uncultured Zetaproteobacteria bacterium | reverse complement strand
AATTATAAAGGATTAAAGGGGTTTTGCCCTCCTTTTTCGTGCAATATTGGGGTTAACAGGATGACGCCGGGGCTCTACGTCAGCGACCAGATCAGGCAGGCGATATTGATGATCCTGATCGGCGCACCCCTGGCCTGGCTTGTTCTGTGGTGTATGCAGTACGCAGGTCATCTGTGGTGGCTGGATGCATGGGTCATCTGGAGTATCTTTACGCTGGTGATGATGTGGGCCTTTCCAGCATTGATCGCACCGCTGTTCAACCGGTTCACGCCACTGGAGGAAGGGTCGCTGAAGGTGCGTATCGAGGCCCTGCTTGCCCGCTGCGGATTTGCATGCCGGGGATTGTTCGTCATGGACGGCTCGAAACGCTCGGCCCACGGCAATGCCTATTTCACGGGATTGGGGAATGCCAAACGTATCGTGTTTTTTGACACCCTGCTGGAATCGCTGGACGAGGAAGAGGTGGAGGCCGTGCTGGCGCACGAACTGGGTCATTTCCATCATGGCCACGTGAAAAAACGCCTGATCGTGACACTGCTGCTGTCATTGGCGGGCTTTGCACTGCTCGGCTGGCTGGCGGGGCAGTCATGGTTCTACACCGGTCTGGGTGTTTCACATGCATCCGGTCATACCACGCTGATACTTTTCATCCTGGTGATGCATGTTTTTTTGTTCTGGCTGACGCCTGTTTTCAACCGCTTGTCGCGCCGGCATGAGTTTGAAGCGGATGCCTATGCCGCCGGGCATGCGAGCGGCGAAAGGCTGATTTCAGCACTGGTGAAAATGTATCGGGACAACGCGGCCACGCTGACGCCCGATCCCGTCTATTCCGCCTGGCACGATTCTCATCCGCCCGCCCCGCTTCGCATTGCCCATCTTGAATCACTGCATGGGACCACGCAGTGATGGCGCCACAGGTAACTTGCCTGCACGAATAAACCCGGGTTTCACTCGGCCTGCCCGTGTTCCATCCCGGCCTTGCCGTGTTCCATCCCGGCCTTGCCGTGTTCCATCCCGGCCTTGCCGTGTTCCATCCCGGCCTGCCCGTGTTCCATCCCGGCCTGACCATCCCCGCCTTCTGCCATGACCATACCGGGCACGGCCAGCACCATTGCGACGACCAGCATTGCCACGTTCCATTTCTTCAACTTCATTTTTATCTCCTCGTTCAAGCTGGTATTGGACCATTGAAAACATGCCTGCCTTTCAGGGCTTCTTCCACGATTCATTGCTGGTATATATCCGCACCCAGAGCCTTGAGGCCGGCACGGGCGCAGGCTTCATCCAGATGCGCGCCGGGAGCGCCGCCCACGCCGATGCCGCCAATGATTTCCCCCTTGATCCGGACGGGAAAACCGCCCCCCAGCAGCAGAATGGAGGCATTCATATCGCCCAACGCATGCAGGTCCGGATGCTTGCTGACGAGTTCGGCAAATTTCCCTGTTGGTCTGCCCATGCTGGCGGCGGTGTAGGCCTTGCGGCGGCTGCTGTCCACCGTATGCACGCCGGCGCCGTCTGCGCGCACCAGCGACTGAATCACGCCATCCCGGTTCACCACGGCGGCGCTGACCCTGTAGCCGTTTTTGCGGCAGGTCGCCACCGCGGCAAGCGCGGCCTGATTTGCGGCGGTGCTGGTCAGCACATGTTGCGTGCGCAGCGTGGCGGCCCGGCTGTCCGGAGCGGTAAACAGGGCCATGGCCAAGAGGCACAAGGTCACAATGCCCCTTACCGTATGACTCCTGGTTCGGCAAAGCCGAAACCGGGCAGGATAGAATTTGAACCACGGAGGGCACAGAGTATTTTTTGTGTTTTTTGACTCCGGCGAGTTCAGTCGAACCGCATCAGATAATTGTAAGGAACCAACCGTGTGCAACAAGGTCATATCGTCCTCCCGGATGAAACGATAAAGTATATGATAATCATTGTGGAGAGAGATTTCCACGGGCTAGCCCGCATATTGCACGAGCGAGGCTGATATAGGCGGATTGCGACCTGATTT
>CAZVLQ010000051.1:0-2359 GCA_964628185.1 uncultured Zetaproteobacteria bacterium | reverse complement strand
TGCCAGGCCTGCTCAAGCCTGAATTCCGAATCCTTCATGCAATATACGGGCTAGATTTCAGGGATCAGGAGTCAGGGATCAGGAGTCAGGGATCAGGAGTCAGGGATCAGAGATCAGGGGTGGCGGAATCAACCGCCTCCGGTAGCCGCGGGGGCGGGAGCCATTTCCATGAGCCATTGCGAGACTGCTTCGTCGCTTCGCCCCTCGCAATGACCGGCGGGGATTTTTTTATGAGGGCATCTTATCTTATAGTGTTGGAATTAAAGACCGGCCAGCGCTCGCCGCATTTCCGCGATGGTATAGGTTTCAATCATGGCCACGCCGCGGACGGCCAGCGCGAGCGCCAGCTTTGCATCATCAATCTCATAGGCCGCCAGTATGACGCCGGGAATGTGCAGCCGGCCCGAGGCAGGCAGGCGCTTGATATTGCAGAACACATAATCCGGTTGGAAAACGGGGTTACTCAGGCCCTGCCCCTGTTGCCAGTTTTCAAGGATCAGGCCGGTGCGCAGCCCCCGTTCCTTCGCCAGCGAAAGCGTTTCGATGGAGAAGGAAATCAGCGTGCACCGGCGCTCCAGACCCCGTAACGCCTTGTGGACCTGTTCCAGCACCGTGGCGGCGCCGAAACATTCGATGCTGACGCATTTGAGTTCAATAAAAAAATGCACATCCGGGTGCCTGCGCATCAGCCGGATCATATTGGCCAGGGCGGTGATGCGCGTGCCCGCGAATGCGTCGCCGAGGCGCGAGGGCTCGGAGGCGGAGAAGGCGGCGAGCTGCGGCCGGGTGAAGCGGGCGATGCTGCCCGCCACGCCGCAGATGCGCTCCAGCGTGCGGTCGTGAAAGAGCACCGGCGTCTTGTCCGCCGCAAGCTGCACGTCCATTTCAACGAAACCGGCGCCGGCCTCAATAGCCGCCTCGATACCGATGTAGCTGTTTTCCGGAAAACGGGCCGCATAGCCGCGGTGGGCGATCAGTTCGGGTTTTGTAGCCATCATTTTTCCTCCTGCATCAGCCGTTCACCCTGATAAAAACGGCAGGCTACACTGAACAGGGCGGCGGTGATGAACATCAATACCGTGAAAAAGGTAAAATAATCGGCGCCGGCGAGCCTGCTGCCGCCGTCCGGATCCTGAATGAAGAAATTTACGGCACTGGTGAAAAGATTCCCGGCCGAAATGGACAGCATGAAAAAGGCCATGATGAAGGACTTCATGCGCCTCGGCGCCTGGGTGTAGGAAAACTCGAGACAGGTGATGGAGACCATCACCTCGGCGCAGGTCAGAACGACATAGGCCAGCAACTGCCAGCCAATTGGGGGCGTGGCGCCGGCATCGATCTGCATCTGGACCCATGTCGGAATGGCGAAGGCGGCCACGGTGATGAACATGCCGATACCGATCTTGCGCAGCTCGGTCAGCGGAAAGATGCGGTTGATGGCCGGATAGATGATGGCCGAGAACAGGGGAATCAGCAGCATGACCAGCAGCGGATTGGCGGCCTGAATCTGCGACGGCAACACCTCGACGCCGAATATGTGCCGGTCCATGTGTTCGGCCTGTAACACCCAGGAAGAGCCGGTTTGGTCGAACAGGGCCCAGAATACGGCCACGAAAGCGTAGATGATGCACAGGCGGCCCAGCGTACGCAGGCCTTCCCCGCTGACCGCCTCGCGAATGAATGCCATGCCACCCGCCGGAATGTGGACAAAGCGGTGACGTCCGGCCCGGAAGGTCAGCGTGGCGGCAAGCATCAGGATGCCGGGCACGGCGAACGCCGGCGAGGGGCCGTAGGTCTTCAGCAGCCACGGCGTAGCCAGCATGGAGGCAAAGGCGCCCGCATTGATGGCGAAATAGAACCAGCCGAACACGCGTGGAAGCAGATATGCGCTGCTCCGGCCGAACTGGTCGCCCACATGGGCCGATACGCAGGGTTTGATGCCGCCGGCCCCGGCCGCGATCAGTCCCAGGCCGATGGCAAGGCCCGTGCGCGTGTGATCCAGCGCCAGGGCGAAATGCCCCAGGCAGTAGATGATGGAAAGCGCGATGATGGTGCGGTATTTGCCCAGCCAGCCGTCGGAAATCAGCGCGCCGAAAACCGGCGTGACGTACACAGCGGCCACGAACAGGTGAAACCAGCCCTTGGCCTCATCTTCCGTCATCGTGTCGGGCGCGCCATCGGCGCTCATCAGGGTCCGGGTCATGAACACCACGAGGATGGCGCGCATGCCGTAGTAGGAAAAGCGTTCGGCGGCTTCGTTGCCTACGATGAACGGAATGCCGGCCGGCAGGTCCGGCGTGGCCGGCGGAGCAGTGCGGTATTGCGTCATGCACGCAGTGTAGCAGGGGTCAGGGGTCAG
>CAZVLQ010000050.1:0-3698 GCA_964628185.1 uncultured Zetaproteobacteria bacterium | reverse complement strand
GTTAACCCAAACCTATCACGATGGCCAACATCCGGTTCAAGGCCGTGATTTCCGTCTCGGCCAGTTGTCCGATACGCTGACCCGTTTTCTCCGTTGGGAGCGTAAGAATGCGATTGGCCTGAACCTGGCTGATTTTCTTCAGCCCGTTACCCGGTGCGGGCCGAACGGTTAACCTCAGCAACGGTGCATCCACGATGGTGCTTGTCATAAGCGCTACGATTGTGCTGCGGGGATTGGCCTGGTTCAGGATATCTCCCTGAATGACGACCGCAGGCCGTGGCTTGCCGTAAGCACCGGGCGCGGCGACCGTCACAATATCACCGCGCTGCATCAGTCGCTCCAGTCAGCAGCATGTTCAATAAACGCCAGTGTATCCCGGTCTTCAGCGGTTCCTTCGACCAAGGCCAGTTGCTTCTTCATCATCCTGGCAAAACCCGGGCGCTTCGTATCGGGAACCCATAGCCTCAATTCCTTCATGCCTTGCGCCTTACGGCGGGCGCGGAAGCGCTGGAAACGGGTTTCTTCGCTGTGATGCGCATGTCTCATAACTATCTCCTATACGGCAAATTATAGTCACTATGACCGTTACGCGCAACGCAACTCACAGGAGCAGGCGTTTCTTGCGTAATTCCGGAAGAAAGAGGCACACGTGCGAATCCGGGCTCTGCTTCAGCATGGCTGGCATTCAGGGCGGTGACGTTGCCTGATTGTGGCGCGGTAAGCCTTGCCACTGCCGCCGCCTTGTGTTCAGGGGCAAGGTGAGCATAGCGCAGGGTCATCTTTATATCGCCGTGCCCCATCAGTTCGCACACCGTGTTCAAGTCAACCCCGGCCATCACCAGGCGGCTGGCGAATGTGTGTCGCAGATCATGCCGGCGGAAGCCTGTAATGCCTGCCGGCTTCAACACGGCAGCCCATGAACGCTTGACCTGTAAAGTGTATAGTATATACTGCACATTATGGTTGACTTTGGCGATTTTCTGAGAGAGCGGCGATCAGCCCTGCAGGAGACCCGAGGCAGGGAATACTCGCTTCGCAAGGTTGCAGGCCGGACAGGCATACAGCCTTCCTATCTGAGCAGGATCGAGCGTGGTACGGATATCCCTCCATCCGAAGCGAAGCTGGTTGCGCTGGCAGAAGACCTGGATCTGGACAAAGATGTGGTGCTGGCCATGGCGGGAAAGGTGTCTTCCGACTTGCAGGATGCGATCCGCAAGCGCCCGAGGCTGTTCTCCGATCTGATTCGTACGTTCAGGGATGTGCCTGATGAAGCCGTAATACGAATAGTCCGCGAGGTTCGCGACGGGGAGTGGTGACATGATCGAATTACAAAACAACAGCCTGAAAATCAGTTTTCCCGATGTACACAGGGATGCACAAGGCTCGATTGATTTTCAACGCACGCTTCGCATACCTGATGACGGGCGTGAGTATCCCTTGCCTGCCGGACTGGGGAGCTTTCCGTTAAGCCATATCGAGGATTTCAGCGACCGAACCCCAAAGTCGTGGAACAGGCGGGGCGGCGTCATGAATATCGGGGCCGTGAAGATACTGAATGGCAAGAAGAGGCCCCTTGTTTCCGAAGGAAACTGGAGTGCTTGAGAAGGTTGTTTCGGGCGGTCAGACCGGCGTGGATCGGGCGGCTCTGGATGCGGCCATGGGGCTTGGCATTGATGTCGGCGGCTGGTGCCCGCGCGGGCGCAGGGCGGCGGATGGCGTTATCCCGTCGAAATATCCGCTGACGGAAACCCGTGGCAAATCTTATCAGACACGCACCCGATGGAATGTACGCGATTCCGACGCCACGCTGATTATTTGCCGGGATGAACCGGTCGGCGGCACGGCGCTGACCATCAGGTTTTGCGAGCAACTGGGCAAACCGTATCAAGTCTGTCAACCGAAAGCCGGGGACATGTCTTGCGCCGGCAACCCCGAAGACCCTCAAGGAGTCGCATGTTGGCTCGATACCCTCCGCGTTCAGGTTCTCAATGTGGCCGGGCCAAGGGAAAGTAGACGCTGCCCGATTTATGATTACGCCTACTCCTTTCTCATCGAACTGTTTCGCTTCACACAGGATGGCGACTGTGTTCATGAACCGGCAGCGAGCTATACCTTCACACCAGAAGAAAGTTCATCCGCCAATTTACAAAACATCAAGCGGCATGGCGTGCCGCTGTTTGGTCTTTGTATCAAATGACTCCAGCATGCAGTTACACGCAAGGACGCGCGTGCCGCGAACGCGAAGTGGAACCGGGCCGTGGAGGAGAGGGGAAGCCCGCCGACCCAAAGCGTCGCCGCGCATCAATGATAATGCAGATGAACCGGAAAAAATGAAGACGGAAGCGGCAACAACCGACTGATCTGAAAAGTTACCATCCTGAATTGTGCTTAAATGGGCATAGTATGTCGGAAATATGTCGACATACTATGATGATATTTGCATTATATTGCCTCTACCGTAAAATGGACACTATAAATGGAGTCTGAGTTGGCAAACAGGATGAAGGGATGAATGAACCGATCCGAAAGGTGATCCCGTATGAGGAATTCGATTATCAGACGCTCCTGGGCGCACTGAAGGGATATGCCCGCCCGCGGGACAGGATCACGACCCTGTTGCGCAAGGGAATCATCATCAGGGTCAAGAAGGGGCTCTATGTATTCGGCGAGCATGATCGCAAGCGCCCTTACTCCCGGGAAATTCTGGCAAACCTGATTTATGGTCCTTCGTATATCTCTCTGGAGTATGCACTCCAGCACTACGGGTTGATACCGGAGCGGGTTGAGGCGGTGACATCGGTAACTGTGGGTCGTTCACGGAAGTTTTCCACTGCCGCGGGATTGTTTGCCTATCGAATGATTCCCATGGCCGCGTTCCGGACAGGCATGGACCAGGTGGAGATGGGGGATGGGCGCTCTTTTTTAATTGCTGTTCCAGAGAAGGCGCTGGCCGACAAGTTGCGCGCTGATCGGGTATCCATACGCACGCAGAGGGAGCTGCAATCCTGGCTCTTCGACGATTTGCGTATTGATTCGGCTGCAATACGGGAAATGCAACCGACGAGACTGGAGGCGTATGCCGGCCGTTATCGCTCCAGGAAGATAATGTTGTTGAGCAAGTTTGTTCGCCGCCTGGGTAGACGTAAGGGAGGAGATGTACATGCATGACGCCATCGCAAGGATGCTGTCGAAATACGAGTGCAAGAGCGCGGAAGGCTATACGCATGCATTGCGCGAGATTTTGCAGGAAATCGCCTTGCTGGGCCTGTGGCGAAGCAAGTTCTTCGAGCATGCGGCCTTTTACGGCGGAACCGCGTTGCGCATCCTGCATGGCCTGGACAGGTTCTCGGAGGATCTGGACTTCTCTCTACTTGCCCCCATGCGTGACTTCGATATCGGCCAGTACAGTCTTGCCCTGGAAGAGGAACTGCGCGCTTTCGGTTTCGATGTCCGGGTGGAAAAAAGGAACAAGGTTGTGGCATCCCCCGTGCAGTCGGCGTTCCTGAAGGTCAACACGTTCAATGAACTGCTGGTGATCACGCCGGATGAGTCCATTGCGCGGACGGTGCCACGCAGGCAGGTGCTGAAGATCAAGCTGGAAGTGGATACCGATCCACCGCCGGAATTCTTCACCGAGTCCAAATACCTGTTGCAACCGATTCCCTTTGCCGTTCGCGCCTACGCGCTCCCCGACCTTT
>CAZVLQ010000049.1:0-4072 GCA_964628185.1 uncultured Zetaproteobacteria bacterium | reverse complement strand
CGGACGACCTGCTCATTACGAGTGAGCTGCTCTACCAGCTGAGCTACATCGGCTTGATGTGACAGGGTGCGCGATTCTAGCAGGCCTGTGCTTCTTTTGAAGACGGGATTTCCCGGACGGCCTGAATCGCGGCCAGCAGGGCCGGTGCGGCTGTTTCGGCACGCATGATGCGCGCTCCAAAGGCGAACGCCCTGAAGCCGGCCGTGTCCAGAATTTGCAGATCATGTTTACTGAAGCCTCCTTCCGGCCCGATGGCCAGACTGATTTCGCGGGCAGTGGCAATTTCTTTTCGGACATCCGCCCATGTCCGTCCGGCGAACGGATGCAGCACATAGCCCTGTCCGGAGGATCGTGCGCCTGCCAGCGATTCCCGCCAGACCAGGGTCGGGAGACGGGTCCGGCCGCTTTGCTCCGCAGCCTCGATGATGATTTTTTCCCAGCGCCGGAGACGTGAATCCAGTCTGTTGCCCGTCAACCTGAGAGTGGAGCGTTCACACCTGATGATCTGAAAGCCGGCCGCGCCCAGTTCAGTGCCTTTCTGAAGCATCCACTCGATTTTTTCGGTACGGCAGGCCGCCTGCATGATGTGCGTCCGGCAAGACATTTCCCGCTCCACGGCGGTATGGGCTTCGATATGACAATACACACCCGATTTATCCAGACGGGTGATGACGGCGTCATATTCTCCTCCCTTGCCATTAAACAGAATGATGTGGCTGCCGGCCCGGGCGCGCATGACATGGGTCAGGTAATGTCGCTGTTCATCATTCAGGCTGATATCCGTGTCCGCCGCCAGCGGCGATGCCATATAAATTCTGCTTTTGCGCATGGGGCGGATTTGGCCGCAAAAACTTCACGACTGCAAGCCCCGCTCTTGACCGTTTGCGCTCATGGCCCATGATGCGCGCATGTTTTTCGGTCCCCTGAAATCTCCGGACTGGTTGCCGGTGCGCGGCTGGCATACCGGCGAGCATGGCGTTCCGCGAGATATGGCGGCGGTATTGACGCGAGCCGGTTCGCTTACCCGTTTTCTTGAGCGGCACTATGGCATGCGTCTTGAAGTCCGTCTGCATGAACAGCTTGTAGACCGGGCCACCCCCGCCGAGGCAGAACTGTTGAGCTGCGAGCCGGGTGCGCCGGCCCTGCGCCGCCGCGTATCACTGCTGCATCGCAAGTCGGTGATGTTTGACGCGGAATCGGTGTTGCCGCTTGCAGGCCTGCCCGCCGACCTGATACGGGACCTGCAGGACGGGCACAAGCCTCTGGGCAATCTGTTGCTCGACCGCGGTCTGTCCCTGTCCCGCTCGGATTTGTGCGTCACGCGCATCGGCGGTGAGGGGCTTTTTTCCGGGCGCTGGGCGAGGCGGTCGGTGCTGCGGTCGGAAGCCGGCACGCGGGCGCTTGTGGTTGAAGTGTTCCATCCCGAGATATGGCATCGCATCACGCAGACGGCTCGCCGCTACCGCGTATGAGCCTGCATCCTGCCGGTACGGCGGGAGACTGGCTGCGGCTTTTGCGCATTGACCGACCCGTTGGTTACTGGCTGCTGCTGTGGCCCACCCTGTGGGGACTGCTGGCTGCCTCCGGGGGGCGGCCGAGCCCGAAGAACCTGATTATTTTCGTAGCCGGCGTTTTTCTGATGCGTTCGGCCGGCTGTGTCATCAACGACTTCGCCGACCGGAATTTTGATCCGCATGTTGAGCGTACCAGGAACCGTCCGATCGCGGCGGGCCGCATCGCTCCGGCCGCGGCTCTCGCCGGTTTTGCGCTGATGCTTCTCCTTGCGCTGGGACTGGTTTTACTCACCTCGCGCCTTGTACTTGAGCTGGCCGTGGCGGGCGCCGTGCTGGCGGCGGTTTATCCTTTCCTGAAGCGTTACACCCATTTTCCGCAGGCATGGCTTGGCATGTCGTTTGGCTGGGGCGCGGTGATGGCCTGGGCCGCCGAAGCAGGATCGGTCTCACATTCCGTGATTCCCTGGCTGCTGTTTATCGCCAATATCTGCTGGTCGCTGTCCTACGATACGGCCTATGCCATCGGTGATCGCGCCGATGACATGAAAATCGGCGTCAAATCCACCGCCCTCCGGTTCGGGCGGCGGGCGGTGCCCATGGTGATCGTACTGGGCATGGCCATGCTCGCATTTCTGGCCGTCGCCAGTTATCTGTATGGCCCTTCGGCCCGGTTCGGCTGGTCGTTGGCCGCGATTTGGCAATGTGTCCTTTTCTGGCGTCTCGCCCGCAAAGGCGAGGCGTGGAGTTTCCGGTTTTTTCTTCTGTCGCACTGGGCCGGCGCATTATTCTGCCTGGGTTTTGTTCTTTAATCAGTTCCTACCGGGTTTCCCATACTTGCAAAAGGGCTGTGGGCATCCAATAATTGTATTAGGAGCACGGTAGTTCTGGAGTGAATAATGGGCGGTTTTCATACTGTCATGAAGACGCCGGCGCACGGCGCTTACGGAAGGCCACGGGGAAGGGCAAGCCGGATTGATCAGGTCCTGCTGGCATGGTTGCTTCATGCCATGGGCAGGCCTTCGATTCGCCTTGAATTGTGGGATGGAACATCAGTGGATGGCGCCGGCAGGATTGCGGCAACCGTGCATATTCTTGATCGCCGGACGTTATGGCGCCTGCCTGCCAGCCCGAATCTGGTTTTTGGCGATGCCTACGCCGCCGGCCGCATCGAGGTGGAGGGGGACCTGATTGCCTGCCTGCGGGCGATTTACGAAGTTATGCCCATGCAGGCGGATGCCGGGAAATTCAGCGCCGTCACCAGAAAACTGTTGCACCCCCGCACAAACAGCCTGATTGGCTCCCGTGCCAATATCCAGCGGCATTATGATATCGGCAATCAGTTTTACAGCCTGTGGCTGGATAATGAGATGGTATACAGCGGCGCTTATTACCATGCGCGGGAGGACAGTCTGGAGGCCGCACAGCAGGCCAAAATGCATTACATCTGCCGCAAGCTGCAAATCAGCGCCGGCGACAGGGTGGTGGAAATCGGTTGTGGCTGGGGTGCGCTTGCACGTCACATGGCACGGCATTATGGCGCCAGGGTGAGGGCCTACAATATCTCCCCTGCGCAGCTTCAGTACGCCTGGGAGCGGAGCCGGCAGGAAGGCCTGGCGGACCGAATCGAATACGTCGAGGACGATTATCGCAATGTGGCGGGAACGTATGATGCGATTGTTTCGGTTGGCATGCTGGAGCACGTGGGTGGCGAGCATTACCGTACATTTGGCAGGGTGATGAATGCATGCCTGAAGGAAAATGGCCGGGGGTTGATTCAGTCGGTGGGACGCAATCAGCCTGAGCCCATGAGCAGCTGGATCGAAAAACGCATTTTTCCCGGTGCTTACGTGCCGTCCCTGAGTGAAATGCTGCAACTGGTGGAGCCACAGGGATTTTCCGTGGTAAGCGTGGAAAATCTTCGCCGGCATTATGCCAGAACGCTGTTTGACTGGCTTGGACGTTTTAACGCCGTAAGCGATCAGGTTGAACGGATGTATGATGCCGCATTTGTTCGCGCCTGGAGGCTGTATCTGGCCGGGTGCTGCGCCGCCTTTGCGGCCGGCAGCATACAGCTTTTTCAATTGTTGTTTGCGCGTCCGCACAACAATGACCTGTTTTAACTCGCACAGGGCTTGTTTCCCGCCTTGCGGCGGAGTATGATTCTGTTGTGCATGGGGGCGTCCCGGTTTCGACGGAGATGCTGACCCTCATGGTGCATGCCGGGTAGCTGATCCCGTAAAAAACGGCAACGGCAATTAACTGCCAACGACGACGTAGAACTAGCTTACGCTGCGTAAGTTACCCCGCTCTTGAGGTGCCCATCCATTGGGAATCCGGGGTCATTTAGATGGGATCGTTCCGGTTGCTGGAGGCTCGTGGCGAAGGAATTAAACTTTTACGAACCGACCTGATGGATGCCTTGTCCGTTCAGTTTTTATCAGGTGCTGTTTGAATGGACTAAGCATGTAGATCTGTGAGCTGATGATTTCCGGACGCGGGTTCGACTCCCGCCGCCTCCACCAAAACAAACCGCCGCAAGGCGGTTTTTTTTATGGCGG
>CAZVLQ010000048.1:0-4499 GCA_964628185.1 uncultured Zetaproteobacteria bacterium | reverse complement strand
TCCGCCTTCATGCAATATCCGGGTTAAGCGTGCAGCGCACGCTCCGGCTGTTCCAGCGCCTGGCGCAGTACGTGGATGAACATATCCCGGTTCAGACGCCGGGTCCGGGTGTTGTAGCCCGAGCAGTGGTAGGAATCGAACAGGGTACGGCCGTCCGGCAGTGCATGCACGGCGGCGTGGACAAATTTGCAACCGGACAGCTTCAGGCCGCAGGTGCGAAGAACGGCGTCATGGGCGATTTTTCCCAGCGCAAGAATGTTGCAGTCCGCCGGCAGCAGGGCGATTTCCTGTTTCAGAAAGGCGTTGCATTGCCTGATTTCCCGCGTGTCCGGCCTGTTCTGAGGCGGCAGGCACTTGACGGCGTTGGTGATGCGGACGCCGTTTAGTCTGAGGCCGTCCTGCCGGTGGGTTGAGGCGGGGAGGCTGCCGACGCCCAGCGCATGCAGGCACTCATAAAGCATGATGCCTGCATAATCGCCGGTGAACGGGCGTCCCGTGCGGTTGGCGCCGTGCATGCCGGGCGCAAGCCCGACGATCAGAAGCCCGGGCCGCGGATCACCAAAGGCGGGGACGGGTGCGCAATGATAATCGGGATGTTTTACACGGATATCATCGAGAAATCCTGCCAGGCGCGGGCAGGCCCGGCAGTCCGGATCAAAATACCCCGGACTGTTCATGTGCGGGGCTCATGTCAGTTGTTCGGCCAGTGCCCGGAGCGCCCGGCCGCGGTGGGAGACGGAGGCTTTTTCTTCCGCTGAGGCCCGGCCAAAAGACTTGCCCAGCTCGGGGCAGTGGAAAACCGGATCGTAGCCAAAGCCGCCCGTGCCGTCCGCCTGCGTCAGAATCGTGCCGTCGACGCGGCCTTCGGCCACCATGCCCGGATTGCCGTCGGCAAAGGCCAGATGGATGCTGCATATAAAACAGGCGTCCCGCTTGCACACGCCGTCCAGTATTCGCAGCAGCCTGTCGTTGTTGGTGGCATCATCCGCCCCTTCGCCGGCAAAGCGGGAGGAATATACGCCCGGTGCGCCGTCAAGCGCCGCGACGCACAGGCCGGAATCGTCACCCAGCGCAGCACAGTGGTTGGCCAGCGAGAAAGCCTCCGCCTTTTTACGCGCATTTTCCGCGAAGCTGGCGCCATCCTCCCTGACATCCACGAAGGCCGTATCCCGGACCGGAACAATTGCCATGCCGGCCGGCTTCAGAATGGATTCGATTTCACGCCGTTTGTCCGGATTGTTACTGGCGATAACGAGTCGCATTCAGCCCTGATATCCTGCCGCACAGACTGCTTTGGTTTGCAGGCGGCACAGCTCGGCGATGCCTGTTTCAGCCAGCGATTTGAGCTTGAGCACATTCCGCCATTCCATCGGTTTTCCTTCGGTCGTGGCCTGAATTTCGATGATACCGCCATCGGCGCTCATGACGAAGTTGGCATCCATCCGGGCGCGGGCATCTTCGGAATACTGAAGGTCGAGCAGCGGTTGCCCGTCCACGAAACCGCAGCTGACGGCAGCCACCTGCCCCGGCAGGGGATCCTCATCCAGGATGGCGTCGTTGAGCAGTCCGTTCACGGCGATTCTGAGCGCCACCCAGGCGCCGGTGATGGCCGCCGTACGTGTGCCGCCATCCGCCTGCAAAACATCGCAGTCCAGATGGATTTGACGCTCACCCAGTTTCTGCAGGTCCGTGACGGCGCGCAGGGAACGTCCGATCAGGCGCTGGATTTCCATCGTCCGCCCGCCCTGTTTACCGCGTGCGGCCTCCCTGACACCACGGCTGTGCGTGGCGCGCGGCAGCATGCCGTATTCGGCGGTGACCCAGCCCTGGCCGGTATCGCGCAGGAAGCCGGGAACCCTGTTTTCCACGGATGCGGTACACAGTACGCGGGTATGACCGAAGCTGATCAGTGCCGAGCCCTCGGCGTTGATGTTGAAATCCGTATCAATATGAACGGGTCGCAGCTCGTCCGCTTTTCTGCCTTCACGCATGTGTGCTCCTCTACCGTTTTGCCCATCGTATAAGCTGGTTCGCCGTCATACCGCCGGCATGTCTGCGACCGTCACGGGCGATCAGGGTGGGGGTGGCGGTGATGCCCAGCCTGCGGCCCAGCCTGATGTTCCGCTCGATCGGCGTACTGCATGTTTTCCCGGGCAAGGCCTTCAGCGGCATACCCTTCAGCATGACGTTTTGCATGGCCTGATGCCGGTTTCCGGCGCACCAGATAGATTCGGCTTTGGCCCGGGAGCGGGGGTGAATTCGCACCAGCGGATACAGGAAAGTGTAAACTTTCAGTCCCTTCACCTGCAACAGGGCGTGCTCCAGCCTGCGGCAGTAGGGGCAATCCGGATCGGTGAAGATGGCCACGGGCATGCCGTTCATATCCCCGGAAACGATGGCGTCTTTCAGCGGCAGCCTGTCCCAGGCCACGCGATTGATATCCTCCAGCCTCGCAGCAGTCAGATTCCTGTGATCCTTCGTGTTCAGAATGCTGCCGAAGATGGCATGACTGCCGTCCGCGTCCGTATAAAAAATGTGGTTGCCTGAACGAATTTCGTACAGGCCGGGAATGGCCGCAAGCGGCCTGATGCCGTCGATTTTCAATTTGGGCGACAGGCGCGATACATTGGCGCGGATGATTTGCTCCGTTTCAGACGTATCCTGCTGCTCACCGGCCGGACAGCTGCCTGAAAAGGCAAGCACGGCCATGGCGAACGCGGGTATGAACAATCTCATTTCACGCCTCCTTTTATTCGGGCTATACTGAAGATATGGTGCAGGAGGGCAAGACGGAACTGAAGGCAATACAGGGAGACATTACCCGGCTTGAGGTGGATGCCATTGTCAATGCCGCCAACCGGTCCCTGCTTGGCGGCGGCGGGGTGGACGGTGCCATTCACCGGGCCGCCGGTCCTGAACTTCTGGCCGAATGCCGTGCGCTCGGCGGTTGTGCGACCGGAGAAGCAAGGATCACGGAGGGATACCGGCTCCCCGCCGGGCGGGTGATTCATACCGTCGGACCGGTGTGGCACGGCGGCGGTCGCGGCGAGGATGCACTGCTTGCCTCCTGCTATCGCAACAGCCTGAGGCTGGCTGAAGAGCACGGCGTTGAAAGTATTGCCTTCCCGGCCATTTCCTGCGGCGTTTATCGTTTTCCGCTTGCGCGGGCCGCGGGTATTGCCGTGCATGAAGTCCGTTCGTTTCTACAGGCTCATCCCCGCAGCGGTATACGGAAAATTATCTTCTGTTGTTTTGACGCCGGCACGCTGAAGGCTTGCGAGTCCGCACTGGCCCGCCTCACTCAAGCGCCGCCAGGATGTCCCGGTTGAAGTCGGCATTCCGCCACGATTGCATGCCGAAATAGCGCCGGCGGATGGCCCCGTCCGTGCCGATGACAAGGGTGGTGGGTAGCCCCCGTACGCCCAGTTGCATGGCTGATCCCATGTCACCGACAAGGGCGGGGAGCTCAAGATGCCGCAGATTCAGAAAATCCTGTGCATCGGCCATGTTCTGATCCAGCGAAACCGGTATAAGCGTGATATTCGGATGCTGCTTGCGCCACGCCGCCAGCTCCGGTAATTCAGCGCGGCAGGGCACGCACCAGGAAGCCCAGAAATGCAGGATGAAGGGTGTGCCGGAAAATTCCCTGATAGAATGGGCGACGCCTTTTGTATTGTGCCACTCATATTCCACGGCCTGTGCGGATGGAAAAGCGGTGAACAGGACGACGATCAGACTCAGGATGCGAACAGCGTGCATGGCGGTTACCTCCGTGGATGCAATAGTCGCCTGTTTTCCGGCTTTCTTGCAAGTAAAAGAGGGGGCAAATGCCCCCTCCGGCCTCAGTCGTCCGTGTTAACGGACGATGATGTTATCGCCCTTGCCGAGTCCGGGGTCTGCATCCGGTTTGTTCATCAGCACCGTGATGGCCCCGTGCAGGGCTGCGCGCATGGTATGATCCACGATAGCATTGTTGGTGGCGCGGCCCTTTGGTGAAACAATGTCAAAGGTGGCGGCTTCGGCCACGGCGACATTGCAGGTCTGCACCCCGTACATCACATTTTTCGGGTTGCCGCTGGGATAGACGCGATCCCAGATACCGGCAATCGGATGAAAGGCGACGGGGCTGTTGACCATGGCATTGACGAAATAGATGCGTACCCGTTCACCGGGTTTTGACTGCAACACCAGTTTGGCGTCCGGGTCGCGCACCGGATCGTACTTGAAGGCCTTGCCGTTGATCAGCACCCTGGTCCACTTGTCGGCGAACATGGCGTCCACATCATCCGGGTCCGATGGGGGCGAATTCGTCGAGCACATCCACGGTGGCCGCCCGTGGTGTCTGCGCCTCCCGTACCCGGACCCCTGCAACAGGTATTTGTGTTACATCTATTGATTACGCATGAAATGCATGGATTTTCAATCATCGCACGGCCTCTCCCCGCTAGCCCGCATATTGCACGAGCGAGGCTGATATAGGCGGATTGCGACCTGATTTT
>CAZVLQ010000047.1:0-5194 GCA_964628185.1 uncultured Zetaproteobacteria bacterium | reverse complement strand
GCTTGCAATGCTTCCCGCCATGCGCCATCACCGCCGACAACGATAATCAGCCCGTCCCCGGGCAATCCCCGCCGCCAGCGAACGATGTCGCCCTGATCCCGTGTCCGGATCAAACGATCATCGGGAAAAGCTGCTTTAATCCTGCGTTCGTATTGACCTGCTCCACCAGACCCGGAACTCACCAGCCATGTCCGAAGCGGAGTGACGGAATCGAGCACCAGGGACTGAGTGCCTGATTTCTCAGATTTTAACCCAAAGCCCATAATAGCACCGGACAAATTGGCGGGTGATGTGTCCGCAGTAATCTCATATCATATATCCAGACCAAGTCCGACGGTTGCTCCTAGCGCCCGAATTTGGAGCGTTCGATGGCCAGCAGTTCAATATCATAGACAAGCGCGACATTGGGTTCGATTTTTTTGCCCGATCCGTGCTCGCCATAAGCCAGCCGGGGCGGGATAAAGAAGCGATAGCGGCTTCCCACGGTCATCAATTCGAAGGCCTCGCCCAGACCACGAATGACTCCGCCCACGGGCAACACAACCGAACGCCCGCGTTTATAGGTGCTGTAGAATTCAGTGCCATCGGCCAGCCGGGCGCTGTATTGCACGCGCACGATATCGGAAGACCCCGGATGAGGGCCATATCCCTTGCGCAGCATCTGATACTGCAAGCCGCCTGAAGCCGTGACAACGCCTGTCTTTTTGCTGTTTTCGGCCAGAAATTTCCGGGCCTGAGCCAGATTCTTCTCCGCCAGAAGCTGGCGTTTTTTCTCAAAGAAACGATCCCTGAACTTCGCCGCTTTTTTCGGCGAGAGCAGCGGCTTTCTACCCTGCAGCCTGTCCTGCAGACCCAGAATGAAGCGATCCATATCAATCTTCATATGGCCCTGCTCGAGAGAATCACCCACCTGCATACCAAATGCATAACTCAATTTTTCCGTCGAGTTCTTCAACATGATTTCAGGTGCTTTTCTTTTTCCGGTTTCATGTTGTGCCCCTGTATGCAATGGCCAGGTCGAAAACTTCTTTTTCACTGTATGGCTCATGGCATGCCTTGTCGCCCGGCCATGCTTTGATGACGCCTGCTTCCCGGCGCCGGCGTCAACCGGAATACTCAGGGCCAGCAGGCCCGTCAATAACAGGGTTGTTCTCTTCCTCATCCTGAATCCCTCCTTCGCCAGGATTATCCCACCCACGTGCGCGCGTTGCGGAACATGCGCAGCCACGGACCATCCTCACCCCAGTTGTCCGGATGCCACGAATACTGGACCGTGCGGAACATCCGTTCGGGATGCGGCATCATGATCGTGAAGCGGCCGTCGGGCGTGGTGAAGCCGGTGAGCCCTTCCGGCGAGCCGTTCGGATTGCAGGGATAGGTCATTGCCGACTGGCCGTCGGACCCTAGATAGCGCAAAACGGCACGCGCCGACGCCTGCTCCGCCACGGATGCAAATTCGGCCCTGCCCTCGCCGTGCGCCACCACCAGCGGCAGCTTCGAACCGGCCATGCCCTGCATGAAAATGGAGGGGGAATCCAGCACTTCCACCATCAGCAGACGCGCTTCAAACTGCTCGGAACGGTTACGCGTAAACCGCGGCCAGCACTCCGCCCCTGGAATGATCGCTTTTAATCCGGCCATCATCTGGCAACCGTTGCAAACGCCCAGCGCGAATGTATCCCGCCTCAGAAAAAACGCCTCAAATTCATCCCTGGCCCGATCATTGAACATGATGGAAGCAGCCCAGCCACGACCCGCGCCCAGAACGTCGCCAAAGGAAAACCCGCCGCATGCGGCAAGACCCCGAAAATCCGCCAGCCTCGTCCGCCCCTCGATAATATCGGACATGTGCACATCCACGCATGCGAAACCGGCCCGATCGAAGGCCGCCGCCATTTCAACCTGCCCGTTCACGCCCTGCTCGCGCAGGATTGCAATGCCGGGCCTGACATCGCCATGCACGAACGGCGCGGTGATATCATCCCGTGGATCAAAGACCGGTTCCGCGAACAGGCCGCGATTATCCGTGCGGGCGACGGCATCAAACGCCTCGCGGGTGCAGTCCGGATGATCGCGCAGGGAGGCGATACGATAGCCGGTCTCGCTCCATGCCTGTTGCAGGCTCAGCACATGCTCATCAATCACACCGCCTTTTGCATCGCACATAAAGATGACGCCATCCTTGCGCGGATGTCCGATGAGATGTGATACGTGCGCCAGGCCGTGATCGGCCAGATGCGACAGCACGATTTCACGTTTATCCCGGCGAACCTGAATGACGGCACCCAGTTCCTCGGCAAAAAGCGCCCCGGGCGTGTCGTGACCCAGCGTGTCCAGATGGATCGTCATACCGCAGCGGCCGGCAAAAGCCATTTCGCACAGCGTGGCGAACAGGCCGCCATCCGAGCGGTCGTGACAGGCCAGCAGCAGGCCGGCGCGGCTTAAGTCGCGGATGCCGGCAAAAAAGGCCGCGAGCAGCACCGGGTCATCCACATCCGGCGGCGTTTCCCCGGTTTTTCCATACACCTGCGCCAGCGCCGAACCGCCCAGGCGATTCGCGCCCTGGCCCAGATCGATCAGGATCAGATCCGTATCGCCCTGATCCATGCGCAACTGCGGCGTCAGCGTGCGCCGGATATCCGCAACCTTCGCAAAGGCCGAGACATTGAGCGACATGGGGGCAATCATGTCGCGCTTCTCCCCCGCGGCCTCCCACACCGTTTTCATGGACAGGGAATCCTTGCCGACCGGAATGGAAATACCCAGGGCCGGACACAACTCCAGGCCCACCGCCCTGACCGCATCGTACAGCCTGGCGTCCTCCCCCGGATGACCGCAGGCCACCATCCAGTTGGCCGACAGCTTCACATCGGATAAATGACTGATATCGGCGGCCGCGATATTGGTGATCGCCTCGCCGATGGCCATGCGCGCCGAGGCCGCCGCATCCAGCACCGCCAGCGGCGTACGTTCACCCATTGCCATCGCCTCACCGCTGCAAGATGAAAAGTCCGCGGCTGTCACCGCCACGTCGCTGACCGGCACCTGCCACGGGCCGACCATCTGGTCCCGGGTCACGAGCCCCGTAACCGAGCGGTCGCCAATCGTGATCAGGAATTCCTTGCTGGCCACCGCGGGCAGCCGCAACACGCGCATGGCCGCCTCACACACATCGATTGCCTCCACATCCAGGGCTGTAAAATCCGCTGACCGGTGCTCGGCCACACGGGTCATTTTCGGCGGCTTGCCGAACAGGACACCGAGCGGAAGATTTACCGGCTGATTGCTGAATTCAGGATCGTTAACGACAAGCCGGCGCTCTTCCGTGGCCTCGCCGAGCACGGCGAAAGGGCAGCGTTCGCGCTCGCATACGCCCCGGAAGCGGGACAGCGATGATTTGGCGATGGCGAGCACATAACGTTCCTGCGCCTCATTGCACCAGATCTGCATCGGGCTCATTCCCGGCGCCATGTTGTGCACGGCGCGCAGACTGATCCAGCCGCCGCAACCGGCATCGCCCAGCAACTCGGGCACGGCATTGGAAAGACCGCCGGCGCCGATGTCATGAATAAACAGGACGGGATTCTCATCCCCCATCTGCCAGCAGCGGTCCAGCACCTCCTGACAGCGGCGTTCCATTTCCGGGTTGCCGCGCTGCACGGAATCGAAATCAAGCGCTTCGGTATTGGCGCCGGCGTCCATGCTGGAAGCCGCACCGCCGCCCAGACCGATCAGCATGGCCGGACCGCCCAGTTGGATAATCAGGGATTCCGCCGGTACCTGACGCTTGAAAATATGGTGCGCGTCGATATTACCGACACCGCCCGCGATCATGATCGGCTTGTGATAGCCGTAGAGCGTGTCCGCCACCTGCTGCTCAAAGGTGCGGAAATAACCGCAAATGTTCGGGCGGCCGAATTCATTGTTGAAGGCCGCGGCGCCAATCGGGCCGTCGATCATGATTTCCAGGGCGGAGGCGATCCGGGCGGGCCTGCCGAAATCCTGCTCCCAGGGCTGTTCAAAACCGGGAATTCTCAGATTGGACACCGAAAAACCGCACAATCCGGCCTTGGGCTTGCCGCCAACGCCGGTGGCGCCTTCATCCCGGATTTCACCACCGGAACCGGTAGCGGCGCCGGGAAAGGGGGAGATCGCGGTCGGATGATTGTGCGTCTCCACCTTCATCAGGATATGCGTCTGCTCCGCATGCGCCGCGTATGTCCCGTCCCGGGCAGGATAAAAACGCTGCGTATGAAAGCCCTCGATCACCGAGGCGTTGTCCGTGTAGGCCACCAGCGTGCCCTGCGGGTTTTGTTCATGCGTGTGGCGGATCATGGCAAACAGGGAGAGGGCCTGTTTTTCACCGCCGATAACCCAGTCGGCATTGAAAATCTTGTGACGGCAGTGCTCGGAATTGGCCTGCGCGAACATCATCAGTTCGGCATCGGTGGGGTTGCGCCCGGCTTCATGAAAGTGCCTGAACAGGTATTCAATCTCGTCTTCGGCCAGTGCCAGGCCCATGTCGCGATTGGCGTCATCCAGCGCCGCCCGCCCGGCCTTCAGGATATCCACCGTCTGCAGGGGCGATGGTTCATGGCGGGAAAACAGGCGCGCCAGTTCCTTCGTGGCGGATAAAACGGACTCCGTCATGCGATCGTGAATCACTTCGGCGATCATTTCCCGTTGAGCCGGCGCCGCGCCCGCAATCCGGTAGGCCGTGATCCGTTCCAGACGGACCATCCGATCCAGTCCGCACAGGGCGGCAATATCGGATGCCTTGGATGACCAGGGGCTGATGGTGCCGATACGCGGCGTCACCAGGAAAAGATCATTCGATGCCTCCGCCTCGAAGATGTCCGGTGCATGACCCAGCATACGGGCGAGCCCGGCCGTATCCCGATCACTCCAGCCATGCTCCACTTCCGCGACATGAACAAAAAAGGCATCCATATCCCGCACATGCAGCCCCAATCCGGCCAGGGCATTCATCAGCTTTTGCCTGCGGAAACCGGACAGCGCCGGATCCCCTTGCAGGATAATCAGCCGGGATTCGGATGTGTTGACGGACATGCCTGCATGCTAGGGCATAAGCGTCGGAAACCAAGCGTCAATAAGGACAGGGGAAAGAGGAAAAGGGAAAGGACTGAGGACTGAGGACTGAGGACTGAGGACTGAGGACTGAGGACTGAGGACT
>CAZVLQ010000046.1:0-6491 GCA_964628185.1 uncultured Zetaproteobacteria bacterium | reverse complement strand
AACCGGTTCTCAGCAAAAAAGTTCGTCGCAATCAACCATGAAAGGATTGATAATCCTGAGAGCACCGATTCGTTGCTCATGCTGCATGTCCTCACTCAGCAGGTATGCACAATCAAGAAAAAGCGCCGATGAAATGACCAGCGTATCCCACCACGTGTAACCATACTGATCCTGCATATCCCAGGCGGACTCAATCAGCGTTGTTGAAATGTCCAGCGGCTGCCAAACAGCCAGGGCGCGCAAATCCGCCCGTGCCTGCTCTACCGGAAGTCCGGGCTTCAGCTTGCAGGTCACAGTCACGTAATATTCGTTCATAACCTGAGCGCTAATGCGGCCCGCCTCACGTTCCCATAGCCGGGTCAACCACCGTTTGGCACAGACCTGCTTTTCAGACTCGGAACTATCCCTCGCATAAACAAGGATATTGGTGTCTACAAAGCATTTAGCGTTCATGCAGATCGTTCCGCGCAGGATAACTGCCTGACTGCTTTAAGCACCGGGGTTCAACAGACAGGTAGTGCTGCATGGCCCGTGCATAGCCCGTCTTCTCTTTCTTCATGCGCTTAAGAATATCGCCAAGGATGCGTGAAACACTGGTATTGTGTTCGGCTGCCCAGACCCTGGCCCACCTGGCAACATCATTTTCAAGTTTAATCGTGATGTTTTTCATAGCACGATTCTAGTGCTGCACGATTTAATTGTCAAAATCCAGCGGGGGAAAAAGAAAGTTGGCAGAAGAAAGAGAGGAAAGGACTGAGGACTGAGAGGGAAAGAAAGTTGGCAGTAGGCAGTCAAAAGCTGAAAGCTGAAGGCTGACTACTGGTCTCCCTGAATCCCGGCATAGGACTCCATAAATTCCCGCAATACGGCATTGACGGACGTTCCTTCGCGAACGGCTCGCAGGCGTGCTTTTTCCTCGATGCGTTGCTCATTCTTGCTCTTCCCTGCACTGAAGTTCAGCAACAGCCTTGGCAAAAGATTCAAAATCAGACAGATGGTTTCGTGCTATAGCGTGAACAACAGCCCAATTAATAGCCTCATAGTTGTGTACCGCAAGATTACGAAAGCCCACGGCCTTTTTCATCCGCTCAGCCAATTCGGATTGGATGATTCCTGCTTCGCATAATATATCGAACACTTGCCCCATGGTATCCGGAGGCGGAAACTCAGTCCCTGAAATCAGGCTTGCGCCAATATCCACACAAATCTGAACAGCACGGGACAGATTCAGCGCAAGAATATCCTGCGCATCGTAATCCTTTACCAAGGTATCGACATTCTCCGGACATTTTTCTTCTACCCTGCGCAGAGACCGGCGCAGGGACTCCAGTTTCTGTTCAATTACAGTCCAATCCATGCCTGTCTCCTTTCCCGCAGTATCCTGCTCCGATAGGGCATGAAATCCGCCTGATTAAAAAGGTGACGGGTCAACAAGCGCACATAACGAGGATTATCGCCCAGTATAATTTTACCACCCGCTAAAATCTGCCCTAATAAAGGTTCACCCGCTGTGGACAAATCAACCAGATCAACTGGTCGTCCAAATTCTTCTGCAATGTCGGATATCAACGCCATTTTCTCATGAATCCCAAGCGGTTGATCCGCTTCAACTGCAAGATCAACATCACTTCCTGGTCGGGCGCACCCTTTGGCAAGGGATCCGAATAACAAAGCCAAACGGATAAAAGGGTATCTTTCCAAGACTCGCCTGATACGTGCGGAAATACCTGGATTTGCATTCTCGGGCTTGTTCATACCCCCTCCCTTTGATGTGGCATACGGTCGGGCTTTTACTTTGTAGGAGCTACGGTCAGGTCTATCATTATACCATTACCTTCCATCATCCAAGTTTTGGCACTTTTTTCATGTCCTCGCAGGAAGCAAGCTCTATTTTTTCCAGACGATGTTTGGCGACAATACGTATCTGATAGACAATCGCAACAGCCTCTTCCCCTGGCAAGCGATGGGGACAGTGATCGGCGGGTGTGATTTTGCAGCGGAAGAAAGCGCAATAACGACCACTGTTTTCCGTAGTTCATTGATTGTGGAAACTAACTATCTGCTACAATGGTGGTATATCCGGGTGTGAGGGATGAAAAAAGCAGGCAGAAGAAAGTAGGCAGTCGGCAGTTAAAAGCTGAAAACTGAAAACTGAAAACTGAAAGCTGAAAGCTGACTACTGATAACTGATAACTGCCTACTGGAGGCTTTGTATGATACCTGGATATTGCAGACCATGCACCGAGGAGACTGTGATGAAGAAAAGGCTTGTTTATGTTCTGCTCCTGCCCGTGATGCTTATTGCCATGGCATCCACGGCGAGCGCAGGAAGTTCCGCTGTTGGCACCATGGCCGGGATTGTCATGCACCTGAATCATTATCCGAGTGACGGTGAAAAAAACACCCTGGCCGGGATCACCCATGACACAAAGGCAACCGCGGGCGAGAAGGCGCTGGCCGGCGCCCTGATGCGCATGCGGCACTCCGTGGGCGGTAATGATGCGGCTGCACTGCGGGAGCTGCTATCCGATGCGCATGCCGCGAAGGGGGAACGGGAACTGGCCGACATCCTGCTCGGCATCAACCACCATCCTTCCGCCGGTGACAGACAACGGCTTCAGTCGTTGATTAGCTCATCAGGAGGATGAGAGGAAAAGAAAGTAGGCAGTAGGCAGTAGGCAGTGGGCAGTAGGCAGTGGGCGGTTGGCAGTTAAAAGCTGACTACTGATAACTGACTTCTGACTACTTGTAGCTGACTACTGAAAGCTGCCTACTGACTACTGTCCTCTGTCCCCTGTCCCCTGTCGGGCGGTTCGGCCCGGACTTCGATCAGGCGCAGTAGCTCGCCGCCATGATTTTCCAGGCGGTGCTCAGTCCCTGACGGGATATGGCGGCTTTCATTTGTCGCCAGCGTGAATGTTTCACCATCGTGCGTGACCGTTGCCGTGCCAGAAATCACGATCCAGTGCCCGGAATGGTGGCGATGCAAAGCCAGCGATGCACCCGGTTTGACCTCAATACGCCTGACCCTGCAACCCGCCCCGTCATCCTCCAGCACCGTATAGCTGCCCCAGGGCCGGTGCACCGTACGATGCGCCACATGCTCCCGTGAACCCCGCTTTTTCAGGGCATCCACGACCTCACGTACGCGCTGGCTCTCGCCGCGCCGAACAAGCAGCACGGCATCGTCGGTTTCCACGGCAATCACATCCTCCAGACCGACGGCCGCCAGCAGGCGAGAGCGGCTCCTGAGCAGGGAATGACGGCAATCCAGGGTGATCACATCCCCGGATACGACGTTGCCCGCCGCATCCTGCTTCATGATATCATACACCGTGTCCCAGCTGCCAACGTCCGACCAGCCGATCTCGCACGGTACCAGCCTGACGTGTGTGGATTTCTCCATCACGCCGTAGTCGATCGAAATGGACGGCATGGCCGCGAATCCGTCCCGAATCACCTGCTGCCACGGCTCTCCCCGCCGCCAGCGCCGGCGCAGGGAGGCAAGTACGCGCCACAGCTCCGGCACATGCGTCTCCAGTTCCTTAAGGATCGCCGACGCCTTCCATACAAACATGCCTGAATTCCAGTAATAATCACCGGCCTCAAGCATCGATACGGCCGTGGCATAATCCGGCTTTTCGGTAAAGCGGACCACCTTGAGGACTGAGGACTGAGGGGAGAGGGATGGAGAAAGTCGGCAGTCGGCAGTCGGCAGTCGGCAGTTTACTGATAACTGATCGCTGTCCTCTGTCCCCTGATCCCTGATCCCTGACCCCTGATCCCTGATCCCTGAAGACGGGTCTTCGGCCTGAATGTAGCCGAAGCCGGTATCCGGGCGTGTGGGGCGGATGCCGAAGGTCACCAGCCAGCCGTCCGCGGCCGTGTCCAGCCCCAGCCTCAGGGCGGCATGAAAGCCTTGCTCATCCCGAATCAGATGATCCGCCGGCAATACGAGCATAAGCGGATCCTCTTTTTGAATATCGAGCATCAGCGCCGCCGCCACGGCAATGGCCGGTGCCGTATTCCTCCCCACCGGCTCCAGTATGGTATGAAGCCCCTGCAATGCCTCGTAACCCTCACCTGCTTGCAGCGCTTCACTGGTCACCACCCAGACATCACCCCGATCAATCAGCGGTGCCAGTCGTGACAGGGTCGTCTCCAGCAGCGTTGCCTCACCGACAAGATTCAGCAACTGCTTCGGCATTTGCTCGCGGGAAAGCGGCCAGAGCCTGGAACCGGAACCGCCGGCCAGAATTACCGCCCGCACAGGACCCTGTGACACGACTTGTGTGTAAAGGGCAGGGCTACCCATCAGGCCTTGTCCTCAGCCAGAAATTGACGGTCTTCCAGATAGCCGATTATCCTGGCTGCGCTTGCATGGACGCTCTCGTGCACCGTATTGAGCTCGATTTCAGGGGCTGTCGGCGCTTCGTAGGGATCGGATACGCCGGTAAACTGTGGGATCTCACCGCGCATCGCCTTTGCATACAGCCCCTTGACGTCCCGGCGGGCGCACTCCTCCACGCTTGCGTTGACGAATACCTCGATAAAGGCGCCGGCACCGCCACCCGCTTTCTCCACCATGGCGCGCACCTGATTCCGCGTTTCGCGGTAGGGCGAGATCACCGCCGTCATAACCGGAACGCCATGCCTGACCAGCAACTGGCAAACCCAGCCGATGCGCAACACGTTCGTGTCGCGATCTTCCTTCGAGAAGCCCAGGCCACGGGTTAAGTGGGTGCGCACTTCATCGCCGTCCAGCAGCTCCACATTGGCGACTCCCCGCTCACGCAGGGCGTGGTGCACGGCATTGCTCACCGTGCTCTTGCCGGCGCCGGACAGGCCGGTGAACCAGAGACAGAATCCTTTCTTCACGCGAACCCTGTCCCGTCCCGTTCCTGACCCGGCGCGGCCGGAACCAGAGAAGATAAAATTGAACCGCGAATATACGCGAATATACGCGAATCAAAAATCATTGTTGATATCCGTGCAGCGAACAGATGATCGGCAGGGTTGGATCATGCATCTTTTTCCTCTTATTGGCGTTCATTCGCGTGTATCCGCGGTTTTATCCTTCATAAGTCCGACAGGCCCCTACGCGCCATAGTATTCGCGATACCAGCGCACAAAGGCGGTGATGCCGTCCTCAATGGAGGTTTGCGGCCGGTAGCCGGTATCCCGGACCAGATCATCCACCTCGGCGAAGGTCGCCGGCACATCACCCGGCTGCATGGGCAACAGCTTTTTTTCCGCTTTTAGCCCCAGTGCCTTCTCGATCGCCTCAATGAACGCCATCAGATCCACCGGATTGTTCGAACCGATATTGTACACACGCCACGGGGCCCGGCTGCTGCCGGGGTCCGGACGCCGGCCGTCCCAGTCCGGATTCGGTGCCGCCGGACGATCCAGCACGCGCACGATGCCCTCGACGATGTCATCAATATAGGTGAAATCCCGTTTCATCCTGCCGCGGTTGAATACATCGATCGGTCGCCCGGCCAGCATTGCCCTGGTAAACAGAAACAGCGCCATGTCCGGCCGGCCCCAGGGACCATACACGGTGAAAAAACGCAGGCCTGTCGTCGGCAGGCCGTAAAGATGGCTGTAGGCATGCGCCATCAGCTCATTTGCTTTCTTGCTCGCCGCATAGAGTGAAATCGGATGATCGATGTTGTCGTGCACCGAAAACGGCATACTTTCATTCGCGCCATAAACCGAACTGGAGGAGGCATAAACCAGATGTGCCACCCCGGCATGACGGCAGCCCTCGAGCACATTAACGAAGCCCGTCAGATTACTGTCCACATAGGCATGCGGATTTTCCAGCGAATAACGCACGCCCGCCTGTGCCGCCAGGTTGATCACCCTGTCGAAATGCTCGTCCGCAAACAGCGCCGCCATACCTTGCCTGTCCGCGATATCCATGGCCATGAAACGGAAGCCCGGCTGCTTCTCCAGTCGGGCCAGGCGCGCCCGCTTCAGGTTCACGTCGTAGTAGTCGCTCAGGTTGTCCACGCCCACCACGGTATCGCCTCCGGCAAGCAGTCGTTTGCTCAGATGAAACCCGATAAATCCGGCCGCACCGGTCACTAAAATCCTGGAGGGCTGAGGACTGAGGGCTGAGGACTGAGGGCTATCGTGAATCATCTCTGTATGTCCCGTTGGTTCTGCACCGCCTTACGTAAACCACCGATGATTTTTGATACTTCCATAGCAGATTCAGACAACTTTTGGTGCACATCTTTTTCAAGGTAACCTGCGTCCAGGGCGACATACAGCTGCGAACGAACCTCAGCACATGAAGCCTTGGCAATCACCAAAAACTGGTGGAACTCGGATCTTCCGCCACGATCAAAGCCTTCGGCAATATTCGACATCACTGACACACTTGCACGCCTTAACTGATCTTTCAAACCAAAATCCTGTGCTAAAGATCCTGTACTTGTTGCTGTGTAGATGGCCTTGGTAAGATTCCGGGCCTTCTGCCA
>CAZVLQ010000045.1:0-6717 GCA_964628185.1 uncultured Zetaproteobacteria bacterium | reverse complement strand
GGCTGTGAAGAGAAAAGGATATACTGACCATGAGGAGTAATGATTCAACATTCAAAACCTGGTCCTAATCCTGGAAATGTTGGAATGTGAGACCTGACCCCATTTTTTCGTCCTTCTTTGAAAAAGGACTGAACCCCATGCAGGTCGCCGCCATCACCGGCCACAAAACCCTGCAAATGTTGAAGCGCTACACTCACCTGCGGGCGGAAGACCTGGCGAAGATGCTCGGTTAGGCGGCCAATGGGGCGCTGTAGTGCAATCCGAACTCCACCTTGAAATCGGTAGCGCGAACTTTTGGCACCAGCCGGTTTTTATCCATGTTCAGGGTAACAACGCCATATCGCTCAAGGGTCTTTAGGGTTCTGGAGAGATTGGCCTTCTTTCTTCCGGTTAGCTGCTCCAACTCCGCCAGTGAACGGGGCTTCTTCTCAAGAATAATCTTCAGCAACTTCTGATTGTCATTGCCCAGCACCTGGGACATGGACTGCAAAGATTCAAACCAGATTTTTGGCTCATCATTCCTCGGGGTATATTCACCCCCGGCAATCGCAATCGTTCGCCTGCGATAATCCTCACGGGAAATAATTCCAATCTTCACAACTTTGCGCATCGCTATCACCTCTCTTTCAATATCTTGTCCACTTCATTCCAGAAATCGGTCAACAACATTGCAGGAGATTCGAATTCATATGGCAGAACCTTCTCCTTCCTATGCTGATGATCCCAGGCAACCTTCTTGGCCCCGTATCTTTTTCTTTTCGGCTTAAAGCCATGAGCATTATCAATGCCAAACACCCTGTTGTTATTCTTGTCATGCAGTGTCAGGGAATATCTGATTCCATGAGGCGCTTTCTCGCTGACATCAACACGCTTCACTTCAAACTTGGTCCAGTAGCCGTTATCCATCGGAAAGATTTCACCATCCAGACTGAGCAGCGCCTCCAAACCCGCATCATCTCTCAAACAACCTGCTCCTTCGGATCAAATAAGTATTATCATCCCATGATAACGAAATATAGTCCCCTTACCCACAGGAAGCAACCGGGAATACACCAGAAATGCGGTAGTTCATCAAATCGGTGAATTTCGTCGCGTACAGTATATCTTTCCGGGAGTTCTTCCAGCTATTGAACAGCTTTTCTAATTTCCAATATCAAGTTGTAAAAGCCCGACCTCGAATCCCACGGCTTGTTTTGTTGCGATTGCCCGAGACTGGACGGGAACGGTTATAAATTAAACTGGATAGAGATCTAAACATTATCAAACAATATTACGTCAGTAGCACAGCCATGATGCCGGTGAGGAAGATGCCGTCGAAGGTGCCGGCGCCGCTGATGGAGGCAATGGGCGTGCCGAGTTTGGCAATATCTTTCAGGCGCAACAAATCGGCGCCGGTCAGCACGCCAAGCGTACCGCAGATATAAGCCAGAGGTGCTGCAATTTCATGGTTGATTGAGATCGCCACGATGGCCGTGGCAATCGGTGCAATCAGCGGTGGCATGCCAATGCCAATACCGGGAATGGGACGGCTGCTGAAATGACAGATGGCTGCGACGATGCCGACCGCGAGCAGAATTTCAACCGGCGTAATCGGAAAGTGATGGATCAGACTGGCGGAAAACACCACAGGCACCAGACAACCGCCGGCATTGGTGGCAATCAGCGTGTGAATTCAGGGTCGGGCTTTTACATCTTGACATTGCTATTTTTCGGAGGAAATAGCGGAGCCTTTCACGGCTTGATATTTATTGAGCGGTGACATTTTCCATATAGCACGTAAACCTCGACTTCATGTCCCCGGCGAATTGACTGAAGATTAGCCGCCAAGTGAAAGCAGGGTGATGCTTTTACATCTTGATATTCGAAGAAAAATTGGGCCAGGTATTTCATTGCGATATTCAGGAGAAAACACAGGAACTGGGCATTGATTTTTCCCTTTGCGAACGCCGGTTTTTGGCCGAATTGAGCGCTTCAAGTTTAGTGCTGCAGGGTGCTTGTTTGGATTAAATTCTTGAGGGGGATCATCAAGTGCAGCGGATCGGTGGGCGATGGTTCCAGACCGAATTGTTGATACCATTTTCTGGCTTGATCATCTTTGGCGTGAACCAGAAACGCCCGGCATCCGGCGATATCGGCAACCATGAGCGCTCGCAGCAAGGCATCTTTCAGCAAGCCTTTACCCAAACCTTTTCCCTGATATTGCAAGTCAACAGCAAGCCTTGCCAGCAGGATGACTGGAATAGGGTAGCGAGGCTGATCTTCTTTCACTTTGCGCGGCGCCTGTTTGTGGCTGATCGAGGCCAGGGTAATGGTATAGTAGCCTGCAACCTTATTGTCGTGACAACTGACATAGCTTGTCGAATTGCCGGAAACCTGATTGATATAGGCGTGTTTTTCCAAGAACCGGTTCAGATCATCGTTGCCGCAATCAAATTCAGAAACTGTGTGCTTATCACTCAGTTTTTCAGGCGTGCTGAAATTCACTGAAAGATATTTTTTTCCGTCATCAGTCGTTGAAGCGCGGGGTTCTCCCGAGCAGGGCGGTTTAAGACGTCCTCAAATTCAGCCATCTGCCGGGAATCAAGCAGAAATACTCGACGGTCAGCAATTACATCAACCGCTTCATGCCTGGCGCAATCCACCACGAACTCACTGAGTTTCTTTCCCGTTGCATCGGCTGCCTGTTGCAACAAGCTTTTGACATCTTTTGACAAGCGCAATTCCATTCTTGCATCTCTGGCCTGATTCATAGCCATATCGTCACCTCCAGCTTGCTTGCAATACTAACATAGAAAATAATTTCCGTACAATAGACGGGATTCCCCTGGTATGAATTCGGGGCCAGGCTTTTACATCTTGACATTGCTATTCTTCGGAGGAAATAGCGGAGCCTTTCACGGCTTGATATTTATTGAGCGGCGACATTTTCCATATAGCACGTAAACCTCGGCTTCATGTCCCCGGCGGATTGGCTGAAGACTAACCCGCATATTGCACAAAGGCGGACATCTGATGGATAAGATGTTGCAATATTTCAAAGCCTTGCAGCCAATCCGGCCATTCTGCTTGCGGTTACAGTTTGTCCTGTTCGGTTTCAGGCCCGATCTGACTTCGCAGACTGACCGATCGGTCTCAAACCATAGCTATTGCTATGCTTTTTCTCCCGTTCGGCCAGTCTGCTTTGCCAGATCAACCCTGAATTCCGAATCCTTCATGCAATATGCGGGTTAGCCGCCAGGTGGTTAATTTGCACAATCCTGCCCTTTGCACGTAAATCACCCATAGGCGCTAACGGGACATCCGTCAGGCGGTCTGACTGCCCAGCCAGCCTTCAACCATTTCGCGCATTTCCGCCAGCCGGGATTCACTGGGCGCTTCAAAGCGCAGCACCAGCGCCGGCTGCGTGTTGGAGGCGCGCAGCAGGGCCCAGCCGTCGTCAAATTCCAGCCGCATGCCGTCCACGTCGATGATCTTGTAACCCTGCTCGGCGAAATGCGCTTTGGCCTCCTCGACCAGCGCGAATTTCCGCTCATCCGGGCAGTCCACCCTGATTTCCGGCGTGCTGACGGACGGCGGCAAGTCGGCCAGAAGTTGCGCCGGTTGCTTGTCCTGCGCGGCCAGCACCTGCATCAGGCGCGCACCGGCATAAATGGCGTCGTCAAAGCCATAATAGCGGTCGGCGAAAAACATGTGGCCGCTCATTTCCCCGGCCAGCAGGGCGCCGGTTTCCTTCATCTTGGCCTTGATGGGCGAGTGCCCGGTGCGCCACATGATGCCGTTGCCGCCATGTTCGGCGATATCGTCATACATGTGCCGGGAACACTTGACCTCGGAGATGATGGTGGCACCGGGATGCGCCGCCAGCACGTCCCGGGCCAGAATCAGCAGCAGCATATCGCCCCGGATGATATTGCCCGTTTCATCCACCACGCCGATGCGGTCGCCGTCGCCGTCAAAGGCGATACCGAGATCGGCATGATGCTGAATAACCGTATGGCTGATGTCCTGCATGTTGGCATCCACGGTCGGGTCCGGATGGTGGTTGGGAAAACGCCCGTCCGGTTCGCAGAAGAGTTCGATGACTTCGCAGCCCAGCGCCCGGTAGGCCGGGGCGGCAATAATGCCGGCCGGGCCGTTGCCGGCATCAATGACCACCTTCAGGGGACGCTTCAGGGAAATGTCAGCGCACAGGAATTCCTGATAAACGGGTGTGATGTCCTTTTGCCGCAAGTGTCCCTGCGTGGTGGTTGTGAGGGGTGCATTCTCCTGGATCAGCTTTTTCAGGGTCTGGATATCTTCACCAAACAGGCCTTCCCTGCCGCGCATGAGCTTGAAACCGTTGTATTCACCCGGGTTGTGGCTGGCGGTGATGATCACGCAACCCGCCGCCTGCTCACGGAACACCGTGAAATAAGCCAGCGGTGTGGGAACCATGCCAATATCCAGCACGTTTACGCCTGCTTCGCGGATACCGCGCATAACGGCGTCTTGCAGCTCCGGGCCGGAGAGACGTACATCGCGGCCCACCACCACGGGTGATTCGTCCGGGCCGGGGAGCATGCGGGCCAAAGCCCTGCCCAGGCGGCAGGCGAGATCAGGCGTGACTTCCTTTCCGGCAATGCCGCGAATATCGTATTCACGAAAGATTTGATGAGGAAATTCATTCATGCGACAACGCTATCACCGGCTGGGAGGCGCTCAAGTGGCGCTTTGACTAAGTCCGGCTGGCCCCTAGGCTTGGTCATCCATGGCCAGACTCAATCCACGGCAATATGAAGCCGTTTACCATCGCAAGGGTCCCTTGCTGGTGCTGGCGGGTGCCGGCTCGGGCAAAACACGCGTGATTACCGAACGGATTGCGGCCCTGGTGGAACGTGACGCGCCGTCCGGTGCGGTGACCGCCGTAACCTTTACCAACAAGGCTGCGCGGGAGATGCGTGAGCGCCTGTCGCGGAGACTGGGCGGGAAGGCGGAGGACTTGCGCATCTGCACATTTCATGCGCTGGGTCTGGCCATGTTGCGCGCACATGCCGCGAGCATCGGCAGAAAGTCGAATATGTCCGTGTTCGCCACCGCCGAGCAACGCTCGGCCCTGCGCAGCGTGCTGCAGGATATGCGCCTGCCGGCGGACGCCAAACAGGTGGATGCGCTCATGACGCGCGTCTCGGCGCTAAAAAACGGCCTGGAGGTTCCCGATGACGGGCTGACGGCGCTGCGGGCGCGCTACGATGCCCTGTTGGAGCGCATGAATGCCGTGGATTTCGACGATCTTCAGATTCTTCCCATCCGGTTGCTGCGCCGGGATGCATCCGTTCTGGCCCTGTGGCGCGAGCGTTGCCGTCACTTTCTCGTGGATGAATACCAGGACAGCAGCCGCGTGCAGTATGATTTCCTGCGTCTGCTTGTGCCGCCGGACGGCAACCTGACCGTGGTCGGTGACGACGATCAGTCCATCTATGGCTGGCGGGGCGCGGAGATCAGCAACCTTTTCCGCCTGGAGCAGGATTATCCGGACCTGAAGGTGATCCGGCTGGAGGAAAACTACCGCTCCACCGGTGCCATTCTGCACGCCGCCAGTCAGCTCATCGGCAATAACAGCCAGCGACTGGGCAAGCAATTGTACTCCAGTCTTGGAGCCGGCAAGCCGGTACGCATCTGGGAGGCTGCAACGCCGGAGGATGAGGCGCAGCGGGTCGCGGCTGATATCGTGGCCCGGCGCGCCTCGAGCAGTAGCGGCTGGAATGATTTCTGCATCCTCTATCGGGCATCATGGCAGTCCCGTTCGCTGGAGGTGGCGTTGCGTGAGCGCGGCCTGCCTTACCATGTCAGTGGCGGTATTTCCTTTTTTGAACGCGCGGAAGTGCGTGATGTGCTTTCATACATGCGCCTGATCGCCAATTTTGACGATGACCTGGCTTTCCTGCGTGCCATCGCCCGCCCGCGGCGCGGTATCGGGGACAAGGCCCTGGGTGCGCTTGGCGGTTTTGCTCAGGCGCATGGTGCCTCCCTGCTCGACGCCTGTCTGCACGATGATTTCCCGGCCGCCTTTTCCCACAGGCGGGCGCCGGCGTGCGGGGCGTTCGCGCATCTTGTCGTGGAACTTGAGCACGCCTTCCTGCATGGCGAGCCGGATGACGCTTTTGCCGCGCTGCTGCGCGATTCCGGCCTTGAAAGCATGATCGGGGATGAGGCGGATGATGAGAAGGAACGGGACTATCGCATGGCCAATGTGTACGAATTGCGGCGCTGGTGGCTGGCGCATGCCGACAGGGGCGGCAATCTGGCCGGATTCATCCAGCGATTGTCCCTGCTGGCGGACCGGGAGGAGCGTGATTCCGGCCAGGCGGTGCGCCTGATGACCGTGCATGCGGCCAAGGGGCTGGAGTTCGACCACGTGTATGTTGTCGGCATGGAGGAGGGCAGCTTTCCCCATAAAAGCGCGCTGGAAGAGCAGCGCATGGAAGAAGAACGGCGGCTGATGTACGTGGCGATGACGCGGGCGCGCTTTTATCTCACTTTAAGCCGCGCGAAAAAGAAAAGACGCTTTGGTCAGACGGAGGTTCAGGCCCCCTCTCCCTTTCTGCACGAGATTGGCGATACCCATGTGCTGTGGGTGGATCGGACACCCGATTCCGAGGCGGCTCAGGAGGAGACCGCGGCGCACATGGCCGCCATGCGCAAGGCGCTGGGCCTGGAAGACTGCCGAACCTAGCCCGT
>CAZVLQ010000044.1:0-6780 GCA_964628185.1 uncultured Zetaproteobacteria bacterium | reverse complement strand
TCCCCGGGCCGGACTCGAACCAGCGACAAGGTGGTTAACAGCCACCTGCTCTACCAACTGAGCTACCGGGGAATAGGGCGGCGAACGTTACGAATCCACCCGTAACGTGTCAACATCCATGCACAATAAATTGAACCCGGGCCTGTGGCAGGGCATGCTCCGCTCATGCCGCACCTTGTTCTCATTGACGGACCCAACTACGTCTTTCGCGCCTTTCATGCGATTCGGGCCTTATCAAACTCGAAAGGTGAGCCGACCAACGCCGTTTTCGGTTATGTACAGATGCTGCGCAGCGTACTTAAAGAACTGTCGCCCACTCACGCCGCCGTCGCATTTGATCCGAAGGACGGCTCATTTCGCAACAGAATCTATCCTGCTTACAAGGCCCATCGCCCACCCATGCCGGAAGAGCTTGCGGTGCAATGGTCCTACGTGTTCGAGGTCACGCGTGGCTTCAATCTGCCGCTGATCCAGATTAACGATTACGAAGCCGACGACACGATTGCCACGCTGGCCCGGCAGGCTGAAGGGGCGGGCTGGGATGTAACCATCGTATCGTCGGACAAGGACCTGATGCAACTGACAGGCGAGCGTATTCGCATGCTGGATACGATGAAGCACAAGACCTTTGGCAGCAAGGAAGTGAAGGAGAAATGGGGTGTGACGCCGGAACGCGTGCACGACCTGCTGGCACTTGCCGGCGATGCCTCGGACAACATTCCCGGCGTGCCCGGGATCGGCCCGAAAACAGCCGCGCAACTGATCAATGAATACGGCAATCTGGAAGGCGTGCTGGCGCATGCGACAGAAATCAGGCAGAGAAAACGGCGGGAAAACCTGACCCGATTCGCCGATGAGGCGCGACTTTCCTACCGCCTGGTTGCACTGGATGAGCAGGCGCCGGTCGGCCTGATGCTGGATGATCTTATCGTCAGGCAACCGGACCGTAAGCGGCTGGCCAGGCTCTTTACGCGGCTCGAATTTCAGCGCCTGTTGGAAGAATTTGGAGAAGACAGTGAAAAAAATGATGCACCGCCTGTTTCGAAACGCACGGATCATCTGGTGGACAGCGGAGAGGCATTGACGCAACTGCTTGATCAACTGCGGAGCGCGGAACTGATCGCCGTGGATACCGAAACGACATCGCTTGCCTGTCACGATGCCGAAATCGTCGGTATTTCATTCGCCGTCAGGCCCGGAGAGGCATGGTATATTCCCGTTGGCCATGAATCACCGGACATGCTGTCAGCCCGGCCGCGGCAGCTTGCCCGGGATAAAGTCCTGAACGCACTGAAATCATTGCTGGAAGATGAAAAACAGCCCAAGTGCGGTCACAATCTGAAATATGATATGCAGGTCTTTCACCGCGCCGGCATCAGGCTTGCCGGCATCCGCTATGATTCCATGCTGCTCGCCTATTGTCTCCAGCCCGGCAAATATCCGCCCTCCATGGATGCGGTAGCCGAAGATTACCTCGGCCACCACTGCATCCCGTACAAGGAAGTCGCCGGCAAAGGCGCCCGCCGGATCAGCTTTGCCCATGTCCCGATCGAGAAGGCCCTGCCTTATGCCGCCGAGGATGCCGAAATCGCCCTGCGTCTGAGTCTGCTGCTGAAAGACCGCCTGGCGGCCGAGGCGCGGCTGGCCCGGCATGATGAAATCGAACTGCCACTTTCGTTCGTGCTGGCGGATATGGAATGGGCCGGCGCGCATATTGACGCACGGATGCTTTCCCGGCTGTCCGGCCGCTTCGGCGCCCGTATGGCGGTGCTGGAAAAACAAATCCACGATGCGGCCGGCGGTGCATTCAATATCCACTCGCCGAAACAGCTTGGTGAGGTGCTGTTCGGCAGGCTCGGCCTGCCGGGGGGCAAGAAGACCAAATCCGGCCAGTGGTCGACCGGCCAGGAAGTGCTGGAAGAACTGGCTGCAAAACATGAGGTGCCACGCCTGATTCTGGAAGCACGACAACTGGCCAAGCTGAAATCCACCTATACCGATGCGCTGCAAAAGCTCGTTCATCCCGAAACGGGCCGCGTGCATACCTCCTACAACCAGGCCATCACCACCACGGGCCGGCTTTCCTCTTCCGATCCGAATTTGCAGAACATTCCGATCCGCAGCGAGGAGGGCAGGGAAATTCGCAAGGCATTTACGGCTGAGCCGGGTAATATGCTGATCTCGGCCGACTATTCTCAGATCGAACTGCGCCTGATGGCCCATTTTTCGGGCGATGAAGTGCTGGCAGCCGCCTTCGCGGACGGTGAGGATATCCATGCCGCCACGGCGGCGGCCGTGAATCAGGTGGCCCTGGCGGATGTCACCGGCGATATGCGCCGGCGTGCCAAGATCATCAATTTCGGCATCCTGTACGGCATGAGCGCCTTTGGCCTGGCCAGACAGCTGGGGATTGAACGGACCGAGGCGCAGGCCTTTATTGACGCCTATTTCATCCGCCACCCCGGGGTGCGCGGATTCATGGATGCCACGCTGGAATCGGCGCGCCGGCAGGGCTACGTGGAAACCCTGCTCGGACATCGCGTTTACGTCCCGGAGATCAACGCCGGAAACGGCCTGCGGCGAAGCTATGCGGAAAGAACCGCCATCAACGCACCGCTGCAGGGCTCGGCGGCGGATATCATCAAGATCGCCATGATCCGTCTGCATGCGAGGCTCGGCGGGAAACTGCCGTCCGCGAAGATGATCCTGCAGGTGCACGACGAACTGGTCGTCGAATGCCCGGCTGCGCAGGTAAAAGAAGCATCCGCCATCATGCGCGAGGAAATGGAATCGGCCATGACGCTCAATGTACCCCTGACCGTGGATATCGGTGCCGGTGCAAGCTGGTACGACGCGCACCGGCTGTGATTGCCGGCAGATTGTCACACACTCGAATGACCGGCCCCAGTCAAAAACTGAATAGAAGTATAGCATTGCAAATCAGCTGCTGACGCAGGAGATCGGCTGAATTTGATTTGTTTGGTACTGCTCTGGCAATAAATCTGTAAATACAAAGCCATCACGAGATACAGTTTCACCTGTTCGGATGTTTATTGCCTTTTTGAACATTGGGCCATCATAGGCAAAACTGTGAAACTCACCATTTTCACCACACGGATCTATACAGGACGGAAGCTCTTCCAGAAATAATTCTCCATATTCTTTTCCTGAGAATTCCGGGGGAAGGTATTTGGGTAAATTCCTTCATTATGGCTTCATATTCGGAGTCACTACATGGATATGGAATTTGGATAAGTTCAACAGGAAAACCTATACTTTCTGCTTGTTGATGTATCAGTCCGGTCCTGACCGCGTGCATTGCAACACGTTCAAATTTCTGATTGACCGTACAGAACAGACCGGAAACTTCCATATCTGGCTGTTGGCGCAGGACATGAAGTGCCCATGCACTATCCTTCCCGCTACTCCATGATAGTAACGTTTTTTTCTTCATGTTATCTCCAGGAGCCTGAAATACGCAGGCCATGTCACAGCCGTGATCAGACCCGCAGTTCTTCTTTGTCCTTTTCCCCGGATGGCAAAAATTGCCGGAGCAGTTCATCCAGCCAGTCCTGAAGCTTTTTCATGCCTTCGCGTACATCATCAAAATCCCGGCTGAACAGCACGCCGTCCTTGTTGCGGTCCAGCGCATCAAAACCGCTCTGAATCTTGGGACGAATATGTTTCATAATTTCATCCATCGTGATTTTTCCGTCACGATTGTTGTCAAAACCTTTGAACGGATGATCCGTGGCAAAAGCCGGTGCTGCGTACAGGAATCCTGCCAGCACCACGCCTGCCAGCGTCAGACCGACTCTTTCCACTTGATTGAGCAGCCGATCGTCGGGTATTGCGGCTGGGGCGAGGGCCTTCCCGCCAGCATGGCATCCACTGCCGGCGCCAGTTCCTGCTGCGTCACCTTTGTCTCATCCTTCCAGTAATCGTCGATGCGGCCGTGATAGTAGAGCCGGCCATGCCGGTCGAACAGATACAGGTCGGGCGTGCATTGCGCATCAAAGGTGCGCGCCGCCGCCTGCGTATCGTCCGCCAGATAGGGAAAATCAATGCCCCACTCCGCAATCTTTTCTTTCATCGCAGCCGGGGAATCCTCTGGATAATCCGGATGAATATTCGGATTAACCGCCACCGTGTTCACGCCTTTTTGATGGAATGCCCCGGCATGGCGGATCAGGCGCGGCCATACGGCCAGCGCGTAGGGGCAGTGATTACAGGTAAATACAACAAGCAGGCCGTTTTCCCCCATCTGTTCGCGCAGGCGCGTATCGTTGCCGTCCACATCCTTCAATACAAGATCGGGCAGTGTCCAGCCAGGGTCTACATGGATTGAAGCGACCAGTGCCATCTTTTTCCTCCTGCGTTAAAAAAAGCGGCGGGTGCATGAAATACGCCACCGCCGCAATATAGGCAAATATCATCATGGCCGCCAGCCATGCAACGTCTTCAGGCGTCCGTCGGCTCACTGCGTGCAAGTTTATTTATGTTGTTGTCAGTAACGTTCGCATGGTGTTGCTTTTGACTCACCGGCGGCTATTGTCCGGCAGCCGGCGGGGCCTGGAAAGGCATGCCGACGATCCTCCAGGGGGTGAATGAAAGCACATGGCAGATGCGAAGAAACGACTCAACACCGGTTTTGCATGGCCGGACACGCACACGGGGTTGAAGTGAAGGCCAGCGCCATGCAGCGATTGAAGGAACGGTGATGAGTACATCGCTCGCAATCCTTGCGCTTGCCCTGGTTCTGGTGTTTGTGGCGGCACAGGTTTTCACCAACGCACTGGAATTCCTCGGTGAACGTATGGGCGTGTCCGAGGGGGTGACCGGCTCCATTTTTGCGGCTGTTGGCACGGCGTTGCCTGAAACCATCGTACCGGTCGTGGCCATCCTGGCCGGTGGTGCGGCACAGAATATCAATGAGGCCGTCGGCATGGGCGCCATTCTGGGTGCGCCGTTCATGCTGTCCACGATGAGCCTCGGTATCATGGGCATATTCGCTGCCCATAAACGCGGGTGGAACAATACGCTGTCTCCCGAGCCCTCCGGCCTGCGCCGGGACATCTTCGCCTTTTCATGCGGCTTTTCACTTGTCGTGCTGGCGCTGCTACTGAACGGCATATGGCCGAATGCGCACCTGTTCATCGCCTTCGCGCTGATCCTGATTTATCTGCTTTACCTGCTGACAACGATCCGGGCCAGCAGCACGCTGGTGGAAAACGGCCATGCCACGGAATCCGACCACCCCCTGTACCTTGGCAAGGTGCTTCCCAAAAATTACTGGGCCGCCGCCATTCAGTTGCTGACGGGTCTTATCGTGCTGGTGGCCGGCGCCCGGCTTTTTGTCCATGGTGCGGAACATTTAAGTCAGCTGCTGGGCATTTCCGCCCTGGTGGTTTCCCTGTTGATCGTGCCGGTGGCAACGGAGTTGCCGGAAAAGGTGAATTCAGTCATCTGGGTGCGTCGCGGCAGGGATACGCTGGCATTCGGCAACATCACCGGCGCCATGGTTTTTCAGGGCACCATAATTCCGGCTATCGGCATGCTCCTGATGCCCTGGTGGTTTGACGACTGGCACGCCGGACTGTCGGTCGCCCTGGCCTTCGCCGGCATCTTCTGGCTGGGCTTTCTGCTGCGCAGCGGACGCCTGTCGCCACTTGGTCTGTGCGGCAATGCCCTGTTGTACGGCATGTTCCTGACCACCGTGGTGCTGACCGCCTGACCCGGCCGGCAAGGAGAAACCGGATGATTGAAACCGTACTGGCTATCGCCGCCATTCTGTATCTTGCCCTGCAAATTGAGGACAAGCTCGGCATTCCGTCGCCCCTGTCGCTCATTGCGCTTTCCTTTGGCCTGCATCTGCTTGCCCCCGACCTCGGCGTAACGCAGGACACCCGGCATTTTGCCGCCCTGGTGCTGGTACTGCTGCCCATTCTGCTGATTTCGGATTCACTGGAACTGAAACTGGAGGAACTGAAGGCGCATGCATTAAGCCTGTTCTACCTGGCCGTCGTCACCGTCGGTCTGTCCGTTGCTGTGGCCATCTTTCTGGGAAACTGGCTGTTCGCCCAGTATCACCTGAGTGTTGCGGCAACCATCGTGCTTTTCGCCATGGTGCTGGCCACCGATCCGGTCAGCGTGATCAGCATCTTTTCCAGATTTGAACTGCCGCAAAAGCTCAAGATACTTGCCGAGGGTGAAAGCCTGTTCAACGACGCAACGGCTCTGATTGTATTCGTGTTTGTCGGTATTTACGCCATTGAAGGCGGCCGGATAACAACAGCTTATATTACGGAAATCAGCCTGATCGTGGTGCTTGGTTCCTCCCTGCTGGGCACATGTATCGGCTATCTTGGTCTGCTGGTGTTAAAAACAACTGAAAACCGGATCGCCGAAATGATGGTGCTGATCCTCACCGGCTATGGCGCCTTTGCGCTGGCCGAGCATTTTCACGCCCTGCTGAATCTGTTTGGCGCCCACACGCATCTTCACCTGTCCGGTATTCTGGCCTGCATATTCGCCACGGTGACCGTCAATCACTGGATGACCAAGGCAAGCGTTTACGGTGCGCATCGCTTAAGCCGGGAAGAAGACGACCTGCAGCGGGAATCCGCCCGTGAACTCCCTTCCAGGCGGCTGATTCATTCCGCACTGGCAAAAATCAAGGTTACGGTAGCCGAACGGGAGCGCCACTTCCGCAGCCGTGAAGACATCCATTTGCTGGCGCTGGTGGCGAATACAATCCTGTTCGTGGCCATGGCTGAAATC
>CAZVLQ010000043.1:0-7617 GCA_964628185.1 uncultured Zetaproteobacteria bacterium | reverse complement strand
CTGCCAGGCCTGCTCAAGCCTGAATTCCGAATCCTTCATGCAATATACGGGCTAGCCCGCATGGCGGTAGACCAAAATCATAGCGTTGATGAACGGTTCATGGCTCATGCCCTGGAACTGGCGAAGAAAGGGGTGGGGAAAACCCATCCGAATCCGGTCGTGGGCGCGGTTGTTGTCGCCGACGGACGTGTGCTGGGAGAAGGGTGGCACCAAGGACCGGGGAAGCCCCATGCCGAGATCGTGGCACTGGCACAGGCGGGTGCAGGCGCCCGTGGCGCGACGCTGTATGTCACGCTTGAGCCCTGCACGGCCGAGGGGCGGACGCCACCCTGTACCGATGCCGTTCTGCGCGCCGGCATCCGCCGGGTTGTCTATGCCTCCTCCGATCCGAATCCGAAAATGGCAGGCGGCGGCGACTTGCTGGCTTCGCACGGCATTACCGTTAGCGCGGATGTGCTGGCCGGCCGGGCCGATGCCATCAACGGGCCTTTTCTGTGCTTTCACCGTCTGGGCAGGGCCTATGTGACGGCCAAGGCCGCGATTTCGCTGGACGGGAAGCTGGCTACCCGGCTGGGAGATTCGCGCTGGATCAGCAATACGGAATCGCGCCGGCACGCGCATCAGCTGCGCGCCGGGCATCGCGCCGTTCTTGTCGGCGCAGGCACATTAAAAGCCGACAACCCATCGCTGACCGTACGACATGCGCCGCTGGCCGGTGCACCGCCCCTGCGCTGCGCGATATGCCATGACGCGCCCGCCTTTCGTCCCGATTATCATTTTGTAGATGCTTCGGCGCCGTCACGGCTTTATGTGCGGAGCGAAAACGACCATGCGCGGGACTGGCGCGATGCAGGCGTGGATGTGGTGCGTGTGGACAGCCTGCTAGATGTGCTCAGTCACCTGGCCCGGGACGGGTGCTGGCCGGCCCTGCTTGAAGGGGGAGGGAGGATGCATGCCGCTTTCCTTGAGGCGCGGCTGACGGATGAGATGGTGCTTTATCAGGCGCCCATGCTGATTGGCGGTGAAAAGGCCGTCGGGCTGTGGCATGGCGCGGGTGCAGGACGTATTTCCGATGCACCGAGGCTTGCGGATATCACACGATACGCGCTTGGCGGGGATCAGCTGATTCGTGGCCGGGTGGTATACCCCGAATAAAATGTTGTCCCGTGTACCGCTGTTTGCGCCTGCACTGGGATGGGTGGCAGGCATTGCGGCGGCCCGTACGGATATGTTTTCGTGGAGTGTGCTGGCCTGGCTTCTGGCAGCCATGGCTGCGCTGGCCTGCCGGCACCGATACCGCATATTCGCACTGGCGCTGCTTGCGGGTATTGTATGGGGTGCGGTCAGCCTGATGTGGGATGCGCGTTCTGTCGCGGTTGACGCCACATGGATGACCGGCGTGCGGACCGTCAGTGCCGACGTGGTGGGGGCGCGCTATACACCAACCTATGTCCGCCTGACCCTGGAGCACGTCAGGCGGGAAGATGGCCGCGGGCTGAATGGACGGGCCTGGCTGTACATGTACGGGAGGACGGCCGGGCGGCCCGGGCCCGGCGATAGCGTTCGAGCCCGGGTGCACTGGCATACGCCGCGTAATCATAATAATCCAGGTGGTTTTGATTTTGCCGCCTACTGCTTTGATCGCCATATCGCGCTGATCGGAAGCGCCCGCGGCAGGGTACGCATTCTCGCATCGCACCCGTCCATGGTCGAACGCCTGCGCGGCCGTATCCGGCATGCTCTTGCCCCCCTGCCGGTATCGCAACGTGGCGTACTTGATGCACTTTTGCTGGCCGACCGCAGCCATATCCCGATCAATGTGCATGATGCCTTTGCCGCCACGGGAACGGCGCATCTGCTGGCGATTTCCGGTCTGCATGTCGGCATGACGGGGGCCATCGGTTTTGGCCTGTGCTGGTGGCTGCTGACGCGGCGGGAGGCCTGGATGGTCGCCCTGCCCGTCCGTGGTATTGCCCTGACCGCCGGTGCAGTGCTGGCGGTGGCCTATGCCTCGCTTGCCGGCTGGCCCCTGCCCGCCGAACGTGCGGCGATGATGCTGGCGGCGGCCGTGCTCGCATGGTGGTTTATGGTCGGAACCGCGGCGCTGAACACCCTGCTGGCGGCATTGATGCTGATTCTTCTGTGGGATGCTCAGGCAGTGGAATCGGTATCATTGTGGCTGTCCTTTTGTGCCACGGCGGCCATTCTCATATGGGCCGGCCGGCGGCGCCCGGGCGCAGGACCGAATTTTCCGGGCTGGATGATGTCCATGCTTGCGGTGACGCTGCTGGCCGGTCTGGCGACCTTGCCGCTGATCGCCGGAATTTTCGGCCTGCTGCCCGTGTACAGTCTGCCCGCGAACATGCTGATGGTGCCGTTGTACAGCATGGGCGTGTTGCCGCTGGCGCTGGCTGCTTCAGCCCTTGCATGTCTGGGCCTTTCCGTACCCGCAACCGTGCTGTTCACGCTTGCGGGATACGGCGTTGAGGCGGGAAATCACCTGCTGCTGTGGATGGAACAGTTGCCGGAGGCCCGTCTGTGGTTGCCATCCATTCCGTGGTGGAACACGCTGTTTTATGTTGCCGGGGTGACGCTGGCTCTCGCATTGCTGTGGCGGAATCGCCGGGTCGGCGCCACCCTGACGGCCGCCGTTGTCCTGATCGTATATTCAGCGGCGGCTGTGCGCGAGCGGCCTCCGGGGGCGGTCCGGTTCATCGCCTGGGATGTGGGGCAGGGTGCGGCGGCCAGCCTCATCACGCCGGATGGCGGCGTCATGCAGGTGGATGCGCCCGGCCGGCCGGGCAGCCGGTTTAACGGCGGCTCCATCGTGGCTGCCGGGCTGCGTACGCTGGGGCTGACGCACGTGGACGTACTGGCGGTTACCCACGCCCAGTCCGATCATATGGGCGGCGCCCTGCGGCTTGTACAGCAGGTGAACCATGTGCGCGAATTGTGGCTGGCCGATATTCCCGCCATCCATGCACACCCGGGTATTCAACGCCTGATTCGAAGCGTGCGCTCGCGAAACGGCGCCGTGCGCTGGCTGAAACGGGGCGATACAATGATGATGGGCGGAATTGCATGCCGGGTGCTGTGGCCGCCGGCGGGCTATGCCCCCTCCAATACCAACAATGCATCACTGGTGCTTTCATTGCGCTTTCCACATAGAAACAGATTGCTGCTTCCCGGCGATATCGAGGCGGAAGCTGAAAAGAAATTGCTGGCCGCCGGACTTGGTCCGCACGGGCTCATGTTGATGCCCCATCACGGCAGCAGAACTTCGAGTACGCCGGCGTTTGTTCGCGCCCTGCGGCCGGGGGTGGTGATTGCGCAAACCGGCTATGCCAATCGCTATGGTTTCCCCAGGGCGGAAATCGTACGGCGCTATCGAGAGCTGGGTGCGGATGTATGGAACACGGCGCATGCCGCGACGATAACGGAATGGGTGGGAACGTTGCCCGAAGCGCACACGCATTATGCTGCTTTCATCCGCTCGGAAAAACGCGAACACGCATTGCAGTGGCGGCAGCGTGCGGATAACCTGCGTTGACCCGCGGGTTGCGGGCTGACGACTGGAGGTGAGCGTGTACGATTTTCTGGTTCAGGGCGGAACGACGATGTTTATCCTTCTCGCCTGTTCCGTTCTGGCTCTGACCATTATTTTTGAACGCAGCTGGAGTTTGAGGCGTTCGGTTGTGATTCCGAAAAAGGATATCAACGCCGTGGAGACGGCCATCCGCGGAGGCGACGTCAAGCAGGCCATACGTATTTGCCGAGACAGCCATACCGCCATGGGCAGGATTCTCTGGGTGGCGCTGGAAAACAGGGGTATTTCCAGGCCGGTGCTCAAGGAAGCGCTGGAGGAGATCGGCCGTCAGGAGGTGGCGCACCTGGAACGCTTTATCGGTGCGCTGGGATTGATTGCCGCCATTTCACCTCTGCTTGGATTGCTGGGTACCGTGATCGGCATGATTGAGGTGTTTCAGGTGATTTCCGTGGAAGGCGTCGGCAAGGCCGATGTGCTGGCCGGCGGTATTTCCAAGGCGCTGAACACAACGGCGGCAGGGCTTTCCGTAGCCATTCCCTCCCTGGTCGCCTACCGGCTGTTCGAGGCCCGCGTGGATCGTTTTGTGATCGAGATCGAGCAACATGCCCTGCGTTTTGTTGAATTACTGAAGGGTGAGCGCTAGTGCCGCCCTTTATACACAGGTCATGCCACAGAACCCTTGCACACGGGCCAGACCAAGGCGCGGGGTGCAGGCAATGGTTGTTCCATTGGCAAGCACCGCAACGCCGGTATGGTCCGTGTGCAAGGGTTCCCGCCGGGCGACTCGCTGTGGCGCGACTTGTGTATAAAGGGCGGCACTAATGCGTTTGCGGGAACGAAAGCGCCCGGACTACACAGTGGATATTACGCCACTGGTGGACATTGTTTTTCTGATGCTGATTTTCTTCATGGTTTCCACCAGCTTCAAGGTGGCGAGCAGTCTCAAGCTGGAGTTGCCCGAGAGCAAGTCGCAGGCTCAGGTAAGCGATGTCAAGGAGGTTGTGGTCAGCATCAACGCCAAAGGCCAGTTCTTCGTGCAGGACGAGCCCGTAGCCGATCAGGATCTGCGCAGGCGTATTCTCAATGTGACCCGGGGCAATGTCAGTATGCGGGCGGTGCTCAGGGCGGATGCCAACAGCCGGCATGGTCGCGTGGTGCGGGTGCTTGATGTATTCAGACAACTGGGCATGGGCAAGGTGGCGATCGCCACGGTTCGGCCAAGGGAATAGCGCGTCTTGCGCATCGTGCAGAAATTCGGCGGCACGTCGGTGGGCAGCCTGGACCGCATTCGGAAAACCGCCGGCCTGGTGGAGTGCTCCGTCCGCGACGGGAACGAGACGGCGGTGGTTGTTTCGGCCATGAGCGGTGAAACGAACCGCCTGATCGGCATTGCCCTGGAGTTGAGCGGCAAGCCCGCGCCGCGCGAACTCGATGCGCTGGTATCCACGGGTGAGCAGGTCAGCGCCGCACTGCTGGCCATCGAATTACAAACCCGGGGTATTGCCGCCTATTCCTATACCGGCATGCAGGCGGGATTGCGCACCGACAGCAGCCATTCACGTGCGCGCATTCAGGGTATCGAATGCCGAAAACTGCTGAAGCATTTGCAGCGCGGGGAAGTGCCGGTGCTGGCCGGTTTTCAGGGCGTGGATGAACAGGGTGATATTACGACGCTGGGCCGGGGCGGTTCGGATACGTCGGCCGTAGCACTGGCCATTGCGCTTAAAGCCGACGCCTGCGATATCTATACCGACGTGGAGGGGGTCTACACCACCGATCCACGCCTTGCGCCGGCCGCTCGCAAGATTAACCGTATCAGCTATGAAGAAATGCTGGAGATGGCGTCCATGGGTACGAAGGTGTTGCAGAATCGCAGTGTGGAACTGGCGATGCGCAACGGCATGCCCATCCATCTACGCTCCAGTTTCAGGGATGTGCCGGGCACTCTTGTCACAAGCGAGGATCAAAGCATGGAACGCGCAACCATTACCGGGGTCGCCTACAACCGTGATGAGGCCAAGATCACGATCAGGGGCATTCCCGATCATCCGGGCATCGCCAGCGAAATTTTTGGCCCGATCGCCGTAGCCGGCATTAATGTGGATGTCATCGTGCAGAACGTCAGTGAGGAAGGCGCCACCGACATCACCTTTACCGTGCCGAGAGGCGATTATCCGGCCGCCATGGAGATTCTCGGGGAAGTTTGTCAGCGGATGCAGGCACGGGAGGTAAAGGGTGATGACAGCGTGGCCAAGGTATCCGTTATCGGCGTGGGCATGCGTTCGCATTCAGGCGTGGCGAGGCAGATGTTCCAGACGCTGGCGAAAGAGGGTATCAATATCCAGATGATTACCACCAGTGAAATCAAGATCACCGTGGTGATTGATGAAAAATACGTGGAACTGGCGGTGCGCGCCCTGCATACGGCTTTCGGGCTGGATACGGATGCGACGGACAACCCGGCCGGCCAGTAAGAGCCGGCTGTAATCAGCCCGCGTCCGGGCCTCCCGATTCATCGATGACATCCGCAAGCGGTATGCATCTTCTGCGTTTTTTCCGGCCGGGGGAACTGACCGCCGCATTTGTTACGGCCATGACCGTGTTCGGCCTTCTGCAATACATCAGCCCGGGGCTGGCCGGAAACGACGGTTATTATCATATCGCCATGGGTGCACTGATCCGGGATGAGGGGCTGCGCGTCCATTTCCCCTATCTTGAATTTACACTGCTGGATGCGGCGCACTACGTGGATATGCATATGCTGTTTCATCTTCTGCAAAGTCCGTTCACGGCATTTCTGACGCTGGCACATGCCGCCAAGCTGTCCGCGGCAATATTCGCCGCCCTGGCATGCACGCTGTTCGTCTATATACTCAGGCGGTACGATATTCCCCGGCCCCTGCTGTGGCTGCTCATCCTGATCGCATCCTCCTCCACTTTTCTGTATCGCATGAGCATGCCTCGGCCGCCGGTATTCGCGCTGGCCTACATGCTGCTCACCTTTCACTGTCTGATGCGGCGAAATTTTCGCGCACTTGCGCTGGTCGCATTCCTGTTTACCTGGACCTACAAGGTTTTTCCCATCCTGATACCACTGGCCCTGTTTGGCATGGCGGCTTATTACGCCGAAGAGCGAAGGTGGGACTTCAGACCGCTGATTGCGGTTGGTATCGGTATTGCCGCCGGTCTCGTTATCAACCCTTACTTTCCCGATAACGTCTATTTTCTGTGGGATGCGGTGCGCATGAAGATCCTGTCGGCGGGGTTCAGGACGCAGGTGGGCAACGAATGGTATCCCTACGACACCCTGCATCTGCTCAAGACGATTTATCTGCCACTTGCCGCCTGGACGGGCGGCCTGTTGCTGACCAACCGGGAGGACTGGCGGCATGATCCGGCCCGCCTGTTCTGGTTTCTGAGCGCCACGATGTGGTTGCTTATGCTGCTCAAGTCACGCCGTTTTATTGAATTTTTCCCGCCGGCGGCCATTCTTTTCTTCGCATTTTCCATGCGTGCATGGCTGCGGCACGTGGCTGGAACCGGATTCCGGCGGCGCTGGCCCCTGGCGATTGCAGCGTTGTCCGTTCTGGCCGTCGCCGGCTTTCAGACCCTGAACCGGGCTTATGTCACGATGGCGCATCGCGAACCGGTGGATGCCTATCGCGGGGCCGCACGCTGGCTTGTCTCGCATACACCGGATGGCGCCCGGGTGTTTAATACCGACTGGGATGATTTTCCGAGGCTGTTTTTCCATGATCGTCACAATATCTACATCGTTGGCCTGGATCCTGATTATATGCGCTTGAAGGACGCCGGTCTTTACGGGCTGTGGCGAAAGATCAGCAAGGGGCGGATCACACAGCCGGGGGATATTCTGCTGAAAACATTTGGCGCCGGCTATGTGTTCACCGATACCCGCCATAAGGGATTTATCCGGATGGCCGGACGCAGCCGCCGCCTTGAAAAGGTGTATGGCGATCGCTATGCCGTTGTGTACCGGGTGCTTGTCAGGGGGCAGAGGGCAGGGGGCAGAGGACTGAGGACTGAGGACTGAGGACTGAGGACTGAGG
>CAZVLQ010000042.1:0-8088 GCA_964628185.1 uncultured Zetaproteobacteria bacterium | reverse complement strand
CATGCCGCCCATACCGCCCATGTCACCACCGCCCGCCGGCGCGGCGGGCTCTTCCTTCTTCGGAAGTTCGGCCACCATGGCCTCGGTGGTAATGAGCAGGCCGGCGATTGACGCCGCGTTCTGCAACGCAGACCGCGTTACCTTCGTCGGATCAATTACGCCCATCTTCAACAGGTCGCCGTAGTCATTCGTGGCGGCATTGTAGCCGTAACCGGCTGCGGAATTCGACACGACATCGTTGACGATGACGGACGGCTCACCGCCAGCATTGGCCACGATCTGACGCAACGGCTCCTCGATGGCGCGCCGGACGATGCTGATGCCCACATCCTGGTCGTGATTTTCACCACCGAGATTATCCAGGGCCTTGCGGGCGCGCAGCAGGGCTACGCCGCCTCCGGGCACAATACCTTCTTCCACCGCCGCCCGAGTGGCGTGCAGGGCGTCGTCCACACGGTCCTTTTTCTCTTTCATGGCGACTTCCGTGGCCGCGCCAACCTTGATAACGGCCACGCCGCCGGCCAGCTTGGCCAGGCGCTCCTGCAACTTCTCCCTGTCATAATCGGACGTGGTATCCTCGATTTGCCTGCGAATCTGACTAATCCGCGCCTCGATATCCGCCTTGGCGCCAGAACCGCTGACAATGGTCGTGGTGTCCTTGGTGATTTTTACCCTGCCGGCCCGGCCCAGATCTTCCAGGCCCACGTTTTCCAGCTTCAGGCCCAGATCTTCCGAGATAACCTTGCCACCGGTCAGGATGGCCATATCTTCCAGCATGGCCTTGCGGCGATCACCAAAGCCCGGCGCCTTGACGGCGGCCACCTTGACCACGCCCCTTACCTTGTTCACCACCAGCGTGGCCAGGGCCTCGCCTTCGATGTCCTCGGCGATAATCACCAGGGGCTTGCCGGAACGGGCTACGTTCTCCAGCACCGGCAGCAAATCACGCATGTTCGAGACCTTTTTCTCGTGCAGCAGGATATAAGGATCCTCGATCTCGGCTTCCATGCGATCCGCATCGGTGACGAAATAGGGAGAAAGGTAGCCGCGATCAAACTGCATGCCTTCCACGACCTCCAGTTCGGTCTCGAGACCCTTGGCCTCTTCCACCGTGATCACGCCCTCCTTGCCGACCTTGTCCATGGCCTCGGCGATAATCTTGCCGACATCTTCATCGCCGTTGGCTGAAATGGTGCCGACCTGAGCAATCTCTTCCTTGTCCTTCACCTCATTGGAGAGCTTCTCAAGTTCATCAACCATGGCATCCACGGCCTTGTCGACGCCGCGCTTGAGATCCATCGGGTTCATGCCCGAAACCACAGCCTTGACGCCTTCACGGGCGATCGCCTGCGCCAGCACCGTGGCCGTAGTCGTACCATCACCGGCGACGTCGGAGGTCTTGGAAGCAACCTCCTTCACCAGCTGGGCGCCCATATTTTCAAATTTGTTGTCAAGCTCGATTTCCTTGGCGACGGTGACGCCGTCCTTGGTAATCGTGGGGGCGCCCCATGATTTTTCAAGCACCACATTGCGCCCCTTGGGGCCGAGCGTCACCTTGACGGCGTTCGCCAATGTATCGACACCCCGCATCATCCGGGTGCGCGCGCTTTCGCTAAAATGAATTTCCTTGGCAGCCATTTGATTATTCTCCTTGTCTATGCTTCTAAGCTGGTTTTCAGGATTCGACAACGCCGAGGATGTCATCCTCGCGCATCATCAGATATTCAACGCCATCAAGCTTGATTTCGGTTCCGGCGTACTTGGAAAAGATAACGCGGTCGCCTTTCTTCACATCAAGAGGGCGCACATCGCCATTTTCCAGTATCTTGCCCTTGCCCGCGGCGATAACTTCGCCCTGAATGGGCTTTTCTTTCGCCGTATCGGGAATAATGATGCCGCCGGCGGATTTTTCTTCCTCTTCCAGGCGGCGCACAATCACGCGATCATGCAAAGGACGGACCTTTGTTGCCATCACTCTTCTCCTTGTTTTGGTTTTGGTGGTTTTTTTATGGGGATGGATCAAACCCGATTCAACCCCCCTCCTGACAAGACGCACCATTTGGCACTCTCGTCCGGAGAGCGCCAATCATGGGAAGAGCGATCGGCTTGTCAAGTGCTTTCTGGCAGGCGTCGGACAAGCCTGCCGGATTGTATTTAATCCCGTTTTTTCAAACAGCTGGGGCAGCCTTGCGCAATGATTACACGGACCGGGCATGCGTTTGGACAGGATTAACCCGTATATTGCATGAAGGATTCGGAATTCTGTTTATGGTGGAATCCATTTTAACCGGCTGCTTCCGGCATTACCCGCTCAGGCAGTTGCCGCTGACACCTGGCTCAGGCATGATGCGGACTCTTAATCCGCATGAATCATAAAGGTTAAAACCTGTCAGGGGAGAGTCCATGTCAGCCAGGCGGAAGAACGCGGGCAAGTCTGCACAGAGGTTAAGCCATGAAGGGCGCGAGTACGGCGTCGACACCCTGCACGCCATGCATGATTCGATGCTGTTCATTCGCCGCTTTGAGGAAAAGGCGGGCCAGCTTTACGGCCTGAAGAAAATCGGCGGCTTCTGCCATCTATGCAACGGACAGGAGGCTGTCTGCGTTGGCGCAAACCATGCAGCGCAACCCTCCGACTATTTCCTGACCGGATATCGCGACCATGGGCATGTGCTGGCGCGCGGCGCCGACCCCGTCGCCGTTATGGCCGAGTTGCTGGGCCGCTCCGGCGGTATCGTCAAGGGCAAGGGCGGCTCGATGCACATGTTTGACAAGCGGCTCAACTTTGCCGGCGGAAACGGCATCGTCGCTGAACAGGTGCCCGTGGGGCTGGGCTTCGGTTTTTCATCCTGGTATCAGGATGACGGGCGCGTGACCCTGTGTTTTCTGGGTGACGGCGCCATCAACCAGGGCGCGGTGTATGAGTCTTTTAATATGGCTTCGCTGTGGAAACTACCCATCGTATTCGTGGTTGAAAACAATCAGTACGCCATGGGAACGGCGCTGGATCGCGCCTCGGCTGAAACACATCTGTTCAAACGCGGCATCAGTTTCAAGGTCCCCGGCATGCAGCTTGACGGCATGGATGTGCTCGAGGTCGAACGCAAGATGGGTGAGGCCGTCGAGCACGCCCGCTCGGGCGATGGTCCGATCATCGTGGAAGCAATCACCTACCGTTATCGCGGCCATTCGATGTCCGATCCGGCAACCTACCGCACGCGTGAGGAGGTGGATGAATGGCGCACAGGCCGCGACCCGATCGCCCGTCTGCAGGCGCAAATGGTTGAAGCGGGGCTTGCCACTGAAGACGGTTTCAAGCAGAAGGACAAGGACATCAAAAAACAGGTCAATGCTATTGTAAAATCAGCCGAAGCACAGCCGGAACCGGAAAGCGCCGAATTGTGGAGCGATGTTTATGCCGACCCGATTAATAGCGCCTACCCCTATCCGGGCAAGGTAGGATAGGCCTGACATGAGCAAGATCACCTGTCGTGAGGCGCTGAATCAGGCCATGTGCGAGGAAATGGAACGCGATGATCGCGTATTTTTGATGGGCGAGGAAGTCGCCGAATACAACGGTGCGTACAAGGTCTCCCAGGGCATGCTGGACAGGTTCGGTCCCAAGCGGGTCATAGACACGCCCATTACCGAACTGGGTTTTGCCGGCCTGGGCGTTGGTGCGGCGATGGCCGGTCTGCGTCCGATTATCGAGTTCATGACCTGGAACTTCGCCATTCTGGCCATGGATCAGATCGTTAACGCCGCCGCCAAAATGAACTATATGTCCGCCGGCATGTACAGCGTGCCACTGGTTTTCCGCGGTCCCGGCGGTGCGGCGGCGCGGGTGGCGGCGCAACATTCCCAGAGCCTTGAAAGCTGGATGGTCAATGTGCCGGGTTTGAAGGTGGTCATGCCGTCAAACCCCGCCGATGCCAAGGGCTTGCTCAAAAGCGCCATCCGCGATAATGATCCCGTTATTTTCATTGAAAATGAACTCAGTTATGGCGACATCGCCGAGGTTCCGGATGAGAAATATCTCATTCCGCTGGGCCGGGCGGATGTGAAACGACCGGGCCGCGATGTTACCCTGATCGCCCATTCGCGCATGACAGGCCATGCGCTGGCGGCGGCCAGGGAACTGGCACAGCAGGGCATTGATGCCGAGGTGATTGATCCGCGCACCATCAAGCCGCTTGATGAAGCCACGTTTCTGGCATCAATAGCCAAAACCGGTCATGCCGTGGTGATCGAGGAAGGCTGGCGCTTCGCCGGAATTGGCGCCGAAATTTCGGCACGCATCATGGAGAAAGGTTTTGATGACCTGGATGCGCCGGTATTACGGATAACACAGAAAGAAGCGCCGATACCGTACGCCGCCAATCTGGAGCGCATAACCCTGCCCGCTGTTGCGGAGATTGTTGAAGCTGCTCGCGCGGTCTGCAATCGCGCCTGATGAAAAAGTTTCAGCCACGAAGTCACAAAGGCGCGAAGGAATACTTCGTGGTTAATGCTTTGAGGTGAATGATGCCGATTGACGTATTTATGACCCAGTTATCGCCGACCATGACGGAAGGAAAAATCGTGCGCTGGCTGAAAGGGGAAGGCGACGCCCTTGTCAGCGGCGAGGTGCTGGCCGAGGTTGAGACCGACAAGGCCACGATGGAAATCGAGGTCGTGGATGAAGGCACGCTGCACAAAATCATCGCCCCGGAAGGTACGGTCGTACAGGTCGGAGCGCCCATCGCCGTCATTGCCGAAGAAGGCGAGGACGTGCCGGGCAATTATATTCCCGAAGGCGCGGCTGCCGCGGCGCAGGTTGAAGCGCCTGCCAAAACGGAAAGCATGGAGGAAAGAGGGGACAGTTTACTTTCTTCGGAACGAAAAAGTGAAACTGTCCCCTCTTTCCGTGAGCCCATGCTTTCCCGCATCAAGGCCAGCCCGCTGGCGCGGCGGCTGGCGAAACAGAAGGGCGTCAGCCTCGGCTCAATTCATGGCACGGGCCCGGGTGGACGTATCGTGAAGGCGGACATTGAAAAAGCCGCCAGGGGCGGCATCAGTCTCGGTCCGGGGACCGCAGCCCCGCCGCCGGTGCGCCCGTTGCCGGCCGGTCCGCTGCCTTATCACGAGGATGAATTTGAGCGTATTGAGAACTCGATGATGCGCAAGGCCATTGCCCGCCGCCTCACCGAATCCAAACAGCAGGTGCCGCATTTTTATCTCACCATTGACGTGAGCATGGATCGCCTGATGGATCTTCGCGCCCAGTTGAACGAGGCAGCCGATGGCGCCTTCAGGCTGTCCGTCAACGATTTCATCATCAAGGCCGCGGCCATGGCACTTGCCGATGTGCCGGCAGCCAATGCCAGCTGGACCGATACGCATACGATCCGGCACAGGCATGCGCATATTTCCGTCGCCGTCGCCATTGAGGGCGGCCTGATCACGCCCGTGATCCGTCACGCCGGGCAGAAGGGCGTGGTGGAGATATCAAACGAGGTCCGGGAACTCGCGGCCCGCGCCCGTGAGGGCGTTCTTAAACCCGAGGAATACACGGGCGGCACGTTTTCCATCTCGAATCTCGGCATGTACGGCATCCGGCAGTTTGCCGCCATCGTCAACCCGCCAGAGGGCGCGATTCTGGCCGTCGGCGCAAGTGAGGACAGGGCCGTGGTGGAAGACGGCCGGCTGGCAGTGAAGAAGGTGATGACGCTGACGCTTTCCTGTGATCATCGTGTTGTGGACGGCGCCATCGGCGCTGAATTTCTGGCGGCATTGAAAAAACACCTTGAAACGCCTGCCAGCGTGCTCATTTGACAATTTTCACCACGAAGTCTCAGGAACGGATTCCGTATGTATTTCTTCGTGTCTTCGTGGTTAATGCTTTGAGGTGAATGATGCCGATTGACGTATTTATGACCCAGTTATCGCCGACCATGACGGAAGGAAAAATCGTGCGCTGGCTGAAAGGGGAAGGCGACGAACTTGTCAGCGGCGAGGTGTTGGCCGAGGTGGAGACCGACAAGGCCACGATGGAAATCGAGGTCGTGGATGAAGGCGTGCTGCACAGGATTTTGCAGCCGGAGGGTGCGGTGGTGCCGGTGGGTGCGCCGATTGCGGTGATCGCCGAGGAGGATGAAGAGGTACCGGAGGATTATATGCCGGAGGGCGCCACAGGAGCACAGGCCGCCGCCGGGGGCGCACCGGTGGAGCCGGCGGTTTCCACCCCCGGGCAGGTTGCCGAGGCACTCGCTGCAGCGCAGGCCGCGACCGCTTCCGTGGATGAGGAAACACATGAGCTGAACCTGAAACCCGCCGGCGAATTCAACACCGATGGTGAGTATGATGTCGTCATTATCGGGGCCGGCCCCGGCGGCTATGTCGCCGCTATCCGCGCTGCGCAGCTGGGCCTGAAAACGGCCTGCATCGAAGCCACGCATCTGGGCGGCATCTGCCTGAACTGGGGCTGTATTCCGACCAAGGCGCTCCTTCGAACCGCTGAAATCATCGAAATCATCAGACATCACGGCAGGGAACTCGGGGTGGGGCTGACGACGCCGAAACCGGACCTTGCCGCCGCCGTGGCGCGCTCGCGCAAGATCGCCGGCAAGCTCAACAAGGGCATCGGCTTCCTGTTCAGGAAAAACAAGGTGACCCATATCGAGGGCTTTGCGCGCTTTGCGGCCGGCAACAGGCTGCTGGTCGAAAAGGACGGCAAGACCACCGAGGTTACCGCCAGGCATGTGATTGTCGCCACGGGCGCCCGGGCGCGGGCCTTTCCCGGCATGGAAGTGGACGGCAAGGTGGTCATCACCTACAAGCAGGCGCTGGCGCCGGAAAAGCTGCCGAAGAAGCTGACGGTTATCGGTTCCGGCGCCATCGGCATGGAATTCGCCTATTTCTACAATGCCATGGGCTCGGAGGTGACGGTTATCGAGGCCGCACCGCAGGTTCTGCCACTGGAGGATGATGAAATCGCCAGGGTCGTTGAACGAAGCTTCAAAAAGAACGGCATCAAAACCATCACCGGGGCCATGGTATCCTCAGCCGGAAACGTGAAGGGCAAGGCCGTCGTAACCTACAAGGCCGGGGACAAGGAGACGAGCATTGAAAGTGACGTGTGCCTGGTGGCTGTCGGGGTGATGGGCAATACCGACGACATTGGCGCCGAGCACACCCGGATGAAAGTTGAGCACAATCAGATTGCGGTGGATGATTATTACCGCAGCGATCATCCGGGCGTGTATGCCATCGGCGACGTGATCGGAGCGCCGGCGCTGGCGCATGTGGCCAGTCACGAGGGAATTGTCTGCGTGGAAGCCATTGCGGGGCAGGAGCCGCACCCGGTGGATTACGGCAACGTGCCGGGCTGCACCTACTGCCAGCCCCAGGTCGGTTCCTGCGGCAAGACCGAGAAGCAGTGCCAGGATGAGGGCATCCCGGTCAAGATCGGCCGTATGGCCTATGCCCCGAACGGCAAGGCGATGGGCATGGGTGAAACCGAGGGCATGGTCAAGACGATCTTCCATGCCGAGACGGGCGAACTCCTGGGTGCGCATATCGTCGGTGCCGAGGCCACCGAGCTGATCGTGACGCTACAGCTGGCCCGAACGCTGGAAACAACGGAGACGGAACTGATTCATCACATGTTCCCCCACCCGACGCTGTCGGAAATGATCCACGAATCGACACTGGATGCCGAAGGCCGAGCAATTCATATCTGACTTGAGGCTTGCCCGGTTCGGTGGAGATGTATACAAATGAGCATGAAAGTGAAAATTGTACGGGATGAATCCGGTCATCCCGAATACGGCATGTTGCCATGGCCGGTGTTTGAGAAGTTTCGTGAAGAAATCGAGGAAGAACTTGAAGGCATGGAACCGGCCGAGCAGGACAGACAGGGTGAGCTTGAATGCCGCGAGTTCAATCCCTCCGATTACCTGACGCATTGAATTCGGCGCGGCAGCCATGTCGTTATGCAACGGCGAACTGCCCAAGGCAGCGTCCCTATCCCGGTGCCGGATCACCGCTATAAAGAGAAGTTTTTACACAGAATAAATGCGCGAAACAAGACCTGACCCCGTCATACTC
>CAZVLQ010000041.1:6612-9448 GCA_964628185.1 uncultured Zetaproteobacteria bacterium | reverse complement strand
GGAAGAGCCCGCCGCGCCGGCGGGCGGTGGTGACATGGGCGGTATGGGCGGCATGATGTAAATCAGGTCCGTTCCGGACCCTTCAGAGGGCGGCCTTTTTGGCCGCCCTTTTTGCTGCGCATGGCGAGGAAAGATGCGGGATGCGCGTTTTCCGTTTTCCGTCCCCTGCCTTCTGATCAGGGCATCAGGCCGTTGTAGGAAATACCGCGGCGCGGTTTATCCATCCAGTCGGTCACGACTTTGCGCCAAATCCGATAATGTTCCGTTTGTTTGTGCGCCATTGCGCCCGCCTCGTCCGCATACGCTTCATACAGCTTGCCAAATTCGAACGGTATTCGTAGGCTACCGGCCGCTTCAGGTGCCCGACCGGATATTCATTTCCGGCGGGTGAAACGGGAAGTCCGGTGCGGTTATTTGTTTAACCAAGTCCGGCGCAGCCCCCGCTACTGTAGGCCCGACAAATCCATCCAGACGCCACTGGGCAACCGGGAAGGCATGGATGGAGGCGGACGACGGCAAGCCAGGAGACCGGCCTGTAAGCATTCATGCGAATGTCGTCCCGGGGTGAGGACGTGGCAGACCGGACCAGACTCCGCAGCCACTGTCATACAATTTCTCCACAACGCGTTCGCTTCAAAAATACCATGCGCGGCGGGCGCGAAGGAGAAAAATCTTGAACTTGAAAACCATCTATATACTTCCGGCATTGCTGGGAGCAGCCGGTATTGCACCGGCTCAGGAAAACCTGGGCCGGATCAATGTTACGGCGAGCAGAGTGGAGTCGCCGTCATCAACATCGTCAAAACCGGTCACGGTGATTGATCGCAGCACCATTGAAGCATCACATGCGGAAAACGTGGTGGATATTTTGAAAGGCCAGGCGAATATCGTCGTACGCGACACCACGGGCGTGGGGGCCAAATCCCAGGTGGATCTGGGTGGCTTCGGTGAATCCGCACCGGCCAACAGCGTGGTGCTGGTGGATGGCCGCCGCGTCAACAGTCCCGATCTGTCCGGCACCGACTGGACGCAGATTCCACTTGATCAGATCGAACGTATCGAGATTGTGCATGGTGCAAGCTCGGTGCTCTACGGTAATGGCGCCGTGGGTGGCGTCATCAATATCATTACCCGTATTCCCGAATCCGGCGGCAGCATCAGCCTTGCCGGTGGCAGCTTCGGCGAATTTTCCGGACATGGCAGGCTGGGCGCCGATTCCGGCAGGGTACGCGTGGAAACCAGCATCGCCGGACTGACGACGGACGGCTATCGGGACAACAACCTTTTTGAGCGTTTCGACGGCGGTGCACGGGCCGAGGCCGATCTGCCCGCCAATATCAATCTGCATATCAGTGGTAATCACCATCGGGATCGCGCGGGTCTGCCAGGCAGCCTTACAGCAGCCAGGGTGGCAAGCAATCGCAAGCAGGCCAAAGCACCCCGTGATTTCAGCAAGACTACGGACAGCTTTGTCGATGGTGGTCTGGACTGGGATTCCGGTTCCGGCCTGGAAGTGGAACTTGACGGCGGCTTCCGGAGGCGTGAGACATCATCTGATTTTTCCGGCTTTGCGGTGAACAGCACCCTGCGCACACGCAGTCTGCGGCCAAAGTTGACCTATACGATGCACACGTCCGGTCTGCGTGCGCAAATGCTGGCCGGCTGGGATCTGGAACGGGATAACAGCGTACTTTCCAGCACCGCGATCAAGCGCAAGCAGGACGGTTTTTACGGTTCGCTGGAACTGGGCGACACAGCGCGCCGCTGGAGTGTGAACGGTGGTGGACGCAGCGAGCGTGTGAAGGATGAGTTCACCAAAACCACCCTGCAAATCAACAACAAGCGGAAGGCGGCCTGGGAAGCCGGTGGCTCACTGCTGCTGACCGATGGCCTTCGGTTGCGGCTGAACGCCTCACGTTCGCTGCGCTTTCCCCTGCTGGATGAGGAGTTCGATTTCCTTTCAGGCACGGTGAATTCAGGTCTGCTGCCGCAGACGGGAAGGCACTACGGCGCGGGACTGCGCTATAATCTCGGTTCCGCCTGGCTGGAGCTCAATATCAGCCGTGGCGACCTGGCCCACGAGATTTTCTTTAATCCTGACACTTTCGCCAACGAAAATTATGCCAGTGAAACCCGGCACGATGTCATCATGATTTCCGGTCACTGGCGTGTGCACGATTTTCTGCAACTTGGCGCCAACTACACCTATGCACGGGCACTGTTTCGCGGCGGTGCTTTTGACGGCAAGGCTGTTCCCGCCGTGCCTCGCAACCGTTTCGGAGCGGACTGGACGGCGGACTGGCTTGAAGGCCTGTCCACGAACCTGCACATGACGTACGTGGGCGGCTCGATTCTGATCAGCGACCAGGCAAACAAGCGCGCACACCTGCCCGGCTACTTCATTATGGATGCAGCGGCCAATTATCGCTGGCAGGATGTGGAAATGTTTGTACGCGTGGAAAATCTGGGCAGCCGGAACTACAGTAGTTATGGCGTCTTTTCATCATCCAGCGGTGATAATTTCTTTCCGGCGCCAACGGCAACGTTCCGGGCCGGTGCGAGCTATCGCTTTTAGCCCGTATCGCATCTGGCCGTGGGCGGTGGCGAGCATTGCCGTCCACGGTCTGTTGCTTGTTGCCCTGTCGTCAGATACCGACAAGCTGCCAACCAAGGCAGCGCGCAACGATGTGACCGTGGAACTGATCAGTCTGCCTGCCATGGCCACGGCACGGACAGGCATGCAAACAGGCGCACCCGCCCCACAACCGCTTCCGGACCTGAACGGGGTGCAAGTAACACATTCAACTTCAGACAAAAAGGCCGCAGGCCGTTTGGA
>CAZVLQ010000041.1:2746-6512 GCA_964628185.1 uncultured Zetaproteobacteria bacterium | reverse complement strand
CGAACTTCAGGTCGCCCGCAGGGTGAGGGCCGGAGGCCCGAATCACAAAAAGGCCACAGGCCGTTTGGACGAACTTCAGGTCGCCCGCAGGGTGAGGGCCGGAGGCCCGAATCACAAAAAGGCCGTCGAACCTGCTCCCGTTTTAGCAAGAGTGGCGAATCGAAGCAGTTTGGATACCCGCTTATTGCGGGACCGGATACCGCGGCAAACAGTCCGGCCGGCTTCATCCCGGCAAGAGCAGCGCGCCGGTGTGCAGGCGGTGCGAAAAATCGTGCGCAATCACCTGGAGGCATTCAAATATTATCCTGCCAGCGCCCGCAGACGTGGTATTGAGGGGGAGGTGGATGTTTCTTTCTTTCTGACCGGGGGAGGACTGGCAAGCCGGCTTAAGGTGCTCAGGGGTTCCGGGTACGCCGTACTGGACCGGGCGGCGCTGAAGACCGTGGCCCGGGCGCAACCCTTTCCCGTGGACTATGGCGAATACCGTTTCCGACTGCATTTCAGGCGCTTGTGAAACGCCTGCTGCTATGTGCCGGCCTGCTACTCCTGTTCGCCTCACAGGCCGTGGCCGCCGAACGTGTTCTCGCCCTGTCGCCGGCCGCATGCGAAATGTTGTTTGCCATCGGCGCGGGTAAAGATGTGGTGGGCGTGGCTGATTACTGTGATTACCCCGTGGCGGCCCGGCATCTTCCGCATATAGCCGACGCCCGGCGGATATTTGTGGAGCCGGCCTTGCGTCTGAAACCGACCCTGATTGTCACGGCGGACCGGCACCTTGAAGGTTTACGGGCCCTGGAAAACCGTGGATTCCGGATTGTCGTCACGCATCCGCATCAATTCTCCGATATCTTTGCCGACTTGCGGCGACTGGGAATGTTGACGGGACACGGCGGGCAGGCGAAACGTGTCGCCGCGGTGCTGGAAAGGCGGCTTCAGGCCGTGCGCTCGCAACATGCCCGTCGTATCCCGGTCTTTTTTGAAGTCTGGAGCGATCCCCTGATGACGCAAGGCGGAAAAAGCTTTATCACCGAGGTCATCGACGCGGCCGGAGGCCGCAATGTGTTTGCAAGTACGCGGATGGAAACCATGCGCGTCAGCATCGAATCGGTCATCCGGGCGCAACCGGCGGTGATCATCGTGCCGTCCCGCTCCGGCGATGCCCGCGCCCGCCGCATTTTCTGGCATCAATGGTTGAAGGGGTCGCGGGTTATCGTCATCAATCCCGATCTGGTCAGCCGACCCGGGCCACGTCTTGTGGACGGGGTGGTGGCGCTGCACCGGAAGCTGGAGTCGGAAAAGCGGGGACAGTTTACTTTCTTCCCTGGCGGAGCCGGAGATCGGAAAAAATGAAACTGTCCCCGTTTTTCCTGAAGTGGGGGCTTGGAATCGTGACCCTGTGTGTCCTGTTCTGGTTTGTGCTCGGTACGGGAAGCACATGGATCAACCCGTTTCACGCGACGGGTCAGGATGCCGAAATCCTCTGGCAGTTGCGCCTGCCGAGGGTACTGATCGCCTTCGCTGTCGGCGGCCTGCTGGCGCTGGCCGGGGCATGGTTTCAGGTATTGCTGGGTAACCCGCTGGCCGAGCCCTATGTGCTGGGCGTGGCGGGTAGCGCCTCGGTCGGGGCCGTGACGGGCCTGATGCTGGTGCCGGAATCGGCCTGGATGATGTCCCTTGGCGCCTTCGCCGGGGCATGGGCGGGAATTACCGTGGTCATGGCCTTTTCACATCTGGGGCCGTCACGCGTACTGCTGGCGGGCGTGGTGCTGGCCGCGTTCTGGGCGGCGGTGCTGGCCCTGTTGCTGGCCCTGCTGCCGGAGCACGGGCTGGGCCGTGCCTTTGCGTGGATGATGGGCGATTTATCACATTCGGATATTCCCGTGCCACTGCTGATACTGGCATGGGCTGCCGCACTGGGCTGCGGCATGCTGCTGTCCCGTTCACTGGATGCACTGCTGCTGGGTGAACGCCATGCCGAAGCGCTGGGCGTTGATGTGCGATCATTACGCCGGCGGCTGCTCTGGCTTGCCAGCGCGGTGACGGCGATTGCGGTGGCGGCGGCGGGAACGATCGGCTTTGTCGGACTGGTGGTGCCGCATCTGATGCGGCTGGTCTTTGGCAGCCTGCACCGCTTTGTATTGCCTGCATCGGCGCTGGGCGGCGGCCTGCTGCTGGCCCTGGCCGATGCGGCGGCGCGCACGGTGATCGCACCCGCCGAACTGCCCGTGGGCGTACTCACCGCCATAATCGGCGTGCCGATTTTCCTGTACTTGCTGTTGCGGCGAGCATCATGAATCTCCTTGAACTGAAGCAGGTCACCCTGCGGCGCGGTGATCGCACACTGTTCGCGGACTTTTCCAAAACTGTTGCGGCGGGGCGAGTCACCGTCATCATGGGACCGAACGGTGCGGGAAAATCCAGCCTGCTACTGGCGCTTATGGGGATGATTCCGGTATGCGGCGAGATTATTTTGCACGGCAGACCACTCGGTGAATATGCAAGGGCGGAGATTGCACGGGAGGTTGCCTGGCAGGGTGATTTGCCGCCAACGGAGTTCGGCTTGAGCGTCGCACAGCGCTTGCGGCTGGCGAACGGTAAGGTAAAAAGGGGACAGTTTCACTTTTTCCACAGTGAAACTGAGGAAGAAAGTAAACTGTCCCCTTTCTTACCTGCCGCGGCACTCATGGAGGTGGACGGCATGCTGAATCGCGCCCTGGGCGAGCTTTCAAGTGGTGAGAGACAACGGGTGGAACTGGCTGCATTGATATTACGCGATACCCCTGTATGGCTGCTGGATGAACCGACCGCGCATCTGGATTTACGCCATCAGATAACGTGCCTGAAGATGTTGCGGCGACAGGCAGAACACGGACGTGCGATTGTAGTGGTATTGCATGATATCCAGCAGGCCGTAAGTATCGCGGATGAGGTGGTGCTGCTGGACGGTGAAAGAAACATCAAAACGGGGACGGCGGCAGAGATGCTGACGCAGGAACGTCTACAGGCGGTGTTTGGCGTACCGCTCAATGCAGAGTCCCTGTTGCCTGACCTGAACTATTCATGAATCGCCGTGATGATTGCGCAGGAACTTTGTTTGCAACGGATTCCGAGGAAGGAGTGCGTAACCATGCATACGGATGACCGACGAGGGATTCGTTGCAAACAAAGGAACAAGCAAGGGCGCGGCAGTATTTATGAATGGTTCAGGCTGATATTGGGGGGCCGGATATGAAAGCACGCGATAAACGGCAAGGGGTGATTGTGGTCAATACCGGCGAGGGCAAGGGTAAATCCTCAGCCGCCTTCGGCGTCGCCTTCCGGGCAGCGGGCTGGGGCATGAAGGTATGCGTGATCCAGTTTATCAAGGGCAAATGGAAAACCGGCGAACAAAAGGCGGCGGCGCGGTTTGACAACATTGAGTGGCATGCCTTGGGCGACGGTTTTACCTGGGATACGAAAAACCCGGAGCAGGATATCAGGACCAGCCGCAAGATATGGGAATTGTGCAAGGAGAAAATTCGTTCACAGGATTTTGATCTGCTCGTGCTGGATGAAATTAATTACAGCGCCTCCTACGGCTGGATCAGCGGAGAGGAAATCGCCGCCTTTCTGCGTGCGGAACGGCCGGCATGGATGCATATCATTCTGACCGGGCGCGATGCGCCGCCAGAGGTGATTGACGTGGCACATACGGTAACGGAAATGCGGAAAGTGAAGCATGCCTTTGATCAGGGGATCGGGGCCGAGCAGGGAGTTGAATTGTGAT
>CAZVLQ010000041.1:0-2646 GCA_964628185.1 uncultured Zetaproteobacteria bacterium | reverse complement strand
TCGGGCCGATGGCCCTCAGGGCTTGCGCCCCGCCCTGACGGGCGTCCAAACGGCCTGTGGCCTTTTTGTGATTCGGGCCGATGGCCCTCAGGGCTTGCGCCCCGCCCTGACGGGCGTCCAAACGGCCGCGGCTTTTTTGTGAATATTTTGCTGGTGCACGGATCGCCTGATCAGGCGCATGGACAGGCGGCGGAGCGACTGGCCGGACAGGTGGCCGGCGAACTCGGCGAGGCGGTTGTGATTGCCACGCTTGGAGCAGCTTTACCGGACGCGGCTGGTCCTGCCAGGGTGCTGCCGCTTTTTCTGAATGGAGGAAAACATCTGCGCGAGGACGTCCCGCGTCTGGTTGCCGCCTGCGGCGGGAGCCTGTTGCAGGGACCCGCTGATTTTCCCGACCCCGTGGCCCGCATGGCCGTGGAACTGGCTGCGGCGGAAGGGGAAGGCCGGGCCGTGCTCTTTGCCCTCTACCACCGGCCGGAAAAGACCGGCCTGCCCGATGCGCTGCGCCGGCAGGGCGAATGTTTTCCCGTACAGGCGATCGCGGCGCTGCACGGAGACGAACAGGTGGAACCGGTGCTGCGGCGCTGGCGACGTGAGGGCATCAGGGAAGCCACGGTGCAGCCGGTGCTCCTCTTTCCCGGCAAAAGCCTGAGCGACATCAGGCGGCTGGCCCTGGGCGTGCATGACGGTCCGGAGATTTGCTTCGGAAAAACGCTGTCCGGGCATCCCGGCTTTCCGGCCTGGCTTGCCGCCCGCTTCCGGCAGGCGGCATGACACTCACACGTAACCCGGGTCTTGTTCCGCTCCCCGCGTTCATCTAGTGTCGACTGCTCAATTCGGACGGGGAGGATTATGATGCGCTGGTGCTTTATCATTATCTTACTGGTTTTTCCTTTTACTGCCTTCGCAGGTGGTTTTCAAAGTGTTGATGATCGTGCGGATACCGTTAGCAATAACGTGAAAGGAAATCATTCATACCAGGCCCATCTGGCGCGCAAGTTTGCCTCTTTTGCCAGTGAAGAGGTCTCGCAACATGACTTGCTGGCGGCGAAAGCGTTTATCGCCATGGCTGAAGAGGCCGCTGCCAAAGCCGGAGGTTCAAAATGAGGCTCAACGTAAAACATATGACCATACTGGCCGGTATCAGCCTGATTTCGGCCTGTGCGACAACACCGCCCGACATCCAGGTTTCGCGACTGGACGAGGCCCGTGCGCTGATTGCCAAGGCGAAACAGGCCGGAGCCGAGCAATGCGCGCCGGAACGCCAGGCCGAAGCGGTCGCCAAACTCTATGAGGCAGCACATGAGTTATCTGAAGGCAATATCCATCCCGATGAGCAGGCATCACTGATTGATGAATCAATCAAGGCTGCCAAACAGGCATATGCAAAGAGCAAGTCCGGATGTAAACCGGAAGTTATCAAGCCGGAGGTTATTGAGCTGCGGGGCGTCTACTTCAAGACCGATAGCGCCGAACTTACGCCTGCATCGACGGCAACGCTTGATCATGCCGTTGACGTACTGAACAGGCGCTCTGACATTCGCGTTGAAGTCGCCGCCCATACCGACTCTCGTGGCACGGATGCCTACAACATGGAGCTCTCCATGCGCAGAGCCGGGAGCGTGAAGGATTACCTCATCGCGCATGGCGTTGCTGCTTCACGTTTGACATTGAAAGGCTATGGTGAAACCCGGCCGGTGGCTGATAACAGCACGCCGGCAGGGCGTGCCAAAAACCGGCGCGTGGAATTGCACGTCCGCTAACCCTAACCCGGATTTTTCCATTAGGACGGCGCACGAACGTTCAGGGGTCAGGTCTTGTTTGGCGCATTTTTGGGATTAGGCTGGCGGCATGGCCAGGCCGCTTCGCATTGAATTTGAGGGTGCTGTTTATCATGTGACATCCCGCGGGGATGGCCGCGAGGATATTTTTCTTTCCGATGACGACCGCAGGAAGTTCCTGGATGTGCTGGCGCACGTGGTCGATCGCTTTGGCTGGGTTTGTCATGCTTATTGCCTGATGGGAAATCATTATCATCTGATGATCGAAACACCGCAGGCGAACCTGAGCCGGGGTATGCGCCAGTTGAACGGGGTATATACCCAGCGTTTCAATCGCGCCCACGACCGTGTCGGACATGTGTTTCAGGGCAGGTTCAAATCCATCGTGGTAGAGAAGGATGCTTATCTGCTGGAGCTGTCCCGCTATGTGGCGTTGAACCCTGTGCGCGCGGGCATGGTTGAAAATGTCGCTGACTGGCCATGGAGCAGTTACCGGGCTACGGCGGGCTTGTCTCTCGCCCCTGCCTTCCTGGATGTGGAATGGCTATTGTCGCAATTTGGCGACTCCGCGCAAAGGGCGCGAGCCGCGTATGCCCGTTTTATTTCGGAAGGTATTGGCGGCCGTCCGTGGAATTCACTGAATGGCCCGGATGTTCTCGGGGATGACGAGTTTCGCAACCGTTTGCAAGGCATGGTGAAGCAATCGGTTGCCGATGTTCCGAAGCGGAAGCGGGTCTTGCGTCATTTGCCTTTGTCCGAGATCGCCAGAGAAGGCAGGCCAAAGAGTGACTGGATGCGGGAAGCTTATCGTGAGCACGGATACACAATGCAGATGCTCGCGGATTATGCAGGATTACATCATTCC
>CAZVLQ010000040.1:0-11232 GCA_964628185.1 uncultured Zetaproteobacteria bacterium | reverse complement strand
GAGCCTGCAACAGTTCAGAGAGGAATATCCTGACCGGGACAGATCCATGGCGGCGGCATATTTATCCGGAGCTTTTACCATGAAGGAGATTGGCGACTTTTTTGGCGTCCATTACATGACAGTCAGCCGCGCCGTGAAAAAGTTTATCAGCCTTGAGTAAAAAGGAGAAACAGCCTGAATGTTGGATTGTGAGACCTGACCCCAAAGCTCCCCCTAAGTCCGACAGGCTCCTAGTGCTGATGCGCTCCGGGGCCGTGTACGTGACCATGCTCCAGCTCTTCCCCGGAGGCCTCGCGCACGTCGACGATTTTCACGTCAAAATTCAGCACCGTGCCGGCCAGCGGGTGATTGCCGTCTACCGTGATTTTATCGCCGTTGACGGCAACGACTGTCACCGCTTCAATGCCTTCGTCGGTGTGGGCCTGGAATTGCATGCCGGGCGCAAGCTCTTCAACATCACCGAACATATGCCGGGGCGCCACCTGGATCAGTTCCTCGTCACGCTCGCCATAAGCGTCTTTCGGCGCCACGCTGACCGACAGCGAATCACCCGTGGATTTGCCGTCAAGCGCATTCTCAAGCCCCGGAATCATGTTTCCCACACCATGCAGATAAGACAATGGCTCATGACCTTTTGAGGTATCAATCACCTCACCGTCATTATTGGTCAGGGTGTAATCAATCGTAACTACCTTGCGTTCGCTAATTTGCATAAAAACCTCAGTGTAAAGGGCCATGGCCCCGAAAGTAGGCACAAAGCCTGACATAATCGGGGCCGCGGGTCGAATCCTGTCCTGCCTTATCCGTTACAATTCCAGCGCATCCTCGAAACCGAATCGGCGCATGTCATGCATGCGCTCGGGGTAAAGAATGCCGTCCAGGTGATCGCACTCGTGCTGAACCACACGGGCGTGAAATCCCGTCGCCTCTCGCTCCACAGGCTTGCCATCTTCATCAAACCCGGCATAACGGATGCGCCTGTAGCGTGGAACACAACCACGCAGACCGGGCAGGCTCAGGCACCCTTCCCATTCATATTCCATCATATCATCGAGCACCTGAAGTCTCGGATTGATCAACACCGTGTCCGGCACATCCTCCGCATCCGGGTAGCGTGGATTATTATGCACTCCGAACATCAGGACACGCAGGGATACGCCGATCTGCGGCGCCGCCAGCCCCGCGCCTTTCAATGCCGCCACCGTATCCCGCATATCCTCGATCAGCCCGTGGAGTTTCTTCGTACCGAACGACTCGACGGGAGTCGCCCGGCCCAGCAGACGTGTATCGCCCATTTTCAATACCGCTTTTACCGTCATCAGGAAGGCGCCATGTACAGCAGTGGATGCTGTTCCCGTTCCATCCCCAGCACGCCCAGTTCCTCATGCAGGTGCCTGAACGTCAGTGGGATTTCATCCAGAAACTGCTTCTTGCCGTCACGAACAGCCAGGCGTGTGAAAATTCCGATCGCCTTGATGTGACGCTGCATCGCCGTCAGCCGCAACAGATGATGCCAGTCATCAAAGCCGGAAAATGAGCGCCGCCGGGCAATCGGCAGGGATTTGAAAAAGCGACGGCTCCACTCCCGGCGCAGTGATTCGGGGTAGTCCTGATAACAGTCATACAGCAGTGAAGCCGGATCGTAGGTGACCGGTCCCAGAACGGCATCCTGAAAATCAATGACGCCCAGAGGCAATTTGCCATCCGGCAGCATCAGATTGCGGCTGTGGTAGTCCAGATGCACGGGCGCTCGCGGAAGCGCGGCCAGCCTTTTCAGCACGGACGCCAGCGCCGCATGAAACGCCCTGTGTTCAGGCGGGGAAGGCTCGTATCCCGCCACATGGGGCAGGTACCAGTCCGGATAAAGCGCACATTCACGGCGCATGCGGACTTCATCAAAGAGGGAAAGGGTAAAGACCGGCACATGCGATTGCAGCCTGGCCAGCTGATTGAATGCATCCCGCAGCAGCGGCGCCGGGTCCGGGTGACGGCGCACATGCTCGGCCCAGGTAAGATCGCCAAAATCCTCCAGCAGCAGCAAACCGCGAGACGTGTCAGCCGCCATCAGATGCGGCACCCGCACACCCGCTTTCTGCAGCCATTCGCGCACCTGAAGAAAAGGACGCACATCCTCATGCGCGGGCGGCGCATCCATGAGCACAAAGCTTGCATTTTCATGGAATACCCTGAAATAACGGCGAAACGAAGCGTCACCGGCCAGTGGCTGGAGCTTGCAGCTATCCCCCAGCACCTGCCCAACCCACTGACATGCCAACGCCCTGCGCGGATCAGCAACTCCCGCATATTGGAAGAGGGATTCTGAATTCAGGATTGAGCAGGCTTTGCAGGCTGGGTGTGCGGACCTTTCAGAAAGCGAAACACAGGAGACAGGGGACAGATTGTGTTGATTTTTTTATGCTTTCCGTCATCTGTCTCCTGTCCTCTGAACAGGCCGGATCTATCGCACACGCAAAAGCAGACCGGTGATATGCAGCTTTGCCTGCACCTGTACCTTGGAATTCTCGGCCTCATTCAGACCGGGATACGGACCGGCATAGACCCTGTACCACTGCCCCAGTCCGGGCAGTTGCATCTCCTGCACCCTGGCCGGGAAACCCGCCTGTATCAGCCGCTCCCTGAGGCGTTCGGCATTGGCCCTGAGGTGATATGAACCTAGTTGCAGTTTATACATTTGCACGGGTGTGGAATTCTTGGGCGGGCTTGAAGGCGACTGTTTCCGAGGGTTGCTCTTCACTGAATCCCGGTGACTGCCCTGCGTGGGTGCAGGCGGCGGGGAAACGGCCTTTGGGGTCCGCTCATTCAGCGGCGCCGGCGTAACAGACTGCCTGGGCAGGGTATTATAGAAGGTAAGATCGCCGACTTGCGCGGAAGCGCTCTTCTGTCCGGACGGCTGCTGTCTGGCCGCCTTTTTAAGGCTCTCGAGTTCCTGCTTCTGCTTGCCGATCTGTTCCAGCAAACGCTGTTTCTCCGCCTGACTCGCCTTCTGACGGCCATGTTCCTGACCCAGCAGAAAACCACCGGCAAAACCGGCTGCCACGATAATCAGCATTCCACCGACAACCGCCACGATCTGTGCCCGCCCCGCTTCCTGATGCATCGCCTGCGGGGCCTGCACCTCGGCAAAATCCTTTGCGGCGATTTTCACCCTCTGCTCCTCCTGAAGGGTGGAAGAAAACCTGCATCAGGACGAAAGATACATACCGGCAAGCCCGGCGTTGACTCCGCCCATAATGCCATCATGCGGTCAGCCGATCCTGATATGCAATTACAGCCATGTCTCGCTCCCTGCGAAAGAACCGGTCCGAAACAACGGGCGCACCACTTGCCACACATGCACCCTCAACTCGCGGCATTCCTCTCGTTCCGGTATTGTCGCCATACCGCAACCCCGATTGCAAGCTTTTTTTCGCACATTCACATATGTTCCGGCGCATCCACGCCCAGCAGCACAAGCCCGTTGGCCAGTACCTGCTTCACGGCACGCATCAGCAGCAATCTTGCCTGGGTCAGCGCCGGATCCTCACCGATCACGCGATGCCTGTGATAATAGGCATGCAGGCCCGCCGCCAGCTGCATCAGGTAAACCGCAACACGATACGGCTCCAGACGGATGGCCGCCATCTCCAGCACCTCCGGATAATTCAGCAACTGCCTGACAAGCGCCGCTCCCGCAGCCGCGTTAAGGAGACGGATATCCACGTGCGCCGGATCGGCAAGCGCAATCCCCGCATCAGCCGCCTTGCGCAGCACCGCACACACCCTGGCATGGGCGTACTGCACATAATACACCGGATTTTCATCGCTCTGTTTTTTTGCCGCTTCAAGATCAAAATCAAGCTGGCTTTCGGCCCGCCGGGTGAGAAAATTGAAGCGCACCGCATCCTTTCCCACTTCGTCCACAACCTCGCGCAGCGTAACAAAGGCGCCGGAACGCTTGGACATACGCACGGGCCTGCCCTCACGCGTCAGATTGACCATCTGCACCAGCACCACTTCCGGCTGGTGCTTTTTGCCGGTTAATGCCTGTATGGCCGCCTGCATCCGGGTCACGTAACCGCCATGATCCGCCCCCCATACATCCACCAGGCGATCGAATCCCCTTTCACGCTTGTCCATATGATAGGCGATATCGGCGGCAAAATAGGTCGGCGACCCATCCTGCTTGGCCAGCGGCCGGTCCACATCATCGCCATAGCCGGTGGTGCGAAACAGCCATTGTTCCACGGGCCGGTAATGTTCAACCTGCCTGCCTTTGGGCGGCGGCAGCACGCCCTGATAAACCAGCCCGTCGACCTTGAGCTTTTCAATCAGCTTTTTCACCCGTCCGGAGGCATGCAGGGAGCGCTCCGAAAAATACAGGTTGAAACGGATACCCAGTGCCGCCAGGTCATCACGAATCATGCCCATGACGATGTCAACGGCCTCCGTACCAATCAGTTGCCGCCGGGCCGCAGGCGCCATGCTTTTCAGTTCCGTAAACGGATGCGTTGTCAGGATGGCGCGGGCCACATCCACGACATAGGCGCCGGGATAGGCGTCTTCCGGAAGCGTCACGGATTCACCCTGCAACTCGCGCATGCGCAGCCAGACGGATTCGGCCAGCACGCCGATCTGGCTGCCGGCATCATTGATATAATACTCCCGGTGCACATGCACACCGCGCGCCGCCATGACGCCGGCCAGCGCATCGCCCACCACCGCGCCACGGCCATGGCCGACGTGCATCGGACCGGTGGGATTGGCGGAGACAAATTCCACGCAGGCACGCGGGGCCGTTTCATCGGCCGGAATCCGCCCGTAGGCAGTGCCTTCGGATACGATACGTTCCAGAATGGCGGCTTCCGAGGCCTGCTGCAGATAAATATTAATAAAGCCGGCACCGGCGATTTCCGTTTTCTCCACGGCAGGCGGCCACTGCACCAGTTCCAGCAGGCGATGCGCCACCGCATGCGGCTTTATACCAAGCCGGCCGGCCAGCGGCATGGCCACATTGGCGGCATAATCACCGTACGCCCCAAACCGGGGCCGGGTCAGCACGACCCGAACCCCGTTTTCCTCTCCATGTTCTCTCAACAGGGCCTCTACGGCCAGTTGCAGGGATGCTTCCAGTTGCTGCTTCACGTCGCCTCCGTTTCGATCCGCATCCTATACACCGGCCCTGCTTAAGAAAAATACCGCGGAACAGAAAAAGGTGTCAGAACCTTTTTATACCTTTCCGCTCAGTGCTGGCAGCCCGGGCAATAAAACGCGGCGCGTCCTGCGAGCACAATCCGTCTGATCCCGGCGCCGCAACGCCGGCAGGGTTCGCCCGCCCTGCCGTAGACCCGGAATACATGAGCAAAATAACCCGGTCTGCCATCCGCCCGCACAAAATCACTGATCGTACTGCCACCCGCTTCAATCGCCTCGCCCAGTACCTTCCGGATATCCCGCACAAGGCCGTCCAGACGCTCCCCGCTGATCCGCCCGGCCGCCCTGGCCGGATGAATACCGGCGCGGAACAGCGCCTCGGAGGCGTAGATATTGCCGATACCGGCAACCACGCGCGCATCCATCAATACATTCTTGATCGGCGCCTTTCGCCGGACGCAACAGGTCCTGAGATATGCGCCGTCAAAGGCGTCGCCCAGGGGTTCCGGACCAAGCCCGGCAAACCACGGATGCTTCCACCAACCTGTCACCGGCAGCAGACCGGCATAACCGAAGCGGCGCACATCACGGTAGCGCAGGGTGCCGCCGTCCCGGAAGGTGATCCTCACATGTTCATGCCGCGTCCGGGCCGCATCCGCGGGCAGGAGATGAAACTGGCCGGTCATACCCAGATGCCAGGCCAGCAACACCTCATCGAAAAAGAACAACAGGTATTTTCCCCGCCTGTCCAGCCGGATGCATGTGCGGTCATGCAGGGCCGTGTCCAGATCGGGCAGGGAATAACGCAGATCGCGGCGATACAGGCATACGCTGCGTACCCGCCTGCCGACGACATGCGGCGCCAGTCCGCGCCGTACCACCTCGACCTCGGGTAATTCAGGCACTAGAAATACGCTTCCAGTTGCAGGGCGTAGATATTGGCGCGGTCCCCGAACTCGCTGTCGGCATGACCGCCGAACAGCAGTGCGAAGCCTGTCAACTGCACATCCTCCATCACCGACCAGCCGAGCCTGGGCGAAACAAAGACGCTGCCCTTGACCGCGTCCGCAATCACCACCCCGTCCAGCCGCCATAATGGCGTCAGATCATAGCCGGCGGAAAAACCGATCTGGTGCCGCACGCGACTGAACAGGCGATCGGATACCTCCGGCACATCGGCGCGGGAGGCCGCGCCGTTAAAGAAATACTCGGCCAGCAGATACAGTCCGGCCGGCAGCCAGCGATTCTTCAGCGTATATTCATAACCCGCCACGGCCTGCGTGTAGGGCGCGCCGAGCCGGCGTCTTGCATTCAGGATTTCCGCGTGCAGGCCGCCGCCCCATACGTTGGCTGAAAAATCCCCTCCGGCCACTGTTTCGTCACCGATACGTCCGCCCAGAAACGAGACATCCGTCTCGCCAATGGTGTCCCGCAACCGCACGGCAAGCTTGCGCGACGTATTGCGAGCACCCCTGCCCGGCGCCACCACGCCCTGCAATGCACCGGTATTCGAGTAACGCAGCTCTGAAAACAGGCTGTCCACGCCGGTTTTTTCATCCGGTTCAAGCGCCGTAGGGTCAACCGGATTGAAACGATCTGTCGGATTCCACAGGCGACCGGAGCCCCAGGCAACGCGCTGCCGGCCGATTTTGACCTGCAGGAAACGGGTATCCAGATTCAGCCAGGCGCGGTAGAGGCGGTGGCGCCAGAAAATCCGGCCGCGCCGCAAAATCACGGCGTCGGCATCGGCGAAGGTCGGCTCGGGCACGCGGGAGGCGGCGCGAAATTCCGGACTGGCCACCAGTCCACCGCCGAAAAATTCATGATCGTAGGCAATGTGGGCGGAGAACAAACCCGCCGTCCACGTCCACTTGAGCCGCAACCGGTTCAGGTCCGTTTCCGTAAAGTTCCCCGAGTTTGTATCACCGGCGAACAAAAGGTTGCGATAGCTGCCGGCAAGCTCTCCAAAGCGGCCCAGGTCAATCGCGCCTGCCTGCGGCACCGCTCCCGCAAGCCAGCACGTGGCCAGAAGCGAAAAACATACAATGGATCGTTTCAACAGGTGCCGCTTTACCCGAACCGGTATCCGGCATAAAGATTATGGCATGGCATGGGTCACGCAGTCCGGGAACCGGCTACAATCCGGCCGTCCCGCATCCGGATCAGCAGACCGGCGTGTTGAATCACAACGGGATCGTGCGAGGCAATCAGAAATGTGGTGCCCCGTTCTTCGTTCAGACGACGCATCAGATGAATCAGTGCCTCACCGGTATGGCTGTCCAGATTGGCCGTGGGTTCATCCGCCAGCACGATATCCGGCCGGGTCGCCAGCGCCCGGGCCACGGCAATGCGCTGCTGCTGACCGCCGGAAAGCTGGTCGGGCCGGCGATGCTCCATGCCCGTCAGCCCGACCGCGGCCAGCAGACGATCCGCCTCGGCGGCGCGCTCGCCTGCCGGAACCCCCTGCAACTGCATGACATAGGCAACGTTTTCCCGGGCGGTCAGCACCCGGATCAGGTTATAGGATTGAAAGACGAAACCGATATGGCGCAAGCGAAAGCGCGCGCGCTGCGCGGCGGAAAGCGCGGTCACGTCATTTCCGGCCACGCGAAGCCCGCCACGGTCGGGCTTGTCCAGCGTGCCGATGATATTCAGCAGGGTTGTCTTGCCGGAACCGGACGGCCCTGCCAGTACGGCAAAGGCGCCCTTGTCCAGTTCCATATCCACACCGGCCAGCGCCGTGACCTTCACGTCACCGCTGTCATAGTGTTTGTGGGCATCATGCACCTCGATCAGCGCCACTTAAATCTCCCGCATCGCCTGCGCCGGATCGAGCCGGGCGGCCTTCCAGGCCGGAAACAGACCCGATAGCGCCGAGCCCAGGACCGCAGCCCCGAGAATGCGCATCAGCGATTCGGCCCTCAGTTGCGGATGCACCACCGGATCCATGTACATGAATGAGAAGGCGGAGGCAAAACGGGATAAATCGATGCCGGTTTCACCAAAATGCCACGCCGCCCAGCCGCCCAGCGTAAATCCGGCCAGACTGCCCAGCATGACGAGAATCAGCGTTTCCCACAGCACCATGGCAAAGATTTGCCCCGACTGCACGCCCAGCGCCCCCATCAGTCCGAATTCACGGACGCGCTCGTGCAGGCTCATCAGCATCGTATTCAAGACCTCGGCAAGCACCACCAGAATGACTACGGCAAGAATAATCCATGAGTAGGCATCGGCAAACCGCGACCACTGCTCGGCCATCGGGTCAATATCACTCCATGTCAGCACCTCCAGGCCCTGCCCGTGCAGCCTGGCGCGCAAGGCTTTTGCCAACGGCCGCACCGCTCCGAAATCGCGGGCTCGAATCACGATATCGGTCACATCATCGCCCAGATCAAGCCACCGTTGCACCCGCGCAAGGGGCGCGACGGCCACGAAATCATCGATATCCAGCACGCCCGAGTGGAGGATACCGCGCACCCGGAACACCTCGGAGGCGATATCGCCGTTTTCCAGCGCCGCCATCAGGACAATTTTATCGCCAGGGCCGACCTGAAGACGATCGGCCAGGCCGCTTCCCAGCACCACGGCCCGGTCATCGGCGTTGTTCAGCCAGCGGCCTGCCTGCAGGAAATCGGCCAGCCGGCTCAACTTCCGTTCACGCGCAGGCTCAACGCCGTAGACTGCGGCCCCGGCGCTGGCGCCTGCGGCAGAGGCGAGTCCTGAAACACGTACGCGCCGTGTCCATGTCCGCACGGCATCTTCGGCACCGACCGCCGCCAGCACAGACGCCGGAGCATGGATGTGGTCCGCCAGTCTGCGCGACAGTTCAAACCCCCGTGCGTGAATCTGGATATGGCCCGTCAGCGTCAATGCGAAATTGGCCTTGATCTGTTGCATCCAGCCATCGTTCATGGCGGCGAGAAAGGCAAGCGCGGCAATGCCAAGCGCCAGTGCCGTTACCGTCAGACCGGTGCGCAGGGGATGCAGCCACAGGTTGCGCCACCCCATTTTCACATAGATGTTCAGATCAGACATGCCGGATGGCCTCCACCGGCTCCAGCCGGGCGGCGCGAAATGCCGGCGCCAGAGAGGCAAAAACGGGCGCAATCACAACTGCGGCCACGGTAAGCAGCAGATGATCAGGATCGATTTCGGTGTGAATGACGGGGTCAATATAAAAGCGGCTGACCGTATCCATCCGGGAGGACAGATCGATGCCATACCGGTTGAAAAACACAACCAGCGACATCCCGAGGCATGTGCCGACAGCCGCGCCGGTCACGCCCAGAATCACGGATTCAACGGCAATCACCGCCGCCAGACGCCAGCGCCCGCAACCCAGCGCCATCATCACACCGAACTCCCGGATACGTTCCAGCATGCTCATCATCACCGTGTTCATAACCCCCGCGGTGACGATAAACAGGACCACGCTCAGAAAAATGTAGTAAAAGGCATTCTCAAGCTCGACCCATTGCTTCATCATCGGATACATATCGTACCAGCGCAACACTTCAAAACGGGCCGGATCCAGCGCCTGCCGCAGATGCGCGGTCATGCTTTCCAGATCGGAGCGCCGGGCCTGAATTACAATCCCGGAAACACGTCCCCCCATGCCGAGCAGGGCGTTCAGCGCCTTTCTGGGAACGACCGCCAACCCCCGGTCGATACCCATCTCGCCGCTTTCGATAATTCCCACCAGCCGGAATTTATCGGCGGCCAGGGCGCCAAAGCGATCCTGCGCCAGCATCACCACCTCATCACCGATGGACAGCCCCAGATTCCGGGCTGTCGTTGCTCCCATGACGCAGGCCAGCCGGTCAGCCTGATCAAGGAAGCGGCCTTTCCCGACCTTTTCATGCAGACGCGTAATGCGGGCCTCCCGGGCCGGATCAACTCCAAGCAGGATCAGGCCCGCGGAACTGTCCTCACCCGCCGCCAGGGCAAAGGTGCGAAGCCGCAGCGCATAGCGGGATATACCCTGTCGCCGGAGCAACTGCTCCACGCCGGTCAGATCGGGAACCGTCCGGTTCAGCCTCGGGTGGTGAAAAAACCCCCTGGCATGAATCTGCACGCCGCCGACGATCACCTCCTGCAGATTGCGCATCATCGAATTGTGCACCCCGTCGTTGAAACTCCAGAGGAAGAGCAGCGCGGCCAGACCTATGGTGACAGACGCTACCGTGATCAGGCTGCGGCGCAGATTACGCACAATATTCCGCCAGGCCAGGGCAAAAATCATTTGATCAGTGCTTCAGATTGGCGCGGGTGAATGTTGCATCGGAAATCACCGGATCAAAGGCAATCCGCTCTATCTGTAGAATGGTTTGCTTACCCGGTGAGTCAAGCGGGGACATTACCCAACGCGCCGGTATGCGCCGCCCACCCATCCGCCGAACATCTTCAAACTTCAGCTCACGCCGTTTTCTGCCATGCTCATCGTAAAAAGCTTCGGAGAGCGGAATGTCATCGTTCCCGATTACATGCACCAGCTTGCCCCACACCACCGGCGCATCCGGCTTTGGCAGCGATTCGATGGTAACGGTGTGCTCAGTGCGGGCAATAATCCGGTGCGTATAGTCATTCACTACGGAAGCCTCCTTGACCAGGTCGTCATTGGTGAAATCCGAACCCATCCAGGAAGACAGCATCATTGACGGGGGAATGCGGATATCCCGTTCCAGCTTCGGCATATACATCCACAGGTTGCCACCCAGCTTCAGCCAGGTCGTCCCCGCATCTTTTTTTGGAGCAAGAATGCGGATAAAAAAGCGCTTTCCCGGACGATCATCCCAGGCATCGAATCGAACCGAGCGCTGCCATTCCGGTGTAATCACACGCATGGTGTAGGTGGCGATGCTGGTACGGGAGCGAAGCAAATCCTGCACCCTGGTCATCAACTGTGTGGCCTCGCGACCCCCGCCCGCCCAGGCATTAATACCGGAACCCAGAATCACCCACAGCACGGTCAGAAAACGGAACAGCCTCATGGAGTCAGATTAACCCGTATTTTTCATGAAGTCATGCGATGAGGAGGGGTTCCACCGCCAAGCCTCCCCTTAGGTCCGGCGGGCTAGC
>CAZVLQ010000039.1:0-11619 GCA_964628185.1 uncultured Zetaproteobacteria bacterium | reverse complement strand
CAAAATCAGGTCGCAATCCGCCTATATCAGCCTCGCTCGTGCAATATGCGGGTTAAAGCCGAAGCGGGCCTCTATGCCAAAGCGACGCCAGAGATCAAACGGAAGCTCCAGCATGTGTGAAATGAAAAAGAATCCGGCCAGCACCGCGGTTCCGGTCACCGGCTCATTCCATCCGGCATGGCGCACCATCCGGTCCAGCCACTCCAGACCGCCACCCAGGGTCCACAGCAGCAGCAACGCCAGTTCCCACAGCCGAAAGTACCGCCTCACATATAATCCGGCCAGCGTATAATCCGCCGCCTTCCGGTGCGCATCCGGAGTCATCACGCCGGCAAAGCGTACCGGTACGACATCACGACGGGCCGCTACGGACCGGCGCTGGCGCGATTCCAGATACCAGTCGGCGAGTGTAGTCAGGCCGGCGAAAATGAAAAACAAGGGGGTAAATATTTGCATGCACGGTAATCTATCATCAATACCGCCTCGAACTCACCCCGGTGATTCATTCGTAGTCCGGGCCGGGGCCCTGCCGTAATGAAAAACATCTTTACAAATAATTATATGATAATATAATTCGCGCATGCAAACGATTCCGCAAGAAAAAATCAAGCTCGCATCGGAGGGGCTGCGCGCCATTGCACATCAGATACGCCTGTCCGTGCTTTGCCATCTGATGCAGGGGCCGATGTGCGTACAGGAGTTGATGCAGGCAACCGGCACAGCCCAGTCCAACCTGTCCCAGCACCTGACCAAAATGCGACTGATGGGAATTGTGGTCAATGAAAAACGGGGTAAGCAGGTATATTACGCCATTGCCAATCCCGCTTTCGAGGGGTTACTCGCGGCTCTGCAGCACATCTATTGCCCGGAAGTATGCAACGGAGATCATGAATGATGAATTTCAATCGCCCCTTTTTTTTGCTAAACATATTATCATATTTTTATATAACGTTATTTGTTATATTATCTCCGCAAACCGTGCTGGCCGGACCCAATATCACGCTGAAACAAGCGGTCATGATGGCAGTAGAATCAAATCGCGGCTTGCGTATTGCGGAAAAACAACGCGACGAAATAGATGCGAACGCCGATGTCGCCATCGGCAGATTGCTGCCGCGAATTGATGCCACCTACGCGGTATCACGCACCGACTCTCCCATCAGTGTGTTTGGCGACAAGCTATTGCAGAAGCGTTTTACAGCCGCGGACTTTGCTATATCCAGACTGAATAATCCGGACACTGTCAATAATTATCACACGGATATTTCCATCACCATCCCTGTCTATCAGGGTGGTGCATTATGGGCCGGAAAACGCGCCGGTGACGCAAGCGCCAAAAGCGCCCAATGGCAATATATAGCGCAACAGCAAACGACCATCCTCCACGTCATCAATACATTCTCCCGGCTCAGAGAGTTGCAGGCGGAGCGTCAAGCAGCCGAACAGTCCCTGAAGGCCGCGCGTGATCATATGGCGGATACCGAGGCATTGAAGCGCCGTGGACTGGCCATTGCAAGTGATGTAATGGATGCCCGCTCGCATATGCTTGAAGCCAGCGTAAGCCTGGAATCTTCTTCCCATGCCGTGTCATCGGCACGGGAACAATTGCAGCGTCTGCTGAGCCTGCCACCCGGTACGCCTGTCTCCACCAACGGTGCAATCGAACTGACGCTTCCCGATCAAAGCCGTGATCAATGGCTGGAGGCCGCAATCGCCAACCAACCCGAATTACAGGCGGCAAAACATCGCTTAAGTGTCGCGCAAGCTCATACCGATGCCGCCAAAGCCCCGTTTCGTCCTGCCGTTAATCTACAGGCCACCGAGGAATGGAACAGCAACACTGCCGCGCCAAAGCATGGAAATACCACCATCGGCGCCGAGCTGCGATTCAATCTGTTCTCCGGCGGGGCGGATAAGGCGCGGTTGCATGCCGCCCGCGCGGCAACCGCCGCACGGGAACTCGAACTGGAAGATATGGCGCAAGATATCCATAACGCCGTGTCGGCCTCGTGGCGCCATCTTCAGGAAGCAAGGCACAGGCTTGCGGCCAGCAAACAGGTATTGCGCCAGAGCCTGGAATCGTTGCGTATCCGGAAATTAAGAGAACAACAGGGGCTGGAGCGAAGCAGCGACGTGCTGGACGCGCAATCCCGCGCCGACCGGGCGCGCGCCAAGGCCATTCACTACCGTTACGCGCTCATCATCGCCAAGGCGCGCCTGCTGGCGGCGGCGGGCAAACTCACCCCGGAGGTCATTCGATGAAATTATCCGTTTTGCAATGGACCCGTCTGATCATTGTATGCCTGCCTGTTTCACTGGCCGCGTGTTCCGCCGATGGAACACAAGCCATGCACGAAACGCATCCTTCCATCGATGCCAAAATCCTGACCCTGCATGCCTCCGATGTGCCTGAACATTACATCACCAGCGGCATCATCAGCAGCGATCATCGGGTCGCCATATCTTCCCGTATCTCAGGCTATATCCGCGCGATTACCGTGCGCGAGGGCGACCGTGTCAAAAAGAAGCAGCTTCTGGTGCGTGTAGATCCGGTGAATGCCAGGCAAGGGCTGGCCCAGGCGCGCGCCGATTTTGCCGATGCCAAAACAGATTTGGAACGATACCGGAAATTACTGGCCGAACAGGCAGTGAGCAGACAACAGTTTGACAAGGTGCGCCTGCGATTCAATCTCGCCCGTTCACGGATGAGGCAGGCAGAAAATAAGTTGAGCTACGCCGAAATCATTTCGCCGGTCAATGGCATTGTCGTACACAAGGCCATAAATACGGGCGATATGGCCAAACCGGGCGTTCCCATTCTAACGATTGAGGATCCCAGCCAATTGTTGGTTGAAACCGATATATCCGGTGAAGCCGCGAGCGCGCTTAATCCGGGGGATGCAGTGGATACAAGCATTCCGGCTCTGCATCAGATGCGCACCGGTCGTATCCGGCAACTGGTGAATGCCGCCGATCCGTTATCCCATCAGTTCCATGTCAAAATTTCGCTGGACTCCAGGGAGAACCTTCGTGCCGGTTTGTTCGCCGAGGTCAGGTTCCGCATGGGCATGCGCCATGCCCTCCTGATTCCCGTTGCCGCCGTGATTCATCGTTCCGGTCTGAAAGGCGTTTATACAATGGATAAACATGGCATTGCCCATTATCGGCAGATTCGGCTGGGTGAACAATATGCAGACCATGTCGAGGTGGTAGCCGGTCTTCATGTGGGTGAGCGCATTGCCTGGAACGCCGGACAATCACTGCGCACCGGCATGCGCATCAACACCGCCGCATTAAAAGCGCAATAACGCATGTCCCAAAACGATACGCAACTGAATATCGCCGGCCGTTTGGGCGCGGCGGCAATAAATACCAGCATGACACCTGTCATCTGCCTGCTGATTTTTCTGCTTGGACTCATGGCATTATTCATCACCCCGCGTGAGGAAAATCCGCATATTGACGTGCCGGCGGCCAATGTGCTCGTACGCATGCAGGGGGCGAGTCCGGCCGAGGTTCGTAATCTGGTGGTCAAACCGCTGGAAATGGTGCTGCGCGAAATGCCGGGCATTGATCACACCTACGGCATGGCGCAGGACTCCATGGGCGTGGTAACGGTGATGTTCAAGGTGGGTGCGGACAAGGAAGCAAGCCTCGTCAAACTCTACGATCGAATCATGCATAACCTGGACCGCATTCCGCCGGGTGCGGCGCAACCGCTGGTCAAACCGATGGATGTGGACGACGTGCCGGTATCGGTGATTACCTTGTCTTCACCGGAAATGGACGGCTTGGCGCTCAAACGCCTGGCCGAACGCGTGCGCGAGCAACTTGCACCGCTACCTGATGTCTCCGTCGCGGATATCATCGGTGGCCGCAACCATGAAATCACCATTGCACTGAATCCGGCCCGGCTGGCCGCCTACCGCATCACGCTGGGACAGTTGCACCGGGAGTTGGCCGGTGCCAATGCCGGTGGTCCCGAAGGCGATCTGGTGGGCGATAACAAAGTACGCCGCGTATGGCTGGATGGCTATCTGAAAAATGCGGACGAAGTGGGCCGCCTGATTGTCGGCGCATGGCATGACAAGTCTGTTTACCTGCGTGATATTGCGGACATTAAAGATGGCCCGGCGGAAATTTCGACCTATCACCGTATCGGTTTTGGGCCGGCCGGCCATCTACACACTCACATCGATGATGCGGATACCGAAATGCCGGCCGTTTCCATTGCGCTGGCCAAGAAGCGCGGCTCCAATGCCGTATTCGTCACACAGCGGATTGAGGAAAAACTGGACACCCTGAAGGGTGATCTGATTCCCGATAATGTCAATGTGACCATCACCCGCGATTCCGGCGCACGCGCCGACGATGCGGTCAACCTTCTGATCGAGCATCTGGGCGTAGCCATCGTTTCGGTCGTTATTATTCTACTCATCTTCCTGGGCTGGCGTGAAGCCGCGATTGTGACACTGAATATTCCGCTGATTCTGTTCATCGTGCTGGCCATCGGCCTGCTGGCCGGTCAAACCATCAATCGCATCACGCTGTTCGCCCTGATTCTGGCGCTGGGACTGCTCGTGGACGATGCCATTGTGGTGATTGAGAATATCCATCGCCATTTGCACGCAGGCGCGGCAAGCTTGCGTGACAAGGCGAAAGTCATTATCACCGCCACCAACGAAACCGGCAAGCCGACGATTATTGCCACGATTGCCGTCATACTCGCATTCCTGCCGATGCACTTTGTAACCGGCATGATGGGGCCGTATATGGGACCGATTCCGTTCAACGTGCCGGTGGCGATGGCTACCTCACTGGTCATTGCCTATATGTTCACGCCATGGATCGCCCAACGATGGATACGGTGCGAAAAGGCTGCAATCCAGTTGGAACATGAAACTCGTCAGCCGAAGGACTGGATACACCGCACCTATATGAAATTGGCCACCCCGTTGCTGGAGGGTACGAAATACAGGCGTATGCTGTGGCTTATTGTGACGCTGCTGTTCGCCTTCGCCATGTGGGAACCGGCATGGCAGTTCATCCGTCCGTCGGGCATCAATGGTCCGCTTACACCCGGCACAGTGGAATTGAAGATGCTGCCCAAGGGCAACAAGAACACCTTCAATATCACCATTGACATGCCCGAGGGCACGCCACTGGAAGCAACCGATGCGGTGGCGCGCGAAGTGGCAGCCGTAGTGCGCCGTCATCCAATGGTGACCGATTATGAAGCCTTCGTTGGACAAGCCGGACCCATTGATTTCAACGGCATGCTCAGAGGCGCGGTGCTGCGCAAGGGGCCGCAACTGGCGGAAATCCGTGTCAATCTGGCGCGCAAGGAAGAACGTCACATTCAATCCGATGCCATCGTGCAGGCGTTGCGCGCCTGGTTGAGACCGGTACGGAAACGCCACCCGGAGGCCAATATCAAACTGGTTGAAGACCCGCCGGGGCCACCGGTGCGCGCCACACTGCTGGCCGAGATCTACGGCCCGGACGACGGTGTGCGAAATGCGCTGGCCAAAAAGGTGCGCGGGGTGTTCGAGCACACCTACGATGTGGTGGACGTGGATGATTCCGTTGGCGATGCGCAAGAGGAATTGCGCCTGACCATCAATCGTGAAAAAGCCGCGCGCCTCGGGGTGGCTACGGGACAGGTCGCACGCGCACTGCACGATTTTCTGGCCGGTTTCAATATCGGTGTCGTACATGTGGCCACTGAATATCATCCGGTGAATATCCGGGTGCGCATGCCGCAAGCCATGCGCGTACACGCATCTGATCTGGACAGAATTTATGTGACCGGCAAACGCCGTCCCGTGCCCCTGTCCGCCATCGCACACTGGCGGAAAACCACGGTAGCACCGCCGATGTTCACCAAGGATGGGCATAACGTGAGCTATGTTTCCGGTGAACCGAAGCTTGGCTCACAAGTGTATTCGCTGCTGGATATGGACAAGCGCATGGACGGCAGGGAGCTGTTGCCCGGCGTGCCGGTGAAAACCGGCGGCATGCATTTCACCCGCACGCAGCCGGACGGCACCTTCGGCTATCGCCTGCTGTGGGATGGTGAAATGCGCCTGACCCTGGATGTGTTTCGCGATCTGGGCGCTGCCTTCATCATCGCCCTGCTCCTGATCTATTTTCTCATGGTGGCCTACTACGGAGCATTCCTGCTCCCTGTTCTGGTCATGGCGCCCGTCCCGTTGACCATGATCGGCATTTTCCCCGGGCACTGGCTGACCGGGCAACCATTCACCGCCACCTCGATGATCGGTATGATCGCGCTGGCCGGCGTCATGGTGCGGAATTCCGTATTGCTGATTGATTTCACACGCGACTATCGCCGCCGGGGGCATGCGTTGAAGGAAGCCGTGCTGGAAGCAGGCGCCATACGTGCCCGGCCCATTCTGCTCACCGCGCTTGCCGTTATCGCCGGTACTTCAATCATGATTTCCGATCCCGTTTTCGGAGGCCTGGGCGTATCCATGGCCTTCGGCACACTGGCCGCCACCACGCTGACCCTGTTCATTATCCCGATGCTTTATTATCTCTGGCAACGCAACAGACCGCTGCCGGAAAATATGAAAATGTCCGGTCAGAACAAAGGAGAAAAACATGACGACTGAACGCGCCATTCGCATCATCGCCGGCAGCTTTATCCTGCTGTCGATCAGCCTTTCCGCTATCTACAACGGTATAGATCTCAGCCACCCGACCTGGCTCTGGTTCACGCTGTTTGTCGGCGCCAACCTGTTCCAGTCCGGCATCACCCGCTGGTGCCTGATGGAAACCATTCTCATCAAGCTGGGCGTCAAATCCGGCGCCGCCACATGCCGGGCGAAATAAATATGACGAATCAGGAGGTACCGGCCATGCAACAGGTTATCACAACCCCTGCAAACCATCATTTCCCATGGTATGTGAAAATCTTTTTCTGGAATCAAAAACGCAAATACGGCGCTATCCTGGAACCGGCACGCTTGTGGGGACGAACGCCAAAGGTTTTTGCCGCTCTCGCCCTGCTTTACGGTGCGCTCGATCGCAAATCCTCGCCGATTGAACCGACCCTGCGCACCCTGATCACGGTGCGTGTTTCACAAATCAACTGGTGTTCTTTCTGCGTCGACATTAACTCCGCCACGGCCGTAAAGCGCCATGTCAGCGAGGAGAAACTGGCTGATCTGGCACAATTTGAGGATAGCGCCCTGTACGCCGACAAGGAGAAGGCGGCCCTGGCCTATGCCGAAGCCGTCACCTTTTCCGATCAGAACACCGGGGAAGAGCACTTCAATCGCCTGCACCGTTACTTTGACGATGATGCCATCATTGAACTGACCGCCCTGATTGCCTTCCAGAATTTATCGAGCAAATTCAACGCATCACTGGGCGTAGTACCGCAGGGATTCTGCCGCGTTGCCCCGCAGCCGCGGTCTGCGAAATGATTGACGGAAGGCTCAGGTCGGGCAAAGAAGCAACATTCCCCACTGTTCCGACAAGAATAAGCAAACGCAAACAAAGGAGGCAAAAATGAGTAATTATGGCATGAGAACTATCTATAACGGCAGTATGGAAGAAGCAGAAGAGGCCATAACCGCGGCATTAAAAGATGTCGGGTTCGGGGTTTTGACCCGTATTGATGTATCCGAAACATTGAAACAGAAGATCGGCCTGGAGCGCAGACCGTATGTCATTCTTGGCGCCTGCAACCCGAAGTATGCCGCCAGTGCTATTGCCATGGAGGAAGAAATCGGTTTGCTGCTGCCATGCAATGTCATCATCTATGTGGACACGCCAGGGCGTACGGTCGTTTCAGCTATTGAGCCGGAGCGGATGTTCGAGGTGGTGAAGCGGGATGATATGTGCGACATGGCTGTTGAAGTGCGTGGCCTGCTGAACAGGGCCATCGAAGCTATCAGACATTGAAAGAACACATGCGTCATTCGCACGAATGGGAATCACGTTACCGGGAGGACAGAACCGGCTGGGACCGCGGCGCTGCAAACCCTGCCTTGCTGCAATGGCTGGATACGGGAGACCTGAAGCCCTGCCGTATCCTGATTCCCGGCTGTGGCCGGGGCCATGAGGTCATCGAACTTGCCCGCCTCGGCTTTGATGTTACCGCCGTGGATTTTGCGCCGTCCGCCATCCGTCATCTCAACGGCGCTCTGGCCACGGAAGGCTTGTCGGCAAGCACCTGCAAGGTGAATGTGCTTGACTATACCCCTGACACTCCGTTTGACGCGATCTACGAACAGACCTGTCTTTGTGCGCTGCCGCCGGAGGTCTGGCCCGCTTACGCAAAACGGCTGTGCGACTGGCTCAAGCCAAACGGAAACCTGTTTGCGCTTTTTATGCAGACAATTGAGGGGGGCGGCCCCCCATACCACTGCGACCTGCTGAAAATGCGCCGCCTGCTTTCAGATGAGCGCTGGCAATGGCCGCAAACCGAACCGCTGTTCATTCCGCATCATCAGGACCTGTTTGAGCTCGGTTATATCCTGAAACGGCTACCAAGGAAGCACTGACTCATTCCGGGCGGACTGATATTGAACGCAATTACGGATCCTGTATGGCGCCGGGAGGCAAGATGCGCACGGACGATGCAGGTCAAGGCCGGAAATGTTCTATTTCGTAATGGCAGCGCCTGCAAAGCCTATGTGCTGGTTATTTCCGGCTCTATTCGGGTACAAAAGATGGACCCCGAAGGCCGCGAAATCGTGCTTTATCGCGTAGAGGATCATCAAAGCTGTATGTTGACCACCACATGTCTGATCGGACATCAGGATTATCCCGCCGAGGGCGTTGCGGAAACGGATGTAGAACTTGTGATTCTGCCCGCGGAATCATTTCAAACTGCGCTGGCTGAGTCCGGGGACTTCCGTAACTTCGTCATGAGCGCCATTGGTCAGCGTATCGTTGATCTGATGGTACTGATCGAGGATGTAGCCTTTGGGCGCATGGACGTGCGTATAGCTCAATTGCTGCTTTCACGCAGCCCCGCCACGGGTTCATTTCACGCAACACATCAGGAAATTTCTACGGAACTGGGAACGGCGCGCGAGGTCGTCAGCCGTGTGTTAAAAACATTTGAACAACGCGGCTGGATTTCACTGAGCCGGGGCTGCATCAAACTATTGGACAGAGATGGACTGAAATCACTGTGTGACATAGTCACTGAAGTCTAAAAAAAAACATATTAGAATTCGATAATTAAATAGCTCAGGAGGTCAACCATGAAAGCAAACGAAGGAACCATTGATCGCATTCTCCGTGTTATCGCCGGACTGGCGCTCATCAGTATCGTGTTTATCGGTCCGCAAACCCCATGGGGTTGGATCGGCGTGGTGCCGCTGCTTACGGGAGCGGTGGGCATGTGCCCGCTCTATGCGATTCTGGGTATCAGAACCTGCCCGGCCCAAAGGGCATAGGCGCAATTGAAATGACCGGGGCTAACGCGGCTGAAATAAGCAGGTGAACTGCAAGATGGTAAGTTCGCTCGATTCATCAAAGGGACGGATCGGAAGGGTCGGCGGCATCAGCCGTCGGTCTTGTCGCTGTTATTTCCGACGCCATAATTCCGGACATGGCGTGAAATGTTCTTCTTCTCATCGCTGAAATGGAACCTGCCGGCGAGAATGCAGCCTTTCATGCCGGGATCGCAGGGCCGGTTTTTGACCCGTTGGCAATGTCCGTCTTCTTCATGGGGACAACCCCAGCCTCCATGACTCATGGCGCCTCCGGATATATGGAATATACTTGTTACATTACAACGCATATGGAGGTTCTTCAATGAATAGCAGCTATCAAGAACTGACCGGGCGCTTGTCCGCCACAATCAACACACTTCGCAAGGATAAAGCCGATGTTATGCGGGGATTCTCATCCATGGCCAGCGCGGTCATGACTGATGGTGCCTTAGACAGAAAAACAAAAGAGCTGATGGCACTGGTGATTGGTGTTGCCGTGCATTGCAAGGGTTGCATCGCATTCCATGTCCAGTCACTGGTTAAACTTGGCGTAAGCAAGGCCGAAATCGAGGATACACTGGGCGTGGCCATTTACATGGGCGGCGGTCCATCGCTGATGTATGCCGCTGAAGCATTGAAGGCTTTTGACGAGTTCAGTGAGACAGCTTCATGACCGTGCAAGCTGTATGGGAAGAACGCTACCGGAAGGGTGAAACAGGCTGGGACCGGGGCGCCTCCAGTTCGGCGGCCAGGACATGGGGGGAACATCCCTGTCTCGCGCCCTGCCGCCTGCTGATCCCCGGGTGCGGTTTCGGTCATGAAGTTGTTGAATTTGCACGGCGCGGGTTTGATGTGACGGCGGTGGATATCGCACCATCGGCTATCCATCGTCTGTCAATTGAACTGGCCTTTCAACTGCAACGCAATTAAAGACTGAGCCGAAAGCTGTGCGCAGAACTGAAAGACTTGATTTCATGCTTCCACAAACACAATGAACACATCGGAGAATACCTTCACCCGTCTTGTTGCAGGCGGAACCAGACTTATCAGAAAGGGAGAAATCCTGTTTCATCAGGATGACGCTGTTGTAAGCCTTTATGTGGTGAGGCGGGGAAGAATCAAGCTGATTCGCAATACTGAGGATGGAAATCCGGTTGTCCTGCAACTGGCCATGGCGGGCGATGTCATTGCCGAAGCATCCCTGTTTTCCGACCTGTACCATTGTTCGGCGGTCGCGGACAGCTCCACCGCCGAATTAACCTGTTTCGACCGGCATGGACTGCTTGCCGCCTTGAAAGTATCTCCCGCCGCGGCCATGGATATCATGGAGTTATTTGCCCATCGAATACGCAAGCTGCGCGCGCTGCTTGAAATCAGGAATATCCGTTCGGCCAGGCAGCGTATCCATGCATGGCTCCGGCTTGAAGTAAATGGCGGCCACGAGATTGTGCTGCATATGACTTATAAGGATGTGGCTTATCAACTCGGATTGGCTCACGAAACCTTTTACCGCGCATTAAAACAGCTTGAAGAAGATGGCAGGCTTATAAGGGAAAAGGGCATCGTGCGACTGCGCTAACCGTATGATCCAAATCATATGTGCAAACCTGCCTCGCCTGTAAAGTTTTCACGTTCGGCCACGCACTGAAAAACCATGCGGCTGAAATATGCAAACAAGGAGTGAAAACATGAAAAAAACAGTCGCGGCATTGATGGTGAGCGCCCTGGTGACGCTTCCGGCCATGGCCGGAGAAATGATGCATGAGCACATGCAGGGACATGGAATGATATCCGGCATGAATCTGCATCAAGCAGGGATGTCTCAGACAGACGATCCGCGCACCTCTCTGAATCTTCCGGCGCCAATGCGCCGTAATCAGTTGGCGATGATGCGCGAGCACCTGCAAGCGGTGAACGATATTGTCGCGCTGATAGCCGAAGGGAAATTCGATACCGCATCGCAAGTTGCGCACAGCAAGCTTGGCCTTACGCCTGAAATGAAAAAGATGTGCAATATGTTCGCCAATAGCAATTTTCGTCAAATGGGACTGACCTTCCATAAACATGCCGATGAACTGGGTGATGTGCTGAAAACGAAGAACCTGAACAAATCCCTGCGCGCACTGCATACGACTATGAACTC
>CAZVLQ010000038.1:0-11955 GCA_964628185.1 uncultured Zetaproteobacteria bacterium | reverse complement strand
CACTCGTAATGAGCAGGTCGTCCGTTCGAATCGGATCATCGGCTCCATCTATACGGGTTAAGCGGCTTTCTCGCTTGCATCCACCGCATCACCTGTCTGCTCCGCGTCAGTCCGGGAAGCCTGTTCCTCTTCAGACGCCTCCTCGCCGGCATCCGACGATAATTCAGGGACCGGCGGCGCCAGACGTAAGGCAAAACCGGTGCCGGCCGGCAGCAGACGCCCGAGAATCACATTTTCCTTCAACCCGGCCAGCCAGTCCACCTTGCCGGCCAACGCCGCTTCGGTAATCACGCGCGTTGTTTCCTGGAAGGATGCCGCGGAGATAAACGAATCCGTGGACAGGGAAGATTTGGTGATCCCCAGCAGAATCGGTTCGAATATTGCCGGCGGCTTGCCCCCAGCCTCCAACTGACGGTTCGCCTCCAGGACAATACGGCGCTCCGCCTGTTCTCCGGCAATAAAGTTTGATGCACCCGGATCAACCACCTGCACCTTGCGCATCATCTGACGGACAATCACCTCGATATGCTTGTCGTTGATCTTCACGCCCTGCAGACGATAGACCTCCTGCACCTCATCCGTCAGGTACTTGGCCAGCGCTTCAATACCAAGCACGGCCAGGATGTCATGCGGAGCGGGCGATCCCTCCATCAGCCGCTCACCGCGGCGCACACGATCGCCTTCCTGAACAATGATATGGCTGCCCTTTGGAATCTGATATTCGATCGGATCAGATCCATCGTCGGGCGTAACGAGAACACGACGCTTGCCCCGTATATCCTTACCGAAGGAAATCGTGCCGTCCCTGGCCGCAATAAATGCCAGGGTTTTCGGCTTGCGAGCCTCAAACAGCTCCACCACCCGCGGCAGACCGCCGGTAATGTCCTTGGTCTTCGTGGTTTCGCGTGGAATACGGGCCAGCACGCCACCCGCTTTCACATCCTCGCCTTCATCCACGTTGAGGATGGCGCCCGGTGACAGAAAATACCGGGCCGGCGTATGGGTACGCGGCATCATCACCGGATCGCCTTCCGGGTTTTCCGGATCGACAAGCTGCAACTGCGGCCGCAGGGCCACCTTGCGCGTTTCACTCACCTGGGTAATCACACGGTTGGAAAGACCGGTCACTTCATCCGTCTGCTCGCGCATGGTCTTGCCATCCACCACATCCTGGTAACGGACACGACCATCCACTTCGGCAATCAGTGGCATGGTATACGGGTCCCACTCGGCCAGAACCTGGCCGGCCTTGACCCTGGCGCCGGCCTTGAAGCGCAGTCTGGCGCCGTATGGCACCTTGTGGCGTTCACGCTCCATGCCCTTGGCATCTTCGGTCACCGCCTCGGTATGGCGGTTGATAACAACGACATAGCCATCCTGATCCTGCACCACCACTTCATTCTCAAGCCTTATCTTACCGGCGAATTTGGCCTCTACATGTGCCGCTTCGGCCGCACGTGACGCCGTACCTCCCACGTGGAACGTGCGCATCGTCAGCTGGGTTCCGGGCTCACCGATGGACTGCGCGGCAATTACGCCCACGGCCTCTCCCAGACTGACCGGCGTGCCATGCGCGAGATCGCGCCCGTAACAGGCAGCGCAAACGCCATGCTCTGCCTCACAGGTCAGCACCGACCGAATGCGTACGCTTTCCACGCCCGCTTCATCGATTTTAGCGACAAGCTCCTCGTTCAGCATGGCCCCGGCCGGAGCGATTTCTTCCCCGCTAATCGGATCACAGGCGGAATCGAGCAGCACGCGACCCAGCACGCGTTCGGACAGATCCTCGACAATTTCACCACCTTCCAGCAGCGGCGTCATGGTGATACCGCTCTTTGTTCCACAATCCTGCATGGTGACGACGCAATCCTGGGCGACATCAACAAGACGCCGGGTCAGATAACCCGAATTGGCTGTCTTCAAAGCCGTATCCGCCAGACCCTTGCGGGCGCCATGCGTGGATATAAAGTATTGCAGAATCGTCAGGCCTTCGCGGAAATTGGCCGTAATCGGCGTCTCGATAATGGAGCCGTCCGGCTTGGCCATCAAACCGCGCATACCGGCCAGTTGCCGAATCTGCTGCGCGGAGCCGCGGGCGCCTGAATCCGCCATCATATAAACGGAATTGAACGACTTGGTGATTTCCTTTTTCCCGCCGTCGGGCGATACCACCTCTTCCGTCGCAAGATTGTCCATCATGGCACGCGCTACATTTTCAGTGGTATGCGTCCACAGATCCACGACCTTGTTGTAACGCTCACCGGCCGTAATCAGGCCATCCACATACTGTTTCTGGACCTTTTTCACCTCGGCTTCCGTTTTGGCCACCAGCGTGTATTTCTGCTCGGGAATCACTACGTCATCCAGTGCGAAGGACGCGCCGGATTTGGCGGCATGGGCATACCCCATGTTCTTCATGTGATCCACGAACAGAACCGTGGCCTTGTTGCCGGCCACGCGATAGCACTCCTCAATCAGGCTGCCCACGTCCTTCTTGGTCAGCACCCGGTTAATGGCGGTGAACGGCATCGCCTCCGGCAGGATGGTGGACAAGATAGCACGCCCCGCCGCCGTCTCTTCCCGCCTGCCACGGATACGGCAGACAATACGGGCATGCAGTTCCACGACGCCGGCATCCAGGGCGCGTAGCACCTCGTCCGGATTGGCGAACACCATGCCTTCACCCTTGCAGAACGGACGCTCCCGGGTCAGGTAGTAAATGCCTAGAATAATATCCTGCGTAGGTACTATGACTGGTTTGCCTGTTGCGGGTGAGAGGATATTGTTGGTGGACATCATCAGTGCCCGCGCCTCGGTCTGCGCCTCGATCGAAAGCGGCACATGCACGGCCATCTGGTCGCCGTCGAAATCGGCATTGAAGGCCGTGCACACGAGCGGGTGCAACTGGATCGCCTTGCCTTCGATCAGGATGGGCTCGAAGGCCTGAATGCCAAGCCGGTGCAGGGTCGGCGCCCGGTTCAACATGATTGGATGCTCCCTGATCACCTCATCGAGAATATCCCACACCTCGGGAATCCCCTGCTCCACCAGTTTCTTGGCCGCCTTGATCGTCGTGGCAAGCCCGCGCATCTCCAGCTTGTGGTATATGAAGGGCTTGAACAGCTCCAGCGCCATGGTCTTGGGCAGGCCGCACTGATGCAGCTTCAGCTCCGGTCCAACCACGATTACGGATCGACCCGAGTAGTCCACGCGCTTGCCCAGCAGATTCTGGCGAAAACGCCCCTGCTTGCCCTTGATAATATCGGACAATGACTTCAGCGGCCGGCGGGAATGCCCCGTGATCGGCTTGGTCTTGCGTGAATTATCAAATAGCGCATCCACGGATTCCTGCAGCATGCGCTTCTCATTTCGCGTAATAATCTCCGGCGCCTTCAGTTCCAGCAGCCTTTTCAGGCGGTTGTTGCGATTGATAACGCGGCGGTACAAATCGTTGAGATCGGAGGTGGCAAAACGGCCGCCATCAAGCGGTACCAGCGGGCGCAACTCCGGCGGCAGCACCGGGACAACCTCCATAATCATGCGTTCGGGACGGTTGCCGGATTCAAGCATCGCCTCGATTGTCTTTAGTCGCCGGGTTAGCTTGGCCAGTTTGGTTTCCGCCCTGGTGGCCGTAATCTGAGCCCGCAGCGACTGCCGTTCCTCATGAAGGTCAACACTGGCAAGCATCTCGCGCACGGCCTCCGCCCCCATGCCGGCGCGAAATTCATCCCCGTACTCCTCAAATGCCTCCAGATACTCTTCCTCGGTCAGGATCTGATACTGGTCCAGGCTGGTCAGGCCCGGGTCGAGCACCACATAGGATTCAAAATAAATGATGCGCTCCAGTTCCTTCAACGTCTTGTCCAGCAGCAGGCCGATGCGGGAAGGCAGGCTCTTCAGAAACCAGATATGCGCCACCGGTGCGGCGAGATCAATATGACCCATGCGTTCACGGCGCACCTTGGACTGAATTACCTCAACACCGCACTTTTCACACACAACGCCGCGATGCTTGAGTCGCTTGTATTTTCCGCACAGGCATTCGTAATCCCGTACAGGCCCGAAAATCTTGGCGCAGAACAGACCGTCCCGCTCCGGCTTGAAGGTGCGGTAGTTGATGGTCTCGGGCTTCTTCACTTCACCGTACGACCACGAGCGAATCTTTTCCGGGCTCGCCAGACTGACCTTCAGCCCGTCAAAATCCTCGATATTTCTGGGCTTCTGGAACATTTTCAGAATCTCACGCATGATTCAGCTCTCCTGATTTTCCTGACTTTCTTGCACTTCCTGCGGCTTCTTGACCATTTCAAGATCAATCCCCAGGGCATTGAGCTCCTTGGTCATCACATTGAAAGATTCGGGGATGCCCGCCTCGAAACTCATATCGCCGCGTACGATGGATTCATACATCGAGGTGCGTCCCGCCACGTCATCCGACTTGACGGTCAGCATCTCCTGCAGGGTGTAGGCGGCGCCATAGGCCTCCAGTGCCCAGACTTCCATTTCACCGAAGCGCTGGCCGCCGAACTGCGCCTTGCCGCCCAGCGGCTGCTGGGTGACCAGTGAATAGGGACCGGTGGAACGGGCGTGAATCTTTTCATCCACGAGATGATGCAGTTTCAGCATATACATGTATCCGACGGTGACCTGATGATCAAACGCATCACCGGAGCGGCCGTCGAAAAGCTGGATCTGTCCGGACTCGGGCATGTCCGCCAGGCGCAGCATGGTGCGAATGTGCTCTTCGCCAGCCCCGTCAAACACCGGCGTGGCAACGGGCACCCCGTCCTTAAGCTGTTCCGCCAGCGCAAGACGCTGGGCCTTGCTCATCTTGTCAATACGTGTGCAGGCATCCTCATCGCCGTCATAGATTTTAAGCAACAGCCGCTTCAGATCATCCTGCGCGGAACCGGTGTCTGCAGGCTGCACCAGCTTCCGGCCCAGCCCGTGTACGGCCAATCCCATATGAATTTCCAGAATCTGCCCGATATTCATACGTGAAGGCACGCCCAGCGGATTCAGACAGATATCTACCGGCGTTCCATCCTCCATGTAGGGCATGTCTTCCTCGGGTACGATAATGGAAATCACGCCCTTGTTGCCGTGCCGGCCGGCCATCTTGTCTCCGGGTTGCAGCTTGCGCTTGACCGCCAGAAACACCTTGACAACCTTGATGACGCCGGGCTGAAGCTCGGAGCCCTCGCGTGCCTTGGCCACCTTTTCGGCAAAGCGTTTTTCCAGGCGCGCCCGCTCCTTGTCCATACTTTCCAGAATACCGGACACGCGCACATTGATTGCATCGTCCGCGGTTGAAATCACAGACAGATCGCGCAGCTTGAGATCTTCCAGGTATTCGCGGGTAATGGCGGCGCCTTTCTTCAGACCCGTAGCTTTGGCCACCTTCTGTCCCGCAAGCAATGCCGAAAGGCGTGCGATCACATTGGCTTCCAGAATACGGCGCTCTTCTTCCTTGTCGCGGTAAAGCTGCTCGACATCCGCTTCCTCGATGGCCCTGGCGCGTTCATCCTTCTCATCGCCCCGGCGGGTAAACACCTGTACATCCACGACCACGCCTTCATCCCCCGGCTTGACACGCAGGGACGTATCACGCACATCGGACGCCTTCTCGCCGAAAATTGCGCGCAGCAGCTTTTCCTCCGGCGACAACTGGGTTTCACCCTTGGGCGTAATCTTGCCGACAAGGATATCACCGGGCTTCACCTCGGCGCCGACCACCGCGATCCCGGCATCATCCAGATGGCGCAGGGCTTCCTCACCCACGTTGGGTATATCGCGCGTGATCTCCTCATCACCCAGCTTGGTCTGGCGCGCCGTACATTCAAATTCCTCGATATGAATGGAAGTATACACATCTTCACGCACCATCTTCTCGGAGATGACGATGGCATCCTCAAAGTTGTAACCGCGCCATGGCATGAACGCCACCAGGGCGTTGCGCCCCAGGGCCAGTTCACCCTGATCCGTGGACGGGCCATCCGCGATTATGTCGCCTCCGGCCACGGCCTCCCCCACCTTGACCAGCGGCCGCTGATTAAAGCAGGTGTTCTGGTTGGAGCGGCGATACTTGAACAGGCGGTAAATATCCACACCGGGCTCGCCTTCAACCTGCTCCGATTCGTGTACGCGCACCACGATACGGCTGGCATCCACACGCTCCACGATGCCGCCCCGGCGGGCGATCATGGTCACGCCGGAATCGCGCGCCACCTCTGCTTCCATACCGGTGCCGACCAGCGGTTTTTCACTTCTTACCAGAGGCACGGCCTGGCGTTGCATGTTCGAACCCATCAGGGCGCGATTGGCGTCATCGTGCTCAAGAAACGGGATCAGACCGGCTGATACGGAAATCACCTGGCTGGGCGAAACATCCATGTAATCGATCTGCTCCGCCGGCGCCATGATGAAATCGCCATCCCTGCGGCACTGAACAAGGTCAGCCTGAAACCGTCCATCCGTATCCACCCTGGCATTGGCCTGGGCAATTACGTGGCCGGTTTCGGCAATGGCCGAAAGATAGTCCACTTCATTCGTGACCCGGCCATCCGCCACCTTGCGGTAAGGCGCCTCGATGAAACCAAACTCATTGACCTTGGCAAAGCAGGACAGCGAGTTGATCAGGCCGATATTCGGGCCTTCAGGCGTTTCAATCGCGCACATTCGCCCGTAGTGGGTGGGATGCACGTCACGCACCTCGAAGCCGGCGCGCTCCCGCGACAACCCGCCCGGCCCCAGCGCGGACAAACGGCGCTTGTGGGTCACCTCCGAAATCGGGTTGGTCTGATCCATAAACTGGGAGAGCTGTGAGGAACCGAAAAATTCCTTGACCGCGGCAATCATCGGTTTGGCATTGACCAGGTCGGAAGGCATCATTTCATTCAGATCACCCGAGCTCAGGCGTTCACGGATGGCCCGTTCCATCCGCACAAGACCAAGGCGAATCTGGTTTTGCAGCAGTTCGCCCACCGAACGCAGACGACGATTGCCAAGATGATCGATATCATCAACCTCGCCGATGCCATCACGCAGTTTCAGCAGGGTGTCCAGCGTCAGCAGGATATCCTCATTGCGCAGCGTCCCGTGGTCCAGCGGTACATCCTCATTGCCGATACCCAGCCTGCTGTTCAGTTTCATACGGCCTACGCGGGACAGATCATAGCGGCTCGCATCGTAGAACATGGATTCGAACAGGGCGCGGGCGGTTTCCACGGTTGGCGGTTCGCCCGGGCGCATCATGCGGTAGATTTCCACACGCGCCTCTTCCTTGCTCTGCACCTCGTCCATGCGCAGGGTATCCGCCAGCCACGGACCGCGACGAAAGGCATCAATGAAAAGGCATTCAAACTGTTCAATACCCGCCGTACGCATCGCCTCCAGCGACTCTTCGGTCACTTCATCATTGGTGTCAACCAGGATTTCGCCCCCGGAGGCGAACACCGGAGCGGCGATATATTCACCCGCCACCACCTCATCCGGCACATCAATCCATTCCACGCCTGCATCGTTGAGGCGCTTGATCACCATCCTGCTGATCTTCTTCCCTTCCGCCACGATCTGTTTGCCGCCCGCCTTGATGCCGGTGACGGCGCGGCTGCCCAGAAACTGCTCGGGCACGAATTTTATCTGCAGCCCCTTTCTGGTAAAACGGAGGATGCGGCGTTCATAAAAGCGATCGAGTATCTCCTGCTCGGTGTATCCCAGCGCCTTGAGCAGAATACCGGCCGGCATTTTGCGGCGCAGGTCGATACGGAAATTGACCTTGTCCTTGGCATCGAATTCGAAGTCAAGCCATGAACCGCGATAGGGAATGATGCGCGCCTTGAACAGCAGCTTGCCCGAGGCCTGCGTCTTGCCCTTGTCATGATCAAAAAAGACGCCCGGAGAACGATGCATCTGGGACACAATTACCCGTTCCGTGCCATTGATAATAAATGAGCCGTAATCCGTCATCAGCGGGATTTCTCCCATATACACCGACTGATCGCGTACTTCCCGCACCCGTTTTTTCTTTTTGCCGGCGTGCTTTCCGGATTCATGTTCGTAAATGGTCAGGCGGAGATTCACCTTGACCGGCAGTGCGAAGGTCAGGTCGCGACGACGGCATTCGTCCAGATCATAACGCGGCGGACTGTATTCCAGGGCGGCGAAATCGAGCTCGGCATTGCCGGCATAATCCCGGATTGGAAAAACATTCCTGAATACGTCGGCAAGGTGGGATGCGTTGATGTCGGTCTTGCCCTGCCCTACGCCGAGAAAGTCGATGAAGGAGTCCGTTTGAATCCGCAGCATGTTCGGCATGGAAATGACCGGTCTGATGTTGCCGAAATTCTTGCGGATACGTTTCACAGATGTTTGTTTTGCCATGTTGACCTCGTCTGACGGAATCAAAAACGCGAAAAAAAGCATATCCCGGCGGCATAATGCCGTCGGGGATATGCCCGATTAGTTAATACTGCCTCAGCAAGAAAAATCGTTCCTGCTATTTAAGCTCGACGGTCGCTCCCTGCTCTTCCAGCTTGGCCTTCAGTGTTTCCGCCTCTTCCCTGGCCACGCCTTCCTTCACCGGTTTTGGTGCAGCTTCCACCAGTTCCTTGGCATCCTTCAGACCCAGACCGGTAATCTCGCGTACGGTCTTGATCACCTGAATCTTCTTGTCGCCAAAAGCCGCCAGCACCACGTCGAACTCCGTCTTTTCTTCGGCAGCTTCCGCACCCGCAGCGCCGGCGGCGGGGGCTGCCGCAACCGCCACGGGGGCCGCCGCGGACACGCCGAATTTCTCTTCCAGCGCACTCACCAGTTCCGACATCTCGAGCACGGTCATGCTCTCGATTGCGCTAATCAAATCATCTTTCTTCAATGCTTTTGCCATTTTTTTCAGCTCCTTTTGCTTGATTGCCTAATTAACATCAGCGGGGGAAATCAACCCCGGATCAGACGGTCTGTTTCCGGTCACGAATCGCAGCCAGCGTACGAACAAAAGAGGCCGGAACCTCATTCAACGCATACACGAAACCGGCCAGTGGTGATTGCAGCGCGCCCAGCAGCATTGCCAGCAGCACATCACGCGGCGGCAGGCTTGCCAGCGCCGTGATATCCGCTTTCTCCAGCCGTTTGCCATCCAGCACGCCACCAAGAATCTCCAGCACCTCATGGCTCCTGGAAAATTCGGACAACACCTTCGCCATCCCGACCGGATCATTGCCATAGGCAACCGCCGTCGGACCCGTGAACAGATCGCCGGCAACGGAAAAATCCGTGCCTTCGGCTGCTCTGCGGGCCAGTGTATTTTTCACCACCTGAAGGCTGACCTCGGCGCCGCGAAGCAACCGCCGAAGTTCACCCATCTGGGCCACGGACAGGCCACGATAGTGGGCCACCACGCCGGCACCCGCTTCCGACCAGACAGCATGCAGATTTTCGACCACGCGCCGCTTGTCTTCCCGTTTCACATCTACCCCCTTCTTTTCGATCCGCAAGAAGGAGCTTTCGCTCACCATCTGTGCAGGATGTTTCCTATTAAGCCGGAGTCTTTTTCCCGACACCCGCAGTCTTGGACGGACCGTTATTCAAGCCATCCGCCTTAAGCCATTTCACCTGTCTGAAGCAGGTGGATGACCAAAAGCCGACGGCCATTCGTTACTTACTACAAACTCGCCGGATCGATATTGACGCCTGCCCCCATGGTGGAAGAAATCACCATGCGCTGCATATAGCGGCCCTTGGCCGCGGCAGGCTTCATTCGATTCAGTTCATCCACCAGAAAACGCACATTTTCAGCCAGCCTGGCCGGCTCAAATGAGCGTCGACCGACCGGCGCATGAATAATGCCGGCCTTGTCGGTGCGCACTTCAATCTGGCCGGATTTTATCGCTTTCACCGCAACGGCCACATCCATTGTAACCGTACCAAGCTTTGGATTCGGCATCAGTCCGCGCGGTCCCAGCACACGGCCGAGCTTGCCAACCTGCGCCATCATGTCCGGTGTCGCCACAACGCGGTCAAAATCCAGGAATCCACCCTGCACCTTTTCCACCAGATCATCGGCGCCAATGATATCGGCGCCGGCCTCTTTCGCCTCCCCGGCTTTGGCCCCCCTGGCAAAGACCGCCACGCGCACGCTCTTGCCCGTACCGTTCGGCAGGCTGATCGAACCCCGCACCATCTGGTCGGCGTGCCTGGGATCCACGCCCAGCTTTATCGCCACATCCACGGACTCGTCAAATTTTGCCGCGGGCTGGGTCAGTACAGCCTCCACGGCAGCATCCACCGTCACCGCCCGTGAAGGCGCGGCCTCACGCGCCGCCCGCATCCGTTTCGAAACTTTTGCCATCGCTTAACCCTCCACTTCCAGGCCCATCGAACGGGCCGTGCCTGCAATAATGCGCATTGCGGCATCCATATCATAGGCATTCAAATCGGGCATCTTGGTCTCCGCGATTTCACGCAGCTGCGCCTGCGTCACCTTGCCCACCTTGTTTTTGTTCGGCTCGGGACTGCCTTTTTCCACGCCGGCGGCCTTTTTCAGCAGCACTGAAGCCGGCGGTGTTTTAATAATGAAATCAAACGACCGGTCCTTGTATACACTGATCACGACCGGCAGAGGCATGCCGGCCTCCATCTCCTGGGTCCTGGCATTAAACGCCTTGCAGAATTCCATAATGTTCACGCCGGCCTGACCCAGAGCGGGCCCGACCGGAGGTGCCGGATTGGCCTTGCCCGCCGGAACCTGTAGTTTCACCAGAGACTGCACTTCTTTTGCCATTTATTCTTCCTTTTAACCCTTCTCGACCTGGACGAAATCGAGTTCCACGGGTGTCGGTCGGCCAAAGATGGATACGCTCACTTTCAGCTTGCCCTTGTCTTCCATAACCTCTTCGACCACGCCATTGAAGGAAGCGAACGGGCCATCCACGACACGCACGGCATCCCCTATGTCAAACATCACCCTGGGTTTCGGCCGTTCCACGCCTTCCTCAATCTGCTGTTTTAAGGCATCCACTTCGCGTGCGGGCATGGGCCTGGGCTTACCGCCCGAACCCAGAAAGCCTGAAACCTGCGGCGTGTCCTTGACCACATGCCATGTTTCATCATTCATGTCCATTTCAACCAGGATATAGCCCGGAAAAAATTTCCGCTGGGTGGTCACCTTCTGACCGCCTTTCAGCTCCACCAGATCTTCGCGCGGTACAATAATCTCGCCAAACCGGGCGTCCAGACCGGAACGCGTGATGCGTTCTTTCAGTCGCTCAACCACCTTGTCCTCGAAACCGGAATAGGCCTGCACCACATACCAGCGCTTGGTGTCCTGTCCCATCAGATGACCTTCCGCACAAGCCAGCCCAGAATGCCGTCCACGGCCCATAAAAACAGCGCCACAAAAATCACCATGAGAACCACCATCAGGGTGGCCTGCATGGCTTCCTTGCGTTCGGGCCAGACAACCTTTTTGGCCTCCGCCTGCACTTCACGTAAAAATTTCTGCGCTGCCGCAATACGGCTCATAACCTGTTAACCTCTTTATACAATTCTTAAGCCGCACGTCCAACTGGCAGGCCAGGAGGGACTCGAACCCCCAACCCCCGGTTTTGGAGACCGGTGCTCTACCAATTGAGCTACTGGCCTTCTTATCGCAAGGCCCTTTTACCGGCCTCTTATACCTTGGCCTCCGTATGCACCGTATGCTTGCGGCAAAACGGACAATACTTGCGCAGCTTCAGCTTTTCCGTTGTTGTGCGCTTGTTTTTGTTCGTCGTATAATTACGACGCTTGCAGTCTCCGCAAGCCAGACTCAGTAAATCACGCATTTCTCATCTACTCCAGTGACGTTTCAGTCCGGAACAGCAGGGCAGCGGTCATATTCCGCCGCCCTGCCGTACAGGTATTACTTGATAATTTCGGTCACGACGCCGGCGCCGACCGTACGGCCGCCCTCGCGAA
>CAZVLQ010000037.1:0-12681 GCA_964628185.1 uncultured Zetaproteobacteria bacterium | reverse complement strand
AGGCTATTGAGATGGATTTATCAGAGCCCAATCCACCACATGACTATTCCTATATTTGGTTGCCTGCCATTGAGGAGCACGAGCAGAACCGGCATGCTGATTCCGATTTAAAGGCCATTCTGGCAATCGGTATTCGGGAGGCAGCTCTTCAGGCTCTGGATGAAGACTCATCAATCTTGCCTGAATTGATTTCAATTCTTGAGGGCAAAAATTGGGCAGTATTTGAACGGAATTCTTTATTCCTGTTAAGCCAGTCGGCAAAGGATTATCCGGACATTGTGGCTGAAAAACTGACCAACAAGCTCTTTTTTGAAGATGAATCTTATAAGCATGAATATGCATTGTTAGCCCAGGCAGGGTTTGGTTTGATCGGTGCTGGAGAGAAGCAAGAGATTCTTTCCTGGATTAAAACCGAGCCAAGCGATGAAGATATTGAAGAATATAGTGAATGGTATTTTGGGCAGCATGGCTCCAAGCTTACTGACGATGAACTTGAAGCGTATGCGTCAAAGAGAAAGATGAACCTGCTTTGGCAATTCCAGAATGCCCTGCCTGAAGAGTGGAAAGAACGGTTTGATGGATGGGTACAGCAATATGGAGAGCCTGAGCATCCCGACTTTTCATGTTATTCGTCCAGCACATGGGTTGGCCCGACGAGCCCAATGCCATCAGAGGATTTAAAAAAGATGTCTGTGGCAGAAATTGTCGATTATCTTAAATCCTGGCAACCGCCCGAAGGTCACTTTGTTGAAACCCCTGAGGGGCTGAGTCGGACCCTTGCTCAGGCCGTATCCGATGATCCGATCCGATTTGCGTTAGAGTCCATGGCTTTTGCTGGGCTTGATCCAACCTATGTGCGTGGGTTCATTGACGGATTGAGGGATGCGCCAAAAAACCGTGATGATATTCCATGGCAACATGTGCTTGAACTGTGTCAGTGGGTGGTAGAGCAGCCCAGAGAAATTCCGGGAAGAAAAGCCGAATATTCCGATATTGACCCAGGGTGGGTGTGGGCAAGGAAAAGTATAGCGAATTTGCTCAACAGTGGACTGAAAAGTGGGCTAGGTGAAATCCCTGTTGAATTACGGGAACAGGTATGGCCCGTACTCGAGGTGCTAACCGATGACCCTGATCCATCGCATGAAGAATATGGCGAAGGGCATATGGATCCTTCTCAGCTTTCGATCAATTCAGTACGAGGCGAGGCCATGCATGCTGTAGTGGAGTACGGTCTATGGGTGTATAGGAACAGTGAAGTCGGAGAGAAGAGTTTTGATTTGATCCCCGAACTTCGCGTTGTTCTGGCTAAACATCTAAACATTGATATTGATCCATCATTGGCGATTCGATCGGTTTATGGGCGGTGGTTTCCCTGGCTCAATTTGATCGATCATGGCTGGGCAGAAGAAAACAAGAGAAAAATATTTTCTCCTGATCCTGCCCGATACTGGGATGCGGCCTGGAAAACATATATCACCTTTTGCCAGCCATTTGATGACGTGTTTGCAGTGCTGAAGGATCAGTATGCTTTGGCGATTGATAAGCTTGGTCAGCCATCAGAGATTGAGATAGACATAGCCAATGCCGAAAAACGGCTGGCTGAGCATCTGATGGCATTTTACGGGCGTGGAAAATTACAGTTGGATGACGATCTGATGATCGCCTTTTATGAAAAGGCCTCATTGCAACTGAGAGCTCACGCAATTGAGTTCCTGGGCAGGAGCCTGGGAAGTTCGGATGTTCCCTTGCCGGAGGGTTATGAAGACCGTTTGCATAGGTTATGGGAATGGCGGTTTACCCAGGCAACAGAGAATGGGGAGCCTGATGAGTTGGCCGATTTCTGTTGGTGGTTTTCCTCTGGAAAACTCGATGAAGATTGGGCGCTTTTTCAACTCAAGGCCGTATTGGTATTGCCTACAAAAGGGGATTCCCTTGATTTTGCCGCAGAGCAATTGGTGAAGGTTGCAGCAAGGAAGCCGATGCCTGCTCTGGAATGCCTGAACTTAATGCTCAATAAGCTTGGCGAAGTGGGCATTTACTTTGGCTGGAATGATGAAGCCAAGCAAATTCTTGGCGAAGCCATGAAATCTCAAGATGAAGCAGTAAAAGCACTGGCAACCGCTATTATCAATCGACTGGGAGCAATGGGATATTTTGAATTTCGAGAGTTTTTGTGAATAAGAACGCGCATCTTTTGCCCTCTCGAAAAGTAGAAGCGGATTGTGGCTAAGATGGATCGGTTAGCCGAATAAATATGCATAAAACGGATGTGCTGGTGATTGGCGGCGGTATCAATGGGTGCGGCGTGGCACAGGCGGCGGCGGCGCGGGGTTTGCGCGTGCTGCTGGTGGAGCAGGGAGACATCGCCGGGGGTACGTCCAGCCGATCCAGCAAGCTTGTCCACGGGGGGCTGCGCTACCTGGAGACATTGCAGTTTTCACTGGTGCGAGAGTCGCTGCATGAGCGTGACGTGCTGTTGAAGATTGCCCCGAAGCTGGTGCACAAGGCGTATTTCTACATCCCCGTCTACCGGCGTAGTCTGCGCCCGCCATGGAAAATCGCGGCGGGGCTGACGTTGTATCGTCTGATTGCCGGAAGCGGCAATGATTTTCAGCGCATACCGTCCCGGATGTGGGAGGAAACACTGCCCGGTCTGTCCCATGACGGGCTGCGCGCCGTATTCCGGTATCAGGACGCAGCCACGGATGATGCCGCGCTCACGCATGCGGTGGCGGCGTCGGCCCGGCGCCTTGGCGCTGAAATCCTGGCGCCCTGTCACATGCGCTCGGCACGGAGAACGGAGGATAGCTGGAAGGCCGATCTTGGCGAGTATGGCGTGGTAGAGGCCCGCACGCTGGTCAATGCGACCGGTCCGTGGGTGAACCGGGTGCAGGCCCTGTTGCAGCCGCCGCCGGCGCAACTGAGCATCAGCCTTGTGCAGGGCAGCCATATCATCCTGCCAGCTCCGCAGGAGTCGTATGTATATACGGAGGCATGTGATGGCCGTGCGGTATTCATTATGCCGTGGAAGGGAAAAACGATGGTGGGCACCACCGAGCGCGATGTGGACGATCCCGGAAATCCCGAGCCGGGCGAGGATGAAATCAATTATCTGCTGGATGCCTATCGCCGTTATTATCCATTCCGGCCCGGTGAAGCGGCGGATGTTGAGGAATGTTTCGCGGGGGTGCGCGTGCTGCCCGGCGGCAAGGAGGCCTTTGCGTGTCGCAGCAGGGAGGCCCGCCTGTGCCGTGATACGGGGGAATCCCCGCGTCTGGTTGCCATCTATGGCGGCAAACTGACCACCTACCGCCGAACGGCCGAACGGGTTATGAACATACTTTCCCCGGTGCTCCGTCCGCCGTTGCCGGATGCGAACACGGCGGATATTATGCTATAAACCGGATATTGTCAGTGTCCCCTGGACGTGAGGCAAGAAAGAGGGAGATTGAGGTGGGAGGCCGGTGCGTCATTCTTCCGGCAATCGAAATGAAAGCCGGAAGGAGGATGACACGGTGGTCAGGAGAAAGGTGGAAAACTATTTTCCGGAGGTTTTGAATGATGAAACATACAGAGTTGGAAAGACAGCTGGCCAGACAGCAGGATCAGCTTGCACAGGCGGTAATTGCCTTGTCTCAGGGTGTTGCGTTAAAGCCGATTCTGCGCCATGTCGGTCAGTTATCGATGGAGTTGACCGGCGCCCGCCATGCCATGTTGTCGTACTATGAAGATGGAAAGCAATGCTTTATTCCACTGGGTATGACGGACGAGGAACTGGCAAAGCTTGAAGGGCATGAACCGCAGGGAACTGGCTTGCTGGGCTTGATGTGGAACCAACATGAAGTGGTACGCATTAATAATATTGCCGCGCATCCGAAAGCGGCCGGTTTCCCCCGGGATCACGCCGTCATGACAACCTTTCTGGGAGCGCCGATTATGTTTGGAGACGATATTCAGGGCGTAATATACCTGACGGACAAGGCGGGTGGCAGAGCTTTTACGTCTATTGACGAAACCATTGTTCGCACGCTGGCCTCTGCCTGTGCTGTTGCGATTTCCAATGCATCTCATCTTGAGCAACTTGAAGCCAGAAACGCTGAACTGGAGCGGTTACTGGCCGAACGGGCAGGGAAACCCGGTTCGGATTGCACGGGCGCAACTGATGAGAAAAGCAGTGGCGCCTGATCCGTGATCTTTCAAGCCGAATAAGGCGGAGGTGAAGCATGCGCGTATATCTGGTGCAACATGGCGAAGCCGTATCAAAGGAAGAAAATCCGGATCGGCCACTATCGGAGAAGGGCGCCGCTGATGTGCGGTCGGTCGGCGATTTTCTTTACCGGCACGCTCGTCTGCTGATTCCCGAAATCCTCCACAGTGGCAAATTACGGGCGGCCGAGACGGCGGAACTGCTGGCGCGTTGCCTCAATGCCGTCTATGACGCCGGGCCGGATTTACAGCCCGGTGACGATCCCGCACGGTGGTCCGCGCATCTGACTGCACGGAGCAGGGATGTGATGCTCGTCGGCCATCTGCCGCATCTGTCCCGTCTCGCCGGCCTGCTGCTGACCGGCGATCCCGGGCAGGCCCCCGTTGCCTTTCAGAACGCCGGTGTCGTTTGCCTGGAATCCGGCCCGGAAGGCCGCTGGCGCCTTCAATGGATGATCACTCCCGCTCTGCTGGGATGATGCTCAGGCCTTACAAAGACTGTGTTGCATTTGCAGGGATGACTATGTACAGGATGGCAGAAATTTCGGCTGCATAAAGTACAGGATAATACTTATTCGTCAGTCGCGGCGCGTTTGCAGGCGGCGATGGCTTCGTCCAGGGGCATCAGCGACTGCTCGCCGGTGCGCATGTCTTTCAGGCTCAGCGCATCCCGGTTGATTTCGTCCTCTCCGATGATGGCGACAAAGCGCGCATTTTCGCGGTCGGCCCGCCTGAACAGCGCCCTGGCCGAACCGGTGCCGCAATGGATGACGGTCAGGTCCGCCTGACGCAGGCGCCGGGCAACGTCGAGTCCGTGTGCCTGCGCGGATTCGGACAGGACAAGCAGTGCGATATCGGGGGCAGGGGAGGCGGCATCGGGAAGCAGCATGGCCAGGCGTTCCAGTCCCAGGGCAAAGCCGATGGCGGGGGTCGCGGGTCCGCCAAGTTCGGCGACCAGGCCGTCATAGCGTCCGCCGGCAATCACCGTTCCCTGCGCGCCAAGTTTTTTCGTGACGATTTCAAAGGCGGTGCGCGTGTAATAGTCCAGGCCGCGCACGATGCGTCCATTGACCACGTACGGGATCCTGAGATGGTCCAGATAGCCCTGGAGCGCATTAAAATGGCTCCGACAGCCGGCGCACAGGTGATGCTGCATCTCCGGCGCATCCGTCAGGACCTGCCCACAGCTTTCCACCTTGCAATCCAGTACGCGCAGCGGATTGACATCCATGCGCGTGAGGCAGGTTTTACACAGACCCGCACTGCGCTCCCTGAGCCAGGCCACAAGGGAGGCGCGATAGTCCGGGCGGCAGATGTCGCAGCCCAGACTGTTGATTTCCAGTTGGATATCGCCGATGCCGAGTGCGGTGATCAGTTCCCATGCCATGGCCAGCGTCTCGGCGTCTTCTTCGGGTCCCCTGACACCGAACCATTCCACGCCAATCTGCTGAAACTGGCGCAAGCGGCCTTTTTGCGGGCGCTCGCGCCGGAACATCGGTCCCATATAGTACCAGCGCCGGGCGCCGGCGCGTGTCAGCCCGGCCTGAAGCCAGGCGCGTACGGCCCCGGCCGTGCCCTCGGGGCGCAGGCAGATATCATCACCGCCGCGATCCTCAAAGCGGTACATCTCCTTGGCGACAATATCCGTTTCCTCGCCGATGGAGCGAACGAACAGCCCGGCGGGTTCCAGTACGGGCAGGCGCACCTCGGAGAAACCGTAGCGCTCGAAAATCGCCCGGGCGGCCTGTTCGATTCGCCGCCATGAGGCGGCATCGGCCGGCAGGCCGTCGTGAATACCGCGGATGCTGCGGAATTGTTTGGCCGTCACTTCTGTTAATCTTTCTTCCGGCGCAATTCAGCAGCCCGCTGTTCCACTTCCCTGACCAGATGTTCCACCATGTCTTCGGCGCTCACCTTTTCATCCGGCTTGCCATCCTTGTACATCAGGTGAACGGGATAACCGCCGGTGACGCCCAGCGCCGCCTCACGGGCCTCGCCCGGACCGTTGACCACACAGCCGATCACGGCCACATCCAGTGATTCGTGAATGTGCGACAGTCGTTTTTCCAGCAGTTCCACTGTTTTGATGACATCGAATTTCTGGCGGGCGCAGGTAGGACAGGCGATGATGTTGACGCCGCGATGCCGCAGATTCAGGCATTTCAAGATTTCAAATCCCGTACGAATCTCTTCTTCCGGTTCGGCCGCCAGCGAGATGCGGATGGTGTCTCCGATACCTTCGGCCAGCAGCAGGCCCAGCCCGATGGCGGACTTGACCGTGCCGGAAAAGCGGCTGCCGGCTTCGGTGATGCCGAGATGAAAAGGATAGTTCACCTGCGCGGCGAGCTTGCGGTAGGCGGCCACGGTCATCGGGATGTTGCTGGCCTTCAGGGAAACCTTGATATCATGAAAATCCATATCCTCGAGGATGCGGATATGGCCCAGGGCGGATTCAACCATGGCATCAGCGCAGGGCTCACCGTATTTTTCCAGTAACGGCTTTTCCAGCGAACCGGCATTAACGCCGATACGGATGGAAACGCCGCGTTCCGCCGCCGCCCTGACCACGGTCTCCACGCGCTTGCGGGCGCCGATATTGCCGGGATTGAGACGCAGGCCGTGCACGCCGGCTTCCAGCGCCGCCAGCGCCATTTTATGGCTGAAATGAATGTCGGCAATGATGGGCACGGGGCTCTGCTTCAGTATCTTGGGCATGGCCGCGGCCGAATCCGGATCGGGAACCGAAATACGCACGATGTCGGCGCCGGCATCCGCCAGACGGCCGATTTGCGCCACCGTGGCATCGATGTCCGTGGTCGGCGTATTGGTCATGGATTGCACGGCAATGGGTGCATCGCCCCCGATGATTACCGACCCCACCCTGATTGGCCGGGTTTTTCGCCTCGACTGAACGATGGCGTCACGCATAGTTGTCTTCCATTGCGCGGCAACTCTATCCATTTTCTATTCCCGGGCAATGGAACTCTCGCAGTGCGAAGTCTCCCCCCATCCCGGTATTTACCAGGCCGTTTTGAACAGCTTAGCCCTGACCTTTACATATAAATACTGCCGCTCCTGACTCATTGAGATTTCATGAGAGTGTGTTTGATATAGACGCTCGCCTCGTCCGCTGGCAGCGGTTTGCTGAACAGATAACCCTGCACGGCATCACAGCCCTCACCGCGCAGAAATTCAAGCTGTGCCTTGGTCTCCACGCCCTCGGCAATGGTTTTCATACCCAGCGCATGCGCCATGGCGATCGTAGAGCGCACAATAGCCGCGTCTTCATCATCATTCGGCAGGTTGCGGATGAAGGCGATGTCAATCTTCAACCAGTCCGCCGGCAGGCGCTTCAGATAGGCCAGTGAGGAATAGCCGGTGCCAAAATCATCAATGGCGATGGAAATACCGCCGTCCACCAGTTCACGCATGATGTCTATGGCCGTTTCCGGATCGCTCATGGCGGCCGTCTCGGTGATCTCGATCTTGATCCATTCGGGGCTGGCGCCCGTTTCCCTGATGCGGGCCAGAATTTCTTTCGCCAGTCCTTTCTGCATGAGTTGAATGGCGGAGAGATTGACGCCGATGCAGCCGGGCCGGATACCGGCCTTCTCCCAGGCCAGCGACTGCCTTCCCGCCTCGGCCAGCACCCAGTGCGTGATGGGTCGGATGAGGCCGGTTTCCTCGGCCAGCGGGATAAATTCGGTCGGGGAGATAAAGCCAAGTTCCGGATGACGCCAGCGAATCAGGCCTTCCACGCCGATAATGGCGCCATCGGCCAGTTGATGCTGGGCCTGATAGCGCAGTGGAAACGGACTGCCTTTGTCGCTTGCCCGTACGGCGTGCTGGCTCTGGAAATAAAGCTTCAGCTGATTCTCATCCGCCGCTTTCGCCAGGTCCTGTTCCATTTGCAGGCGGCGTTTCGTCTGCTCTTCCATACCGCTGGAGAAGTAACGGATATGCGAGGCGTCCTTCTTGGCATCATACATGGCGGTATCCGCATGCATGAGCAGGGTCTCGGGGTCCTCTCCGTCTTCCGGAAAGATGGCAATTCCGATGGTGACGCCCAGTGTGATGTCCTGTCCGGCCAGGTGATGCGGTTTACGCAGGGCCGCACCAATCTTTTCCGCCACGCGCATGGCAATTTTGGCATCGCCTTCCGGTAAAAGGACGGTGAATTCATCGCCGCCCATGCGTGCCGCGGAATCAGAGCTGCGTAGCAGGGCGACAAGACGTTTGGCGGATTCCTTCAGCACCTGATCACCGGAGGCATGGCCCAGGCTGTCGTTGATCATCTTGAAACGGTTGAGATCCATAAAAAGCAGGGCCAGACGTCGTTTTTCACGCCTGGCCAGCGCCAGTGCCCGCTCCATCCGGTCGGCGAACAGCCTCCGGTTCGGCAATTCGGTGAGTTTGTCATAATAGGAAAGCCAGGCCAGCTTCCCCTCGGCTTTTTTGCGGTCGGTGATGTCCAGCAGCAGCATCTGGACGGCGGGCTTGTCCCAATAACCGATGGGGGTGGTATGCACTTCGGCCCAGAATACCGTGCCGTCCAGTCTGAGCAGCCGTTCCTCGGCCGGCGGCACATGCTCCTTGCGTCCAGGTTCCCTGATGTGCTCCCGCACCTTGTCGCGATCTTCCCGCGCTACGAAATCGAGCACCGGCTTGCCCAGGATGTCAGCCTTATCCTTACCACCAAGCATGGCGATACCGGCCGGGTTGATGTAGCGGATGACGTCTTCCTGATGGATGACGATGCCCATCGGCGTATGTTCTACCAGCCGGCGGTGTTTGGACTCACTGTCCACCAGCGCTTGCCGGGTGCGCTCGTGCAGCAGCATTTCGGCAATAATCTCCGTGGCCTGATGCCAGAAATCACGGAAGGCATCCGGTATGATCGCACCCGGCCTGAGCGTCAGGTTGATCAATCCCAGCCGTTCATCACCATGCATGACAGGTGCGCACAGATAGCCGCGATCCGGCGCATTGCTCCTCGCCAGTTTATGCTCCCGCGGCCGGTGTGGATGGAAGCTGGCCTCACCGGAGGCAATGGACTTGCCGCACAGGCATTCGTCAAAGGGCACGGTTGCGCAACGCACTTTGTCTTCCTCGGTCCAGCCATGGCTGACGGCAAGCTTCAACGCCTCCTCCCGTACGAGGAAAATGGCGCCGGAGCCGCCAAGGAAATCCCGGGAATCACCGAACAGGCAGTCCAGCATTTGTTGCAGCCGTCCGCTCAATGGCATCTGTTCCTGGCTAATGGTGCGCAGGCGCAAAAGGGTTTCCCGCTGGCGGCGAGTGTCCTGCAACTGCCGATCCACGCGGCCAAGGAGAATGGAGAAAAACAGCACGATCGACCCGCCAAGTGCGAGGACAATGCCGGCGGCGGCAAGGGTTGCGGTGCGGGTCCTGGTAAGCAGCCCGCTAACGGCGTGCAATACCGCGATATCGCCCACCATACGCCCGCCGGCGTCAAACAGCGATAGAAAGCCGATACGATAACTGCGGCCCTTCGCTCCGGCGCTGAACATGGTCGCGTAGTGATGTCGCGCCTGGATTGCGGCCATGCCCCCGGGCATGGTCTGCAAGGTGCTGTAGATCACCACCGAGTCGGCAAACTGCGCCCAGTCGGGCTTCATGCCGCGCTCGCGCATGCCGGCTTCCCAGCGCCGCCGGTCCAGAAACTTCTTGTAGATGCTCAGGTAGAAGTCCGCATGCCCCATCTCGCGCACCTGGCTGACAACGTGCTGGATTTCCTCGGTTAACTCAATATAGCCCAGCAGTCGCTTGCCGTCATACCAGGGCTTGACCACCCTGAGCGACAGTGAGCCGCCAAGCCTGCCAAGTTCGATGCCCGAAGCGGGCTTACCCGTCTTTTTCGCCTGCAGCAGCGTATGCCGGCTGATGGTGTCGCCATGCTGCCAGGTCCGGTGAGCGCGCAGAAAGACAACCCTGTCGGGCTTGATAAAATACAGGTGTGTGATCCGGTGTTCCGCCCTGAGTTCCTTAAACAGCGGTGCGGCCAGAGCGAGCAGGCCTTGCCGGTCGCCGGCCCGAAAGGCCCTCTTTAGCTCCTGATGCAGGCTAATCACATCAAGCAGGGCGTCCAGTCTCTCGGTTTCGCTCCTTAACTGAACCTCGAAGCCCCGCTGCAGCGACTGCATCGCCTTCGTCAGGTTGTCCGACATCATTTCCCTCTGATGCCAGTAAACGACGGCGATAAACAGGGTCAGCAGAATGCCCAGCACCAGCACCAGCGGGATGAGGATGTGGGCCCTGATGCGCTCCGCCCGCATGGCGTCAGCCATAATGGTATTTTACGGGAAATTCCCGGGATATAATCCTTGAATTCACGCTGCCTTGCGCCGGGGCCGCATGCAGTTCCGGTTCGAAGGCGCACGGCGGGCCCGGTCCGATGGCATTACGCATGGTTGTCATCCATTGCACGGCAACCCTGTCCATTTTCCATATGCAGGCAATGTGCTCAATTTTACGATGTGGCGGAATCCCGTGCTGCGCCACCGGTGACACAGCACCTGCCTTCTTCTTTGGCGGCATAAAGATGATGATCGGCAAGACGTAGAAGCGCTTCGGCGGCTTCCTCCGCACCGGAAAAGTTGTCGTTTGGCGAGTAGGTGGCAACGCCGGCCGAGAAACTGATATGAATAACGGCGCCATCCACTACGGCGACCGGCGTAGTTTTCAGTTTTTCAAGCCATTTCCCGGCCGCGGTAACGGCGGCTTCCTGCATGGTATGGGGCAGCAGAACGAGAAATTCCTCTCCGCCCCAGCGCCCCAGTGTATCCGTCTGACGGATACCGGCGCAGAGCGAATCGACGGTGCGTTTCAGTACCGTATCACCCGTCGAATGACCGTACGTATCGTTGATGGTTTTGAAGTGATCCAGGTCAATCATGGCGATGGAGTAGGGGAAGGCGTAACGCATGGCCTGGGCGATTCCCGCCTGCAATTGTGAATGGATGTGGCGGCGGTTGTAGATGCCGGTCAGCGGGTCATGGGTAGCTTCAAAGTGCAGTTGTTCCTTGGCTTTTTTCAGTCCGGTTACGATTTTCCACAGCAGCCGGGCCGCTACTCCTCCTACCGCATCGCCAGCACCCAGTGTGTTGGCTGCCACGGTATCCACCGTTTCGTCACTGGTGAGGTTGAAAGCGAGGCATGGTGCACAGGCCCGGAGGGCCACCTCAATATCAATGTAGGTGCTAATACCGTTTTTCCGTGCAATCCGCATACCGGCCGCATCCGGGTTTTTGTCCGCCATGCCCACAATGCGAACCAGAGGTTCATCCTGCAACATTTCCAGCAGCGCGCTGCCTCCCCGGCCTCCACCGAGGATCAGTATGCGATGCGGGTTCTTGCCGGGCAGCGTCATTCCGCGCTTCCTCCCCGTATGGCATTGGCCATTTATCCGGATTTAAGACTACAATATGCCGCTTTTCAAGGAGAAATGCACGATGCTGGATGCTAAACAGAAGAAGCAGCTCAAACAGGCCGCGCACCATTTAAAACCGGTCGTGCGTATCGGCCAGAAAGGTGTGACGAAAAACCTGATCGGGGAAACGGATGCCTGTCTGGAGCGCCACGAACTGATCAAGGTGCACATCACGGCGGGAGACAGGGTTGTCCGGGCGGATGTAGCCGCAAGGCTGGCTACCGCCACGCATGCTGAAATGATTCATCAGATCGGCAAGACGTTCGTACTGTACAGGCCACGCGTGCCGGCGTCATGAGCACGCGTGTTCAGCGTATCCGCAAGGCGCTGGAAGAAAAGCTGCACCCGGCATTGCTTGAGATTGAAGATGAATCGCAGCGCCATTCCGGGCACGCCGGCGCGCGTGCGCACGGGGGTGGACACTTCAGCATCCGCATCGTGGCCGCGTGCTTTTCAGACAAATCCCGGATTACACGCCACCGCATGGTAAACGAGGCGCTTCAGCATGCATTCCAGTCCGATATTCATGCACTTTCCATTCATGCACTGGCACCCGACGAGGTGGAGAAACCCGTTTCATTCTCCTGACCCGGTAAAGCCGGAATCAGACAGCTTACTGATTTTCGGCTTCCACATCCTGTCGGAAACGATCGGCATTGCCGGCAATCAGGGCCAGCAGCATGAGTGAATAAACGAAGGTGGACAGCAGGACGACGCCGATGACCACGGCCCTGAACATGTCCAGGTGCGGAAATGATGCGGGGATCAGTGTCAGCATGACGATGGAAAGCCCGCCCTTGATGCCCGCAAAGGTCAGAACGCCCCACCAGCGGAAGTTTACATTGGTCATTTTATCGGTCCGGTTGGTGATGATGGCGAACTTGGCCATCATCAGAGCCCGGATGACCGTGGTGGCCAGAAACATGGCAATAATTTCCCTGCCGTAGCGCAGCAGAGCGTCCGGATTGACGATTTCAGCCATGGCCACGAACAGGATTGTATTCGCCACCAGCGCCAGCAAATGG
>CAZVLQ010000036.1:0-13406 GCA_964628185.1 uncultured Zetaproteobacteria bacterium | reverse complement strand
ATGGGTGACCCCATTTTTCCACTGAGAAAAGGATATACTGTCCCCGATTAAATCTCTGTCCCCAATTAAATCTCGCCCTGTCTCGCTGTTTTATTAGATGCCGACTCATTCCGGCCACCAGTAGTGAGCTGTGCCAGCGGGAAATACCAGCCTTCCGGCTCCCTGCACGGACTCCATGAATAGATCATGATACCATTTACCAGTGATACCCTTAATTGCCGCCAGAACCGAGGCCACGGCATCCCACTCGTGATCGTTGCCCGTTGTCACCGGAAGGTTCAACCAATCTGCCAAATGAGAATCCATGACGTTGGCGCTGCTGGAATAACTGTACTTCTTTTTGGCGAGCGCCCAGTAAAGCACCTTTGGATGAGTTTCTGTGACCTCGATGTTCGGATTGCTTTTTCTCAACAAACACAGCACAGCCATTCCATTCAGGCCCATTGAGCCATAAAGGCCATTGGGCGAAACGATGCTCTGTTGAACTGGTTTGTACTTCCTGCGAAGCCATAGGTCAGCGGCTCTCCATCCTGATTCGCCAGTTCCCCAGCACGCCAAGGTATCGATGCCAATTGCCGCAACCGGCCCCGCCTTATCCAAGGCCGATACAACGGCTCCGGTATGAGGAAGGGTAACAACGCTCAGGTCTTTGCAAACGCCTGCCTGGAACTCGGCAAGCGCCAACCCGTGCTTACCGTTACCGCCTGGATCGTACCCAGCGATCAGACCACTGAAAGGCTTCACCGGCATCTAACAGCTATTGCTGATAGCTGAAAAAATTTCTATGTATTTTTCCATATATGCGGACATAATTTCTACATACCCTCTATTTTTTTTCTTTTCATATCATCAATTAGTGATTCCATGTTTGCCAATTCTTCTTCATCATCTCCCCCTTGGGCGTCCCACATGGGAAATATTGGCTTTTCCCATCCGTCAATAATATGATCCATATATTCTGATGATTTAGCAATTTTAAATGATTGCGCAAATCCCCACATCACAACAATCATCGTGGATATCCAATAGGATGAATTAATATCTATGTTAAAAATCCAATAAAAAATGCCATCTAAAATAGCAAAAAAAATACCACAAAAAAGGGGAAATAGTATGTATAAGCCCCAATCGATACCCTTTTTCGGTTTTTTGAGGGTACCTATCACTTTTTTTATAATTTTGTCATTCTTATACCCGCGACCTGTGTACTCTGTATTCCAATGATATTCGCTTATTGTCTTATCAGCATCTATTACTCCATTATTCCATAACAAATCAACCAGGTCATTCTCCGACATATCATCAATGAATGCATTAGCAACAGCTTCTTTGGTGGCCCTGTCTCGCCTTAGATAGGCGGGGTTGATACCACTAACTCCCCCATATAATCCCATCATCATATGATTTACTGATTTTGAATCTTTTAATCTATGATATAGTATCCTTTTCATAGTAGATCGTAATTCCACAAAATCCAATTCTTTCTTAAGAATTTTCTTGCCCATAGGACTCGCTGTCTCGGGAGTTTCCATAACATCTTTTGTTAAATTTTCGTCCTGTGGTTCTTCGGCTGTTATAATATGATCCATATTTTCTTTCTCCGGCGATTCTTTCTCCAGAGGCTCATTATCTATGCCTGTTTCCACAGCATGAATATAAGACACACTCGATCCCTTGACATACGGTGTGCCATAGATTGATTTATATGCGCTTGTACTTTTCTCATAATATCCAATCAGTATCCTGAACACTTCCTGATATTGTTCCTGCGTTTTCATCACAAAGAGAAAAGAGAGGTCGTTTTCCCTGTATGCGCAAACCAGTACATCTTCGTACGCGGCTTTTATGACTTGTTCCATCTTTTTTTGAACGCCTGCATCATGATAGTTACTGTCGCGCGACAGGTGCTGGTAAATCATCAGAACAGATGCATTGCCCATACGATCAACTAAGTGAGATAATTCATTGTTCAGCAAGTATTTATCTCTTCCTCCTTGCCTTTTTTGATATGAAAGACTTCCTGTTTCGAGGCCAGTATCCGGATCAATAAAAATGAGCGCATTTTTTATGGGTAGTATCGCGTTAAATTTTTCCCAGTAGGCCATCCTGCTGCTGTCTTGAAAGAAGATGGAATCCACGGGTTCAACCGTAAGATATTGGCCTGCGAAACGGCTTATCCAGTTTTCCCAATGCCTTAAACTCTTGCTGGGACAACCCCGCATAAACTGGAGCAATTCGGGGCTCCTGTCGTTTTTGTCAGCGGATGATTTTTGACCTTCGTTATCATTTCTATGCTCTGTGAGCATAGGGATAAACACATAATTACTCAGGCTGGATTTTTTCAGAATGAATGTAATCAGGTCATATTTGAAAAAGTCCCTGTCATCACCGAAGTATTTTAATTGCACCATAGAATTTCTCCTTTATATGGAAATCACCCAAGTCACTCCGTCAGGCTGACTGGAACGGCATCCAAGCAAGGCAAAAGACCATAAGGTATCATGTGGCCTTCAGGCGTATCTGAGGCCAGGCGCGCCACCCTGGCATTGGGGGCATTTCCGCAGGTGAATATCAGCACCGTTCGCTCCATAAGTGTGCTGGCAGCATAAACATTGCAGCACATAGATTTTCTGGTTGTAGTGATTGCCATCCAGATCGGTCTTTTCCATTACTCTCTGGTTGTGCCTGTTTTCAAATCCAATATCTGTGGTTGCCATGATTGCTTCACCTCCTTAATAGTGACGATTTCTCCACGCTGATCTTGCAGTCCATGCCAGTACGTCTTGGTCTTTCCTATGCCTTTCAGCCCGGGCGTGGGTCGGCCATCCTTTCCGTCTTCCATTTTGACCCATACGCCATTCATTCCATTTACTTCAAGGTGAATGATGTCTCCTGCGCCCATGGATAAGATTTTTTCCTTCAATTGCTTGTTTCCATGAATGTGTTTGGCCCATAGGGCATGGTCTCTAATTTCTACATAACTCATGGTCTGCCTCCTTCTCAACCGGGGTATGGGGCGGATTATGGCCCATGCCCACCCCATGTCAAGGGACCCTATACCACCCCTGCCCTTTTGTTTTCCGGATCAGACTTGGCATATGGGTATTTGGATGAGTGTGGATGCGGCTTGTTTTGTTCCAATTGTCCGAGACTGGACGGCAACGGTCATAAATTAAACTGGATAGAGATCTTAAACATTATCAAACAATATTAAGTCAGCAGCACCGCCACAATGCCGGTAAGGAAGATACCGTCGAAGGTGCCGGCGCCGACGATGGAGGCAATGGGCGTGCCGAGTTTGGCAATATCCTTCAGGCGCAGCAAATCGGCGCCGGTCAGCACGCCCAGCGTGCCGCAGATGAATTCCGGGCCAGGCTTTTACATCTTGACATTGCTATTCTTCGAAGGAAATAGCGGAGCCTTTCACGGCTTGATATTTATTGAGCGGCGACTGCGAGAGATTTCCCCGATCCACCGAACATTGATGCGGGTGAAGGTGTTCGCCTGGCTCATGAATGAGTGCGCATAGGGTCAGGTCTCACAATCCACCATTTGGTCGGCTTTTTCTTTCATCCGGAACGAAGAAACTTTTTCACGGCGCGGCTGACTGTCATGTAATGGACGCCAAAAAAGGCGCCAATCTCTTTCATGGTAAAAGCCCCGGATAAATATGCCGCCGCCATGGATCTGTCCCGGTCAGGATATTCCTCTCTGAACTGTTGCAGACTCTTTTCTACCTGCCTCCGTTCAATCTTCGGCACCTCATCCAGTGAACGTACTTCATTTTTTATCTTCTGAAGCTCCATCAGGAAACCATCGTCTCCCAGATATGCCTGCTCTTGCACGCCTTCCAACGGACTGAAACGCCCGACCCCGTCCTGTACAAAGCCGGCATATGCAACCCGTGCTTTTTTCTTGTTGTTTCCAAACTGCGAAAGAAGTTTCGCGAGGGTCAGGCTTTTATATCTTGACATTCGTTGATCGCTTACTGCAAACGGCTTGCAGGTTCCTGATTTCCAGCCTGTACTGCCGGTACAAGGCTTTAGTATCGTTGTTAACCAAATCACATCCAAAAAGCTTGGTCTTGCTTCGTGCATTTTTTACCGGACAGCGAGTGAAATGATTACACTGTTGGCGTAAGCTGCCACTCTATGGGAGTGATAAGGATGCAATCTATCATGGCTGCACTTCTACCTACGTTCGCAATGTTAATTCCTGTCTTCCTCGGAGTATTAGGGTTTAGGCTCTACCTTAGACTGGAGAAAAGGAAACCTGTTCGTAGGCCATTTACTCAAGAATTCATGCGCCTGCCCGGCCAGTCACTCAGAGACAAGATCGAGGCCACAAGAGAGGAGTTCGATACCAATCTGCTGCTCATGATTTTCATGCCGTTTATGATGTTCTCGATTCATTTATCCCAGTCGTATTTTGGGGCTGCTCCTGAATCAGTGCCCCGCATAGGGATCAGTGTAATTTTTGTAATGGGAATAGTGATTTATTTCTTACGAAAACTGATCGTGAATAGGAAGGATTTGGCTAAGTTGCGACTAGGGCTGGATGGCGAAATTGCAACGGCTCAATTGCTAGACCCTCTTAAGAGACATGGATTCTATGTTTATCACGATTTTCAGGCTAAAGAGTTCAATATCGACCATGTGCTTGTCGGCCCGAATGGTGTTTTCGCCGTTGAAACCAAGGCACGCAGTAAACCTGATAGAGGAAGTAATACTGCTGATGCAAAGCTGACTTTTGATGGAGCCCAACTCATTTTTCCCGGTTACAAGGAATCAAAATCTATCGAGCAAGCAAAACGGCAAGCAAAGTGGCTAAATCAATGGCTAAGTTCTGCCGTAGGTGAACAGGTGCCTGTTTCCCCTTTATTGGTAGTGCCGGGGTGGTTTCTCAACATTCAAGCCAAGCCCACTGGAATCTATCTGACAAATGGAACCAATATGGATTTTATTTTAAGAATGAATGGGAATGCTCTATTAAACGAAAAAAAGATTAAGCAAATCACCCATCAACTGGAGCAGAAAAATACTGCCACAAAGGAATAATCAGGATGGTTCAAATTAAGTTATGACAAGCCCTCTCTGGACGAAAGAACAGGTGAAACTGGGGTTTAACCTGTATTGTCAGCTTCCGTTTGGGAAGTTGCATAGCAGGAACCCAGAGATCATCGAACTTGCCAAATTGATTGGGCGGTCGCCCGGTGCTGTGGCAATGAAACTAAGCAATATTGCTAGCCTCGATCCGGCGATTACCAGTACGGGGCGCAGCGGTCTGGGAAATGCGTCGGCACTGGATCGGGAGGTGTGGAAGGAATTTCATGCCGATTGGGATAAGCTGGCGTTGGACTGCCTGCACATCTATGAGCGCCTCAAATCAGAGAAAGGATCGCAGAAAAGCGAAAAGCAGACCGAAACCGAACCGGAAGATATCGACGACTTTACCGGTGAAACAAAGCGTGTGATTACCGAACAGCGCATGCGACAGAACTTCTTTCGCAGGGCGGTGTTGAGCAGCTATCTGGGGCGCTGCTGCATGTCCGGCCTTTCTGATTCCCGATTACTGATTGCCAGCCATATCGTGCCGTGGAGCAAAGACAAGCATAATCGGCTGAATCCGCGCAATGGACTGTGCTTGTCCGCATTGCACGACAAGGCGTTTGATCGTGGTCTGATCGCATTGGATGATGATTTCCGCGTAATTCTCTCCAAAGATTTGGAACAGCGAAACGAACCGTTCGTCCGTCAGTTTTTCCACCCGTTGGCGGGGAAATCGATCACATTGCCCGAGCGCTTTGCACCTGACAAAGCGTTTCTAGCGCGGCATCGGGATGTGGTATTTGTCGATCATGCCTGAGCATCAAAGCGAATCAATGCTGACACTACATGAGGATACATTCTACGATTTCTTTCGTCCCTATCGGCACCCTCAATCGCAGCACAATATATGGGGCGGAACCGGGCTGGAAACATTCGGGGACGATCTTGAACTGGTGAAATCGCTGCCGGTGGAGTCAGTCTGGACGGTCGTTGATGGCGGTGACACTGTCGATCAATGGATTCTAACCGGCATCCATACCGTCAACCGTATCTGTTATCTTGTTACGGAAGTGCCGCACGACTGGAAGGACATCCAGTTCCGGATACCCGCCCGGGGTTATGCCCTGACTCAGCTTGGATTACTGCGACAAACCAATAAACTTACCAGGCTGATGCTTCCGGTCTAAACGCTAAGCGTCAGATCTTGATTCGTGGGTTCCCCGTACCAGTTGGAGAACAGGTCGAGCTCCAATAGCAGTTGCGTAACGGATTACACTTTTCATGCTGGGCAATTGTGAACCGCCTTCTATTCTGGCAATGGCTGACTGTGTTGTTCCCATGCGTTTGGCTACTTCAGCCTGAGTGAGCCCTGCATCAGACCTTGCTTCTATCAGGGATCGGGCAATTTCAAACTCGTAGGCATGAGACTCGTAGGCTTCGCGAGTTTCCGCATCCTCCATCCATTTTTTTTTCAGTTCGGCTAGTTTGGTCATAATCCGGCCTCCTTTAGTCGTTGGCGAGCAACTTCAATGGCAGCTCGCGGTGTTTTTTGTCTCTTTTTGACAAAGGCGTGTAGAACAATAATGCGATATCGTCAAAGATTGCAGGGTGGATTGGCGGTTTTCTCGCCCCTTTCGGCATCCGCAATCACAGCACGATATCCGGAGTAGCATCGGGCTGGACGCATTTGGGGCCGATCTGGAACTGGTTAAGCAACTTCCAGCCACGCATGCCTGGACGGTCGTGGATGGCGGCGACACCGCCGATCAATGGATTTTAACCGGCATTCATACCGTCAACCGGGTTTGTTATCTTGTTACGGAAGTACCGCACGACTGGAAGGATATCCAGTTCCGGATACCCGCTCGGGGTTATGCCCTGACCCGCCGGGGTCTGCTGCGGCAGATGAATAAAATCAGCAGGTTTATTTCTCATAAATAGTTCATGGCCAGCGCGAGGGTCAGGCTTTTATATCCTGACTTTCGTTGAGCGCTGACTGCTAACGGCTTGCAGGTTCCTGATTCCCGGCCTGCGGGATCAGGCCGCCAGGCTTTAAGGCCCGGGCAGCCTGTAAAGATTACGTAGTAAGGTCTTGTCTGGCGCATTTTTTGGCCGGGGATTTTGGCATTGCAGTGTCGGCGCCTGTCTTGAATTGGCGCGGACAGCGCTACACCTGATTCACAAATGTTAACGGGCGGACCATGATTTTGTCTGTCACCGGGTATTCTTCGTTCCCGGGATATACGATCCATAAATAATCCAGTGATAAATCATTGATCGCAATATGCATGGATTTTGTGACCCTGGGGGCCTCATTGAATTTGAATTCCACACCGTAGCGCTTGCCATCCCTGAAAAATAGCAGATCAATTTCGGCACCGCTGTAGGTGGACCAGAAATATGCTTCTGATGGATGCAGTGCCTGAAGAACCTGCTCCATGGCAAAACCTTCCCATGATGCGCCCAGCCGGGGATTGCCCGTGAGGCTCAGATAATCCGGGATGTTTAGCAGACTATGCAATAGCCCCGAATCCCTGAAATATATTTTCGGGGCTTTAACCTGTCGCTTGTGCAAGTTTTCATGCCATGGCTGAAGCTGTCGGATCATGAAGGTGGCTGTAAGTATATCCAGATACGAACGTACCGTTTTATCACTCACGCCCATGGAACGCCCAAGTTCTGAAGCATTCCATGTTTGACCATGAAAGTGGGCCAGCATGATCCAGAAACGTCGCATCGCTGTTGGTACGATGCTGATGCCCAACATCGGAATATCACGTTCCAGGAATGTTCGTATAAACCCTTCTCTCCAGGCGCAGCTGTCGGCTTCGGAATGAGCCAGAAATGAACGGGGAAACCCGCCCCTGAGCCACAGTTTCTGTATCTCTCTCGTCTCTCCGAGATTAAACCCGGACAGCTCAATAAATTCGACCCTGCCGGCCAGTGTTTCAGAGACGTTTTTAATGATATGAGGGGAGGCGCTGCCCAGAATCAGGAATTTCAGATGGTTTTCCGGCCGGTCAACCAATACGCGCAATACATTAAATAACTCCGGTTTAATCTGGATTTCATCAAGAATGATCATGCCCTGAAGTTGACCGAGCATGAGTTCCGGGTTTTGCAGACGTTGTTGATCAGCAGGTGATTCCAGATCGAAATAATGGGTGGAATGCCGTTTGGCGAATGCGCGTGCAAGCGTTGTTTTCCCGCATTGACGAGGCCCCAACAGAGCTGTCACGGGAGAGCGGCCTGTCGCGATGGCAAGGCTTTGAAGATAGCGGGCACGATCAATCATACGGGCATTGTAGTATTGAATATCCAGAGTGTAAATCCGAATATTCAATGAAATTCAGAGTCAGGCCGTTGTCTGGCGCATTTTTGTCCGGGGGATTCGGTATATTTGCAAGCCGGGCGTCCAAACGACCGCCCTGCTGTGCCATCACGACCCTGAATTCCGAATCCTTCATGCAATATACGGGCTGCAAGACGGATGGTGCCGGGATGAATAATGAACAATAATGGTTGATGTTCATTTTTTATCGTGCCAGCATGCCCGGCATGCGGGCGGAGACCGGAAGGCGCATTCTTGATGCTGCGGAACAGCGTTTCGCGGATTACGGCTATGGCAAGACGACGATGGCGGAGATTGCCGCCGACTGTTCCATGTGCGTGGGCAACCTGTATCGTTTTTTTGAAAACAAGTCCGCCATTGCGGCGGCCTGCGTGGCCCGCCTGCACCGCCGGAAACTGAGGGCCGGTCTCGCGGCGGCGGCGAAAGAGGCCGGCGCCGTCGCAAAACTCCGGGCCTTCCTGAGCGAACGGCTGCGGCTTGCCCATGCCCATGTCGTCGGGCACCGGCACCTCTACGAGCTGGTCAGGGTCATTGAATCGGAGCATGCCGCCATGCTGGATGCATCCGAAAACGAGGTGATCGCCGCCATGGCCGATCTGCTGCAACGGGGAATGGCGGCCGGAGAGGTTCGCCGGGGCGATGCGCACCGTATGGCCTTTCTCGTGCATCAGTCGCTGCTGCGCTACAACAATCCCGTCAGCCTGAAGCGCAATCCTCCGGATCGCCTGCACGCGGACCTCTCGGATTATCTGGACCTGCTTTACGCGGGGCTTAACCCGCATATTGCATGAAGGCGGACATCTGATGGACAGGATATTACATATACGGGCTAAGTGCTGATGCTGAGAAATACGGACTCCGCCTACGGCGCCGTTTCCATCACACTGCACTGGCTGATGGCGCTTGCCATCTTCGCGATGTTCGCGCTTGGCCTGTGGATGAAGACCCTGGATTACTACCATTCGTGGTACCACAGGGCGCCGTATATTCACAAGAGTATCGGCATGCTCCTGCTCGGCCTGCTGCTGTTTCGCATGTTGTGGACCTGGATGAACACCAAACCCGTGATTTATGGCAGGGCTTGGGAACGCACCGCCGGTCTGACGGTGCATCGCCTGCATTATGTGCTGATGCTGCTGGTGATGCTTTCCGGCTACCTGATTCCCACGGCCAAAGGCATCGGCGTGGAGGTGTTCGGCTGGTTCACGGTTCCGGCCCTGACCACGCTCGCACCCCGGCAACAGGACGCGGACGGGCTTGCCCACTGGCTGACGGCATGGGCTATGACGGGGCTTGCGCTGCTGCATTCCGCCGCCGCCCTGAAACACCATTTCGTGGACAGGGACGCAACGCTGCTGCGCATGCTGGGCATGACACGGGCCGCTGCGGGAGGGAAACGATGAAGTTGAAATTTCAGCTTGCGGCCATGCTGCTGATCCTGGCCGCGGCGATGCCCGCCCGGGCGGAAGATTACCTGATCGACACCAAAGGCCAGCACGCCTTTATCCAGTTCAAAATCAGTCATCTGGGCTATAGCTGGCTGCTGGGGAGTTTCAAGCGATTCAGCGGCACGTTTACCCTGGACAAGCGGCATCCGGAACGCAGCCGGGCCAGCGTGACGATTGATCTGGCCAGCATTGATACCAACCACGCCGAACGCGACAAGCATCTGCGCAGCGACGAGTTCTTCGACGTGAAGCATTTTCCGACGGCGAGCTTTGTCAGCACCGCCTATAAGGAAAAAGGCGGGGACAGGGGCGTTCTTGAGGGAATCCTCAATCTGCACGGTTACCGCAGGGCCATCGTCATCAAACTGCGCCGGATCGGCAGCGGTCCGGACCCGTGGGGCGGCTATCGCCGCGGCTTTGAGGGCCACGCCATGCTGTATCTGCCCGATTATCATTTCTCCCGCGGCAAGATGCTGGGCCCGGTGGCCAGAAAGGTTGAGCTTTACCTGTCCATCGAAGGCGTCAGAACAGGAAGATAAACAACAGGAGGAAACCATGAGTGAACCGACCATTGCAGCAAAGGAACCCGCCGTACTTGAACTGGAAGCCGGCACCTATTACTGGTGCGCCTGCGGCAGAAGCGCCTGTCAGCCGTTCTGCGACGGCAGCCATGAGGGGACGGAATTTGAGCCGCGCGAATTTGAAATTACGGAAAAGCAGACCGCGGCCCTGTGCCAGTGCAAGCACACCGGGAATCCGCCGTTCTGCGACGGCACCCACGAAAGCCTGTGATGGACTCAACCATGGACACAGAACGCATCAGGCGCCCGTGGGAGGAGCAGTATCGTGACGACGATGTCGAAACCATGCCGTGGTTTTGCCCGCATCTGGACAGGGATGTCGCGTGGGCCATCGAAATACTGCCCGTCACACCGACGAAGTCTCTTGACCTGGGATGCGGCCCGGGCACGCAGGCCATCGAATTAAGCAGGCTGGGGTTTGAGACCACGGGCGTGGACATTTCCCCGTCCGCCGTGCGCAAGGCGAGCGAACGTGCAGGAAGGGAGGGCGTGGAAGTTACATTCATCCGCGACGATATTTTGAACACGCAATTGCACGGCACGTACGGACTGATTGTGGATCGTGGTTGTTTTCATGTTCTTGATGCGGATCAACGGCCGGATTACCTGCATGCCGTGGCCCGCTTGCTGGATGAAAACGGCTACCTGCTCCTCAAGACCTTTCACAAACAGGAAACACGTGAGGCGGGACCGCCAAATCGTTTCGAGGCGGCGGATATTGTCAGGATATTCTCAGGCTCATTTGACGTGGTTCAATGTCGCGATTCATTTTTTGAAAGCACCATGGACTCGAATCCAAAGGCGCTGTTCTGTATCCTGAAAGCGGGTGAGAAGAAATGAACGACCTGTTTTCCGATATCCGGATCGGCAGGCTCGCCCTGCCCAACCGCATGGTGATGGCGCCGATGACGCGCAACCGGGCGCCGGAAACGGTCCCCGTTGCGCTGATGGCCGAATACTACGCCCGGCGCGCCGGCGCCGGGCTGATCATTACCGAGGCATCGCAGGTGTCGCCGCGGGGCGTGGGCTACCCGGCGACGCCCGGCATCCATTCCGAAGCGCAGGTGGAGGGCTGGCGGCGGGTCACCCGCGCCGTGCACGACCGGGGCGGCCGCATCTTCCTGCAACTCTGGCATGTGGGGCGTATTTCGCATCCGTCCATGCAGCCGGACGGCGGCCTGCCGGTGGCGCCGTCGGCGATCCGGCCGGATGGCGAGGCCATGACTTATGAAGGCCCTCAGCCCTTCGTCACGCCCAGGGCGCTGGAGACCGGTGAAATTCCCGGCATCGTGGCGCAGTACGGCCGGGCCGCCGAAAATGCCGTACGGGCCGGCTTTGACGGTGTGGAGATTCACGCCGCCAACGGTTATCTCATTGACCAGTTTCTGCGCGACGGCACGAACAGGCGCCGGGACCGGTACGGCGGTTCGCTTGAAAACCGGGCGCGCCTTCTGATCGAGGTGACGGAGGCGGTGACCGGTATCATGGGCGCCGACCGGGTCGGCGTGCGTTTGTCTCCCGCCGGCGCCTTTAATTCGATGTCCGATTCCGATCCGCAGGCCTCGTTCAACCATTTCACCGAACGGCTGGACCGCTTCGGTCTGGCCTATCTGCACGTGATCGAGGTGGTTGAATCCGTGGACAGCTTCGATTTTGCCGCCCTGCGCCGGCGCTTTCACGGCCCCTACATGGCCAACGGAGGCTATACGCGGGAGCGGGGCAACGAGGCGATCCGGGACGGGCGGGCGGACCTGGTGTCTTTCGGGCGGCTGTTTCTCGCCAATCCCGACCTGCCCGTACGTTTCCGCCGCGGGGCGCCGTTGAACGAACCCGACGAATCCACCTTCTACGGCGGCGATGCACACGGCTACACCGATTACCCGATGCTGAACGAAGGCTGACATGGGCCTGCTGGTGGATGGCGTATGGAAGGCCGATGACGGCAAATGGGCCTCGGGGGACGGTAAATTTCACCGCTCCGAATCCAGGTTCCGCAACAGCATCGGCCCGGATGAATTTCCGCCCGAAGCCGGCCGTTATCATCTTTATGTCTGCCTCGCCTGTCCGTGGGCGCACCGCACGCTGATTTTCCGCAAAATCAAGGGGCTGGAGCACCTGATCGGGGTAACGGTCGTGCATCCGCACATGCTGGAGCACGGCTGGGAATTCAAACCGGAAGCCGAACCGTTTTATGGCTTTCATTACCTGCATCAGCTTTATACAAAGGCCGATCCGCATTACTCCGGCCGTGTTTCCGTGCCGATGCTGTGGGATAAACAGAGGGAAACCATCGTCAACAACGAATCGGCTGAAATCATCCGCATGTTCAATTCCGCCTTCGACGGGCTGACCGGCAATGGCGATGATTATTATCCCGAGGCGCTGCGCGGCGAGATCGACGCCATCAACGCCTTTGTTTATGAGCATGTGAACAACGGCGTGTACAAATGCGGCTTCGCCATCACCCAGGATGCCTATGAAGAGGCCTTTGATGCGCTCTTTTCAGCGCTCGATGAGCTGGAAGCGCGATTGTCGCACCGGCGTTATCTGGCGGGCAACCGCATCACCGAGGCCGACTGGCGGCTGTTTCCCACCCTGATCCGCTTCGATGCCGTGTACTACTCCCATTTCAAGTGCAATCGCAACCGCATCACGGACATGCCGAACCTGTGGGGCTACCTGCGCGATCTCTACCGGCAGCCCGGCATCGCCGAAACGGTGAATATGGCGCACATCAGGCAGCATTACTATTACTCGCATGAATCCATCAATCCTACCCGCATCGTGCCCAAAGGGCCGGACATCGATTTCACCGCTCCGCATGGTCGAGCGCAGTTCGGGCCGAAACCGGACAGGACAAGGCGAAACCGTAGATGAAGGGATCAGGGATCAGGGGTCAGATTGCCTGGTTCATTTGTGTTTTCTGTCGTCCGTCCCCTGTTTTCCGCCTTCCGCCTTCATGCAATATCCGGGTTAA
>CAZVLQ010000035.1:0-14052 GCA_964628185.1 uncultured Zetaproteobacteria bacterium | reverse complement strand
CGGAGACTATGCCTTCTTGTGGCAATTTCGATGGCGGCGCGGAGACTATGCCTTCCGACGGCTTTACCGACTGCGCAACAGAGACATCATTCGCACCTTCAGCCGTGGCCGTATCCCGTTGTTCCACCGTCCGGGATGGCTTCGGTGCATTAACCGCCGGTTCTTCCGCTGGCGGAAAAAGCAGTTGCCAGCCCAGCAAAACAGCCATGGACAAGACAAACGCCAGAATCATATTGCGCTGCTCCATGCTATATCTCCTTTGTCTTGTGAACCGGGTAATGGTGATGCGGTTCAGGAACCGGATCGTAACCGCCGCTTGTGAAAGGATGGCAACGCAACAAACGCAGAAGAGCAAGCCACAAACCGCGGATCACTCCGAAACGTGCAATGGCATCCATCGCATACCGGGAGCATGTTGGTTCATAAATACAGCGAGCCGGTAGAAGGGGTGAAATGAAATACCGATAAGCCCGAATCAGGACAATCAACATAAACCTCATCGCTCAGTCCTTGCGCAGTTGTTTCATGATTCGGTTTAACCCCCGCGACATAATCTGGCTGACATCCTGCATTTTCTTCCAGTCACAAATGGGCACCACCAATACATCCACACCCTCATTCCGGATACCACTCAAACGAAAACTCTCCCGCAACTGTCGTTTCAGCCGATTGCGCCGCACGGCATTGCCATACCGCCGGGACACGGCAAGCCCGATTCGGGCATAATCAAGGCCGTTTCGCCGGTAAACCAGTCGCAGGCCCCCGGTAACCAGACTTCGCCCGCAACGCAAAGCGGTAAAATCCTTTCGCAAACAAAGCCTGTGACGGGATGAAAAAGATGCTTCAGGGCTCCTTGCGACATTTAGGGTTGATAAGTAAAAGTCCCGTTTCGAGGCCGTTTTCGGGAAGCAATCATCGTTGTCCCGCTGCGTGATCGTCATACCGGGTCAGATCGTATCGCGCCCCGCTCATAAATTCCGCAAACGGCGCTCCAAACCCGGGGCAAATTATGCACTGAGGCGTTTGCGGCCCTTGGCACGTCGACGGTTAATAATCGATCTTCCTGAACGCGTTGCCATGCGGGCGCGAAAGCCATGCGTGCGGGCGCGACGGATTCTGCTGGGTTTAAAAGTGAAGCTCATTGTCTTCTCCTTGGTAAAAAAGGTTGCGAATAGTAGATACTAAGCAGAATACTGACAAGGCCCCTGTTCAGGGCTCGGCGTACGCGTAGATACTGATCCGGTAAATGGCCGGATGACCTTTTATGTTCTGTCTCGTAACATTGGGCGATGGCGCCCAAGCAAAACCGTATAGACTGGCAACAGATTCTGGATGAACTGGCCGAGAACGTCCCGGCGGCGCGTTTTGATGCATGGATCAGGCCGATGCGGGCTGCCGTTGAAGGCCGGCGACTCATCCTCTCCGCTCCCAGCCGTTTCTTCCTGGACAACCTGAAAGATCATTATGAGCATGAAATTCGTCATCTTGTGCAGGACAAGTTTGGCAGCGGGGCATCCGTGGAATTCCGGGTCGATCCGTCGCTTGCCCCGGAAGCAAAAAATAAAGCCCGGCCAAAACATGCCGTATCATCCCGGGTGGACGGGTTTATTGACCCGCGATTCACCTTTGCCAATTTCGTGGTTGGCCCAAGCAATGAATTCTGCCACGCAGCCTGCCGTGCCGTATCGGATCAGCCGGGCACGATTTACAATCCGCTTTACCTGTATGGCGGCGTCGGCCTTGGGAAAACCCACCTGATCAATGCCGTCGCCAATGAACTGCTGGACAAAAATCATCTGGCCATCGCCTATCGCACCAGTGAACGTTTCACGAACGAACTGATCATGGCGATCCGCAACGGTACAACCCAGCAATTCAGGGATCGCTACCGCAAGGTTGACGTGCTCATCATCGATGATGTCCAGTTTATTGCCGGAAAAGCCAGCACCCAGGAAGAATTTTTCCACACCTTCAATGCCCTGTATGAAGTTCAGAAACAGATCATCCTGACCTCTGATCGGCCACCACGAGAAATGAATCACTTGCAGGAACGGCTTAAATCACGCTTTGGCTGCGGCCTGGTGGCCGATATTCAACCTCCCTCACTGGAAACCAGGCAGGCCATCCTGACGCGCAAGGCGGATCTTGCCGGCATTCGACTCCCGGATGACGTCACCTATCTTCTCGCCTCCCGTATCAGCAGCAATGTGCGAGAGCTGGAAGGTGCGCTCACGCGCCTGACCGCCCATGCCACCCTGACGGGCCATACCATTGATATGGATTTTACCCGTCGCGTATTGCGGGATCTGCTGTATGAGGAAATACGTTCGCTCACCGTCGAGGAAATTCAGAAGCATGTCGCCAATTACTATAATATCCGGCTGCAGGATATGCGCTCAAAAAAACGCAGCCGCAACGTTGCTTTTCCGCGTCAGGTCGCCATGTACTGCAGCAAGGTGCTGACCAGTCTTTCCCTGCCTGAAATCGGCGACCGTTTCGGCGGCAGGGATCACACAACCGTCCTGTACGCGGCGCGCAAAATCGGAAATATGCTTACCAGTGATGAAGGGCTCAGGGAAGAGGTTGAACGTATGATCAAACTGCTGAAGGGCTAGCTGTGTACAACTGTGATTTTATGCGCTTTCATCCTGTGTATAACACGGGGAATACCCCTGTAAATCGGTTCCCGTGGAAATATGTTCCGGTTTTGCTCAGGTCATACCAGTGGATGTCCCCGTGTTATGCACAATAAAAATTCGCTTAACATACTGGAAAGTATCGTACTTTTTTATTATCCCCGTCATCAACAAAGACTATGATGATGACTGATTATTTGATATAAACGGGTTTTCATACCAAAAGGAGGATGACATGCACGTCACTGTTTCACGGCAAGACATGTTTCAATCGGTTCAGCGCTGCCAGAACATCGTGGAACGCCGTCATACAGTTCCAATATTGTCCAATATCCTTTTGGATGCCGACGATGATAAATTGATGATTTCAGCTACGGATCTCGATATCGGTATCCGCACGCACGGCTCCGCACAGGTTCATCAGACCGGTAAAACCACGGTAGCGGCGCGCAAGCTGTTTGATGTGCTCAAGGAACTGGATGCCAACGCCGATGTGGAATTGAACCTGGATCATGCGTTCCTGCAAATTACAAGCGGGCATTCCAGATTCCGGCTGGCAACGATGCCGGCGGATCAGTATCCCCAGATTAAGGAAGAAGAAAAAAGCACGGAAATTCAGCTGGATGGCGGCGATCTGGCCGGCATGATCGCCGCGACGAGTTTTGCCATGTCCACGGATGAAACGCGTAAGTATCTCACCGGCACGCTGTTTGAAATCGACGGGGACGGTTTTTTGAATCTTGTCGCAACCGATGGTCATCGTCTGGCCTTGACCCGGACCCGGCTTGATCAGGGCGCGGACGCCAGTCAGAGCATTGTTCCCCGCAAGGCGGTTATGGAGATCCGGAAACTGTGCGAGGAAATTCCCGGGCAGCTTACCCTGGGCTTAAGCGAACGCCAGATTCGCCTTGGCCTGGACTCCCACATCCTTGTATCCAAGCTGATCGACGCCCGTTTTCCCAATTATTCCGATGTTATCCCGTCTGCCAATCCGGAAACCGCGGTGGTGGACCGGCAGAGCCTGGATCAGGTGTTGCGCCGCATCATGATTGTGGCAAATGAATTCACTCATGATGTTCGATTACAGTTGCAGCAGGGAAAAATGATTGTGTCGGCGCACAACACCGAGCAGGAACAGGCGGAGGAAGCCATTGATCTGGATTATGAAGGGACGGAAATCGAGATCGGCTTTAATGCCCGCTATATCCGTGATGTGCTGGGCGCCATGCGCAGCGAGCAGGTCCGGATCAGCCTGAAGGACGGACTGTCTCCCGTCCTGATGAAAGAGGAAGAAGGCGGTGCGTCCAGCTATGTGATTATGCCCATGAGGATATAAGCCGGCCGGATATTGTTTCAGTGAGCGCCGCGTGTCTGTTGCTACAGGATGTCAGCGTGATGAATTTGCGCTGCCATCGGCATGTGAAGTGGCAATGTGAATCAGGCTTGAACATGGTGACGGGAGAAAACGGAAGCGGCAAGACCACGCTTCTGGAGGCGGTCTACATCATGGGACACGGACGTTCTTTCCGCCAGGCGCGGGATCCGCAGCTTCGCCGCTGGAACTGTAATGAATTTCTGGTTTGCGGGAAATGGCAGCGCTATGGTCCGTTGCGCGTAGATGTTGTCGGCAAAGGCAGGGGTATGGATATCCGCCTGCAGGGCAGACAGCTTCAGCGTCGCAGCGAATTGACCGGCGTTCTGCCCGTCCTGGTTGAATCACCACAGGGTCCGCGCCTCGTGGATGGCGTTCCCGGAGAACGCAGGCGCTGGCTGGATAAGATGATGCTTTATTGCCGGCCCGACATCGCCCGTCATTATTACGCCTACCTCCGCTGTCTGATGCAGCGAGGCCGGCTTGTGCGCAAGCGCGGGATGGGCGCGGAAATCGAGGCGTGGGAACATCAACTGGTGGTACACGGTCTTCATATCATGCAACTGCGGACCGGTATCCTGGCGGATATAAACAGGGAACTGGTGGCAGAGCGGGCACTGGTCGAGGCGGATGTGCGGATGGAGATTTGCCCCACCGCTCCCGAAGAAGAGAAAAAATGGCTGGCTCAGCTGGCTGTGCAAAGAAAGCCGGGCCGCGCGCGGGAAGTGCTGCGCATTGGCCCCCATTGCGATCGCTTGCTGATCAACTACGGCAACCGCGATATTCGGACCTGCGGCTCCCGCGGGCAGCAAAAACTGACGGCAATCGCCTTGAGGCTGGCGGAATGCAACCTTAGAATGCAGCATAGAGGTCTGGCGCCGATGCTGTTGCTGGATGATTGTTTCGAGGCCCTGGATCCGATTCGTCAGAAGCAATTGTTGACTCGCCTTGCAATCTATCCCGGTCAGATTCTGATGACGGGCCCCGTGGGCGCGCGATTCGCCAAAGGATCGGGAATTCATTATTATATCCTGTCCGCGGCACAAGCGGAAAAACGGAATAAAATACAAACGCTGGCAAGGCCGGCCGATACCGATATGGAGGAAGCAGCATGAATGCGCAGGCGGAGCAAAAATACGGGGCCGAGAGCATCAAGGTGCTGCGCGGCCTGGACGCTGTGCGCAAGCGGCCTGGAATGTATATCGGGGATACCGATGACGGAACGGGCCTGCATCACATGGTGTTCGAGGTTGTGGATAATTCCATTGATGAAGCGCTGGCGGGTTACTGCAATCGCATTGAAGTCATCCTGCATTCGGATGATTCCGTTACGGTGCGGGATAACGGCCGCGGCATCCCGGTAAATCTTCACGCCGAGGAAGGGGTGTCGGCGGCGGAAGTGATTATGACCGTTTTGCATGCCGGCGGAAAGTTCGACAATAATTCGTACAAGGTTTCCGGTGGTCTGCATGGCGTGGGCGTGTCCGTGGTCAATGCCCTGTCCGAATCCCTTGAATTACTTATCCGGCGCCACGGTAAAGTGTATTTTCAGCGCTATGAGAACGGTGATCCGAAAAAGCCCCTGAAGGTGATCGGCGAAGCGGAAGGGACAGGCACCGAGATTCGTTTTCTTCCAAGCCTGGGTGTTTTTTCACATCGTAATTTTTCACTGGACGTGATGGCCACGCGCCTGCGTGAGCTTTCTTTTCTCAACAGCGGCGTGCGCATCGAGCTGTATGATGAGCGCAGCGACAAGCGGCAGGTATTTGAATATGCCGGAGGGATTACGGCCTTTGTCAAACATCTGAACCGTGCACGCACGCCGTTGCACGCCCAGTGCATTACGGTCACAGGCGAGCGCAATGGCACCACGCTGGAGTTGTCCATGCAATGGACGGACTCCTATCAGGAAAATGTTTTTTGCTATACCAACAATATTCCCCAGAAAGACGGCGGTTCACACCTGGCCGGCTTTCGTTCGGCCCTGACCCGCTGCATCAACAGCTATGCCGGCGCCCACGAGATGCTGAAACGGCACAAGGTCAGCCTGTCCGGTGAGGATTGCCGCGAAGGCCTGACCGCGGTGCTGTCAGTCAAGGTTCCGGACCCGAAATTCTCTTCCCAGACCAAGGAAAAGCTCGTGTCCAGTGAAGTTCGGCCGGTGGTCGAATCCATCGTCAATGAAAAGCTGTCCGAATGGCTGGAAGAAAATCCGAAAGAGGCCAGGCGGGTGATCGGCAAGGTGGTGGAAGCCGCGGTGGCCCGTGACGCAGCGAGAAAGGCGCGGGAACTGACCCGCCGCAAGGGTGCGCTGGATATCTCCAATTTGCCCGGTAAGCTGGCCGACTGCCAGGAAAAGGATCCGGCTTCCTGTGAAATTTTTCTGGTGGAGGGCGATTCGGCCGGCGGCTCCGCCAAGCAGGGGCGAGACCGGAAATTCCAGGCGATTCTGCCGCTGAAGGGCAAAATTCTTAATGTGGAAAAAGCGCGTTTCGACAAGATGCTGTCCAGTCAGGAAATCGGCACGATGATTACGGCTTTTGGCGCGGGTATCGGCGCGGAAGATTTTGACATCTCCAGGCTGCGTTATCACCGCATCATTATCATGACCGACGCCGATGTGGACGGATCACATATTCTGACCCTGTTACTGACATTTTTCTATCGGCAAATGCGGGAATTGATCGAGCGCGGGCATTTGTATATCGCCCAGCCGCCGCTGTATCGGGTCGCCCGGGGTAAAAAAAACCGCTACCTCTCCACCGATGACGAACTGTTTGAATTTCTGCTGGAGCACGGCGGTCAGGGCATGGGCTATCGTCCGGGTGAAAAGGAGAAGGCGATTACCGGTGAGCGCCTGATGACGCTGGTGCGCAGTGTGCATCGCCTGCAGCAATTGCAGCGCAGACTTTCCCAGCGGCTGGACCTGCCGGTGCTGAAGCTGCTGCTCGAAACCGGCAAGATGGAACTTTCGGCCTTTCGTCATCGGGACAGGCTGCTGGCCCGCATGCAGGCGGTGACGGACGCCTTTGATCAGGCCTCGCGCGTGGATGAAATGCTGTCATTCGTGTTGCATGAAGATGCCGAGCAGGGATGCTGGCAGGTGGAATTCAGGCGCAAGGACCATGGGCGCACCATGCATTCCTGGCTGGACAAGGATCTGGTCAGCACGGCCGAGTATGCCGAAGCCCAGAGCCTGTGCGGCAACGTGCGGCGCCTGACGGGCGAAGGCGCCTGCCTGATCCGGGATGAAAAGCGCTGGCCGGTGCAACATTATGAGGACATCACCGATGCCATCGAACGGGAGGGCCGCAAGGGCCTGAGCATCCAGCGTTACAAGGGCCTCGGGGAGATGGATCCGGTCCAGCTCTGGGAAACCACGATGGATCCGGATAAACGCCTGCTGCTGAAGGTCAATGTAGAGGATATCGTGGCGGCCGATGAAACCTTTGCCATGCTGATGGGCGACGCGGTCGAGCCGCGACGAAACTTTATTCAGGACAATGCGTTGAAAGTTCGCAATCTGGATGTCTGATCCTTCGGTAAGTCAGCGAAGACACACGCTGACTTACGCCGATTCAGGCGTGAATATCGATGCCGGCAATGCTTTTGTCAGCCGTATCAAGCAGGCGGTGGCCTCGACCGCGCGGCCCGAGGTGATTGGTGGCCTGGGCGGTTTTGGTGCGCTGTTCCGTGCCGACTTTGCGGCGCTGACCGAGCCGGTGCTGGTCTCCTCCACCGATGGCGTTGGCACCAAGCTGCTGCTGCTGCAGAAGCACAATCGCCCGTATGTGGCCGGTATTGATGTCGTGGCCATGTGTGTCAACGACATCGCAGCGCAGGCGGCGGAGCCGTTGTTTTTCCTCGATTATCTGGCCACCGGCAAGCTTGATAATGAAACCCTGGCCGGCGTGGTCGAGGGCATAGCCGAGGCATGCCGCATCTGCGGATGCGCGCTGATCGGTGGCGAAACGGCCGAAATGCCGGGTATGTATGCACCCGGTCACTACGATATTGGCGGCTTTTCGGTCGGCATCGTGGACAAACCAAAGGTGATTGACGGCACCACGATCAGGGAAGGGGACGTGATGCTGGGAATTGCCTCCAGCGGTCCGCATTCCAATGGTTTCTCCCTGATCCGCAAGCTGATCGAGGTCGGCGGCGCGGATATTGAAAAGGATGTGCTGGGCGATGGCGTCAAGGCGGTGGATGCCGTGCTTGCCCCGACCCGGTTATATGTCCCGGCGGTCAGGGCGCTGATGCAGGCCGATGTCGAAGTACACGGATTTTCCCACATCACCGGTGGCGGCATGTTCGATAATATCGAGCGTATCCTGCCCGAAGGCCTGGCAGCCATTGTGGATATTTCCACCTGGCCGGTATTGCCGGCATTTGATTATCTGCTCGCTTTTGCCGATGTGGCGCGTGACGAGTGCTACCGCACCTTCAACATGGGTATTGGCTTTGTGGCGATTCTTTCCGAGGCTGAGGCAGAGAAAGCGGAATCCGTGCTGCATGACGCCGGTGAAATCGTTTATCGCATCGGACATGTCCACACACGCGAAGGTGACGCCGTTACGCTGGTTGGATGACGTTGAGAGAAACGCTGTTGATTTACAATATCAGGGGAAAGGCCTGCTGGGCAAAGTTCTGCTGAAAGGTGCAATGCTGCGGGCAACCATGGTTGCCGATATTGTCGGATGTCGGGCATTTCTGGTTCACGCCAAAGATGACCAGCCGGATCGGGTGAATCAGATTAGTTCAGCCATGATTTCGAGGCTTTTATCAGCATGTTCGCGGACGGTGATCTCGTGCGCGTGGCAACAGCGTTCGCAGTCCCACACAAAGGTTTGTGGAAAGCCCTCCGTGGCATCCACTTCAATCACATTCCGTTTGCCGCAACCTTGACAGCTGAAATGAGGGTGGTGCAGCAGTTCCGAATCCTTCATGCAATATACGGGTTAAACCCACGAACGGATCAGGGCAGGGCGGCGGCGGTGAAGATGGGGTCAATATCTCGATTCCATTCGTGCTCCCATGCATCCAGCCAGCATTCCGCCTGAGTGCGGCCGTGCGCCACGGCTGTCATCAGGGGCGCCAGATGGAGGCTCTCATTCCGACCGTTTGCGTTGAGCAGGTTGATCCGTTCCAGCCCCGAGCGGGCGATATCCAGCATGGATTCGGCCAGTTGCAGCAGGGTGGTGTCACGGAAAGGCGTTCCCAGGGCCGTTTCCGGAACCGCCGCACGCAGGGCGGCCACTTCGTCGTAGCGCCAGTCCGCAACCATATTCAGGGCCTGCTGCATGGCCGTTTCGTCATACAAAAGGCCCTTCCACAGCGCCGGCAGGGCGCATATCCACGGTTTGCCGCCCGCATCGGCGCCACGCATTTCCAGAAAGCCTTTCAACCTGACTTCAGGATACACCGTGGTGGCATGCAATTCCCAGTCAGCCATGGTGGGAAGCTCGCCGGGCAGGGCGGCCAGCTTCCCGTGCATGAAATCACGGAAGCTTTGCCCGGCGCAGTCGATGTAATTGCCATCGCGTATCACAAAGTACATCGGTGCATCCAGCAGCCATTCCATATAGTGGGCAAAACCGAAATCGTCCCGGAAAACCATGGCCGGGATGCCGGTGCGCGACGGATCGGTATCCAGCCAGCAGCGGGCGCGATACGACAGATAACCGGAGGGCTTGCCTTCCACAAACGGGCTGGCGGCGAACAGGGCCGTAACCACGGGTTGCAGGCAGTAGCCGATGCGCATCTTGCGCGCCATGTCCGTCTCTGATTCAAAATCCAGATTCACCTGCACGGTGGTGGTTCTGAGCATCATGTCCAGGCCATGCCTGCCGACCCGCGGCATGTAGCGGCGCATGACGGCATAGCGTCCCTTGGGCATCCAGGGAATGTCCTCACGCTTCCACCTGGGCTGGAAGCCGATGCCGAGAAAGCCGATACGCAATTCCTCGCGAATGCGCTTGAGCAGGCGCAGATGATCCTGCACCTCCTGGCAGGTTTCGTGCACGCTGGCGAGCGGCATACCGGAAAGCTCGAGCTGGCCGCCGGGTTCCAGCGTAATGGAGGCTATACCGCGCTTGAGGGCAATGGGATTGCCCGCTTCGTATTCGAGTCTCCAGCCCTCGGATGCCAGCAGTTCCAGTGTACGCCGGATACTGCGTTCGCCTTCATACGGGATGGGTCTGAATGTATCGAGGCAGAAGCCGATTTTCTCATGTTCAGTGCCGATTCGCCATGCCGGCCTTGGCTTGCAACCGGAGCTGAATGCTTTAAGCAACTGGTCTTTCGATGTCAGCACGTCATCGCGCCCGGCCGGTGTGTTCATACGGCAATCCTACGGGGATTACTCACAAGTTGCACACAAGCACGGTCTTGCCGGTCGCGCCGCCGGCTTCGAGAAGCTGATGCGCACGGGCGGCCTCTTCCAGCGGCAGGCTGCGGGATACATGCACCGTCAGCCTGCCTTCATCAAACCATCCGGCACACTGTTCCAGGATGCTTCTTTGATGCCGAAGGCCCTCATCCAGCCCCATCACCATCGGGGTCAGCATCAGCTCTTGCGAGACGCGGATATTGCGCAGGCGCAGGGCTTTCCAGTCCGTATCGGCGGGAATCTGAAGCAACGTGACCAGATCGCCGCCGACGCGCAATGCCGGGACCAGTTGCGCAAAGGCCTCGCCACCCACCGTGTCCAGGGCGGCATCCACACCCTTGCCATCGCTCCATTCCAGCAGGGCCTTCGCAACATCCTGCGTTTGATAGTTGATGGCGTGATCGGCACCCAGCTTACGGGCAAATGCCGCTTTCCCGGCCGAACTGACGCTGGTGGCAACGTCGCAGCCGGTGTTTTTCGCCAGTTGAATGGCCATGTGGCCGACGCCACCGGCGCCGGCGTGAACAAACACCTTCCGGCCCGGGCGAATATGGGCGCGGTCGAACAGGGCTTCCCAGGCCGTGATCAGCACCAGTGGCGCCGCCGCGGCCTCGATGAAGCTCAGTGAGACCGGTTTTTTCGCAATGACCTGTTCCGGCACGACGGCAAATTCGGCATCCGTGCCCGGGGCAAGCCCGATGCCCCCGTAGCAGTAATAGACGGCATCACCGGGCTCGATCCGCGTCACCGATTCCCCGACGGCTTCAACGATACCGGCCCCGTCACAGCCCGGAATGGCCGCTTGCTGCTGTTTGGCATAGGTGCCTCTGGCACGCAGTTTGGTGTCAATCGGATTGACGCCCGCCGCTTTCAGGCGCACCAGCACATCCTGCGGCTGCCGGATCACAGGCGTTTCCACTTCCCGCATTTCCAGCACTTCCGGCCCTCCAGGCCTGGTCATCACTATGGCGCGCATTTCATCTCCTGTCCGCACCGGTCAGCAGGTCCACTTCCAGCAGGCCCGGCTTGCCGCTTCCCATCAGTTTCGCCCGTTTCAGCGTCAAGCCGCCCTTCGCCAGACGAGAAAGAAATCGAATCAGGTTCGGGTATGGGGCCCGGTGCAGGCGTATCAGCAGTCCGTGTCTGTCGCCCATGCCGGCCCGCGGTTTGATGCGGGTGATATGCCGGCGAATGCCGCTGACCTTTGCGGCCTGTTCAACCAGTGAGAGGGCGTCCTTTTTTACACCGCCCTGATGCCTGCTCCGTTGCAACCGCTCCGCCAGTAATCGCGCTTCATCCAGCTGCGCTTGCAATGACGGCATGGCTGTCTGGAGCGCATGAATCCTGTCCGTTGTCGGCAGCCAGACGCCGAAGATGAACAACAGGGTGGGAAATGTGAGCGCGGCAAGCCTCAGAAGCAACTGTTCGCGCCGGGACAGACGCTGATAATACGGCAGCAATTTTTCCCGCAGCGTGCTTGCAAGGGGAGTGAAAAATCGCCGCTGACGGGCGGATTGTGTCGGACTCATGACCACTGGAGCCGAAAGCGGACCTGCTTGTCCATCAGTTGGGTGTCCTCCACCTTGACCGGCAGTCCCAGCATGGAGGACAGCACATCGCGCGCGCGGTTGACCGAGGCAAGATCCGGCGCCGTGGCGGTCAGGCGCATGGTTTTCCCTGTGAACTGCACGACGGCGATATGCAGCCCGCGCACCTTCTGTTTCAGGTTCCCCGCCGCCTGAATCTGATGCAGAAAAAACCATGCATCGGACGCGGTTCCACTGCCGGCGGCCTTTCTCAACTGGACCAGGGGATCGAGCATGACTTTTTCGTTCGGCAGGCCACGATGAAAGGCCGCTTCAATATCTGACTGTATCCGCAGCTGTGCTTTCTCCAGTTGATGGTTGCGGTGGATATTATTCCCCGTCAGCAGCAACAGCAGCAGAACGGCAAGCACCGCCGTCCTGCGCCATGGTTGTGCCCTTTTCCGCCAGCCGCCCGGCTTCGCCCAGGCGCCATGTCTGAAATTCGGTCCCGGCGCCCTGTTTTCCGGCCTGGCCGCCAGACAGGTGGCTGCAGCCCGATCCGGTAATGTTTCCGTTATCTCGCCTCGCCAGTCCATTTGAGCGGCACCCAGCGCCGCATGCCATGTTTCATCCAGCCGGCCGTAAACAGGCATGGCATCCGGGGTAAAGCCCATGGCGTGCAGCGAACGCATGGCGTCATCGGCGATGGCCCCAAGCGCACGGCCGGGGATGAGGTTCAGCCGTCGCATGCCTTGCCAGGCGCCCGCACGAAACACGCCCGCGAACAGGCCTTCGGCATCGGTATCGAGAACGGCGTAATCCGGGGCCCGCGACTCCGGCGCAAGCGCGTTCAGGCGCAGCCAGGCATCGGCGCCGATAAATCGGCAGGCCTGCCAGGCCGTATCCATGCCCAGGCGGGCCCGAACGGATGCAGGCAGGCCAAACACCAGTCCGGCCACACCCCCGCCGGCTGAATTCGCCTGCCATGCCAGCCACCATTCCGCCGGTTCAATTCCCGCCTGCTCGGTCAGTTCCTGGCCAAGAATTTTCGCGTCCAGCAAACGCGGATGGGGAAGCGGCAGGGAAAAGGGACGCAGCAGCACCTGTTCAAGCGGCAAGATCAGCCGGTTCGGCTTTGCCTCATCCGGCGAGGGGATTTCCAGAGCCCCATGCTCCGGTGCTTTTCCCGGGATTGCTGCGATCTTGCGGCCCTTCTCATCCCACAGGTGAAGTATCCGTCCATCCCAGAATGCCGTCATGGCTGTAGCTCCGCCAGCTTTCGCCTGCCCAGAACACGCAATGTTTTTCCCGAACGGTCAACCAGCATTTCCTCTCCCCAGCGCGCACGTCCGAAACGGGCCTCGGACCGGATGATAAAGGCGTCGCTCACCGTACCCAGTCTGGCGGTATTGATACGTCCGGCCCAGGCGGAATACGGCGTCTGCGAAGACCAGGCCGCGACTGTGCGCCAGGGCTTGTCCTTTCGTTGCGAAAGCATCTCGTCCACATCGGATTCGGGGATATCGTCCGCCAGGCTCATCAGCACATCCTTTTCAGCCGTGTTGATATTCACCGGCGTTATTCCCCTGTGTGGCCGTGCGACAGCAACCCTGCGCAGCCTGTTCAGCTTATCACGATCAAAACCCCTGACCAGCAGGATTTCCTCCAGGCTGTCCAGCGGTGCGTTTTTGACCCGCCAGCGTTTGTCCATATAGGCGAAATCCTCGGCGCCGCCCGGGCCATAAGGCGTATCATCCTTATCCATCCAGTCCACCAGCGTATCCACCAGCGCGGGGTCAAGTTTCAGCCGGGAGAACAAACGCCTGGCAATTGCCACCGCTTCCTTTTGCGCCGCACCATGATCATCCACCAGGTCGTCCAGATTGAAAAAACGGCCGGTGTCCACGATACGGCCGCTCACATCTCCGCCATCCAGCGGCAACGGCGGTGTTTCCCGGGCCCAGTCCTCATCCAGGCTGTCCACGCCGGCATCATCTTCCTGCAACACCTTTCGGCCCAGTTCCAGCCCGGATTCCGCCGCCAGCATGGCCTGACTGGCCAGCTTCATGTTTTCAGCGCGGTGCAGGGATATCCAGTCTTCACTGGCGCTTTCCACCGCCCATGCCG
>CAZVLQ010000034.1:0-14138 GCA_964628185.1 uncultured Zetaproteobacteria bacterium | reverse complement strand
ATTCACTGAGAGTGCCATTTGGCCGAATTTCGGCGTATCTAGACGAACTTGCGCGGCGCGAATTATACGCATAAGTACTTGTAATATAATAGAAAAAGATGGTGGCCAGGGACAGAATCGAACTGTCGACACGAGGATTTTCAGTCCACTGCTCTACCGACTGAGCTACCTGGCCATGTTGCATGCCTGCGAGGGAGGCCGGATTATTCTGTCTAAGGTGGCGGGATGCAAGCAGTTTTCATCGCCCGGATGGACAAAAACGGAGCCATGCGGTACGACGGCATGGCCCATGACGGTTACAAACGGAGCGGCGCTAGAATTTTACGCGATAATGCGGATCAAGCCAGCATCTCGGCAATTCTTCACCGGAAGGAAATTCAAGATTCGCCTTTTCCACATCGGTGGGTTCGCCAACCTCTTCACCCGCCTGATAACGTACTTTCATGGTGCTCGAGGCCGGATTGAACATTTCCCTCGGGTCCAGCACCTCGACCAGATCGCCACTTTGCTTATCTTTCAGGAACATTTCATCTCCTCCATCTGATTGACCTTCCATTGTTAGGATAGAACAAGAAGGGGGCAATTTCCAGCATCAGACCGGTCTGAAAATATGCTCCCTGTAATGGCGCAGTTCAGCGATGGATTCGCGCACGTCGTCCATGGCCAGATGCGCTCCTTCCTTGAGCGGCGGTTTAATGGCCGGGTACCAGCGCCTGGACAATTCCTTGATCGTGCTGACATCAATGTTTCGGTAATGCAGCCATGCTTCCAGCTTCGGCATGTAACGCACGAGAAAACGCCGGTCCTGATGAATGGAATTGCCGCACAGGGGCGAGCTCCGTTCAGGGACATACTGCCGGACAAAGGCAAGCGTTTCGGCTTCCGCTCCGGCCATGGAAATCTCCGATGCAAGCACCCGCCGGCTCAATCCCGATGCTGCATGCTGCTTCCTGCACCATGCGTTCATTTCATCCAGCGACTTCTTTTCATGATGGATGGCCGGATTCGGCCCCTCGGCAAGGATATTCAGATCCTTGTCCGTAATAATGGTGGCTATTTCAAGAATGGTATCCGTTTCGGGATCCAGACCGGTCATTTCCAGGTCCATCCAGACCAGATTCAGGGCGTCAGGCATGACACGGCAGTCTACACAACACGCAGACCGATGGCAGAGGCCAGTTGCCGGATTGCCCGGCTGGAAGGATCGAAATGTACGGCGGAAACATGCCAGGCGCGCCGCGCCGGATAATGCCGCCGCAGCCGGACAAAGGCCTCGCTCCGGGCCGCGGCCGGAAGCGCCAGCAGTTGACGCAGGCGTCCGTCATCCGCGCGAATGTCGTACAGGGCGCGAATGGCCTGCCGCACGCATGCCGGGGCGTCATCCCCGCCACGGATATGAATCAGCGGCGGCTCGGGGGGCGAAAGGTGATCATGCATGTTCCAGGCAGGCGCCAGGCCCAGAAAACGGCACAGGGCGTCATGGACTAATTGCGTATTGGCGGCCTTGCCGTCCAGGGAATGACCGGCAATGTGCGGCGTGGCCAGCGCTACCCGAGGATGCCCCAGCAGCCTGCATGAAATACCCGGCTCATGCTCCCAGCAGTCGAGAACGGCGAAGCGCCCGTCATCCGCATCCAGCCAGTCTGCCAGCGCTTCATTGTCCACCACGGCGCCGCGCCCCGCATTGATCAGGCCATGACCTGCAAAGCGGTCAAGCTGCTCCCGTCCGATCAGATGATACGTAGGATACGGACCGTCCTGCGCCAGCGGCGTATGCAGACTGACGATATCCGCCCGGTCCAGCAGATCCGCCAGATCCAGGAACCCGTCTTTCCCTTCCGCATCCGCCCGGGGCGGGTCGTTCAGCAGCACCTCCATACCCAGCTTGCGCGCCGCTTTCGCCAGTCCGCCGCCGATGCGCCCCGCCCCGATAATGCCAAGCCGCGTTCCGGGCAGGGAAATCAGCCCACGTCCGTTCAGATCAAAAAGCGCGGCAAGCATGTATTCGATGACCGAGCCGGCGGATGAGCCCGCCGCATTGGCAAAGGCAATGCCGTGACGTTCCAGGTACGCCTTGTCGTAATGATCGTCGCCGATGGTGGCGGTTGCGGCAAAGCGAACAGGTGTCCCCTCCAGCAGCTCGGCGTTTACCTGATTGGATGATCGCGTCAATAAAACATCGGCGTCCTTCAGCGCCTCCCGGCCAATGTCCCTGTGTTCCAGCACGTGCAATGACACATCGAATCCGGGCAGGGTGGAAAATGCGCTTTCCACGCCCCAGATATGAGCATCGGCGACGATATGCAATGCTTTACGCATCCCTGATGCGGGCGATCAGAGCCGTGGTGGAATACCCTTCGACAAACGGGATAGCGACCACTTCACCACCACTCGCCCGCACCTCACCGGCGCCGACAATCATATCCGGTTCATAATCACCGCCCTTGACCAGCACATCCGGGCGCAGCGCCCTGATGAGCTCCAGCGGCGTATCCCCGGAAAAGGCGATCACGATATCGACCATTCCGAGCGCGGCCAGCATTCGGGCGCGGTCAGGCAACGGATTGATCGGGCGGCGGTCGCCTTTCAGGTGTCGAACGGAACCGTCGTCATTCAGCCCAACCACCAGCGCATCACCAAGTTCCCTGGCTTTTTCCAGATATGCCACATGACCCGGGTGCAACAGATCGAAACAGCCGTTGGTGAAAACAATGCGCTTGCCCCGGGAGCGCCATTGTTCAATTTGTTCTCTCGCCTCATTCAGCGGCGTTAAACCGCCGGATGTCACTTTTTCCTGATACGAAGCATGTTGACGATGCTGGCGACCCCCTTGACCGACGCCGCCAGGGTATGGGCGCGATGGCGTTGCACCCTGTCTTTGACAATTCCCTGGAGATAAACCTTGCCGCTCACCGTTTCCACATGGACGGAAAGTCCCGGGATTTCGGGATCATCAATCAGCTTCTTTTTGATCTGTGCGGTAATCCAGGTGTCGGCCAACAGTTCCTGTGCCGGAGGCGCGCCCAGTTTGACCTCCGATTGAACGGAACGCACACCGGAAATATGGCGGCAAATATAGACGGCGCGATCGATCTGCTCCTGCCGTGGCAGGTAGCCCGTCAGTACGACACGGCCCTCAATAACCTCGGCGCTGATCCAGCGCGAAGGCAAGTCTTTTTCAGCCACCAGACTCGTATCAATTTTGGCGGCGATTGTGGCATCATCCAGATGCCTGCCCAGGGATCGAACATCCAGCGCGGCGTCGCTGGATGCAGTCGTACCGCCGACAACGGCGCTGAAGATGCAACCGCTGAAAACACAGGCGCTGATCAGCAAAAGGCATGGTAAAAAATAACGGTTCATGGCGGACAGCTCCCGAGAATTGAAAAATGACAATTGGCTCAAAAAATGCTGCTTTATCCGGCAGCGCGGCTGAGCACATAGGCCAGAATGGCGCAAAACAACGCGAGAAAAAAATATGGCAAAATGCGAGGCCTGTCATCCCTCCGGTTCCACTCATCGTCCTCGTGCGGGTTACGCAATATCATCGCCGAGGGCATCCAGCACCGCGGCAAACAGCAAAGGCAGCAGCAATTCATCCGGACCGGGTAGCCAGATACCCCGGCCGCCCGGCTGGGAAAGGCAGTCGACCACATCGGCCACGGCATTGGCGCTGGCCGACGGCCCGGTCATGACGCAGGTCAATTTTTCCACTTTTTTGCCCAGATTGCGCGCCGCCTCCACCGCCTGCAGAAATACACGCGGCAAAAGAACCGTGGAAGATGCATTGAGTATGATGCCACCGCTGGCCCCGGCCATCATGGCAGCCAGCAGACGGAAATCCAGAAATCCCGCCGCCCCGAGGGATTCGCCATGCGTGGCGGGATGCAGGTTGAACGTGTCCGCGCCAATGGCGGGATGAACGGTGACCGGGATATCATAACGGTTCGCCGTGGCCAAAATGCTGTGATCCAGATGCGCCGGTTCCGCATCCATCAGCTTTTCACCGACGCTCATGCCGATACCCCAACCCTCGATGGCGCCGAAGCTGATCGCATCATTGATCAGTTTCCCGGTCTCCTCGGTCACGCAGTACAGACCGTTGATCATATCCTTGTCCCGGTATCGTATCGTGCGTCCGGAAAGTGCGATTTCCACATCCTGTATCAGCGCAGCCCCGCTCAGGACAAGGCCGGAAACCACCCGCTGCTCCAGAAGCCGGACCAGAAGCGGGTTCAGGCCGGATGCCATCACATGGCCGCCGCAGCCCAGAATTATGCCTTTTTCACGGCGGCGGGCGGAAACAATGGCATCGCGCAATTCCAGAAGCGCCCTGGCGGAACCCAGACCGGGAAGACTGCACAGAAAATCCGAGAAACTGCCACCGGGCCTGTAGGGCGCGCCAAAGTCCTCGCCATCGGCATCTGCTTTGCGCCGGGCCAGCGGAACAGTTTTTAATTGACTGAAAGACAGGGGTTTCAAACTCATGTATGCTCTCCATAAAGCGACTGATCAATCAGGGCGCACAGAATATGCAGGCAGGTAATATGCATTTCCTGAACACGCGGCGTAGATTTTCCCGGGATATTGATGTGCACCGTGACCGCGGCAAGCGCACCCAGCACACCGCCATCCTTGCCGGTCAGGGCGATCACGCCCATATTTCTTTCCCCGGCCGCTGCCGCAGCCGCAATCACATTGGCCGAGTCGCCGCTGGTTGAAATGGCCAGAAGTACATCTCCCGGCCGGCCCAGTGCCTCGACCTGCCGAGCATAAACCTGCTCGAAGGAAATATCATTAGCAATACTGCTCATCACCGAAGCATCGGGCGTCAGTGCCAGCGCGGCAAGCCCCGGCCGGTCCGTTTCAAACCGGTTGACGAGTTCTCCGGAGAAATGCTGCGCATCCGCGGCCGAACCGCCGTTGCCACAGGACAGAATCTTGCCGCCCCGTTGCAAACATTCCGTCATGCTTGCGGCCGCATTCTGCAAAGGCGCTGTAATCAGTTTGGTGCATTGCCGGCGCAATGCGATGCCATCGGCAAGTGCCTGCATGATAAGCTGGTCAGCTGTTTTTCGCATATTCAAATCCTGTCCAAATTACCTGAAAACATCACGTAAATGTTCAATATGAAGGCGGGGCCTCCCGGGCGTGAGGATGATCAAATCGAAGCGGCATTGCAATTGCGCAAGTGCGGGGTGCCGGCAAAGCCAGGCCGAAGCGGCCGAACGCAGGCGTTTCCGCTTGTCCGCATGGACCGCCAGCAGGGCATCGTCACGGCGAGGACGGTGCTTTACCTCCACGAATGCAAGCACGTCGCCCTTGCGCGCCACGATATCCAGTTCTCCGTGGCCGGCGCGGGCGTTGCGATCCAGCACGCGATAACCATGCCAGCGCAGATGGCGGGCCGCTTTTTCTTCCGCATGCCTCCCTGTTTTGTAACTGTTCATAAGCCCGGCAGGCGCAGTAGATTTTTCATAGGTTCGGCAGGCTCCTGATCTGCAAAAGCAGGGAATAAACCCGCGAGCGCGGCACATGCAGCGACCGGGCCACTTGCCTGGCGCAGGCAGCAGCGGACAAGCCTTTCTTCTCCGCCTGCGTCAGCTTCAGTATAATGGCCTGATCGCTGATATCATTTTTTCGATCCGCGGGACCGACAATCACCACGATCTCCCCGCGCACGGTTGTTTCGGCCAGACTGTTTCTCACTTCTCCCAGCTTACCGAAAATAAAAGTCTCGTGCAATTTGGTCATTTCACGCGCCACGCACGCGGGGCGGCCCGGCCCGCAACATTCAATCAGGTCATCCAGCGTGGCCGGAAGCCGTCTGGGAGATTCGAGAAATATCCAGGTGCCCGCCGCAGCGGCAATGTCTTCAAGGCGCCGCCGGCGCGCCTTGCCTGAGCGGGGCATGAAGCCTGAAAACGTAAAGCAGTCCGTGGGAAGTCCGCATGCTGAAAGCGCGGCGATCGGACTGCATGGACCGGGCACGGGCGTGATACGGATACCATGCCGGCGGAGTTCACGCAAAAGCCTGAATCCGGGATCACTGATCAGCGGCGTGCCCGCATCGGCAATCAGGGCGATATTCTCTCCCGCCAGCAGCCTGTTGATCAGCTTTGGACTGATCCCTGATTCATTGTGCTCGTGACAGGAAAGCATGGGCGTTCGGATGCCGTAATGATCCAGCAGACGCCGGCTTGTCCGTGTGTCTTCGGCGGCGATAAGATCAACCTCCCGCAATATCTGCACGGCACGGTAGGTAATATCGGCCAGATTCCCGATCGGCGTGGCGACAACGAACAGTTGGCCGACGGACGGCTTGCGATTAGTCTGCGTATCCATGTTCAAGACACGTTATCCTGCCGGCCGCCGGCTCGCAACGTTCCTGCTGTGTTTCGGGTTCATGCTGGCCGCCGGATGTGCGCCCAAAAAACACGTCACCAGGGTAAAAGCACCGGCCCCTGTGGCAAAAAAAGCCGCGCCCCGGGCGCGCTATGCCGCACCTCCGAAAGCATCGGCAGAAATCTACGCGCTGATGCGCCTGGCTCTTGAGGAGAGGAAAACAGAACAGGCACTGAAGGCGCTGGAGCAACTGGCAGGCAACATTGAATCACCCCTCGCCGTGGAAGCGCAATTCCGGCGTGTACAATTGTTACTGCTTACCAATGACGCCCGTGCCGGGGCCGAAGCTGAAAAACTGCTGGGCCGGCGCCCGCATCATCCCCTTATCCCCTATCTGCATTTATGGATGGCGCAATGGGCCGAAATACATCAGGACGACAGTGGCGTACTCGCTCATACCACGGCGACCCTGACCAGCCCCCATCTGACCCTTGAGGCTGCCACAAGCGCCATCAGCCTCGGTGCCGCCGCCGCACGACGAAGCCCTGACTGGGAAGCGACGCAATGGTTTCTCACGGCCGCGCATGCCGATACGGAGGAGAGAAGGGATACATGGCTCAGGGACGCCGCGGCCAGGGCCTCCATCGCCATGATAAGCCGTCTGCGCGATACAGGGCATCTGCGCGATGACGTGGGCAGGGCATTTTTCCTGCATGCGGCGCGGGCGCGCCTGATGAAAGGCGATATGGCCGCCGTCCAGACCCTGTCATCCTGGTTATCGAAAGACTTTCCCCGCGGCAACGAAACCGCCCGGGTTGCTACATGGGCGGCAGGTATGACACATAAAGTAAACATTGGCGCGCTGCTGCCGCTCACCGGTAAATATGCCCGCTACGGGGAGCAGGCGTTACGCGGCATGCGCCTGGCGCTGGATTCCGTCGAGGGTGGCAGCAAGGTTACGCTGCGCGTTGCCGATACGGGCGGTAATGCCATGCAGTGCGTAGCCGCTTACAGGCATCTGACGGATGAAGGCGTAAGCATGGTGCTCGGGCCATTGCTGGGTGATTGTGTGCGGACGCTGACGTCACAACTGCATGCCGATATCCCCGTGCTCAGTCTGACCAGCCGTTCAGAGCTGGCACACGGCTCCTCCGGCCTGTTTGTCCATACGCTGGCGATTACCATGCAGGCGCGTTTCATGGCAACCCATGCCTGGCGCCGGGATGAGCGCAGGGTGGTTGTGATCAGCATGGATACGCCGTCTTCGCAACGTGAGGCTGAATGGTTTGCCCGGACCTTCTCGGAGCTGGGAGGTGAAATCACAGACCGGATCGAACTTCAACAGAACGGTATTGATTTCCGTCCGCAATTACGCGCCATGCGCATGCATACCGATAATGAGGAATTGCTGGCGGAACTGGATGATGATCTGGTTCTTTCAGTTCTGCCGGAGGAGAAAACGGAGATCCGCATGCCGGTCAATTTTGACGCCATTTATCTGGCCCTGCCTGGCAGAGAGGTGGCATTGCTCGCCGGGCAACTGGCCTACGTTGGCGTAGGCAAGGTCCATCTGCTCGGCAGCAGTCGCTGGCAAGACGGACATTTGCTGGACGACAAGGGCCGCTACCTTGACCGGGCCCGGTTTTCGGATGTTTCCTTCCCGAACGGCGCATCACCGGACCTGCAACATCTCATGCTTGCCTGGCGGGATATCTGGGGCGTGGAACGACCTGTCAAGCTGGCGGGACTTGCCTATGATTCAACGCTTATCGCCGTAATGCTGACCAGTCGTCTGGGCCTTGCCGGCCATGCCATTTCAAGCGAACTGGAAGACCCCGCCGGCTTCCCCGGACTGACCGGACATGTCCGTTTTGATTCGGAAGGCATTGGCCATAAGGATTTTGAGCTGTTTCGTGTACGCCACGACCGGATCATACCCGCCGGCTAATTATCAGTAGGCAGTCGTCAGTTGGCGGTTATCAGTTTTCAGTTGCTGATGACTGACGACTGACAACTGCCTACTGTCTACTGCTCAAAGCCCGAGATCGAAAAATCCCTTCTTCTTGCCGGGCGATTCCGGATGTGACGGCGTCCGTTCTTCAGCCCTGGGCGCGGTTCCGGCGCGGAACGCCTCCAGAAATGCATGCTTGGTATCCGGTCCCGGCAGTTTTCCCGTTTTTGGATCAATCACCACCCACACAATCCCGTCCGGTGGTGTAAAATCCTCTTTGGGCCTGCCGCGATGAAACGCCTTCATGGCGGAAAGCCATATCGGCAATGCCGCGTGGGCGCCGGTTTCACGCCTGCCCATGCTGGAAGGCGTATCGCGACCGGTCCAGACCCCGGTCAGGATTTGTGGCGTAAACCCCATAAACCAGGCATCCACCTGTTTGTTGGTGGTGCCGGTTTTCCCCGCGGCCGGACGTCCCAGTGCACGCGCCCGACGTCCCGTACCGTGCTGAATTACGCCTTTCATCATATGGGTTACAAGAAAAGCACTGACCGGGTCCACGGTCTGTTCAGCCGGCCGCATGGCATCATTCACCGCCAGTACCGGATCGGCATGGCAGACCTGGCAACGATGTCCGGCCACGGACCGGTAAAGTGTGTTGCCGTTACGATCCTGCACTTGCTGGATGGCAACCGGCTGCCAGCGTTTGCCCCTGGATGCAATCACCGCATACGATTCGGTCAATTCCCTGAGCGTGACCTCGGTGACGCCCAGCGCCAGCGCCAGCTGGGGAGGAAAATCACGCGTGAAACGGTAATTGGCAAGATCGCGGGTAAAACGATTGACACCGATATCCTGTAGCAACTTGATGGAAGCCAGGTTGCGCGAATGTTCCAGCGCATTGCGCACCGTCACCAGACCGGCAAAACGGTTCCTGTAGTTCTCGGGGCGCCAGAATTCATCCTGTTTCAGATTCTCAAACACGACCGGCGAATCCATAATAATACTGGCGGGCGTAAATCCCGCATTCATGGCCGTGACATACAGAAACGGCTTGAAGGAAGAACCCGGTTGACGCCTGGCCTGGGATACGCGGTCAAAATCACCCTGCCTGTAGTCGAAGCCGCCGACCTGCGCCATCACGGTGCCGTGTTTCATGTCTATGGCGTAAAGCGCGCCCTGCACTGAAGGCTGCTGTGTGAGCCGCACACCGCCCTTGCCGTTTCCCTGCAACCAGATCTCGTCACCCGGGACCCATGTGCGCGGCCGCCGGGGTTGTTCGTTTACAGTTTCGCCGTCCTCGCCGGCGGGCTGCGCGGGATAAGGTTCCCATTGCCATTTTGGCCTGGGAAGCTGCCAGCGCCGGATACCGTCATTCACCAGAAGCTGGCCCGTGGGTAAAACACTCTCAACCAACGCCGGGAAAATCTCGTCGTCAGCCGGCGGCATCCCGGCCCGGTGCTTGCGTTTTTCCGCCCATCCGGCGAGCACACCGGGCCATGCCGCTTCCTCGTCATGAATCGGAAAGCGGTAAAACTGCCGCTGCTCGATCTCCAGCACGCCCCTGCGCACGGCATGTATGGCGGCCTGTTCCGCACTCGCCTCATAGGGCACAATAATGGTCAGCCCCTGCCGGCGCAGGGTTTTATCGCCGAAGCGGGTGGCCAGTTCCTGATAAACCCGGTTTGCATAGGCATCGGTCAACGCCGGCGCCGGCAGGGGTGCAATATTCAATGGCTCGACAAGCGCCCGCCCGACTTCATCGCTGTCCGCGAAACCACTCTTTTCCATCATGCGCAGCACGGTATTTCGCCTTGCCAGTGCCCGTGCCGGATGAAGATGCGGGGCATATCGCCCCGGCGCCTTGGGGAGTCCCGCCAGCATGGCGGATTCGGCCAGGGTCACCTCATCCAGTCGCTTGTGAAAGTAGCGCCATGCCGCACTTGCCACGCCATAGGCGCCACGCCCCAGGTAAATCTGGTTCAGATAAAGATAGAGAATATCATCCTTGCTGAAACGATGTTCGATACGATAGGCGAGAATCATTTCGCGAATCTTGCGGGTGTAGGTCCGTTCCGGTGAAAGCAGAAAATTTTTCGCCACCTGCTGGGTAATTGTCGAGCCGCCCTGAACGGTATGTCCGGCACGCAGATTGGCCATGGCGGCGGAAAATATGCGGGCCGGATTTATACCCGGATGCTGGTAAAAATGCTCATCTTCCGCCGCCAGAAAGGCATCGCGAACCCGCCCGGGAATATCCTTCAGTGGCGTAAGTATGCGGTGCTGATCCGCGTATTCAGCCAGCAATTGCCCGTTTGTGCCGTACACGCGGGACACCAGAGGTGGCTGATAGGCGGCAAGACTGCTAAGTTTGGGCAACCCACTGGAAAAATAAAGATAGACGCCAGTGATGCCGGTCACGGCAATCACAGCCAGGGTGAGGGTGAATTTCAGGATGGTGAACATCGTGCGCATCCGCCACAGCCTAAGTCCTTGCCGGCCTGCCCGGCAAGAGTACAGCTCAGCCCGCTATCCGGTATTGAATACGGGCTCGGGGTTTTCCGTGATCGAGATGATGGTGGTAATCGGGATCATCGCCATTGTTTTGGCCATTGCCCTGCCGGCTTATTCAGGCTGGCATGCGCGCAGCGCGGCTACAAACGCCGCCAATACGCTGTTGGGCCACCTGAAACAGGCCCGGGCTCTGGCCGTGGCGGACAACAGAAACGTCAGTGTCACGTTTACTTCAACGTCTTATATCTTTGATGCGGATACGACGGGGAACTGCGGTCTGTGTAAAAAATTGCTGATCAATACCAGCCAGTTCTCAAACAGGCTGTCGATTTCACCGACCACGACCCGGACGTTTACCAGCAGGGGAACGATCAATCAGTCCGGCACGATCACCATCGCCGCCGCGGGTTACAGCAAGCAGATCACCCTCAATGTCATCGGGCGGGCATACCTGCAATGACAGAAGACAGGAAACAGGGGACAGGGGACAGGGGACGAGCCTTTCCGGCTCCGGCCTTCCGTTATCCACTTTCGGGATTCACTCTGGTCGAGATCATGGTCGCACTGGTCATTGTATCCATTGGCCTGCTGGCCCTGGCTGCATTCACCCTTTCCATGATGGACAACGGTGAAGTTTCGCGGGAGCGTCTTACCGCCGTCCATCTGGCGGAGCAGGTAATCGAAGGCTGGCAACAGGATACCAATGACCAGCCGCAGGCCATAAGTTGTGTATCGGGTAACGTGACGCCCGCCGTGGGTTCCCCGGCCAGTTGCACGCCCGTATCCGGGGTGGCGATACCCTACACCATTGCGCTCTCGACTTCCCAGGCCACGGCGCCTCTGCCGCCGGGCGCCCCGGGCAATTCCGGCTCAAGTATCGCATTCGGACCCCTGACATGGCAGGGCACGGCGACACCCTCCAACCCGGTGAACGTCAAGGCGGTCAATGTGACATGGTTGCACAAGGGAAGGACGCACACTATTTTTCTGACGCATATCACGGGGGCGAAATGACAGGGGGAAGGGGTAAGGAGTCAGAAGTCAGCTTTAAACTGCCTGCTGCCTGCAGCCGACTGCCAACCTGGTTTCCCGGTCCTCAGCCCTCGGCCCTCGGCCCTCAGTCCTCTCAATGTGGATTTACGCTGATTGAACTGATGGTCAGCATGGCGCTGGCGCTGGTGCTGCTCATGGGAATGACCGCCACTTTTGTCAAGGAGACGCGTGTGGCCGATGCAGTGGCCGGTCGCAGCAGCCGCATGGGAGATCTGTACCTGGCCACGCAGATCATGAAGAAAGAACTGCGTGCTTCAAAATTTCTCACCAGCCCCCCGTTCCCGGCGGACCTGGCAAGCCGGGGAGTAAGCCTGCCCGGAAATTATCCGTCAAGCTTTTCCTCCCTGCCGTACTGGGATGCGACCAGCAAGACGCTGACCTACCAGGATGTGGACGGCAATACGGGTATTTTCCAGTACCAGCGCACCGGCAGCGACAGAATTTACTGGCTGCGGGCGGAATCCGGCATAACAACTTTTCAGGAACTCATCCGCGACCTGGATACGACAAGCGGCATGCTTGCCTCCTCATCCGCATCAGGCACCTGGACCGTAACCCTGACCGCTGCCTTCAGCAATGAAAACAGGCAAGGGAAAACCCTGTCGCTATCCTTCAAAGTATGGGCCAGGAATCAATGATGAACGGTACAAACCGGCAGAGAGTATCCGAGCGCGGATTCGTGCTGGTCACTTCACTGGTCATGCTGGGCTTGCTGACCCTGCTCTCGATCGCGGTCTGGTTCAATACGCGATCCGCCGTTCAGACCAGCAGTACGGCACAGGATTCCACCGAAGCCTACTACTATGCCGAAACCGCGATCCACTATATTGAATGGACCTTGCGCAACCAGGTGGAGTTTGACAGCTATCCCTATACGGGCGCCTATGTCATTTCCCCGCCCTTCGCCGAACCCGCCCTGCCTCCCGCCAACCCGCCGGTTGATCCGCTCAATACGGGCGACCGGTACGAGTTGTACGCCAACTCATGGAACCCGGGGCCTACGGAAATCAGCGACACATCCACGCCCGGTACATCCGGCCAGATCATGTATTTTGACAACTCACCACTGGCCGGCCGCACCGTTCGCTGGCCGCTGCCGACGAGCGGCGGCAGCACGGTTTATCCCACCCTGTACCACATCAGCATTGGACTGCCGCGATATATCAGGATAGATATTTCCGCGAGCGGGAATGTCACACCCGAAATACCCGCCCTGCCACACCATAATCCACCAATTGTCGGGCAGGATATCCCCGACAACGGCGCGCTGGTGTGGCTGACGGCCGGGGATGCCACCATGGATTACGAAATCGATCCCACGAAGGCCGCATGCTCCGGAACGGCGCCGGCAACCGCGACGGGATGTGATAAAAACAGCGGGCAGTGGGTCACCTATCAAGTGATTGCCTATGCCGTCGGTTATGTACACGGCCGCGCGGCATACCTGCTGCGCGCCGTGATAATCTAGCCTGTGACAGGGATCACAGACGATCGTGAAAAAAGAAGGAATGATGGGACGCGTACAAAAATGTTCGGGTGCGCTGGTACGCACCATAAGGAGAGTCAATGATGCAAGGCACTGGATTTTCAGTATTGCTGGCAACCGTATTTTTCACGGTTACGGGGCTGGGCATGGATGGGTTTACCGCGGCCAATAGCGGACTTGCAGACTGGCTCATTCCCCCGGCATATGCAGACGATGACAATAATGATAATAGCAATGACAATAGCAATAATGACAAGGTTGTGATATGCCACAGACCGCCGGGAGATCCCGCCAATGAGCAGACCCTTCAGGTTAACCAGTCGGCGGTCAGCACGCACATGGCCCATGGCGACAGTATGGGCGCCTGCGCGGCGGACATTTCCACGCTGATCTGCTCCTGCGGCGTGAATACCAGCAACGTCTCCGGCGATGATAATGACAATACATCAGGTGATGACAACGTGGCCGGTGATGACAATGTGGCGAGTGACGGAGTAAGCAATGTTGCGAACGACGATAACCTCGCAGGCAACGATAATACCGCCGGCGATGATGCCGATAACGTGGACAACAGCAGCGCCAATACCGCGGCCTGCACCTGCGCCGATGGCAGCACGGGTTTCTGGAGCGCTTCCTCCGGTGGTCAGCCCGTCGTACCGGGCGCTACCGCCGTGCCTCAATCACTGCGCGAGATCCACGGAAAATAAACGCCGGCCAGGAAAGAATGATTTCATAAGACAGGGGGCGGGACCCGGAAAAACGTTTCAGGGATCAGGGATCAGAAAAACC
>CAZVLQ010000033.1:0-14334 GCA_964628185.1 uncultured Zetaproteobacteria bacterium | reverse complement strand
ATGTTCACGTGCGGCTTCGTCCGCTCGTATTTCGCCTTCGCCATCGCTTGCTCCTCTTTCCAGAATCAAATGTTCTACCACACCCCGCAAGGGCACCAAATCCGCAATCCCGTGCAGTGGAGCCCAAGACGGGAATTGAACCCGTGACCTCTTCCTTACCAAGGAAGTGCTCTACCCCTGAGCTACTTGGGCCCATAGCCTGCTTCGGCCATGCCTCCCGGGAGGACTGGCTGGAGCGGGTGACGGGAATCGAACCCGTACTACCAGCTTGGAAGGCTGGGGTTCTACCGTTGAACTACACCCGCACTGACCCCAAGCCCGGCCCGGATTCCAGCGGCCCAATATGGTGGAGAGGGCTGGATTCGAACCAACGAAGGCTGAGCCAGCAGATTTACAGTCTGCCCCCTTTGACCGCTCGGGAACCTCTCCATAACCCGCGCCCCGGATTCGGAAGGCGCGCGATTGTCCTCAAATGGCCGCGACTGTCAACAAGTTTCCACCCGTACGGGGAATCCCTGGAGCCGGCGATAGGGATCGAACCTACGACCTGCTGATTACAAATCAGCTGCTCTACCAGCTGAGCTACGCCGGCCAGGGAGCCGCATCATACGGAGTCGATGCGGGAACTCAAGAAGATGGATTTGTTATTGCGCTTCGTACAATGAGGACTTCGGATTTTTTAAAACGCTGTAATCAATGCGCGGATCCGTGATGGCGAATTCGGTCTCGCCGGTCTCAAACACGATCTTGAGATAGGGCAGACAGCCGCAGCACTCCACTCCGGCGCCGGCCGCCCTGGCCGCCTCCAGGCTGCCAAGCTCTCTCAACTGGGCGAACGTCCTGTTCAGGCACGCGCACATATTCACCGGCTTGTCTTCACTCATCCCGACCCTCTCGAACCACCTGTTCAGGAAGCATTATAGCCTGTGCTGTAAATATTGCATCAATCAGCCGTGATAGACGACGGACTCTTCCTTCACGGCCTGAATAAAGGCCCTGGCATGCTCTACCGGCACATCCGGCATGATGCCGTGACCAAGATTGAACACATGGCCGGAGCCTTCGCCGAAACGGGCCAGGATATCCTTCACCTCCGCGCGGATGCGTTCAGGCCTGGCATACAGCATCGTCGGGTCCATGTTGCCCTGCAATGCCACCGTGGCGCCGATACGCTGCTTCGCTACATCCATGTCAATCGTCCAGTCCAGCCCGACCACATCGCAGCCGCTGGCGGCAATATCCTCCAGCCAGCCCATACCCCCCTTGGTGTAGAGGATCACCGGCACGCGCCGCCCTTCACTTTCACGGACAAGATGCTCGATAATCCGCTGCATGTATTGCAGGGAGAATTCCCGGTAATCACGCGTTGTCAGGATACCGCCCCATGTATCAAAAATCTGTACGGCCTGTACGCCATTGGCAATCTGGGCATTGAGATAGGCCGCAACGGCATCGGCGAGCTTCTCCAGCAGCAGATGCATGGTTTCCGGTTCATTGAATGCCAGCGCCTTGATCCCGGCATAGGTCTTCGAGCCGCCGCCTTCAACCATATAGGTCGCCAGCGTCCAGGGCGAACCGGCAAAGCCGATCAGGGGCACGCGACCGGCCAGCGCCTTGCGGATCAGGCGGATCGTTGCCATGACATAATCTAGCCTGTCCTCCGGATCCGGCACGGGCAACGATTCAACATCAGCACGGGTGCGTACCGGATGCGGAAATTTTGGCCCTTCACCCGCACCAAATGTCAACTGCATACCCATGGCCTCAGGTATAACCAGAATATCCGAAAACATGATGGCCGCGTCCACGCCGACGATTTCAACCGGCTGAATGGAAACCTCGCAGGCCAGCTCGGGCGTTTTGCACAGGTCGAGAAAACCGCCCGCCCGTCGCCTGGTCTTGCGGTATTCCGCCAGATAGCGACCGGCCTGGCGCATCATCCACACCGGCGTGCGCTCAACATCCTGCCTGAGGCAGGCTCGTAAAAATAAATCGTTCTTCAGTTCAGCCATACTAATCCCAAATGTAGCCTTCAGTGGGGGATGAAGCGCTGGCGAATGCACGTTTGGGCATACGGCCGGCAAGATAAGCGGCGCGACCGGCGCGTACGGCGTCACGCATGGCGCGCGCCATCAGCACTTCATTTCCCGCCTCGGCCATGGCCGTATTGATCAGCACGGCATCGGCGCCCAGTTCCATTGCCCTGGCTGCATCGCTGGCCGTACCGATACCGGCGTCGACTACGATCGGCACGCTGGCCCGCTTTTTGATCACGCGGATATTGAACGGATTGGCCAGGCCGCGGCCGGAGCCGATCGGATTGCCGAGCGGCATCACGGCTACGCAGCCGATTTCTTCCAGTCTGCGGGCAACGATCGGGTCATCGCTGGTATAGGCCATGACCTGAAAATCCTCGGCCACCAACTGCTCCGCCGCCTTGACCGTTTCGATGACATTCGGATACAGGGTTTCCGTATCGCCCAACACCTCCAGCTTCACCAGATCCCAGCCGCCGGCCTCACGCGCCAGTCGCAGGGTGCGCACCGCATCCCCGGCATTAAAGCATCCCGCCGTATTGGGTAGAATCACGTATTTTTTCGGATCAATATAGTCGAGCAGGTTCTCCCTGCCGGGATCGGTGATGTTCACGCGGCGGATGGCCACGGTCACCATTTCCGCCTCCGCGGCCTCGGTCGCCGCCTTTGTCGTGGCAAAATTCCTGTACTTTCCCGATCCGGCGATCAGCCGGGAAGTGAATGTGTAGCTGCCGATTTTCAGCATATCGTTGTCCGTCAATGCAATACTCCTTAACCTTAACCTTAACCACCGCCAATCATGTGGACGATTTCAATCCGGTCCTGATCCCGCAACAGGGTGTTGCCATACTCACTTTTCGGCACCACCTCCAGATTACGCTCAATGGCAATCATGCGGCCCTCTATACCCAACTCAGGGATCAATTCAGCGATATTGGAAGCCGCAACGTGCTTGCGTTCACCGTTCAAATAAATGTCCAGGCCCGAAACCTTCCCGTTTTTACACTGTTTTTGCACTAATTTGATCAAATTCCGGCTTTTTCAAGACCAATCCATGCAATTTTCTCACATTTTGATTGACCGTATTTTTTGCCCTGCGTAGCTTGAGCCGTATGCTAGCAGCTTCATCGTCCGCCCCCAAATCCCCACTGTCTTCCGCGCCCCGGCCGAAAAACTGGCGCGGCGTCGCGGCAGGCCTGGCCGAGGCGGACCACATGCTGCGGCAACATAACCCGTCCGGCGCTGAAGGCATTTTACGGCAGGTGCTTGAATTTGCACCGATGGAAGGCCGGGCATGGCATTTGCTGGGAAAAATCCTCCAGGATGGCGACCGACATACCGAAGCGCTGGACTGTTTTTCCAGAGCGGAATCGTGCTACGGACGAAAGAAACGGGAAAGCCGGTCGCCCGTATCCATCCGACTGGCGCGGCTGTTATGGATGCAGGGCGGAAAAAAGGAGGCGCTGGACATGCTGGATATCCTGATGCAGCAGCGTCCGGATGATGCGCGCCTGCGGCAATTACGGGAGGACTGGCGCCAACAGGAGGGAGGGAGCACATGAATCCGTTGCGCATTCTGGTTATCCACGGGCCCAACCTGAATCTGCTGGGCGCGCGCGAGCCTGATCACTACGGCCTGCAGACGCTGACCACCATCAACGAGGAACTGATTACGCTTGGTGATGAACTGGCCTGTGAGATTGCCACCTTTCAGAGCAATCACGAAGGCGAACTCGTGGAACGCATTCATCAGGCCGCCGCCGAACATATCGACGGTATTATCATGAATCCGGCCGCCTACACGCACACCAGCATCGCCCTGCGCGACGCCCTGCTCGGCTGCCGGATTCCGTTCGTCGAGCTTCACCTGTCAAACATTCATCGTCGTGAGACGTTCCGTCATCATTCGATGCTGGCCGATATCGCCGCCGGTGTCGTAGCCGGATTCGGACCCGCCTCATACAGCCTGGCCCTGCGCGGTCTGGCGGATTATTTGCGCGACAACGCGCAAGCCCAGGAGACTTGATGTGGACATTTCCCAGATTCGCAAACTGATCCGGCTGATCCAGAGCACGGATGTTACGGAAATCGAGGTGACCGAGGGCGACCAGACGGTCCGCATTTCGAGGCGCAGCGCCACCGCCGGAAACATCATGCCCGTTCAGCCGGCACCCGCTGCCGCGGCCCCGGCTGCTATCGCACCGGCCCCGGCGGCTGAAAAGACCCCTGTGGAGGAGCATGCGGTCAAATCACCCATGGTCGGTACATTCTACCGCGCGCCCTCACCCGAATCGGAGCCGTTCGTCATCGAAGGAAGCAAGATACGGAAGGGCGATATCCTGTGCATCATCGAGGCCATGAAGCTGATGAACGAGATCGAGGCCGAGTACGATGGCGTGGTCGAGAAAGTCCTTGTGGAAAATGCCTCACCGGTCGAATACGGCCAACCCATGTTTATTATTACACCACTGGCCTGAACTCTTCATGTTTCACAAAATCCTGATCGCCAACCGGGGCGAAATCGCCGTGCGCATTATCCGCGCCTGCAAGGAACTGGGTATCGCCACCGTCGCCGTATATTCCGAGGCTGACCACGACGCCATGCATACCCGCCTGGCGGACGAGGCCATCTGCATCGGTCCGGCGGCAAGCATTCAGTCCTACCTGAACATCGCCGCGATTATGTCGGCGGCCGAATTGACGGATGCCCAGGCCATCCATCCCGGCTACGGCTTTCTGGCTGAAAATGCTGAATTTGCCGACATCGTGATCGAGTCGGGCTATGCATGGATCGGCCCGCCGCCCGACGCCATGCGTACGATGGGCGACAAGGTGACCGCCAAGCAGAAAATGAAAGATGCCGGCGTCCCCCTGGTGCCGGGCTCCGAGGGCGCGGTACGCGATGTCGAGGAGGCCAGGCATATTGCCCGGGAGTCGGGCTTTCCGGTTATTATCAAGGCCTCCGCCGGCGGTGGCGGCCGCGGCATGCAGGTGGTGCACAGTGAGGGAGGCCTGCCGGGCGCATTCAACAAATGCCAGTCCGAAGCGGCGGCGGCCTTCGGCGACGATACCGTGTTTATCGAGAAGTTCCTTGAGGAGCCGCGCCATATCGAGGTGCAGGTGCTATGTGATACGCATGGCCATGTGGTGCATCTGTTCGAGCGTGAGTGCTCCATCCAGCGCAACAATCAAAAGGTGCTGGAGGAGGCACCCAGTCCGTTTGTGGATGAAAAAACGCGGCAGACGATCTGTGCCGCGGGCGTGGCCGCGGCCAGGGCCGTGAATTACGTCGGCGCGGGCACCGTTGAGTTTCTGATGAATCCGGATAAATCCTTCTATTTTATTGAAATGAACACGCGCATCCAGGTGGAACATCCGGTCACTGAATGGATCACCGGCGTGGATCTGGTCGAATGGCAGATTCGTGTTGCCGCGGGCGAGGAACTGGCCTTCAGCCAGAACCGGATCAAGAAACGGGGGCACGCCATTGAGTGCCGGATCAATGCCGAGCACCCGTTCACGTTCACGCCGTCACCGGGAACCATCGAGCTTTATCACGCTCCGGGCGGGCGCAGTGTTCGCGTGGATGCCGCCATTTATTCGGGCTACACGATTCCCCCGTACTACGACTCGATGATCGGTAAAATTATTACGCATGCTCGCAGCCGGGAAAAATGCATCCGCCGCATGCAGCGCGCCATTGATGAACTTGCGATTCTCGGCGTCACCACCAATCGCGAACTGCATGCCCGCCTGCTCGCCAATCCGGCCTTTCAGAAAGGGGATTTCAACATCCATTTCCTGGAGCGCTGGCTCAAACAGATGAATTTGTAATCAGGGGTCAGGGGACAGAAGACAGGGGTCAGAAAGAACCCTCTGAATTTTGAACCGAGGCTCGCCGCGCAATGGCCAACAAAAAATTTCCTCAGTCCTCAGTACTTATCCTCAGTCCCCTTTACTACCTCCGCTTGCGCACCGCGCCGGAGAGTTCATGCAGCAGCGCCTCTGTATCCTCCCAGCCGATGCAGGCGTCCGTGACACTCTGACCGAACACCAGTTCCCTGCCCGGCACCACATCCTGACGGCCGGGGATCAGGTGACTTTCCATCATGACGCCGATAATGCGCCTGTCTCCGGCGGCGATCTGCCCGGCCACGTCATGGCCGACGATAACCTGCCTTTCGTGCTGCTTGCGACTGTTGGCATGGGAAAAATCAATCATCAGCCGCGCCGGCAGCCCCGCCGCTTCCAGTTCCCTGCCGGCCCGGTTCACGCTGGCCGCATCATAGTTTGGCTCGTAACCTCCGCGCAGGATAATATGACATTCGTCGTTTCCCGTGGTTGAAAAAATCGCCGAGCGCCCTTCCTTGGTAAGCGACAGAAAATGGTGCGGATGCGAAGCGGAGCGAATGGCATCAACCGCGACCTTCAGGCCTCCGTCGGTAGCGTTCTTGAATCCCACCGGGCAGGAAAGTCCGCTCGCCAGTTCGCGATGGGACTGGGACTCCGTGGTGCGCGCCCCGATCGCACCCCAGCTCACCAGATCCGCCACATACTGCGGACTGATCAGATCCAGAAATTCCGTGCCGGCGGGCACACCCATTTCGTTAATGTCCAGCAGCAACCTGCGCGCAAGGCGCAGGCCCTTGTTGATCTGAAAGGTGCCATCCAGGTTGGGATCGTTAATCAGCCCCTTCCATCCCACCGTCGTGCGCGGCTTTTCGAAATAGGCGCGCATGACAATCAGAAGATCGTCCGCCAGTGTTTCACGCAGATGTTTCAGTCGTCTGGCATATTCACGCGCGGCATCGGGATTATGGATGGAACAGGGACCGGTGACGATCAGCAGACGATCATCCCCGCCCTGGAGAACGGCATGAATGGCATGGCGGGTTTCACAGGTGGTTTTTGCCGCCCGTTCACTGATCGGTAACTCCCTGTGCAGTTGTACGGGCGGGATGACCTCGTCCACGCCCATGATGCGCAAATCATCGGTCTGATAGCTTATGCTGGTCGTCATCATGTTCCTCGGGCGCGCAACTATACCCGAACATCGCGGATTTTCGAGCCCCGGCAAAACCGAACAGCGGGTGGAATAGTGTTGATACATGCTTGACATACGAATGATAATGATAATTATTCTCTGAATGAACCGCTATATTCGGATGCGGGCAATGCCCGTACAACTCCCCTGGAGCCCTGCCGGGAAAAGACCGGTTTTCACCATGGCGATCCTTCTGTTCGCGTTCATAGGCTGTGCGGCGCCTCCGGCATGGGCCAAAAAGGTTTATTCACCACTTGTTGAGGGTGGCGAAGCGGCGTTTGAATATCAGCTCGACGTGAGCGTGGATGGTAACCCTCAGGAAAACGGAACCAGCATCCACCAGTTTGAGCTTGGTTATGGCATAACCGACCGGTGGCATTCAGCTATATATGGAATTTTCACCGATGCTCCGGAACGAAAGTTCCGTTATTCAGCCTTCAAGTGGGAAAACATCTACCAGCTTTTCGAACATGGTGCACACTGGCTGGATGCGGGCCTGTACCTTGAATACCTCGTTCCCGCCTCAAGTCAGAATTCAAATCAGTCGCTTGAATTCAAGCTGCTGCTGGAAAAGGACACCGGCGCCTGGCTGCACACGCTCAATCTTAATCTGGAAAAACAATTCGGTGATTTGCTTAAGGATGCGGATTTCGGCTATGCATGGCGCAGCAAGTGGAAACTGACGCCGGCATTCAGGCCGGGATTCGAGGCCTTTGCAACAATCGGCCCCCTGCGCAGGTTCCGGCCGCTTGATCAGCAGTCTCTCCTTGTCGGGCCGGTAATTTTCGGAAAACTGGGCGGCAGGCTGGAGTATGAAGCGGGTTATCTGTTTGGCCTGACCCGCGGTAGCGTGGACGGCGACATCAAGATAAACCTGGAATTCGAATTCTAGCCAATGACGCTTTTGGACTTTTTACGGCTTCATCGTGTATCATACACAGGCGGAGTGACCCGGGTGGTCGCGACGGCCGGCTTTCCGGCCCGTCGAGGAAAGTCCGGGCTGCACAGGGCAAGGATGCCGGATAACGTCCGGCGGGGGCGACCCCGGGAAAGTGCCACAGAAAGCAAACCGCCGCGCATGTACGCGTGGTAAGGGTGAAAGGGTGTGGTAAGAGCGCACCGCCTCGCACGGCAACGGGCGGGGGCACGGTAAACCCCATCCGCAGCAAGGCCAAATAGGGAAGCAACAGGCGTGGCCCGCGCTGCTTCCGGGTAGGCTGCTCGAGCCTGCCAGCAATGGCAGGCCCAGATGAATGACCACCGCCGGCCGTTTTGCGGCGGTACAGAACCCGGCTTACAGGGTCACTCCGCTTTCGTGCAGTATGCGGGATAACTTCCTCATGTGAGGAAGATAAGATGGAAGTAAACATGGAGGTGCACTACATGCCCCTGCAATTTTCCGAAGCGGCCAAGGCGAGGCAACTGCGCGAATATTTTGCCCGCCACGGTCGCATTTACATTGTCGTGAATGCCACGGGCGACGACGTAATCGTACCCGAGCATCTGCATGGCGACCCCGCCCTGCGGCTTGTCCTGAACGTACGCATGCCGCAAACCATCCATATTCGCGACAACGTACTGGAATCCGAACTTTCATTCTCGGGCAGGCTGTTCCATTGTCGCATCCCGATGCAGGCCATATGGGCAACCTATGTGCCGGAGCTAAAGATCGAAAACGGCATATTGTGGGAAGAGGATGTGCCGGAAACCATTCGTGAAATTGTCAGGGCTGTGCGCCGCGTGCCGGACGGCGAGACCGGGACGACCACCGTCAGCGGGGATACTTCCCGAAAGAAACAGGCAAACAATGAGGCTGCACCGGCAGGTAAACGGCCTCGGCACTTGCGGGTGGTCAAATAATTTTTCATTGGGTGAAAGTGGCGCGGAGCATCATGCCGGCTCTGGTTCTGTGCCTGTGTGCATCACCGTCGTGGGCGCACGCCGCGGACGCCCGCCTGAGTGTCGCCGTTGCCAGTGAAGACCTGAACGGGGCGCAAACCGATGCTGGAAAAGCCATGCAACTGGCTCTGCCGTTATTGTGGGATCGTATTGTTCCACAGTCGTCACGCAGCGAGGCCGATCTTATTTCGCCGCAATTCCGGCTGGTTTCACGCATCATTCCCGGCAAACAGCTTACGATCGTCGAATTCAACCGCAAGACCGTATTCCAGGCGCTCAGACAACGGCATATCCCCGCCATCGTCACGGCCCCGCGTTTTCATCTCCTGATCCGGATTCGCAACAGCGCCGGGCAACCCATGCAGGAAACACAGGCCCTGTTATCCGATGAAGCCATGCGTATTGCTCCACAATGGGGCATTGAACTCGCCGATAACGGACCGGGCCTGGTCATGGACTGGCAATGGCTTGATAACCAGCGCCTGATGCTCAGCGTACGCGGCAACACCCGCTTGCGGGAATTTACGCAAGGGCGAGATTTGCCGGATGCCGACCCGTTGCCTGCCCTCGAGGCGTGGATGAAAGGTTTGTTGCTGAAGGCAAGGGATGCCTATGCCTTTCAAACTGACATGAGCGTGAGCGAAGGTGCTTCCGGAACCGTTCCCGGGGTGGAGGTAAGGCTTACCATTGACCGGCCGGGCGGATTGATGGAACAGGTGGCCATGGAGGAAGCGCTGAAAAACGACCCGCGCATCCGCAATATACTGCCACTAGCCTTAAGCCGAACCCGCCAGACGTACCTGCTACAGCTTGAAGATGTGAACGACGGGTGGATGCGGGAGTGGTTCAGGCGCCGCGGCTTCAACCTGTCCGCCCTGCCCGGGGGTGGATGGATTGCCCTGCCCTTTACACACAAATCGTCCTTCAGAGCCCTTCCGGACGGGCGCTCTCGAGGCCCGCGAGGCGGGTCAGAACAAACGAAATGATCCGCAACATCATCAATTTTCCCAACCTGCTCACATTAACGCGTATTCTTTTAACCCCGATTATCGTTTATTCCATTCTCGAAGGCAGAGCCGTGCAGGCCTTGTGGCTGATGGTGATTGCCGGGTTGACCGACATGCTGGATGGCGCCATCGCCAAGCATTTTCACATGCAAACCGTTGTCGGCGCCTATATGGACCCGATTGCCGACAAGCTCATGCTCGTCAGCACGATCGTCAGCCTGTTTATCATGGGCCAGACGCCCCTTTTCCTGTTTCTGGCCGTGGTGTTCCGGGACGTGATCATCGTGGTCGGCGCCGTCGCCTATGAGCTGGTCACCCGCAGGCTTGAAATGCGCCCCACCTATATCTCCAAGGCCACCACGGTCATGCAGATTGTGTATGTGTCCGTCGCCCTGTTGCACATGACTTACCCGCTTCCCGCCGCCATCATGCAGACCGTGCAGTGGGCAACCTTTCTGCTCACCTGCGCCTCCGGCATACAGTACATGGTGCTGTGGACCTTAAAGGCCGTGCGTGAGGAAGACGGTTGAGCACGCAGGCCGGCGACAGCCGGCGAAACTGGCTCAACATGGGCCTGCTCGCGGCCGGCGCCGCGCTGCTGCTGTGGCTCGTCTCAGCCGTCGCCGCGCCGTTGCTGATCGCATGGATTCTGGCCTACCTGCTGGCGCCGTCCGTCACATGGCTTGCCGCGCACGGCGTCCGCCGCGAATGGGCGGCGCGTCTGGTCTTCCTGGCCGGCGCCGGCGCCGTTATAGCGTTGCTCGTGCTGCTTGCGCCGCCCCTGATCAGCCAGATCATACATTTTGCCCGGGCCCTGCCGGATGCGCTCCTGCATCTGAAGGCGCAATGGGCGCCCTGGATTCACGCCTGGCTTGGCATTGACGTATCGGGGAAGATGGAGCAGTGGGGTTTGTGGCTGAAAGCGCAGGCGCAGGAAATACATCCCGAGGCCCTGGCCCCATGGGCGCACTGGGGATTGTCCGCGGTCTCCGGCGTGCTTGACTTCATTCTTGGCCTGTTCAAGCTGATCCTGATCCCGCTGTTTGCCTTCTACCTTCTCGCTGACTGGGACCGGATCGGCCGTATACTGCGTGAACGCCTGCCACGGCAGGGTCGTGAGATCGTGATTCGCCTGATCGACGACATGGACGCCATTATCAGCCTGTACCTGCGCGGGCAATTCACCGTCTGCCTCATCCTGGCCTGCCTGTACAGCCTGGGTCTCTTTATTGTCGGCGTTCCGTTCGCCCTGGCCATCGGTCTGCTTTCCGGAGCACTGGCCTTTATTCCCTATGCGGGCCTGCTGGCCGGCTTTTTTACCGCCGCCCTGATCACCCTGGGACAATTTGGCGCGGACTGGCGCCTGCCGGGCGTACTTGCCGTTTTTTCCGTGGTCCACCTGTTTGAAGAACTTTACCTGACGCCCCGTATCCTGGGCGACCGGCTCGGGCTGCATCCGCTGGTGATCCTGCTGGCCCTCACCATCGCCGCGGATCGCTTTGGCTTTACCGGCATGGTGCTGGCGATACCCGTTACCGCGGCCGGCGCCGTACTGGTCAGGGAAGCAGACCGCCGCTACCGTGAATGATGCGGCAGCAACTGCTTGATCTGAAGCTGACGCCGCGCTTTGATTATGGCGGCTGGATACGCCATTCCGGCACGGAGGCGGCGCAGAACCGGCTGGCCCTGTGGATGGTGCATGGCGGCTTTCTCCGGCTTGATTCACAAACACCCGCCGGCAAGACCCATCTATTGCATGCGCTGGCCCAGGAGCACCCGCAGCTCGGCCTCATTGATACCGGCCAGGCAGACGCCCCTCATGCCGGCAGGCAGGTGCAGGCATGGCTGCGACAGCTCGCGGGATATGCCGGCTGGATGGTGGACATGCCCCCCGTCCCCGTCCCGCGTATTCCCGCCATCGCCCTGTTTCATCTGCTCGAACGCGCGCGTGAAATGAATCGTCCCGTTTTGATTGCCTGGCGCGGGCCGAAACATGCCGAACCGCCGCCGGAACTGGCGAGCAGGCTTGCGGCGATGGAATGCGTCCGGATATTTCCGCCCGCAAGGGATGCGGAACTGCTGGCCGTGCTGAAGAGCGTTGCGGCGGCGCGCCAGTGGCGGATTGATGATGCCGTGTTACGGTATCTGCTGACGCATTTATCGCGCGCCCTGCCGGATCTGATTGCGGTGCTGGAGGATCTGGAAAAAAGCGCCCTGTCCGCACACAGGCGGCTGACGCTCGCCTGGGCCGGCAAACGCATCCGGGCCGGCCGATACTGACGGCACGTGCATACTGACGGCACACACAGTTGACAGGCGGTATAACCGTAGTTATACTATTATCTTATGAAAACGGCCATATCTATTCCTGATTCAATATTTCAAGCCGCTGAAGGACTGGCTCATCGTCTTGGAATACCCAGAAGCCAGCTTTACGCTAAAGCCGTTGCCGAATATATGGAGGCCCATAAAAATCATAACGTGACGGAATTATTGAATGAAATATACGAAAAAGAACCGTCAAAGTTAGATAGTGAGTTGTATTCCATGCAGTCGAAATCCATTCCAAAGGAGGAATGGTAGTGGAAAAGGGGAGAATATGGTGGGCCACACCTGGTGAGCCGAGAGGCTCGGAGCCCGGTTATCGGCGGCCCGTTGTTATCGTATCATCCAATGAATTCAACCAAAGCAAAATCAGCACTGTGATTGTCGCCATCATCACTTCAAACCTTCGTCTGGCAAAGGCCCCGGGTAATTTTTCGATCTCAAAAAAAGAAACCGGTCTCTCCAGGGAATCTGTAGTCAATGTCTCTCAAGTATTAACATTGGATAAATCATTTCTATCAAAAAAGTTAGGCAAATTACCCTCGAAAAAAATCCATATGTTAAATAAAGGCCTGAGACTTGTACTATCAATTTAACCAGCCCGGCAAAGCCGGAACCAAAAATTCACCATGAAGAGCATGAAGCCGGTACACCACCCTGCTTCCGTGTTTTCTTATTCGTATTTTTCATGTGCTTCATGGTGAAAGGCCGGCACTTTTCGCGGCGGTTCGGGAGGCAAGCTTAATCTGATCCCGTTTCCAGTCACGATGCCGGCGCATGATGTCGACCACCTCCTGCTCGTCATCCGTCACCGTCACCAGATCAAGGTCTTCAGCAGAAATCATCCCGGCCTCAAGCAGCGTGGCACGGGCCCAGTCCAGCAGGCCGCGCCAAAAACCCGAGCCAAACAGAACCAGTGGCAAGGGGTGAATCTTGTGGGTCTGCATCAGGGTGAGGGCTTCAAAAAACTCGTCCAGCGTGCCAAAACCGCCCGGCATGCAGATATAACCCATTGACTGCTTGACGAACATCACCTTGCGCACAAAGAAATAGCGAAACTGGAGGGATACATCCTGATACCTGTTGACATGCTGTTCCGCCGGCAACTCGATATTCAGGCCGATGGAATGGCTGTCACCCTCCATGGCGCCGTGATTCGCCGCTTCCATGATACCGGGACCGCCGCCGGTGATGATATTAAAATCATTCTCGGCAAGCCTTCTGGCGATGCGGCGCGCCGCATCATAATGCTCATCGCCCGGCTGTAATCGGGCCGAACCGAAAATGGTGACAGCAAAGGCCATGGGCGCAAGCTTGTCAATGCCCTCGGTAAATTCGCTGATAATGCGAAAAATACGCCAGGCTTCAGGTCCTTTCAGGTCTTCAATCATTATCGCACTTATTACAGAATGAGAAACAGGGCTTCAATTATTTTTTTAATATCTTCACAAGAAGCCGGCTCGATTCTTCTTTTCAGACGGCGCCTGGCAACTGCTCGTATCTGATCGACAATTGCAACTGCCTGTTTTCCCTGACAGGGGATGGAGACCGTGACCGGCGGGTGAGGCCTCGCGGCGGAAGAAAGCGGAACAACGACCACCGTTTTTCTTAGTTCATTGATGGTATCATGGTTCATCCCGGTTCGCGGCAATACACGCCGCGGCCAGGGCCTTGTTGCGATGGTCCAGTTCGCGCTGAATCAAGCGTACAATGACACTGGAACGCTTCCGGGGAGGGACTGCCGACCGAAACCTTTCCGCAACATCATCAGGTATGGATAGCGTTATGCCCATGAGGCTATTGTGATTTATGATTTATGTATGTCAACTCTCCCTGATGAATGATTGAACCGCCGGGATTGCCTGTCTGCATCTACCCGTGCGTGCCGGCCGCACCTGCCTGTGTGTTGCACGCAGACAGGCGCAGACAGGTGCAGCGCACAGGCAAAAGGCCGCGGGCTGAGCCCTCGCATATGACATAAAAAAGGGAGGCCCGAAGGCCTCCCTTGAACGATTCCGCAAGG
>CAZVLQ010000032.1:14597-14698 GCA_964628185.1 uncultured Zetaproteobacteria bacterium | reverse complement strand
ATCCTGTACTTGTTGCTGTGTAGATGGCCTTGGTAAGATTCCGGGCCTTCTGCCATGCAATAATATCCTCAAACCGCTCAACTTTGCTCAACTTACCCTTT
>CAZVLQ010000032.1:0-14497 GCA_964628185.1 uncultured Zetaproteobacteria bacterium | reverse complement strand
CCCCTCAGTCCTCATCCCTTTCCCCTCAGTCCTCATCCCTTTCCCCTCAGTCCTCATCCCTTTCCCCTCAGTCCTCGCCTCTGTCCTAAAGTCGCCATACGTTGAAGCCGGCGGCGGTGAGGGAGGCTCTGTCGAAGGCCGATTTCACGTCCATGAAGGGGGCGCCGGTATCCGTCAGCGCGGCCAGCCGCCCGGCGCCGATCTCAAGAATGGACTGATGCGGCGCCGCCGCCACGATGGCATCCACATGGCCGATATCGGTGAAGGATTGCAGTTTAATCCCGTATTCCCTGCTTGCCCCGGATGCGTCCGCCAGCGGATCGAAAACCGGTACGTCCACGCCGTAATCCTGCAACTCATGAATGATGTCGGGCACGCGTGAATTGCGCAGGTCGGCGCAATCCTCCTTGAACGTCAGTCCCAGAACGAGCACGCGGCCGCCCTTGACCGGCCGGCCCGTGATGATCATCCGCTTGATGGTCTGCCCGGCAACGAATTTTCCCATACCGTCGTTGATACGGCGGCCCGCCAGAATCACCTGCGGCTGGTAGCCCAGCAGTTCCGCCTTGTGGGTCAGGTAATACGGGTCCACGCCGATGCAGTGACCGCCAACCAGACCGGGACGGAAGGGAAGGAAATTCCACTTCGTTCCGGCCGCCTTCAGCACATCCACCGTATCAATACCCATTTTGTCAAAGATAATGGCCAGTTCGTTCATCAGCGCGATGTTCAGATCACGCTGCGTATTTTCAATCACCTTGGCGGCCTCAGCCACCTTGATGGAAGGGGCCCGGTGAATTCCCGCCTCGATGATTCGCTCATACAGACCGGCCACCTTCTCCAGCGTCGCTTCATCCTGACCGGATACCACCTTGACGATGCGCTCCAGCGTGTGAATCTTGTCGCCGGGGTTGACCCGCTCCGGCGAATAACCCACCGTGAAATCCGCGCCGCATGTCAGACCCGACTCCCGCTCCAGGATCGGCACGCATATATCCTCGGTGACGCCCGGATAGACCGTGGATTCAAAAATAACGATCGTGCCCCGGTCCATATGGCGCCCGACGGTTTCGCTGGCACGGATCACCGGCGTCAGATCGGGCTGATGGGCGGCATCCACCGGCGTCGGCACGGCCACCACGATGCGATTGCAGGCGCGCAGCCCGGCCGGATCGGTCGAATAAACCAGATTTTTCGCCTCGGAGAAGGCCCCGGCTTCCATTTCCCCGGCCGGATCACGGCCCTTGCGGTAGGCGTCCACCTTGTTCCGGTCGAGGTCGAAACCGCAGGTCGGCAGGCAGCGCCCGAAGGCCAGGGCCAGCGGCAGGCCCACATAACCCAGGCCGACCACACCCACGCGAATTTCATGCACGTCTTTTCCCATCACCCTCTCCGTCACATTCAGGCACCAATCACTTTGCCGGCCATCATGACGGCCAATGCCGCTCCAGCAGCATGCCGCCCACATCATGCAGCCTGGGCGGTTCCACGCCCACGGCGCGCAACATACCTTTCAGCGCCAGTTCCACAATCTCCTGCGCCTCGCGCACGACATCCGAGTAAGCTCTCTTGTTGATAAGCAGTTCCAGAATATCCAGACGATCGGTCGCCTTCTTCAAATAGCTCTTCGCCAGGTCCGGATTGGTCAAATCTCGAACACCTCACCCGGCTTGTAGTCCGGCTTCAAATCCCAGTACCACGCACTTCCGCGCCACACCCTCTTCGCGCCGAGCGCCGAAAGACGCTTGCCGAGCCTTTCCATGACACCGGCGAAAAAACCATTGCGATCATAAAGCGGAACGGCGTCCTCAACCATATCCGGCAAAAGCGGAGAACCCGCTTCGATCTCCCGCGGTGATTTAATAAGTGGCGAAATCTCGCTATTAATACCATCGGCACGAAGTGCAGCCAATGTTTCAGCGAGACGGGTTTCTACGGTCCCAAATTCTCTCATACGCTTCATTCTCCCCGGGGGGAGATGATCCACGATCAGTAATACATCAAGATCGGAATCAAAACGTTGCGTCCTGCGTGCCACGGAGCCAAACACCACGAGAGCCAGCAGGCGCTCCCGATACACATCCTTCACTTCGGCAAGCAATCTGGCCTCAAGTTTGGAAAAGCCTTCCTTCAACATGCCATCAACACTACGCCATACTACTTTTTTCGCCAAACCGTTCCCTCCGCCGTATCCTCCAGCACGACGCCCGCGGCGGCAAGTTCGTCGCGAATTGCATCGGCGCGGGCGAAATTACGGTTCCGCCTTGCCTCCGTGCGCTCGGCGATCAGGCGCTCGATGCCGGGCGCATCCATGCCCTCCCCCTGAAACCAGTTGTCCGCATCCTGCTGAACGATGCCAAGCAGCCCGCACATCGCGGTCAGCACCGCCGCGGCTTCGGAGGTATCCTCCCCGCTATCCAGGCACCTGTTGACTTCGCGCGCCTTTTCAAACACCGCCGCCAGCGCCCCGGGCGTGTTAAAATCGTCGTTCATGGCCGAGATAAAAGCAGGACTGAGGGACGGAGAAAGTCGGCAGTTTTCTGAGGACTGAGGAGAAAGGGATGAGGACTGAGGACTGACTCCTGATCCCTGACCCCTGACCCCTGATCCCTGACCCCTGACCCCTGATCCCTGACCCCTGACCCCTGATCCCTGGACCCTGCGCACTGTCTCATACAGGCGGTCCAGACCCGCTTTGGCCGAGGCCAGTGCGGTATCGGAAAAATCAAGCGGGGATCGGTAATGCGTGCCGAGAATGAACATGCGCAACACCTCCGGCGCATATTTCGCGTACACCTCGCGCAGGGTGAAGAAGTTACCCAGCGATTTGGACATCTTTTCGGCGTTGATATTGACAAAACCGTTGTGAATCCAGTAGCGGGCAAAGCCGCCGCCGGTGGCGGCCACGGCCTGCGCGATCTCGTTTTCATGGTGTGGAAATTTCAGGTCCATGCCGCCGCCGTGAATATCAAAGGTGTCACCCAGATGCGCACAGCTCATGGCCGAGCATTCAATGTGCCAGCCCGGGCGGCCCAAGCCCCATGGCGAATCCCAGGCCGGCTCACCCGGTTTGGCCTTTTTCCACAGCACGAAATCCAGCGGATCGCGCTTGGCGGCGTCCACATCCACCCGGCTGCCGGCTTCAAGCTCGTCGATATTCTTGCCGGACAGCCGCCCGTATTCCGCAAAGCTTCGTACCGCGTAGAGCACATCGCCGGAATCGGCCTGATAGGCATGCCCCCCGGCCACCAGCGCCTCGATCATGGCGATCATGTCCGCCATATGTGCGGTGGCGCGCGGCTCATGCGTCGGACGCAGACAGTTCAGCGCATCCACATCCTGGTGGAATGCCGCGATCATTTCGTCACTCAGGGCGTCAATCGTGACGCCGCGCTCGGCGGCACGGTGAATAATCTTGTCGTCCACATCGGTAAAATTGCGCACATAGTCGACTTCGAGGCCACAGTGCATAAGCCAGCGATAAATAATATCGAACACCACCATGACACGGGCATGGCCGACATGGCAAAGATCGTAGACGGTGACACCACAGACATAGATACCGGCCCTGCCGGGCCTGAGCGGTGCAAAACGCTCTTTTTCGCGCGTCAGAGAATTGTAGATGGCCGGCATCATCCGGCAAACGCCTGCATGGCTGATACCCGCCGGAGCATATCCTCAAGCCTTGCACGAACCCCGTCCACTCCCAGGAATTCGATCACACGCGACATTTCAGGGCCATGCATGGCTCCCGTCAAGGCTACGCGCAGCGGCATAAACAGAGATTTTCCCGTGCATCCGCTCGCTACTTTCACGGCCTGAGTCCAGCTCTTCCAGTCCGCCTGGTCCTGCTGCTTCCACGCGGTCAGCGCCGCCCGGTAGAATGCCTCCCCCGCCGCCAGCGCTGCGGTCATGGCCGCTTCATCCGGCCCGGCACCCGCATCCAGCAGGCGGCGGTAGTGCAGCGCATCCTCCGCCCGTTCCAGGTTACCCCGCACAAGGTCCGTGAAAGCCTGATCGGCTTGCGGCAGATGCCCCCGGATCATGCCGGCCAGTTGCTCGACCGGCAATGCATGTAACAGCCGTGTATGCCAACGCCACATCGCCTCATCGGACCAGTGCACCGCCGCCGTGGACACATGCTCCGCCTCGAAATGCCGGGCCAGCGCCCGCAGACTTACCGCATCTTCAGGAACATTCGGATGGCCCAGCCGCGCCATGACCTGTACCAACGCCTCCGGCAGCAGGCCCTGCTCGCGCAACGTGGCGACGCTGCAACTGCCCGTGCGCTTGGACAGCTTCGCCCCGTCCGCACCCAGCAACAGGCCGTGATGCAGATAGACCGGTGCCTGCCGACCCAAACGTTCGAGTAGCCAGACCTGATAGGCGGAGTTGGTCAGATGATCATCACCGCGCAGCACATGGCTGACGCCCTCGGCCGCATCATCCACCGCATTCGGCAGCAGAAAGGTGAAACGGCCGTCCGAACGCAGCACGACCGGATCATCCAGATCACGGCGGGCAAAGGCGATATCACCCCGCAAGGCATCACGGACGTGCACATAACCGTCTTCGGCATGGACAGCCAGACGCCAGACAAAGGGCTCGGATTCGGATCGCCGGCACGATTCATCCCCGGGTAATTGACGGCAACGGCCGCTATAGCGCGGCGGCTGACCGCGCGAAGCCGCCAGTTTGTGATCCAGCGCCAACTGATGTTCGGAACAAAAACAGCGATAGGCCAGCCCGTCTTCAGCCAGCGCATGCAGGGCCTGCTGATGCCCGGCCGCATGTTGCGACTGAAACAACGCCTCGCCATCCCAGTCCAGACCCAGCCAGCGCAGATCCTCCATGATGGCATTAACATAGTGCTGCTCGCTGCGCTGTGCATCGGTATCTTCAAGACGCAGCAGAAAACGCCCGCCATGACGTCTGGCAAACAACCAGTTGAGCAGGGCCGTGCGTACATTGCCGAGATGCAGCAGTCCGGTCGGGCTGGGCGCAAAGCGGGTGACAACGTCCGAGGACTGAGGACTGAGGACTGAGGGCTGAGGACTGAGGACTGAGGGCTGAGGACTGAGGACTGAGGACTGAGGACTCAGATCAAGATGGTGTGCGTGGTTCACTCCGCTCCCCCACGCTGTTCCATGATCCCTGGCCCCTGACCCCTGATCCCTGGCCCCTGACCCCTGACCCCTGATCCCTGACCATCCGGCATGATCAGCATGTACTCATCCGGATAGACGTATCCCAGTTCGCGATGCACCAGTTCCTCCAGCGCCCGGGGGTCATGCCGCAGGCGCAGAATCTCGCGTGCGAGGCGTTCCCGCTGCGCACGCATCTCGTCTACCTGTTTCCGCAGTTGCTCAGCGTGCCGCTGCTCACTGCGATAAACCCGATAACCATGGTCGGAAAACACCAGATCCCAGGCCATATACGCGACAAGCAGCAAGACCAGCCCCCAGACCGCCCAGCGCCCGGCCCGTGCCACCGCTTTCTACCTGACCCGGCAGGCGTGCATTATTCCCCGGAAAATGCCGCCCGGCCGGCGAAGCGGGCCGCATCGCCCAGTGTCTCCTCGATACGAAGCAACTGGTTGTATTTGGCAAGCCGGTCCGATCGCGACGCCGATCCGCTCTTGATCTGGCCGCAACCCAGGGCCACCGCCAGATCGGCGATAAAGGCATCCCCGGTTTCTCCCGAACGGTGTGAAACCATGCAGCGATAGCCGGCCTGCATGGCCATGCGCACGGCTCCGCGCGTTTCCGTCAGCGTACCGATCTGATTGACCTTGACCAGCAAGGCATTGGCCACCCCCCTTTCGATACCTTCCCGAAGAATGGCCGGATTGGTAACGAAGATATCATCGCCCACAATCTGTACCGACCCGCCCAGATGTTCTGTCAGTTGCTTCCAGCCATCCCAGTCGTCCTCAGCCAGGCCGTCCTCAATGGATATGATCGGATATTTGCCGCACCAGTCAGCCAAAAAATCAATCATGCCGGAAGAATCAAGCTGTTTGCCTTCGCCTTCCAGACTGTATATGCCATTCCCGTAAAATTCTGACGCCGCCGGGTCCAGTGCAATAAATATATCCTGCCCCGCCTTTATCCCTGATGTTTCAATCGCCTCCAGGATAGCCTCCACCGCCGCCACATTGGAGGGCAGGGACGGGGCAAAACCGCCCTCATCGCCCACCGAGGTATTGTATCCCTTGCCCTTGAGCACGGATTTCAATGCATGAAATACTTCCGCACCCATCTCCAGCGCCCGGGCAAAATTTTCCGCCCCGGCCGGTACGATCATGAATTCCTGAAAATCCACGTTGTTGTCCGCATGCGCACCGCCGTTGAGCACGTTCATGCACGGCACCGGCAGCAAAGTCGCGTCCGCACCGCCCAGATATCGAAACAGCGGCATGCCTTCTTCCGCCGCCTGCGCCCTGGCCACGGCCATCGAAACGCCGAGGATGGCATTGGCGCCCAGCCTCCCCTTGTTCGGCGTACCATCCAGGTCAATCATGGCCCGATCCAGCACCTCCTGGTCCGCCCCGTCCATGCCCCGGACCGCTGCCGCGATCTCACCGTTTACATGCGACACCGCCTGCCGGACACCCTTCCCGTTCAAACGGCTGCCGCCATCGCGCAATTCCACTGCTTCGCGCGCGCCGGTGGAAGCGCCGCTTGGCACCGCCGCCCGGCCGTGAGCCCCGGATGCCAGCGTTACATCCACCTCTACGGTCGGGTTGCCACGGGAATCGAAGATTTCACGCCCATGCACTGTTACAATTCCACTCACATTCTGCTCCTTAAAAAAATATTCACATCTTTACGGTTCATGCCTTTGACAATCCCGTCCAGCCGTTTCAATGTGTTCAGCAATCCCTCCAGATCGTCCAGGGCCAGCGAATTCGGCCCGTCTGAAAGTGCCTGATCCGGATCCGGATGCACTTCCATGAATACGGCCGCCACGCCGGTCGCCACCGCCGCCCGTGCCAGCCCGGGTACGAATTCACGATGACCGCCGGTCGCCCCGCCAAGACCACCGGGCTGCTGCACCGAATGCGTCGCATCATACACCACCGGCGCACCGGTTTCGCGCATCACCATCAACGCACGCATGTCCGAAACGAGGTTGTTGTAGCCAAAGCTGGCACCGCGCTCGCACAGCATGATATCACGATTGCCGCTCGCACAGGCCTTGGCCAGCACATGTTGCATGTCCCACGGCGCCAGAAACTGTCCTTTCTTGATATTCACCGGCCGGCCTGTTGCCGCCACGGCCCGGATAAAGTCGGTCTGGCGACAGAGAAAGGCCGGGGTTTGCAGCACATCGGCCACTTCCGCTACCGGGACGGCCTGCCCGGGCGTGTGCACGTCAGTGATAACCGGAACACCGATATTCTCCTTCACACATTGCAGGATACGCAAACCCTCCTCAAGACCGGGACCACGAAAGGCCTCAAGGCTGGTTCGATTGGCCTTGTCGAAACTGGATTTAAAGATCAGTGGTACGCCGCAGCGTGCGGCGATTGCCGCGATCGCCTCGGCCACCCTCAGCGTGAACGATTTGTTTTCAATCACACAGGGGCCTGCGATCAGCACAAAAGGCAGGTCGTTGCCGATATCAAAACCGGCGATATGAATATGATGCTGTTTCATGCTAGCCCGAATTGTTCATGAATGTTGCCGCGTAATTATAGCACCGGAGCACGGGTCATCCGGACAGGCCGGCGTGCGCCTTTGCCGCACCGACAAAGCCGGCAAACAGGGGATGCGGTGCATACGGCCGTGACTTGAATTCCGGATGGAACTGACAGGCCACAAACCACGGGTGGTCCCGGACCTCGACCATTTCAACCAGCGAACCGTCCGGCAGTTCACCGGATACCGCCATGCCCGCGGCCTCGAGCCGGTCGCGGTAGATGTTGTTAAATTCATAGCGATGGCGATGTCGCTCCCGGATCTCGTCCACGCCATAGGCCGTAGCCGCCCGGGTGCCGGGAAGCAGCCGGCATGGATAAGCACCCAGTCGCATGGTGCCGCCCAGATCGTCGTGAGCGGTACGGCGGACGCGCTGACCGTCCTGCTCCCATTCCGTCATCAGCCCGATCACGGCATGTTCGGCGCGCTCATCAAACTCACTGCTGGTGGCCTGTTTGATGCCCGCGACATGACGGGCAAACTCAACCACGGCCAGTTGCATGCCCAGACAGATGCCCAGGTAGGGCACCTTGTTCTCCCTGGCATACTGAATGGCCAGTATCTTGCCGTCGGTCCCCCGCTGACCAAAACCGCCGGGCACGAGAATACCGTGCACATCGGTCAGTGCTGCGCAGCCGTCCTTCTCCAGTGATTCCGCATCGACATAGTCAATTCGAACGCGCACGCCCGCCGCCATACCGCCATGGGACAGGGCCTCGTTCACCGATTTATAGGCATCCGCCAGCTCCACGTATTTACCCACCATGGCAATATGCACACAGCCGTCCGCCTCATGCACCTTGCGACATATCTCCCGCCATTCGGACAGCTCCGGCTCGGAATCGGGCATACCGAAATGTGCCAGCAGCGCCGCACCCAGACCGCCTTCGCGCAGGGAAAGCGGTACGGCGTAGATCGTATCCACGTCCGGCGCATCAATGACGGCATGTTGCGGCACATTACAGAACAACGCGATTTTGTCCTTCTGGCTTCTGGGAATGGGATGATCACTGCGGCACAGCAGTACATCGGGCTGGATGCCGATCTCGCGCAGTTTCTGCACCGAATGTTGCGTCGGCTTGGTCTTCATCTCGCCGGCCGAGGCGATATATGGCACCAGCGTCAGATGGACATATGCCGTTCTTTTCCGTCCCAGGTCGAAGCGGAGCTGGCGGATTGCTTCAAGAAAAGGCTGCGATTCGATATCGCCGACCGTGCCGCCGATTTCAATCAGCGCGATATCCGGCGCATCCGTCTGCAGCGAGAGAATGGCATCCTTGATCGCATCGGTGATATGGGGAATTACCTGCACGGTGGCGCCGAGATAATCCCCGCGCCGCTCGCGGCGGATGACGGATTCGTAAATACGCCCGGTGGTAAAATTCGAGCGCTTGCTCATCGTGGCATGGGTGAAACGCTCGTAATGCCCCAGATCGAGATCGGTTTCGGCGCCGTCATCGGTAACGAATACCTCGCCGTGCTGATACGGGCTCATCGTACCGGGGTCCACGTTGATGTACGGATCAAGCTTCTGCATGGCCACGTGCAGGCCACGTGCTTCAAACAGCGCCGCCAGGCTGGCGGCGGCGATCCCCTTGCCAAGCGAAGAAACCACCCCGCCGGTGACAAAAACAAAACGTGTATTCGGCTTACTCACAACGGGTCGGGACGTTAGCAGAAGGCGCGGGTTCACGCTACACCCGTATTCCAGTCTAACCATGAAGGGCGTGAAGGGATTACTGCATATTTTGCACTCATGAGCAACCTGATCCTCATGATGCCGAGCATGGTCACATCGTGGAACTTTCTATGAATAAAAAACCGGGACGGCAGCGATGCCATACAGGAAATGATACAGTCATGATCATGCAGCTTCCACTTGCAAATTTTTTCCGGCATCCCGCCGGCGGCGCTCAAGACTTTCCATGATGAAAGCGGCGAGCACGGCCAGAAAACCAGTGATGAAAGTGGACAGAATCACAATCAGGCTGCGTTTGGGCTTGGCTTTTTTATCCGGTGGTGAGGCCGCATCCAGCACACGGAAAGCAAATTGCTCCTGCGTATTGGCCAGCATGGCCTTTTTCTGCTCCTGACTGATGAGATCAAATAGTGTCTGGCGCATGTCCGCTATGCGGGTGCGGTCCAGTTCCTTGTTGAGATAGGTCAGATTCGCCTCGCTGCGGGCGATGGCCTTGCGGCGCAGATAGGCATTCAGACGGCTCACCAGCGCATTGGCCCATTTCGCCGCCAGCGCCGGATCCTTCCACTCCACCGAGACCGTCACCAGCCCGGTTTTTTTATTGGTGTTTACCTTCATGATTCCGGTCAGAGCGCGGTAGGCGCTCCATAGGCTAGGCTGTTTCTTCGGATCATCCTCTTTCCATTTTTTTGCATCGGCATCCCAGTCATCCGCGAACAGAATCGGCATCAGCTTGTTGTCCTTGACGAACTTCCAGATGAATGCGCGCGATTTGAGCACGGCCAGATTTTCCTCCGTACTGCCGCCACCACCCAGGGAAATGCCCGCCATCGATGCCAGGCCGCCCAGGCCGCCCAGCGCGGCGGAAAGGCCTCCACCCTTGCTCTCCTCGCCGCCCACCGGCGCCAGCAGCACCTGGGCCTTGTAGATGTTCGGCATCAGCAGGGAAATTACCACGGCCAGCAATGCGGCGGCGAAGCTCACCGACAGGATCATCTTTTTCCGTTTCCAGATCACATTCCAGTATTCCAGCAAATCAATCTCGTCTTCCTCATAAGGCTGGCCATACATGGCGGCCAGCAGGCGCGGATCAACGGGAGGGAGGGGCGAAGAAGCCGGCGTGGAGCTATTCTGCTGAGGGGTGTTTTTGTTATCGGACATGGAGGATAGCCGTGAACATAGTGCTGAGTGCTGAGGAAAAAACAGTGCTGAGTGCTGAGCAACGAGTGCTGAGGAAAAAACAGTGCTGAGTGCTGAGCAACGAGTGGTGAGGAAAAAACAGTGCTGAGTGCTGAGCAACGAGTGGTGATTTCATAAGCATGAAAATTATTTTTCCCCTTCTTGAAGCGAAGTTCTGAGTCCGCCAAGAATCTTTGCAACTTCTTTGGCCTTGCTCAACAACATCTTGAATTGTCCATGGTCAAGATAGCCTATGTCCGAGGCAATATACAATTGGCACTGAACTTCTGCGCATGAGGCCTTTGCAATCACGATAAAATGACGAAACTCAGCCCTCGATGCTCGATCAAACCCCTCAGCCAGATTAGACATGATAGAGACTGAGGCTCTGCGGATCTGATCACGAAGGCCATAATCTCTGGCAAAGTTTCCTGAATTCGTAATCTGATAAATCTCACGATTCAGTGTTCGCGCCTTCTGCCAGCCAATCAAATCCTCAAATCTCGTTACTGCCATTTCCACCTCTTAAAGGAATAGTGCTGAGCAATGAGTGCTGAGGAAAGATACAGTGCTGAGCAACGAGTGCTGAGTGCCGAGGAAACCGGTTCCTTGCCACTCGCCACTCAGCACTGTCTTTCCCCCCCTCGTTGCTCGTTCCTCAGCACTCAGCACTGCTTTTAAAGCACTCCCACCGCCTTGAATGAGGCGATGGTCAGGCCGACATTCGCTGCCACCCGGCTCCAGTCCAGCATGCTGTCCACGAGGTGGAACTCCTCCAGTTTCTGGGGCACGACGACGGTATCACCGGGATACACCCGCTTGCGCCGCCAGGCACTGTGATGCGCATCCACTTCGCCGTTGGCGCGGATCACGTAAATGCGGCCGGTATCGGCAAATCGCCTCGTACCTCCGGCCAGATCCACATAATCATCCGGAGAAAAGTCATGTCGGTAGAGCAGCGCGGCCTGGTTGTACACCTGGCCCAGCACCAGCACCTGGTCCGGCCGCTGTGGAATATACAGCGAATCGCCGTCGCGCAGGCGCAGGTCAAAATCGCTGTCTTTGAAATGCTTCATATCCGCCAGCCTAATTACCAGCCGCCCTGTAGCCTTAGCCTCCTGCATCTGTTTCAACACGGCCCGGGCCCGCTCCAGATCCTGCTGCGTACGCTTCGCTATCGAGGCGTCCTTGATATTGGAAATGCTGGCGGCCTGACGATCAATATCAGCCTCCATCTGCTTGCCCAGTTCATCCAGTTGCTTCTGCTGTTCTTTACGGATAGAAACGCGTGTAAACACTGCTGCCGGCAGATAGGCCTTGTCCGTAAAACCGCCAGTGCGCGCCAGCAACGAGGACAATCGCTCACCCTCCTCCACCGCATAGCTGCCGGGGAAACGTACCTCGCCGGTGATGCTTGCATGTTCAACATCGCGCCAGTTGGACATCCGGCGCACCATCAGCACATCGTAGGGTTCAAGCTGGATATTGGCCGCCGCATCGCCGCGCAAAGCCTCGGCCAGATTGACCTGAATATGCGTGGCAACCCGACGCTCGTTATTCTTCACCGAATAACGGGTGATCTCCGCCTTCCGCATATAGGCGCGCTCGGTGACATTGCCGGCGGCAAACAACAGATCGGTCAGGCGCATACCCGCAGCCAGCGTAAATTCACCGGGATGTTTCACCTCGCCGCTTATGCTCACTTTATAGCGTTTTGTCACCTCCCAGATCGAGTGAATCACCACGCGGTCCAGATCGTGCAACAGCGGATTGTTCTTTCGATCCCCCTTCAGCGCCTTGCCCACGTCAAAGGTAATCAGGCTGACTTCCTTGGTCGCATCATCCGTGCGATAGAGTTCCGCTTCATCACGGTAGGCGTCGCGCAATAGGCCTCCGGCCGCCATCACCAGATCCACCAGATGCATGTTCATTTTCAAGGCATAGCCGCCCGGATGCTGCACGCTGCCCGCGATGGTCACCTTGGGTTGTTCGCGAAAATGAGCGCGGTTGAACACAAAAACCTTGTCACGCTGCGCAAGCCGGACGCGTTTTTTCCCCTTCAGCACGTCATTCAATGGCACATGCAGGATCACCGGCTCACGTGAGCGTGCGCTTTCACGTTCGATCACCGCATACTTGAACCATGTTTCCGGCAACAACGCTGCCGTATTCGGAATCAGATCCCGCAAACGCATACCCTGATGCCAGGCGTACTTGCCAGGCCGTTTCACGTTACCAAGCAGAAACACCGGGTTCTCCTCAAAATCCAGCACGGAATACACCTTGACCATATCACCGTCGCGCAGGCGCATCTTTCTTCCATTTCCAGTCAACGGGATGTCCAGCACCTTGCGCTCCGCACCCTTGGCAATGCGTTCAACCTGCACCTTTTTCGCATAGGCCGTGGGCCGCAGCCCGCCCGCCAGCCGCAACGCATCGGCCAGCGTCCGCTTGTGTTTCAGCTCGAAGATCGCCGGTCGCAATACCTGACCAGCCACGCCCACGGTTTTGCCAATAGGCGGCACGTAAACCACATCCTGCGGCAGCAGGCGCACATCGTGGCTGGTATCGCCATGCATGAGGAAATCATAGAGATCCAGCGTGGCAACTACCTTGCCTGCCCGCTTCAGTTGGATGTTGCGCAGCGATCCGGTCTTCTTGACGCCGCCTGAGACAAACAGCGCATTGGACAACGTCGCCAGGCCGCTGACCACGTAGGAGCCCGGCCGCGCCACCTCACCCAGGGCGAACACGCGGATGGAACGCAACTGACCCATGGTGATGCTGGCGGAGACGCCGATCATTTTCTGCTTGATCTGCTGGGCGATAAATGCCTTGGCCTCGGCGAAACGCATACTGGCAACGGTGAGCGGCCCGATATTCGGAAAGGCGATGGCGCCCTCGCGATCCACGGTCATGGAAAATTCGGAATTCTCCTTGCCAAAAAGCTGCACCTTGATCTCGTCGCCGGGTCCCAGCACATATTCCGGCGGCACCGGCACCTCGGTGGCCGGCGCGAATGTGGTGGGCGCGCCGGAAAACAGATCGTAGCCGAACTGCGTAAGGCGCGTATCCACAGCCATCGGTTTGGATTCACTGGCAAAATTGGCGAAGGCGCGATTTAGTTCCGTCTTCTCCGCCGCTTTTTGCGAAGAAACCTTTTGTACGGGCGAGGCAGGCTCCGGCGTTTTGGTGGCCGCTGCGGTGGTTTGGGCCGGTGCGCTGCCGCCGATCTCGCGCTCCGGCACGCCGCTTCCGGGCGCACGCGGCTTGACCACCACGGGCGATGTCGTGGGAACCGGCGCGGATTTTGCCGTCGGCAATGCCACGCCGGCCTGTTTGGCCAGCGCCGCTTTTTGCGCCGGGGTCAACTGCTTTAATTGCTCCAGTTGCGCCGGAGAAAGCGTGATAGCGGCGGCCATACCCACCCAGACAAATGTGCCTGCCAACACAACCATCAACGGCAACCACCAACGCAACATCCCGGTTTGCAACATTTTACGTATCATGAACATCAACCTCTTAATAATCAGTGCTGAGGAAAAATACAGTGCTGAGCAACGAGTGCTGAGTGCTGAGTAAAAACCAGCACTGCTTTTTCCTCGTTGCTCAGTCCTCAGCACTGTTTTTCCTCTCGTCCCTCGTTGCTCAGTCCTCAGCACTGTTTTTTCCTCTCGTCCCTCGTTGCTCAGCACTCAGCACTGCTTTTTCCTCGTTGCTCAGCACTCAGCACTGGCTTAAAACGTCGTTTCCCATTGAACCTCCGTATGCAACACCGTATCGGTGGTATTGGCATAGACCAGATGATTCCGATTCACCCCGAGCCCCAGCGCCAGCTTATTATTACCGAATTGCTGAATCGTGCGCAATTGCAGGCTCAGAATATTCTCGGCGGGAATCTTCACCGGCCCGGGGC
>CAZVLQ010000031.1:0-14826 GCA_964628185.1 uncultured Zetaproteobacteria bacterium | reverse complement strand
CTCAGGTTCGAAGCCTGATGCTCTATCCGGCTGAGCTACGGGCGCGGATTAAATTATATGACCAAGCGCCGCCTTGCAGATATCGATCACGGGGCCGGGAAACAGGCCGATACCTACGACGGCAATCGCCGTCACCGCAACCGTTGCCTGCATTAAACGGTTTTCAACAAAATTGAAGGCCGCCCGCTCCTCATCAAAGTAGATGTATTTGACCACGCGTAGATAGTAGAAAGCGCCGATGACGGAGAAAAGCAGGGCGGTTAAGGCCAGGTACAGGTGTCCCGCTTCCACCGCGGCGATAAAGACCACGTATTTGGCCCAGAAACCGCCGAGGAAGGGGATGCCGGCAAGGGAAAACAGAAACAGCCCCATGGCCAGGGCATAACCGGGGCGCACCCTGGAAAGTCCGGCGAAGTCATCCAGCAGCTCCCCCTGAATGCCCTCTCGGCGCATCAGCACGATAATGGCGAAGGCCCCCATGTTCATAAACAGGTACACGGTCAGATAAACCAGCACGCCGGCGTAACCGTTCACGTTGGCCGCGATCAGACCCAGCATGGCGAAACCGACGTGGCCAATGGTGGAATAGGCCAGCATGCGCTTGATATTGCGCTGGGCGATAGCCGCCAGATTTCCCACCGCCATGGTCAGGACGGCCATCCAGACCAGAATCGTCGTATAGTCTCCCTGCAACGATGGCAGCGCTTCCGCGAACACGCGGATGATCACGGCAAACCCGGCCACCTTCGGACCAATGGACATGAATGCCGTAATCGGCGTCGGCGCTCCTTCATAGGCGTCCGGCGTCCACATATGGAAGGGCGCCACGGAAATCTTGAAGGCAAAGCCGGCCAGCAGCAGCACCAGGCCGAGCATGACGGGCAACCTCGCGTCGGCCCCCGTTTGCGCCAGTGAACGGCCTATGACAGTAAAGTCGAAACTGCCCGTAACGCCATAGAGAAAGCTGATGCCATACAGCAAAATGCCGGAGGCGAGCGAGCCAAGAATAAAGTACTTCAGCGCCGCCTCGCTTGAGCGCAGCACGTCGCGCTGATAACCCACCAGCACATAGGTGCACAGCGCCATCAGCTCCAGTCCCAGATACATGGTGACAAAATTCGGCGAGGACGCCATCAGCATCATGCCCAGCGTACCAAACAGCATGAGCGAATAATACTCACCCGTATTGGCCTCATCCTTCATGTAATCCAGGCTCAGGATTACCCCCAGCGCCGTGCCGGCGTAAATCAGCAGCTTGGCGTAGCTGGCAAAGGGATCGAGCACGAAAAAACCGTAAAAGGCCGACACCGGATCAGGCCCGGCCAGCCACAGGCTTGATATGGCCGCCGCAACACAGGTCAGTATGGCCATATAACCGCTCCACTGCTTGCGTTCTTTCGGCAGAAACAGATCCCAGATCAGGATAACCATGGCCATCACGGCCATGAATATCTCGGGCAGCAGGGGCAGAATATTGGGCATTGGAAGCGTCACCGGGTTCATGTCATCAGCCTCACTGCATCACAATTTGCTGCATGGTCTGGGCCTGGGCCAGCGCATGGGCGGCCGCAAGCTTGCTCGTTCCCACCTGGGCGATCAGATGTGAAACGGAGGCGTGCATTACATCCAGCACCGGCACGGGATAAACTCCCAGCCACGCCACCAGTACGATCAACGGCGCGAAGAAGGCAATCTCGCGCACATTCATGTCCGGCATGGCCTTGACCTCGTCCCTGACCAGATCGCCCATGATGACGCGCTTGTACATCCACAGGGTATAGCAGGCGGACAGCACCACGCTGCTTGCGGCCAGCACGGCCACCCATTTGGTGGAAATAACAAATTCATAAAGCTGATCGGCTGAAAACGTTCCCATCAGCACCATGATTTCGGCGATAAAGGAAGAGGCGCCCGGCAGGGCCACATTGGCCATGCAGAACAGCATTGTCACCGCGGCGAAGACCGGCATGACATTGGCAACACCGCCGTAGGCCGCAATCTCCCGCGTATGCATGCGATCATAGAGCACGCCGACGCACAGGAACAGGGCGGATGCCACAAAGCCATGACTGATCATGCCGTAAATCGCCCCCTCCAGCGCCTGTTGGGTGAACATGAAGGTGCCCAGCGTTACGAAGCCCATATGGGCAATGGAGGAATAGGCGATGAGCCGCTTCATATCCTCTTGCATCATGGCCACCAGCGAGATGTAGATGATGGCGATAATTGAAAGCGCCACCATCAGCGGCACGAAATACTGCGAGGCGTCGGGGCAGATCGGCAGCGAAAAACGCAGGAAGCCGTAAGCCCCCATTTTCAGCAGGATGCCGGCCAGAATCACCGAACCGGCGGTGGGCGCCTCCGTATGCGCATCCGGCAGCCATGTATGCACCGGCCACATCGGCACCTTGACCGCGAATGCGACCAGCAGGCCGAGGAAAATCCAAACCTGCCAGGTGAAGTCAAACGGATAGGCCATCAGCGCCTGAATATCAAATGTGCGGCCTGCCTTGAAATACATGGCCAGCAGCGCGATCAGCATCAGCACCGAGCCCGCCAGCGTATACAGGAAAAACTTCAGCGTGGCATAAACGCGGTTGGCGCCGCCCCAGACGCCGATAATCAGGAACATCGGGATCAGCATGGCTTCCCAGAAAAAATAGAACAGGATGCCGTCCAGAGCGGCAAACACGCCGATCAGCGTCGTCTCCAGAATCAGGAACGATATCATGTATTCCTTCACACGGCTCCGGATGCACTGCCAGGCGGAAACAATGCAGATAACGGTCAGCAGGCTGGTCAGCAGGATAAACGGCATGGAGATGCCATCCACGCCCAGGTGGTAATTGACATTGAAGGCGGAAATCCACGGGTGAAATTCCTCGAATTGCATATGCGCCGTCGAATGATCGAAAGCCAGCCACAGCGGCAGCGTAAGCAGGAATGTGGTCACCGAAACAGCCAGCGCGGCCCAGCGCACCGCCATCTCGCCGCGTACGAACATCCAGATGACGACAGCACCCGCGGTTGGAAGAAAGATGCTCCATGAAAGAATGGGGAAATTCAGGGCGTTGTTCAGTTCCATATCCGGGCTAACCCTTCAGTACCAGCCAGGTCAGCGCCGCAAACACGCCGATGACCATGGCAAAGGCATAATGGTATACATAGCCGGTCTGCATGGTGCGCATGCGGCTTACGCCGCTCATGACGGCGCCGAGAATGCAGCCATGCAGCGCGCCCTTGTCAATCATGGCCAGATCAGCCTTCTTCCACAGGAAACTTCCCGTATGCCGCGCCGGCATGATCAGCGCCTTCCAGTTCATCTCGTCAAACCACCACTTGTTCAGCAGGAAACGGTGGATGCCGGGCAATGTTTGCGCCAGCCGCGCCGGGAATGAAGTTTCCCTGAAATACATCAGACACGCCAGACCGATGCCGGCCATGGCAAGCCAGAAGGGCATGCTGAACAGAAACTGATACCAGGGCTCGGGTTCCTCGGCGAGCTTTAGCAGGGGATTATGCGCATCGGCGACAAAGATAGCGTCCTGAAAGTAATTATTGACCATTTCCGGGGCGGTAATGCCGAGCACCTCGGCCCCCCACCAGCCGGAAAAAACAGCGCCAATCGCAAGAATAATCAGCGGCACGGTCATGACTTTGGGGGATTCATGCACATGCGGCTTTGTCTCCGCCGGCACCCGGTCCGAGTTGTGGAAGGCAAGGAAAAACAGACGAAAGGTGTAGAATGCGGTCATAAATACCGCCGAGAGCACGGACAGATAAGCAAAATTACTGACCCAGCCCATGTCCCGTACGGCCGCGGCCTCGATAATCATGTCCTTGGACCAGAAACCGGCGAACGGCGGCACACCGGCCAGGGCCAGACCGCCGATCAACATCGTGATATAGGTAACGGGCATGAATTTTCTGAGCTGTCCCATGCGGCGCAGATCCTGATCGGCCATGACGCCATGGATCACCGAACCCGCCGCCAGGAACAACAGCGCCTTGAAATAGGCATGCGTCATCAGATGGAAAATACCGACCGAATAGGCCGATACGCCACAGGCCACGAACATGTAGCCAAGCTGCGAGCAGGTGGAATAGGCAATGACGCGCTTGATGTCGGTCTGTACGAGGCCGATGGTGGCGCACAGCCAGGCCGTAATCGCACCTACGATCGTCACCATCGCCAGCGCCGTTTCGGAAAACTCGAACATCGGCGAGCAGCGGGCCACCATGAATATGCCGGCCGTCACCATCGTGGCGGCATGGATCAGGGCGGAAATCGGCGTCGGGCCCTCCATCGAATCCGGCAGCCAGACATGCAGCGGCACCTGCGCGCTCTTGCCCATCGCGCCGATGAACAGGGCGATACAGATAAAGGTGATGGCATCCATGCGTAGACCGAGAAAATGCAGGCTGTGTCCCTGACCGGCAAACTGCGGTACGGCGGCGAACACGTCCCGGTATTCAACCGAGCCGAAATAATACCACACGGCCAGGATGCCGATGGCGAAACCGAGATCGCCGACGCGGTTGACAATGAAGGCCTTCATCGCCGCCACATTGGCGCTTTCACGCTTGAACCAGAAACCGATCAGCAGATAGGAGAACAGGCCCACGGCTTCCCAGCCGAAAAACAGCGTGAAGAAATTGTTGCCCATCACCAGCACCAGCATGGAAAAGGTGAACCCCGAAATATAGGAAAAGAATCGCGTATAGCCGGGATCGCCGTGCATGTAGCCGATGGTGTACACATGGATGCAGGCGGAAATAATGGCCACCGTCATCATCATGATGGCGGAGAGCCGGTCGATCATCATGCCCACGGGGACGACAAAATGGCCGGATATCATCCAGGTCCAGAAATTGCCGTAAAAGCTGGCGCCATGCAGCGACTGGACGAACACATGCACGGATAACAGCGCGGCGGCGACCACGCCGGTGATACAGATAAGATGCGAAGCCTTTTCCTTTAGCGCCCAACCGAACAGACCCACGATCAAGGCCGCGAACAGCGGCAGAGCGGGAATCATCAGCAATTCGGTTGTGCTCAGCATGGCGTGTTCCACCTTATCCCTGCAGGGTGTTGATATCTTCAGTTTCTATCGAACGCCGGTTGCGGTAAAAGGCAACCAGAATGGCAAGCCCCACCGCCACCTCGCTGGCGGCTACGGTCAACACGAAAAAGATAAAAACCTGCCCGCCGATATCCTGCCGAAAATGCGAAAATGCGGCGAAATTAATGTTCACGGCCAGCAGAATCAGTTCGATGCACATCAGGATCGTGATCACATTCTTGCGGTTCAGAAACAGGCCGATCACGCCTATCGAGAACAGGCAGGCTGCGGCGGCAAGATAGGAAGGCAGACTGACCATGGCTACATCTTCACCTTGCGCAGGCGATCCTCGGGATGCACGTTCACCTGCCTTGAGATATTCTGATACCTGGCATCCTTGCGGGCGCGCAGCGTCAGTACCACGGCGCCCACCAGGGCCACGAGTAGAATGATGGCCGCCACCTCGAAGCCGAGCAGGTATCGGGTGTACAGGATATTGCCGATCTCAACGGTATTGTTGACTTGCCGGGCCATATGGGCAGGAACGGGACTGGCCTTGGGCAGGAACACGCCGCTCCCGGCCGCCGCGACGATTTCAATGAACAGCACCAGCGCAATCACACCCCCGATGGGCAGGTAGCGCAGAAAGCCTTCGCGCAGGCTGGCAAAGTTCACCTCAAGCATCATGATCACGAACATGAACAGCACCATGACCGCCCCGACATAGATCAGGATAAGGATGATACCGATAAACTCCGCATCCAGCAGAAAAAACAGGCCCGCCGCGTTGAAGAAGCAGAAGATCAGGAACATAACGGAATGCACCGTGTTGCGGGCAAGCACGACGCCAAGACCGCCGACAACGGCCAGCCCCGCGAACAAATAGAAAAATCCGAGTTCCAGCATGTCCACTCCGTCCGTTTCTTCAGTCGCCGTCGCTAGCGATAGCGTGCGTCGGCGGCGATACTGGCCGCAATCTGGCGTTCATAACGCTCCCCTGTTTTCAACAGCATATCCTTCGTGTAGTACAGCGCCTCGTGGGTTTCGGTGGCAAATTCAAACACCTGCGTTTCCACAATGGCATCCACCGGACAGGCCTCCTGGCACAGGCCGCAGTAGATGCACTTGGTCATGTCGATATCGTAGCGGGTAGTGCGGCGCGTACCATCCTGCCGCTCCTCGGACTCGATGGTAATCGCCAGCGCCGGACACACCACCTCACACAGCTTGCAGGCGATGCAGCGCTCCTCGCCGGATTCGTAGCGGCGCAGGGCATGCAACCCGCGAAAGCGCGGAGAGAGCGGCGTGCGCTCCTCCGGATACTCCACGGTAATCTTTTTCTTGAACAGATACTTGCCGGTCAGCATCAGACCCCGGAACAGCTCGGTCAGCAGCCATGTCCTCGCCGTGCGTCTGAACAGGTTCATGATGCCGCTCCCGGCCGCCAGAGCCCGATGATATCGGACAGGCCCGGCGTATAGATGGCGATACCGATCACGGCAATCCAGGCCAGTGTCAGCGGCAGAAATACCTTCCATCCCAGCCGCATCAGCTGATCGTAACGGTATCTTGGAAATGTCGCCCGGAACCAGATAAACATAAATATGAGCAATGCCGTCTTGCCCAGCAGCCATACCGTGCCGGGAATAAAATCAAGCGCCGGCAACGGCGCATGCCATCCACCCAGAAACATGATGGATGCCATCAGGCTGATCAGAATCATGGCGCCATATTCCGCCAGTGAAAACGTGGCAAACCACATGCCGGAGTATTCGACGAAAAAACCCGCCACAATCTCGGATTCGCCTTCCGTCAGGTCGAACGGGGAACGATTGGTTTCCGCCACGCCTGAAATAAAATATACAAGAAACATGGGGAACAGGGGAATGAAATACCAGTGCCAGAAACCGCCTGCCTGGGCATGTACGATTTCCGCCAGATTCAGGCTGCCGGCCAGCATCAGCACGCAGACGATGGCGAAGCCCATGGACACCTCATAGGACACCATCTGGCATGTGGCGCGAATGGCTCCCAGAAAGGCATACTTGGAATTGGACGCCCACCCCGCCATCAATATGCCGTAAATACTCAGGCTGGAAATTGCCATCACATACAGCACGCCGATGTTCAGGTTGGAAATCGCCATGACATGCGCTGTCTTCCATAACCCGCCCAGCGTGGTTTCGCCAAAAGGCACGACGGCATAAGCAACCAGCACCGGTAACAGGGACATCACGGGCGCCGCCACGAACAGAAACTTGTTGGCCGTGGTAGGGATAATCGTTTCCTTAAGAAACAGCTTCAGGCCGTCGGCAATCGGCTGCAACAGCCCGGCCCAGCCCACGCGATTGCAGCCCTTGCGCACCTGCATCCAGCCGATGATGCGACGCTCGGCATAGGTAATGTAGGCCACGGAGAGCGCCACCGGCACGGCGATAGCCAGCACCTCCAGCGCCCATATCCCGGCCTGCATCGCCGTATTCATACCGGATCTCCCCGCAACGACGCCCTGACGACACTGGACAAATCGCCGGCGACACCGCGCCTGGCTACAAACAATACGCCCGGCGACACGTCATCGCGAGTGCCGATCTCAAACTGCTGCTCGCCCTGATCGGAAACCACGGTCAGCACGCCCGGCTCCAGCCCGAGTTCCTTCAGGGTGTCCGGATGCACCAGCACATCATCCAGCCGGTGCAACTGCCCCGCATGCGATAACAGCGCACTGGCACGCGCCCACATCCCCTCGCGATACATGGAATAACGGCTGACCACATCCAGCTGGCCAGCGGAAATATCCGGACCTGCAGGCAGGTATGCCGCCCCGGTATTTCGCCGTGTCGGCATCATGAAGCTGTCAACCTCATGCGCCTGCCAGGCCATGGCCAGTTCCGGCAGAAACCGTTTTACCTGCTCACGCAATTCCTCCAGGCTGACCGCCGGCACATCCTTGCCCAGAGCCTGCACCAGCCGCATCATCACTTTCCACAGCGGCCGTTCCTTGCCAACGGAGGAAATCGGATTGGTCGCCACGCGCACGCGGCCTTCCATATTAATAAAGGTTCCCTCAATCTCTGAATAGGCCGCGGCCGGCAACATCACATCAGCCCGTTCGCTGATCTTGCCTGCAATCGCCCCCACCTGCACCAGCGGCACTCCGTCCAGCGCCGCCTTCGCCTGCGACGGAAACAACCCGTCCCCCACCGGATCGCTGCCGACCAGTAAAATAGCGTCCAGCTCACCGTTCACCGCCGCATCAAAGATTTCGGCCGCCGAAACCCGGACATCGCCGAATACAGAGGAAAGAACCTGTGCATTCATCCCCTCCGGCACCAGGTTGCGGCCATCGGATTCCTTTTCAGCATGCCCGCAACCGCGCATCAGCAAGTCCAGGCCATGAATCAGGGCCGCGGCGTCCGGATGACAGCGAATCTCCTCGCCCACAATCAGCGAACAGGACCCGGCCATCAATGCGTCGCCGAGCAGCTTGCCGGCCTCATGACGATCATCCACCGCATCCATCCATTCCTTCATGCCCGCCGCCGTTTTGCCCAGATCCATGACCTGCTGCATGGCGCGGGCGATGACGGCCGGCCAGTCACGCGGTCTGATCAGCGATTCCCTGGTGATGTCCGCATTGGTGCGATAATTCATTGACCCTATTCGCGTTACCGGCTTTCCGTTCCTGAGACGCTTACGCATGCGTTGCATCACCAGAGGCAGGCGCTGCCGCAGATCCGAACCGAGAATGACCACTTCATCCGTATCTTCAATCTGCCGGGTGGTCTGTGAAAAACCCTCTTCAAAGGCAAAGGCGCGCATATCACGCCGATGCAGGTCAAACGCCACCCCGGCATCCGGAAAGACTGCATCATGCAGCAGTCGTATGGCGGTATAACCCTCAACACTCCAGTATGGAGAAATCACCATGCCGACACGCTTGCCGGCAAGCACATCCACGGCACGCCTGACGGCTTCATCCCAGTCCGCCTCCTGCATTCCATCCTGCGCACGCAGGCGTGGCGACAGAATGCGGTTTTCGGAACGGAAGGCGTCATAAACATAACGGCCACGGTCACAAAGCCACGGCTCGGGGCTGTCCTTGACCGGTTGAATACGGATCACTTCCTCACCGCGCGACTCGATATGAATATCGCAACCCTGAGGACACTGGGTGCAGGTGGATTTGTGCCGGGTCAGCTCCCAGGGACGGGCGATATCATGCGAGGGGCCGTCCAGCAGGGCACCTACCGGGCAAATATCCGCCAGATTGCCGGACAATTCGGAACTCAGGCATTCATCCACAATGCCGGCAATACTCATACGGTCACCGCGATTCAGCACGCCCATATCACCCGTCCCGGCAATCTCGTCGGCAAAACGCACGCAGCGGGTGCAATGGATGCAACGGGTCATGCAGGTGGTAATAAAGGGCCCCAGCTCATAATCCGTGACGGCGCGCTTGTTCTCCGCGTAGCGACCCCTGGAGGCGCCGTATTGCATGGAGTAGTCCTGCAACTTGCACTTGCCGCCCTGATCGCACACCGGGCAATCCAGTGGATGGTTGATGAGCAGGTATTCCATCACCATCCTGTGATCTTCCTTTGTGGCATCGGTCTCCGTATGGACCTTCATACCCTCGGCCACCGGCGTACAACAGGAGGCCGCCGGTTTTTTCCAGCCCTCGATCTCCACCAGACACATGCGACAGTTCGCCGCTACGGAGAGCTCGGGGTGGTAGCAGAAGTACGGCACGTTGACGCCGTACTGGCGGCAGGCATCCAGGATACTGGTGCCGGGCGCAACCGAAACCTCCCTGTCATTGATAAAAAGTGTTGTCATGCCGCCCTCTCCAGGCTGTCCATGGCAGGCTTGAGCAATTCCGGAAAAAGTCTGGCGATGGATAATACCGGGCCGGTGGCGGCGTCGGACAAGGCGCAAATCGTGCGCCCGCGCATGTGATTGGCCACATCCCGAATCACGTCGATATCGCCCGTATGCGCATTCCCGCCGGAAATGCGGGCAAAAATACGGTCCAGCCAGCCGGTGCCCTCGCGGCACGGAGAACACTGGCCGCAGGATTCATGCGCGTAGAAATGGATCAGCCTTTTGGCCACGGCCAGCACATCCGCCGTCTCATCCAGGACAATGACCGCGCCGGAACCGAGCATGGACCCCGCTTTGGCCAGGTCATCGAAACTCATGGGGATATCATACTGGTCCGGACCCAGCCAGGGGGCTGATGAACCGCCGGGAATGATTACCTTTGGCAACTGACCGTGTTTGAGCCCACCGGCATAATCTTCGATCAGGTTGCGCAAGGTGATGCCCAGCGGTACCTCGTAGTTGCCGGGCTTCCCGACCTGACCGGAAATCGAGAATATCTTCATGCCGGTATTGTTCGGCGAGCCGATCCTGGCATGCCAGGCACCGCCGTGCTCCAGAATCGCGGGAATCGTGGCCAGTGTTTCGACATTGTTCACGACGGTCGGGCAGCCGTAGAAACCTTCCACGGCCGGAAACGGGGGCTTGAAACGCGGCCGGCCGGCCTTGCCTTCAAGCGATTCGATCAGCGCCGTTTCCTCACCGCAGATATAGGCGCCGGCGCCGCGGTGCACGGTCAGTTGCATGGAGAAATCCGTTCCCAGAATATGCTCTCCGAGCAGGTTGGCCGCACAGGCCTCGCGGATCGCTTCATTCAGCACATTGGCCTCATGCAGAAACTCGCCGCGAATATAGATATAGGCATCACGCACGCCCAGGGCGAAGCCGGCCATGATCATACCCTCAACCAGCAGGTGAGGATCAAAACGCATGATATCGCGATCCTTGAACGTGCCCGGCTCTCCCTCATCGGCATTACACAGCAGATAGGTCGGCTTGCCCGTATTGCGCGGCACGAATGACCATTTGAGCCCGGTCGGAAAGCCGGCGCCGCCACGCCCGCGCAGGCCCGATGTCTTGACTTCTTCGATGATTTTTTCCGGCGTCAGTTCCGCCAGCACGGTGGGCAGGAAGGCATAGGCGCCGTTTGCGCGCGCCACCTCCAGGGTGTGCTGACCCGGAATGCGGATACGATCAAAACAGATCGCTTCCACCCTGCACGGATCGGACGAAATCATGCCCGCTCTCCCTTTGCCATGGCGCCGGCAAGCAAATCATCCAGTTGCGCCGCATCCACGCGCTCATGATATGCGTTGTTGACCTGCACCACCGGCGCGCCGCCGCAGGCGCCGGCACATTCGACCTCGGCGACGGTGAACATACGGTCCGGCGTGGTTTCACCCGGTTTGATCCCGAGCCTGTCGCACAGGTGACGAACCAGTTCATTGGCGCCATTCAGCATGCATGAGGCGCTGGTACACACTTCAAGCAGGTATTTACCACAGGGCTGCTCGCGGAACATGGTATAAAAGGTCACCACCTCGCGCACGGCCATCAGCCGCAATCCCAGCACGTCCGCCACCAGTTGCTGCACATCCATGGACAGGTAGCCAAAATCCTGCTGCGCCATATGCAGCACCGGCAAAAGCGCCGATTGCGGCGCCGGGTAACGCTCGACAAGCATGCTGATCTCTGCCATGCGCGCCTTGCTGAAGCGGGGGGATTCAACGGCGGCGCTCATCGATCAACGCTTCCGAAAACGATATCCTGCGTGCCGATGATAGCCACGACGTCGGCGATCATGTGGCCGCGGCACATAAAATCCAGGGCCTCCAGATGGGCATAATCCGGGGCTCTCACCTTGATGCGGTAAGGCTTGTTGGAGCCATCGGACACAATGTAGACGCCAAGCTCGCCCTTTGGCTGCTCGACGGCGGCATAGACTTCACCGGGCGGCACATGGAAGCCTTCCGAAAAATACTTGAAATGATGAATCAGCGCTTCCATGTCGGTTTTCATCAATTGCCGGGGCGGATTCACCAGCTTGTAATCATCCACCTTGACCGGCCCCGGATGCTCCGACAGCCAGGCAACACATTGCCTGACGATCTCATTGGCCTGGCGCATTTCCTCCACCCGCACCAGGTAGCGGTCATAACAGTCGCCGGTCGTGCCCACGGGAATGTCAAAATCCATTTTGTCGTACACATCGTAGGGCTGAGTCTTGCGCAAATCCCAGGCCACGCCGGAACCCCTGAGCATCGGACCGCTAAAGCCCCAGGCCAGGGCCGCCGCCTTGTCCACAATGGCGATATCCACGGTGCGCTGCTTCCAGATGCGATTCTCGGTGAGCAGGGTTTCATACTCGTCCACATAACCGGGAAAGCGCCCGGTAAAGCCGGCAATTTTGTCGAGCAAGCCGTCCGGCAGGTCTTTCGCAACCCCGCCGGGGCGAAAATAGGCCGCGTGCATGCGGGCGCCGCTCACGGCCTCGTAATAATCAAAGATATCCTCGCGCTCCCGGAAACAGTAGAGAAATACCGTCATGGCGCCGATATCCAGCGCATGCGCACCCAGCCACAGGCAATGGTTCAAAATCCGTGTCAGCTCGGCGAACATCACCCGGATATACTGCGCCCGCTCGGGAGGGGTAATTCCGAGCAGCTTTTCCACGGCCAGCACATAGGCATGCTCGTTGGCCATCATGGAGACATAATCAAAGCGGTCAAAATAGGGTAAATCCTGAAGATAGGTCTTGTATTCAAACAGCTTTTCCGTACCGCGATGCAACAGACCGATATGCGGCTCGGCGCGCTCGATCACCTCACCGTCCAGTTCCAGTACCAGGCGCAGCACGCCATGCGCGCTCGGGTGCTGTGGACCAAAATTCAGGGTATAATTCTGGATCTCAGCCACGGTCCACTCCCGGCCATGTTCTCGGAATCAGCACCCGGTTTTCCAGCTTGTTCGGCTTGTATACACAGCGCCACTGTGCGTCGTCAAAGAAAAGCTCAACCCGTCCGGTTAAAGGGAAATCCTTGCGCAGGGGGTGCCCCTCGAAACCGTAGTCGGTCAAAATGCGGCGCAGATCGGGATGATTGACGAACAGGATGCCGTACATATCGAAGGCCTCCCGTTCAAACCAGTTGGCCGTCGGCCACACCTCGGTTACTGAACCCACCAGATCCCGCGCATTCACCGGCACCTTGAGCCGGATGCGCCTGTTCCCCTCAACGGACAGCAGATGATAGACCACGAGAAACCGCGGCGTATCCGCTTCATGCCCGGGATACTCGGACATATCCAGGCCACAGAGATCCATCAGTTGCGCATAGCCGTGCTCCTGCCTGAGATAGTGGCAGGCCTCCACGATCGCTCCCCTGTTCAGCACGACCGTCGGCATATCCAGCCCGGCGGCCGCATCCAGCACCTGATCGCCAAAACGGGATTGCAGGTCCCGCACTTCGGCCGGGAGCGCCTGTTCCGCCATGGTCGCCTCTTCGCTCATCAATGCCTACCGCGCAATGGTGTTGGTTCGCTTGATTTTTTCCTGCAATTGAATCACGCCGTACAGCAGGGCCTCCGCCGTCGGCGGACATCCCGGCACATAAATGTCCACGGGCACGATGCGGTCACAGCCGCGCGTAATGGCATAGGAATAATGGTAGTAACCTCCGCCATTGGCGCAGGATCCCATCGAAATCACCCAGCGTGGTTCGGACATCTGGTCGTAAACCTTCCTCAGGGCCGGCGCCATCTTGTTCACCAGGGTGCCGGCTACCACCATCACGTCCGACTGCCGCGGGCTGGGGCGAAATACCACGCCGAAACGGTCCAGGTCGTAGCGGCTGGCGCCTGCATGCATCATTTCCACGGCACAGCAGGCAAGACCGAATGTCATCGGCCACAGCGATCCGGTCCGGGCCCAGTTGATGATCTTGTCCGCCGTGGTCGTGACAAAGCCCTTGTCGAGAACGCCTTCTATTCCCATTGCAGAGCCCCTTTTTTCCAGGCATAGACGTAACCCACCAGCAATATGAGCAGGAACAGCAACATCTCAACCAGTCCGAAGATGCCGATATTGTCGAGCACGACGGCCCAGGGAAACATGAACGCCGTTTCCACATCGAACACGACAAACAGGATAGCCACCAGATAGAAACGGACATCGAACTGCATGCGCGCATCTTCAAAGGCCTCAAAGCCGCACTCATAGGCCGAAAGCTTCTCGGGATCCGGCTTCTGGGAAGCAACAAAAATGGTCAGCAACAACGGCAATACGCCCATCAGCAGGGCGATACAGATAAAGATGAAAATCGGCGCATACTGCGTGGCCAGATAACCAGCTTCCATGTTCCTCCCCTTGATGGATATTGCGTCCGGCAATGCCGGCTTATGACCAGGCGGACGAAACGCCCCGCGAATCAAACGCGCAGGCTTCGCGTAACTATCAGCGCCAGCCTTTCGCTGTCAAGCCCGCTTAACCCGGATTTTTCATGAGGTTGCGGATATATGGCGCAGGACAGGCGATGCCGGGACGCGCATGCAGGCAAGAAGCATAGCCGTAGCTATGGTTTGCGGCCAAAGGTGCGTATCCGGCGCACATGGACAAGCCGGATACCGCAAAGGGCAAAGAGTGATGCCGGCAAGGGTTCAAAAAATCACCCGGTTCGCTGATACAATTCATGGGAGCCCCGTTTATGTGCCAATCTCATGAAAAATCCGGGTTAACCACCAGCCATAGTGTGGAATATGGGTGAAGATGGCGGAATTGTTCGAGCTGTCGCCGTCCTCCGGTATTCAGGTTGGCCACGTTGCGGACCGGTCAAACCCGCTGCGCGGCTTCTCCTCCCGCCATAAAAAAAACCGCCTTGCGGCG
>CAZVLQ010000030.1:0-16140 GCA_964628185.1 uncultured Zetaproteobacteria bacterium | reverse complement strand
ATGACAACCGTTTCAATGATGTTGAAATCAACAATCCCGCCGGGGTCACCCTTGCAGGGAAGGTTTTGATTGCCGGTAATTACACTCAGGGTGCGGCTGGCAGACTGGTTAGCAGGATCGGCGGCCTGACTGCGGGAACAGGTTTTGACCAGCTGGCCATCACCGGTTCAGCCACACTGTCCGGCGGTTTGACCGTGCGTTTACCAGGCGGCTATGTCCCGGCCGCCGGCAGCAGCTTTCCAATTCTGACCGCTGCAGGCGGGGTCAGCGGTCAATTCAACCCGGTGATGAACTCAATTCCCAAAGTGGCTGACAATAGTTTCAGGTTCAATAATTCAACCAGCTCGGTGATACTGATTGTGACGAGTCCGCCTGTCCTGGGCGGCACCTTCACCACTTCCGGCACAGTTAACGACAACGCCACGATCAAGCCATTTGACGACGTCACCCTGAGTGATGCCGATGGCGATAAAGTCAGCGTTCATATTACCTTCACCGGTGCCAACGGTACATTGGCCGGCACGGGCGTGAGCGGCAGCAACGGCGATTACACCGTCACCGCTGCTGCGCCTGCGACGGCGCAGGCGCATCTGCGTGGATTAATATTTACCCCGACCGCCAATCAGGTGGCGCCGGGAAGCAGGGTAGCCACCACCTTTACGCTGACACCCAATGACGGCACAAGAGACGGTTCAACCGATTCCACAACGAAAGTCACCGCCAGGTCCATCAACGATGCACCAACGGACATCGCGCTCTCCGGCAGCAGCATCAATCAGGGCGGCGGGACCCATGCTGTTGTCGGCACATTATCAGCCACCGATGCCGATACCGGTCAGACCCTTACCTTTACGCTTGGTTCCGGTGCGGGCGGCGCGGACAACGCCCGTTTCAATATCAGTGGAACATCCCTGCGTGCCAATGATGCAGGCGAACTGGCCGCGGGCAATTACAGCGTGAGGATCAAGGCCAGTGATGGAATCAAAAGCACCGCCAGGGCGTTCACCATCACGGTGGTGGATAATGTGGCGCCGAGCAGGCCGGAAATCACCACGGCTACCACTACCAGGAGCTCAACGCCGACCATCACCGGTACGGCAGAGGCAAACAGCATAATCAAGTTGTTTGACAGCGACGGCACAACGCTGCTGGGGACGGCGACGGCGGACCACGTGGGAGCATGGTCCATCACGTCCGGCACGCTGGCGGACGGCGTGCACCAGCTGACGGCCAAAGCCACGGATGCGGCGGGAAACACCAGCGCCCTCTCGGTGGGACTGAGCCTGACCGTTGATACGACGGGACATATTGACGATGGAGATTTTGCTCTTGATACGGCCACGCATACCGGCAGGCAATTAACCGTTTCAGGCGGAAGCGGCGCCTTCATCTACGCCACGTCCGACCCGACCGTGGTGACGGTAAACGCCGCGGGACTGGTCACCTCGGTTGGCAAGGGCACGGCCACGATCACGTTGACCGATACGGTGAGGAACACGAATTTCACGGTGACGGTAAGGGTCTATGCGCCACTGACGGGGATTTCAACTGCGGTGGCGGGTGCCAGTGGCAAGGCGACCATCAGGCCGGCGGGCGGCAGCGGCACCTATACGGCGGAGGTCACATCCGCTCCCGGCTCGGAAAAAGGCAGCGTGAAAACGAACGCCGATGGCACATTTATCTTCAAGGCACCGTCTACGGACGCATTTGCCGGAGACTATACGATCACTGTTACGGATACCGTTTCCGGTTTTACCACGACGGTTACGGTGCCGGTTCCCATGACGATTTTCATCTCCAACCTTAACATCGCCGAGTCCGATACCACGCAAACGATTACGGTGAAGGGCATGGCCGATGGCGACGTGATCGCTTTCGATATCAGGGACGCCAACGGCGTTTCCGACAGGGGTGTGAACGCCATTGCGGCCGATGTCGCGAATGGCACGGCAGCCGATCATCAGGCGACAGGACACATCACGCCGGTGGACGTGGACGTGATCGTGCCGTTTACGATCACGGTGACGAACAAGACGAACACCAGGCTGGCGGCGGTCACCACCAAACTCATGCACATGGTTCCCGAAAACAGCATGGAAATCACCGTCAATAACACCGCGACCGGCTTGCCGGTGGAAGACGTGCAGCTCAAACTGCGCAATATTGCACCGCGGATCAAGCCGTCCAGCAGATTGCTGTCCACGAATGCAAACGGCGTTGCAACCGTGACGCTGCCCATTGTGACCCGGTATGTGTATTCGGTGTTCAAAAGGGGTTTTTCACCGGTCATGGTTACGATCAGCGTGGTTGCCACGGGCAAGTTGGCAAAGACAGTGAACCTGAGTCCTATTGCAGCCTCATTAACGTTTACAGGTAGTCTGGACACGGTTGCCGGCGTGAATTTCAAGACAACACCGCCGACGGTGATTGCCGTTGATGCCAGCGGGAAAGAAGCGTTTGCGACGGTCACCGCGACATCCGCCACGGCGGCTACGTTCTCGCTGGATGTTGATAGCAACAACTTTACGCCGATCGTGTTCGTTGCCCGGCATTCCGCCACTCACTCGGCGATGATCACGGCCATACCGGCGGGTGGCGGAGACATAGGCGCTTTCCCTGTGTTGAAGAAACTGGCCACGGACATTCCCGCTTCCGAGCTGGAAAAGGTGGAAACGCCGGAAAAGGATTTCGAGGACAAGACCATTGACAGCGGAAAATTCACCAGGAAGCCCGCCGGTGTGGCCGCCATCGAGGTGGCCGTAGAGGCATTGCCCGGTGCCAGGGAAAAGTTTAATCCCTCGGTGAAACTGAGGAAACCCACGGACCCGGTCATTGAACTTATGAAGGATGCCAGTGACAGGATCATGTCGGCGTCGGTGGTGCATCCTCCATCTGCGGCCAGGACCGTACTGGGGTCGAAGGCGGTTTTGGTGGGAGGCGACGAGGTTTCCGTTGTGACGGATGCGCGGATCAACACAAAAGCCAATGTGGAACTTCCCGTGGACGCATTCAGGACAAATGATCCGGCAAGCACCCTCTTTCTCAACCATTCTACGGAATCATTTGTGACATTCAGCACGGTCAATACGAAAAGCGAAAAAGCGAAACTGTCCGCGCAGAAGGCCATTGAGGTGAACCTTGCCCTGGTTGATCCCACCACAAGCGAGGTGTTGTCCACGGCTGTTGGCAACCATAGCCTTAACAGGGTGAAGGTAAGCATTCCGATTGACCCGGATGTACTGGCGTCACTGGGCATTGCGCCCGAGCGTGTGGAGGCGGCATTCACGAGCGGCGCCCTGCGAGTTTACACGGCGCCAACCATGGCCAGGTTTGATGCAGGACTGTCGACTCCGGTCGCAGGACCTTTCTCTTATGATCAATTGACCGGAAACGTATCCTTCCCCACCCGTCATTTTTCCGTATTCGGCGTGGGCGGAGGCTCGGGTAGCAGCACGCCGCTTCCACCAGCCATTGACGGCGGAGGCTCGGATAGCAGCACGCCGCTACCACAACCCATTGACGGCGGAGGCTGCTCGCTGGGTACGACGCGCAGTCCGCCGGATCCGGTTTTGCCTGCAATGGTTCTACTGATGGTGGCGTGGTGGCTGGGTGGCGCAGCAGGCGCAAGGGTGAAGAAATGCCTGGTAACCGTTTTGTTCTGTGCCCGGATTTTGATGTAACCGCAAGCAGGATGAAATTACGTTCTGCCCCGGCTTTGGCCGGTTGCGATACCGCCCGCGATCAGGTGCGCCGTGCGCAGGGGTTCGGGAATTGCGCCATTTACCGCAAACTTCCGGATCAGCCCCTCCGCTTCCGGCAGGGACAAGCCGGCGCGCTGCACAAAAACCCCGCCCACCGCTTCCATCGGCCCGGCGCGCTCGATCAGTGCCCATTTTTCCGCGCCCCCCTCCACCCGATGAAGCAATGCCTCCCTGATCGCCTGAATGTCAGGCTGCCGGCGTGCGATGACGAGCACTGGCATGCCCAGTGAAGCATGCATGCCGTGAATATCCATCACATTGAATCCGGCTACGGCGATACCCTGCAACAGGATCGCCTGGGTCTGGGCGGCAAACTGCGAACTCCGTACGACATGAACGATGACGGCAGTAGCATCCGATCCGTCCCGGTGCACCCGGCCGCTCAGTACGCCGACCAGGCGGCTGCCCGAATATACCGCCCCCACCACCAGCACGGCAGATTCATCATAAGTCCGGCAGTCTTTTCGCCGCGCCGAACCGAACGGAGCATCATCAAAGCCGATCACATTGGAAAAACAGCGCACGGGATTTTTTTAGAACCACTGGGTCTCGGGGATATGCATGCCTGACTGCGCTGCATAGTAAAACAGCAGGGCAATCAGAACCAGCAGCGACCCGCCCAGAATGGCAAAAGATGCAAGAATGATCAGCAGCGCGGCGCCACCCCCGACGCGGGCATGGGAAATCAGCCCCTGCCAGTTGAGATACAGATTCCACAGGTATGCAAGCACTCCCAGCAGGGGCACCCATGAAAATACCAGTGGCGCGGCGCCATAGGCACAAATCTGAAAGGCGTCGACGGTGCTGAGCGTCCGCTTGCAGAACACGCGGGAAGCCCAGGCCAGATACCAGGCCCATAACCATGTCCCCGCGATGCCGAACGCCAGTAGCACGGGCAAAATCACCAGGGCCGCAAGCAGCCCGGTGTAAATACAGGTGACAAGGGCCGGTACAAGCAGATAGATGACAAGCAGTGTCAGGCTGTCTTTATAGCGCCTTGCCACCGGCATTTTCTCGAAATACAGGCTGGGTGAGGTCATGATCCCCAAAAACGCCGGCATCAGGGTCGGCCCGATACGCTGGCTGGAAAAGTATTGCCGCATTGTTTTCATCCTCCCTGTCCCCGCATACTACAGGATGATGTTCCCGGAAACGACATGCGCATGAGCGGCAATTGGCTTCCCCATGCCGCCTTCAAGGATGGATTGCCGCCCGTCCACCCGGAATGTTGCAACTGGCTCATTGTGTAAGGTTGGCTGTTCAGTCTATACTTATGGATATGGATCCGACTCGTTTTCTTCTTCTGGCCGGCCTCGCATTGACAGCGATTCCGGCCATGGCGGCGGATCGTTCACCGGTGCTCCCGCCTCCAACCGCGGTACAAAACACACCGGAAGCAAGAGAAACCGTGCAACCGGCCGGTAAGGAAGGGCAGCTGGGCAGGGAATTCGCCGCACCTGAAGTCGGCAAGAATGTGCATATGCGCATTTTCAAGCGTTCGGACGGTGCCACGGTGGAGGAATATTCCGTACGCGGGCGCGTTTTTATGGTCCGGGTAAAACCGGCCGGAGACAGCCCGGCATATTATCTGTATGACAGCAACGGCGATGGTGTGTTCAAGCGCAGATTGCCGGGAGGCTACAAGTACATAACACCGCCGGTGTGGGTATTTAAACGATTCTGAGTTGCAGCTTCCCCGCCTGATCCTGATCACGGACAGCTCGCGCATGCTGCGCGGGCGTTTTTTTGAGGCTGTGGATGCCGCCCTCACGGGCGGGGTCGATGCTGTCCTGGTACGTGAAAAACAGATGGACAGCGCCCGCCTGCTGGCCTTTTGCGCCCGTCTGAGAAGCATGACCAGGTCGCATGCAGCATCCCTGATCATCCATAGCCAGGCCGATGTGGCAAAGGCGGTCGGGGCCGACGGCGTACACGTAAGCGCGGGGGATATGGGTGATATCCCTGCCATACGGGCCTGGATGAATCATCCAGGCCTGAGCATTTCAGCGTCCTGTCACAATAAATCCGAACTCGACCGGGCGGCGCGCTCCGGGGCGGATTTCGTCCTGCTTTCTCCTGTTTTTCCCACGCCCAGTCATCCTGGCGCACCGCATCTCGGCGTGGCGCGATTCCAGCGGCTGGCGGAAAATGCGGCGCTGCCCGTTATTGCCCTGGGCGGCATTACGCAAAAAAACCGGCAAACGCTCGCCGCTTGCGGCGTGGCAGTGATAAGTGCCATTCTTGATGCGGACAACCCCGGGAACGCCGCCCGTCACTTGAAGAAGGGTTCAGGTTAATAACATCGCGTACATTGTTAACGGGGATGGCGATGACAAGCTGCGAGCAAATGCCGAAGCGGCAAACGATACGATGATATTCCGGCTTCCAGTCGTCTCCGTCCAGAGATACATGCGCAGATCGATCGGCCTGCAACCGCCAACCCATACGGGATTGATGGCACCGGTCAGATTGAAGCGAACATGTGCTTCACCGCGGCCTCCGCTCTCTCCAGCTCCGCCGGGTCCCGGCCGCTCAGACAGATTTTCCCGTGCGGCTCACGGCCGCACTCGCTGGGGTAGGAACCGATCTCAACATTGGGGAAACACTTCTGGATGTGATCGAGCGCCTCGGAAAAGCTGCTTTCAGGCAAGGCGACCTCAATTTCCCGCCGCTGAAATGGCCGGCCGCCGAAGTGCGGCAGAATCGCCTCCAGTTGCGAGGCGAAAATCTCCGGAACGCCTGCGAGCACGTAAACATTCCCGATTCGGGCGCCCGGGGCGATGCTTTTCCCGCTGGCAACAGGGCTGGCACCGGCCGGAAGCATGGCCATGCGCCTGCGACCGGAATTGATCTGGCCGGCGCCATAGTGCCGGGCCATAATTTTCAGGGTTTCCGCGTGTTCCACAAGAGAAACGCCGAAGGCCCCGGCGACGGCATGCATGGTGATATCATCATGTGTGGGCCCGATGCCGCCGCTGGTGATGACGGCTTCGTATGCATGCCGCAAACGATTCAGAGCGCTGACAATAGCCGTGGAAACATCCGCTACCACGGCAATTTCTTCCAGCCTGCAACCGCATTCAAACAGCCGTCCCGCCGCCAGCCAGGCATTTTCGTCCCGGGTGCGGCCGGACAGGATTTCGTTGCCAATCACCAGAATGGCGGCGCTTTGATGCTTCATCACGGATATCATAGACGCCATTTTTTGCAGCCGCCATATTCGCGTTCGGAATGCGGACCGCCTGCCTGCCGAATTATCAGGAGTGTGTCAGATTCCTGAGGGCCGCGATTCGCAGCTCGATCGGCGGATGGGTGGCAAACATATGCATGATGCGCACCGGATTATTGATTTTCATCGTTGCCACGGGATCGGCTTGCGGCTTCAATGCCGCCTCGTCCGCGGTCCGGGCCGTGACCGCCTGCAGGCGGGAAAGCGCGGCAATCATTGCCTCCGGGCCATAGGCGCGTGCTGAAAAGGCATCGGCGCGGAATTCGCGGCGGCGCGAAAACCAGCTGATCACGATAAGCGCCAGAATGGAAAACAGTATCTGTAGAACGATATCAACTATGAAATAAAGGCCGTAGCTCATTTCACCGTCCCGCGAACCCGCACTGGCAACGGCGCGTGCAATCATGCTGGCCAGGAAATAGACAAAGGTATTCATCAGTCCCTGCAACAGCGTCATCGAAAGCATGTCGCCGTTGCTCACATGCCCCATTTCATGGGCCAGCACGGCGCGCACTTCATCATCGGAAAGGCTGTTGACCAGCCCCGAGGATACCGCGACCATGGCGGAATTGCGCGTTGGGCCCGTGGCGAAGGCATTGGGCACGTCATCCCAGTAGACCCAGACTTCGGGCATCCTGAGTCCCTCACGTGTGGCCAGTTCCCTGACCGTATTGAACACCAGCACTTCCTTCGGCGTGGAAGGCTGCGTCACCTGCTGCATGCGCATGCTGCGTCTGGCAATGGTTTTCGACATGAACAGGGAGATAAAGGCGCCCCCGAAACCGAAGACCATCGCCCAGGCGAACTGGCTTGAGGCAAAGTGCCCCCGCAGATCAATGCCGAGAGCGGGCAGTACGAAATAAATCAGGATATTGCCGCTGATAATCAGCGCAAAAAAGACGAGGAAATTGGCGGCTATCAGTAAAAGCATGCTTTTGGCCCAGCGCATGTGTTACCTCCGGAAAATTATACGCTTCCAATGTGATGGCAGCGCAGGCTGTTTTCAAGCCCCTTGAAAGGACGGTAAGGATTCACTATATAATGTGAATGACAGATGAAATCCAGGATCCCGAAATTATAGACCCGTCCGACATTACGCAAGGCGGGGAAAACAATCCGGTACAGGGTTCCTCACTGGTAGTCGCCAGGGAGCTGTTGCCGCCATATCTCAGTATTCTGCCGCTTTCAAACCGGCCGCTCTTCCCTGGCCTGATCGTGCCCCTGATGTACGAGGGCGAGGAAATGGCCGCGGTGCTCAAGGAGATCGCCAAGGCCGGGCAGAAGCATGTCGGTCTGGTCATGTTGAAGGATGAGGATGCGCCGTTTGCGCCGGAAAATCTGCATCGGGTGGGCGTGGCGGCCAAGGTGCTCAAGGCGGTCGAGATCGCCGAACACGGCCTGCATCTGATAGTGGAGTGCGTGGATCGCTGCCGCATTCAGTCCTTTCTTTCGGGGCCGCCCCACATCCGGGCCCGCGTGCAATATCATCTGGAAACCGATTACCAGGATAATGTGGAATTGCGCGCCTACACCGTCGCCATCATCAATACCATCAAGGAACTGCTCAAGCATAACCCGCTGCACGAAGAGGAATTGCGGATGTTCCTGTCGCGTTTCGGGCTGGATGAGCCCAACCATCTGGCGGATTTTGCCGCCAGCCTGACCACGGCGGACCGGGATGAGCTTCAGAATGTGCTGGAAACCTATCCGATCTTCGAGCGCATGAAGAAGGTCATGACCCTCTTGAATCGTGAGTTAAACGTCAGCAAATTGCAGAGCCGTATCCGCAAAAATATTGACGAGCGCGTTTCCGAACAGCAGCGCAAGTTTTTCCTCCACGAGCAACTGCACGAAATTCAGCGTGAGCTGGGCATGGAGGAAGATCCGCGCCAGGCGGAAATCAAACGGCTGAAGAAACGGGCCAGAAAACTGCACTTTTCGGACGAAGCCGGGGATCGCTTCAAAGAGGAAATCCACAAGCTTTCCATGCTCGACCCGTCCTCGCCGGAATATGGCGTTTCACGCAATTATCTGGACTGGCTGACCAGCCTGCCGTGGGGCAAATACGGCAAGGATCGCCTGAATCTGGGCACGGCGTCGCGTGCCCTGAACCGGGACCACTCGGGGCTTGAGGACGTCAAGGAGCGTATCCTGGAGTTTATCGCGGTGGGGGCGCGCAAAAAGGAGGTCGGCGGTTCCATTATTTTGTTTGTCGGACCGCCCGGCGTGGGCAAAACCAGTATGGGGCGCGCCATCGCAGAGGCCGTCGGCCGGCCGTTTTACCGCTTTTCCGTGGGCGGCATGCGTGATGAAGCGGAAATCAAGGGTCATCGCCGCACCTACATCGGCGCCATGCCGGGCAAGATCATTCAGGCCCTGAAACAGCTTGGGGCGGCAAACCCGGTCATCATGATTGACGAGGTGGACAAGATCGGCACGGATTTCCGCGGCGATCCTTCAAGCGCCCTGCTGGAAGTGCTTGATCCCGAGCAGAACAGTGATTTTCTCGATCACTATATGGATGTGCGCTTTGATTTGTCACGGGTGCTCTTTCTGCTCACCGCCAACCAGCTGGATACCGTGCCGCCGCCGCTGCTGGACCGGGCTGAAATCATCCGCCTTCCGGGCTATATCAGTCCGGAGAAAATAGACATTGCCCGCAGGCACCTGTGGCCCAGGCTGCTGAAGGAAAATGCGCTCAAACGCAGTGAAATCAAGCTCAGCCTTACCGCACTGAAGCATCTGGTTGAGGATTACGCACGTGAGCCCGGGGTGCGCCAGCTGGAACAGTTGTTAAAGAAGATTCAGCGCAAGGTGGCCATGAAACTGGTCCGGAAAGAGATGACGCCGCCCGTGACAATCAAGGTCAGGATGCTTGATGATCTTGTCGGCAAGCCCCGCTTCCGGGGCAAGAAGCTGCGTCAGGGCGTGGGCCTTTCCACGGGACTTGCATGGACGGCGATGGGCGGGACCACGCTGACGCTGGAAGCCACGGTCTCACACCGCGACCGGCGCGGTCTGAAGTTGACCGGCCAGCTCGGCAAGGTCATGCAGGAATCGGCGGAAATCGCCTATTCCTATGTCACGGCCAACCTGGCCCGCTTCGGCGCACCGAACGACTTCTTCGACAAGGCGAACGTCCACCTGCATGTGCCGGAAGGCGCCGTACCGAAGGATGGACCCAGCGCCGGCATCACGATGGCCACCTCGCTGTTGTCCCTGGCCCTGAACGCCCCCTCGGCGCCGATGGCAATGACCGGCGAGATGACCCTGACCGGCGAGGTGCTGGCCATTGGCGGCGAGCGCGAGAAATTGCTGGCGGCAAAGCGCCTCGGCGTATTTGAAGTCATTCTTCCCGCCGCCAACGAAGTGGATGTGGAGGAGTTGCCGAAAACGGTGACGGAAGGGCTGACCATCCATTATGTGAAACATTTTGACGATGTCGCCAAACTGATGTTCGGCATTCGTTTGCGCCCGGTCAGGGCCGTAGCCTGAATTCCCGATTCTCGCGGGATCACGACCCGGAACAAGAAATATTTTACCACAGAGGACACAGAGATACACAGAGGGAAGAGAGCCTAAGATAAAAGACTTTTTATCTTACCTTGGCTCCTACTCTACCCTCCTGTCTTCCGTCTTCTGGAATATGTCCGCCTTCATGCAATATACGGGTTAAAGTGAAAGCCCGCGCGCGGACTTCGGCAAGTTCGGTAGAGGCGCAGCATTTGTAAGTAAAGCAGGTTAGCCTGCGCCCATGCCGGTCATGACCCTTAATCATATTTCCAAGGCCTTCGGACCGCAGGTGCTGCTCGACGATGTCTCGCTCAGCATCGGACGCGGCGTGCGCCTCGGCCTGATTGGCCGCAACGGCGAGGGTAAATCCACGCTGCTGAAAATCATGGCCGGTCAGATGGAGACGGACAGCGGAGACATTACGCTGCGCGGCGGCACGCGCGTCGCCTGCCTGCCGCAGGCGCCGCATTTCAAGGCCGGGCGGAGCGTGTTCCATATCGTGGCCGGGGGCCTGGGAGATGTGGCCAGGGCGCTGGAGGATTACCACGCGGCTGTGCAGGCGCTCGACGGGAATACGTCGGCGCGGGCGCTCAACAGGCTGGATCGCCTGCAGGCGAAACTGGAGCGAATCGGCGCCTGGCGATTCCATTCACGCATCGAAACAGCAATTTCAAGGCTTAGTCTGGAAGCGGAGCGCGATGCCGGCGAACTCTCGGGCGGCTGGCTCAGGCGCGTGGCGCTGGCCCGCGCCGTGGTGGCCGAGCCGGATGTGTTGCTGCTTGACGAACCGACCAACCATCTGGACGTGGCGTCCATCGAATGGCTGGAGGATTTTGTCGCCGCCTTTCCGGGTGCGGTGGTGTTTGTCACCCATGATCGCTATTTCCTCGATGCCGTGGCTGAGGAGATCGTCGAACTGGATCGCGGGCATTTAAGGCATTTCTCCTGCACCTACGCCGAATACCTGGAGAAAAAAGCCGAAATGCTGGCTACGGAGGCGGTGCGCCACCGCAAATTCGACAGGTTGCTGGCCGGTGAGGAACGCTGGATACGGAGAGGAATTCCGGCACGGCGCAGGCGCAACGAAGGACGTGTACGGGCGCTGGAGGACTTGCGCCGGCAGCGGGCGGCACGCCGGTTGCATGGCGGCGATGTTGAATTGCGCGTGGCCTGTGGCGTCAAGCCGGGCAAGATGCTGATCGAGGCGGTGGATGTATCGCATGCCTTTGGCGATACGGTGATTGTGCGCGATTTCCGTCATAAAATCATGGCCGGCGACCGCATCGGTCTGATCGGCCCGAACGGCATCGGCAAAACGACATTGCTCAGAATACTGCTCGGCGAGCTAAAGCCGGATGCCGGCCGTGTGCGCCACGGCGTGCGCCTGGCTCCGGCATTCCTGACCCAGATGCGCGAACTGGATCCACGGATGAAGATCAGGGATGTGCTACTGCCGCAGGGCGGTAACTATGTGCATGTCGGCGGCCATGAACCGCGCCATGTTGTTTCCTACATGCAGGATTTCCTGTTCGATAAAGAACGCCTGCATTCCCGCGTGGCGGCGCTCTCAGGCGGTGAAAAGGGGCGCCTGATGCTGGCGAAACTGCTGCTGGAACCGGCCAACCTGCTGGTGCTCGATGAACCAACCAACGATCTGGATATCGGCACGCTTGCCGTACTGGAGCAGGCGCTGGCCGACTATGACGGTACGGTGATCATGGTTAGCCATGACCGCGCCTTCATGGATCGGGTTGTATCAAAGGTGCTGGCCTTTGAGGGCGATGGCCTGGTCGTGCCGATCGACGGCGGATATTCCGATTACCAGGCATGGAAGGTTCGCCAAAGTGAGCAAAAAGAGGCAAAAAAACTGGAAAAACAGATAAAAAGTACAGAAAAATCGGTAAAAATGGACAAAACAAGCGTGAAGCTGTCCTACAAGGATCAGCGGGAACTGGATGCGCTGCCCGAAAAGATCGAGGCAATCGAGTCAGAGAAGTCAGAAATTGAAGCGCGCTTCTGCGATCCGGATTATTTCAGCAACGATGCCGAAGGCTACCGGCGCGATCAGCACCGCCTGCACGAGCTGGAGGTCGCGCTCACCGGCGTCTATGCGCGCTGGGAGGAGCTGGAAGCCAAACGGAAATCCCTGGCGGCGGGTTAGCCATTATTCTTTAATGATTCCAGGCTTTTAATAAATTCCCGCGGCTCAAACAAATCCTATGATTTCAGACCGTTCAACTTTTGACAACAAATATGCAGCATCAGCGGCAAAAGGCTTTTTTGCTGAATATTCTTTCGCTTCGTGCTGTGTAATGACCTGCATCAGGGGCCGGAGCGAAGCGGAAGTCCCTCTCGATGCCTTGGTTAGCCTCTTTCATAATGATACTTGCAAGAAATTACCGTGATATGCGTATCGGTAACTGCATAAACCAATCTGTGGGAATCATCTATTCTGCGAGACCAAAAGCCAGTTAGATTTTCTTTTAATGCTTCTGGTTTTCCAATTCCTGAAAATGGACTTCGCATTGTATCATTGATTAGTCTATTGATACGTTTTAATGTTTTTCTATCTTGACCTTGCCAGTGTACATAATCTGCCCATGCAGCATCTGTCCAGGCTAAATGCATCATTCCTGCAATAACTCATGCTCTTGAATCTTGTCTTGTCTGAATTGTTCAATAGATTTACTTAGATGCTCAGCATTTGCGGGCGATTTTAGCAAATAAACTGTTTCCATCAGACTATTGTAGTAATCCAATGACATCACAACCGCATCTTCAGTATCTCGCCTTGTAATAACAGTGCAGTCTGCGTCATCTATGACATGATTCAATACAGATTTAAGGTTATTTCTTGCTTCAGTAAATGATACGATGTTCATTTTCAGTACCTCACATGTACAACTTATAGGGCAAGTATAGGACTTGCAATATAATTGTGCAATTTAATGTACATGTTGTATGGCTTTATACAGGGCTAACGACCTGCATCAGGGGCTGGAGCAAAGCGGAAGTCCCTCTCGATGCTTTGGTTAGGCGATTCTCTGTACATGCTGGTAGTCTTGAATTGCATTCAGTTCGCTTGCTTCTGTGTTTTTTGCTTTGAAAAGCTCCCAGCGCATTTGCATGTTAAGCCAAAAATCAGCTGACATCCCAAAGAACTTAGCCAAGCGTAGAGCAGTACTTGGAGTAATGCCTCTCTTTTTATTTACAAGTTCATTTACGCGCTGATAGGGCACATGGATTGCATCAGCAAGATCGCGCTGGCTTATATTCATCGGAACAAGAAATTCTTCCCGAAGCATTTCGCCAGGATGGGTAGGTTCTCTATCGCCTGGAATACGTATCATGATTCACCTCTAATGATAATCCGTTATTTCTACGTTGTACGGGCCTGTTTCACCCCACATAAAACAAATTCGATATTGTTCATTAATGCGAATACTGTACTCATCTATCCTGTCTCCAGTCAGGCTTTCCAATCTATTGCCCGGAGGAATCCTTAATTCTTCCAATACTAGCCTACACTATTCATAAATGCTGCCGCGCCCTTGCTTGTTCCTTTGTCCGCACCGAATCCCTCGTCAGTCGTCCGTATGCACGGCTACGCACTTCCTCCTCGGAATCCGTTGCGAACAAAGGTCCTGCGTAATCATCACGGCGATTCATGAATAGTGTAGGCTAGAATGGAATCGAGTTGATCCAGCTTCCTTGCAGCGACGCGCCAAAACGTTCGCGGGCAAATTTTTCGCGCTACTTTTGAATTAACACCATTGAATATGTCTTCCGTAGCTTGATCCTTGAACGATATGATCACAGTGACACGATAGCACGGATATCATGCTATTCAAGTTTTATGAGAACAGCAATACTGAATTCTGGCACCGACCTATGCGGGAACGGGCGGGAAGGGATGAGGAGCTTGCCAACCGCCTGCGGGAACTTGTCGACCATTGTCAAGATGTCAAAGCCTGACCCAGTTACGTTATGCTCAAGCGCACCATGTAGCGTTCTGCTAACGCGGAGAGTCTGCAAGCACGGTACAGACAATGCTGCGGTCGGCCCTCGGGCCGTCAAACTCGCAAAAAAAGATGTTTTGCCACCGTGACAGGCCGAGCCTTCCCTCAATGACGGGAATGGTTTCCGAGGGACCGACCAGCCCCGCTTTCAGATGGGCGTCGCCGTTGCCGTCCTGCCGGTCGTGCAGCCACACACCCTTCGGGATGAGCTGCGCCAGCAGGTTGACCACGTCGGTCCGCACGCTTTCATCCCAGTTTTCCTGGATCATGACGCCTGCAGTCGCTCCCTGGGCATAGACCGAGACCGTGCCGTTCTTTACGCCACTGGCCTGCAGCACTTTTTTGATCTGATCGGTGATGTCAATGAGCTCTTCCCGCTGTCGGCTTTGTACGTGGATGATGTCATGCATGTCACAGACCTTCCGTCCTCACGACCAAGCTCAGCCGCCCAAAAATCGCGTAGCGGTTTTAGGGTCGGCTGGAGCGCTTGGTTAGGCCAATTGATGTTTGAGCTACCTTGATTAAGGATTTCAATGCGTTATTCACGGCTTCCTCTGTCGGAAAAGCTTTTGCCACTTCAGGCTGAAGCAAGACGATATTATGTGACTCTTTATACGCCTCGGAATACTTTCCGCGAACTCCTGAACCAAGGTCTTCTCTTTTATATTCAGCCTTCATGTCATCTTCTTCCTTAGCCTTCTTCATAAATCTTCCTCTCTCGTTTCGTCATCAGCCTAGCGCTTATAATCCTCATTGATTTATCCCTTTCAGTATGGGAAACAATGATCGCTTTACCTGTCCGTGACAATCCAAACGTCAGGAACCTGTGCTCATTGACGGAATGATCTGGGTCGTCAAAGGTGATCGCCAACGCATCGCCAAATACTGTAGCAGCTTCCTGAAATGAAATGTCATGCTTTTTCAAATTGGATTTTGCTTTCCTACGATCCCATTCAAATAGCACTATTCACCTTCTCTTTTTATAGCCTAACGCCCAAGCTCACCCGCCGGAAACCGCGCAGCGGTTTTTGGTCGGGTGGAGCGATTGGTCATGCCAAATTTAATGCACAAGCTTTATTTCCAGATGACAGTTAACCGCTTCTGCATATTTTTTGAGTGTAGCAATGGATGGTGAATGACGGCCACTTGTTAAGGAAGATTCAAGTCGAGTGACCGCAGGAGGCTTGGTTCCCATACGCTCAGCAATATCAGCCTGACTTAAACCTGCATTCTGCCGTGCTTTTAACATTTCACGCAACAGATTGAATTCAGGCTTTAAGGATTCATATTCCTTACGAACCAACGCATTATCCAATGCTTTTTCTTTTAACTGTTTATGATTCATGGTGTAGCACCTCGTTCATTCTCTTCATTGCTAATTTTAGTTCTCTCTTCGGTATTTTTTGAGTCTTTTTGACAAATACATGCAACATGACAATGCGTTTCCCAATTTTTGTGCAATAGAACACCCGTGCAATACCTTCTGTGCCTTTGACCCGCAGTTCAAACAAACCATTTTCAACCGCTTTTGTATGTGGTGCGCCAAGATTGGAACCAAACTCAAGCATGAGGTCTGTCAAATGAAGATAGCGAGCTAAAAGTCCACTCGGTAAATTCA
>CAZVLQ010000029.1:0-16605 GCA_964628185.1 uncultured Zetaproteobacteria bacterium | reverse complement strand
ATGTTCACGTGCGGCTTCGTCCGCTCGTATTTCGCCTTCGCCATCGCTTGCTCCTTAAACTTCTTTCTTAACCCTTCACGCTCGCAACAATTTCCTGCGCGATGTTGTTCGGTACCTGCTCATAGTGCGCGAACTGCATGGTGTAATTGGCTCGCCCCTGACTCATCGAGCGCAACTGCGTGGCATAGCCGAACATTTCGGCCAGCGGCACCTCGGCATCTATCACCTTGGCGTTGCCGCGATCGCTCATGCCCTGCACCCGCCCGCGCCGGCGATTCAGATCGCCCACAATATCACCCATGTACTCCTCGGGCGTAACCACCTCAACCTCCATGACGGGCTCCAGCAACACCGGTCTGGCCCTGGCCGCGCCCGCCTTGAAGCCCATGGAACCGGCAATCTTAAACGCCATTTCGGATGAGTCGACATCATGGTAGGAACCGTCATAAAGGGTCGCCTTGATGTCCACCATCGGATAGCCGGCCATAACCCCGTTCCCCATGGCTTCGGCAATTCCCTTGTTCACGGCAGGAATATATTCACGCGGCACCACGCCGCCGACGATCTTGTCCTCGAATTCAAAGCCCGAGCCCGGCTCCAGCGGTTCAAGCGCCAGCCAGACATGACCATACTGGCCGCGGCCGCCGGACTGCCGTATAAACTTGCCTTCGGCCTGCACCTTGCTGCGAATCGTTTCACGGTAGGCCACTTGCGGCTTGCCGACATTGGCATCCACCTTGAACTCACGTTGCATGCGATCCACGATGATCTCCAGGTGAAGCTCACCCATACCGGAAATAATGGTCTGCCCGGTTTCCTCATCCGTATGCACCCGGAAGGAAGGATCCTCGGCCGCCAGTTTGCCCAGCGCAATACCCATCTTTTCCTGGTCCACCTTGGTTTTCGGCTCAATCGCCACGGAAATCACCGGCTCGGGGAACTCCATGCGCTCAAGTACGATAGGGTCATTCTCACTGCACAGGGTATCGCCCGTTGTCGAGAATTTCAGCCCGACGGCGGCGGCGATATCACCGGCACGCACTTCCTTGATATCCTTGCGTTCATTGGAATGCATCTGCAACAGGCGGCCGATTCTTTCCTTTTTCCCCTTGGTAGCATTGATGACGTAGGATCCCGCACCCAGCACGCCGGAATAGACGCGGAAATAGGTCAGGTTGCCCACAAAGGGATCGGTCATGACCTTGAAGGCCAGGGCTGAAAATGGTGCATCATCGGATGTCGGGCGCGTATCCTCTTCCTCGGAATCCACCTTGTGTCCAGTTACGGCCGGCACATCCAGCGGCGACGGCAGAAAATCCACGACAGCATCCAGCAAGGTCTGCACGCCTTTGTTCTTGAAGGCGCTGCCACACAGCACCGGAATCATGTCAATACCAATTACGGCCTGACGGATACATTGCTTCAGGGCGTCCTCATCGATCTCGCCGCCTTCCAGATAGGTCTCCATCAGGGCATCGTCATAGACCAGTACCGTATCCAGCAGCCTTTCGCGGTATTCCTCCGCCTGATCGGCAAGCTCGGCCGGGATATCCAGCACATCATATTCCGCGCCCATGGCTTCATCATGCCAGACGATGGCCTTCATGCGGATCAGATCAACCACGCCCCTGAACTGATCCTCGGCCCCGATCGGCAGGTTGATGGGCACGGCGTTATGGCCCAGGCGTCCGGATATTTCATCCACCACGCGGAAGAAAGCGGCCCCCATGCGATCCATCTTGTTGACGAAAGCGATTCTCGGCACGTTGTACTTGTCCGCCTGCCGCCAGACGGTCTCGGACTGGGGTTCCACGCCGCCAACGGCGCAGAACACACCGACGGCGCCGTCGAGCACGCGCAGGCTGCGCTCCACCTCAATGGTGAAGTCCACGTGTCCGGGGGTGTCAATAATGTTGATCTGATGATTGGCCCAGGCGCAGGTTGTCGCGGCCGAGGTAATGGTGATCCCCCGTTCCTGCTCCTGCGCCATCCAGTCCATGGTCGCGGCGCCCTCGTGCACTTCGCCAATCTTGTGCGTTACGCCGGTGTAGTAGAGCACGCGCTCCGTCGTCGTCGTCTTGCCGGCGTCGATATGCGCCATGATACCGATGTTGCGCACACGCTCTAATGGTGTCTTACGGGCCACGATCCGCTACTCCTTCATCAAAATGTCAAGAACAAATCTTTAAACTAAAAAACTGCCGCCACTTACCAGCGGTAGTGTGAAAACGCCTTGTTCGCCTCGGCCATGCGATGTGTCTCGTCGCGCTTCTTGAACGCGCCGCCACGCTCGGACACCGCATCCGCAATCTCATTCCCCAGGCGCTCCATCATCGTATGCTCGGAACGCTTGCGGGCAAACTCTACAAGCCAGCGTACGGCCAGGGATTCCTTGCGCCGTTCACTCACTTCAATCGGTACCTGATAGGTGGCGCCGCCCACGCGGCGGGATTTAACTTCCACCAGGGGCTTGACCGCCTCAAGCGCCTTGTGCAGGGCGGTAAGCGGTTCGATTTTTAACCTGCCGGCGGCGATATCCATGGCCCCGTAAACAATCTGCTCGGCAATATTTTTCTTGCCGGCCCACATGATCTTGTTGACGACAGTGGATACCATCCTGTCCCCGAACCTGGCATCGGGGGTGACGGGTCGAATGGCGGCGGGGCCTTTACGCGGCATGTCCTGTTTCTCCCCGGCTTACTTGGGCCGCTTGGCGCCGTACTTGGAGCGGGCCTGCCTGCGGCCGTCCACGCCGGTCGTATCCAGCACGCCACGAAGAATGTGGTAACGAACACCGGGCAGATCCTTCACGCGGCCACCGCGAATCAGCACCACTGAATGCTCCTGGAGCTTGTGGCCTTCACCCGGAATATAGGCGGTGACTTCCTGGCCATTGGTCAGGCGCACGCGGGCCACCTTGCGCAGGGCTGAATTCGGTTTCTTCGGTGTCGTCGTGTACACGCGCGTACATACGCCGCGGCGCTGCGGACATGCGTCCAGCGCGGGAACCTTGTTGATTTTCCGCTTGTCCGTACGGCCCTTGCGGATCAACTGATTAATCGTCGGCATCAGCCACCTCTTCAAAAAATATCCCCGTCATCCCAATAGGATGTCGAAGGGCCGCGAACCATAGTGACGCTTGTTTTCCCTGTCAACCGCTTTTCATGGCAACGATTTCGAACTGATGTGATACATGGCCAGGTTATAGATTATGTATGATGAAACGAGTGGATTTGTCTGACCGGCCATCGGATCAAAAAGGTCCCTGACACCTTTTTTCCACAAAAATGCGCCAAACAAGACCTGACCCCGAAAATCCTTATGGAGAGCCCCGGATTCCATCGCGTTCCCGGCGGGGAAACCGGATTTCGGGCATGTCTCCGGTTTATGAAGTAAAAAGATTCTGGCAGCATCCACGGCATGATCAAACTTTCCAGTCGCGTCCGGCAGGTCAAGCCGTCCGCCACCCTGACCATCGCCGCAAAAGCCGCCGAACTGCGCGCCCGGGGTGAAAACATCATCTCACTCTCGGTCGGGGAACCGGACTTTGATACGCCGAAGACTGCCCGTGAGGCCGGAAAAAAGGCCATCGACGAGGGCTTCACCCGTTATACGGCCGTCGCCGGCATCCCGGAACTGCGCCGGGCGGTAGCGGATAAATTCAGGCGGGACAACGAGATTGATTATGAACCCGGAGACATCCTCGTCTCCACCGGCGGCAAGCAGTGTATCTATAACCTGCTGCAGGCGATGATCGACCCCGGTGATGAAGTTATTATCCCCGCCCCCTACTGGGTATCCTATCCCGACATGGCGCTGCTGGCCGGAGGCAAGCCGGTGATCGTGGACACCACGGCGGCAACCGGGTTCAGACTTGCACCGGCGCAGCTGGAGGCGGCGCTCGGCCCCGGAACCCGGCTGCTCATCATCAACTCACCGTCGAACCCGACCGGCATGGCCTATTCACACGACGATCTGGCCGCGCTTGGAGACGTCATCCGCCGGCATCCGGATGTCGCCGTCGCCACCGATGACATGTATGAAAAAATCCTGTTCGACGGCAAGCGCTTCGCAAGCTTCGCTCAGGTCAACCCGGACCTGAAAGATCGCACCATTACATTTAACGGCGTCTCCAAGGCCTACTGCATGACCGGCTGGCGTATCGGGTTTTGCGCCGGACCCCGCCATCTGATCATGGCCATGAGCAAGATTCAGGGACAGAGCACCTCCAGTCCCAATTCCATCGCACAGAAGGCTGCGCTGGCCGCGCTTACCGGCCCCACGGACGAACTGGAGACAATGGTCCGGACCTATGAGGCCCGCCGTACATGGCTGGTGCGGGAACTGAACCGGATTCCCGGCATGAACTGCATGATGCCGGACGGTGCATTTTATGTTTTCCCGTCGGTTTCCGGCTGGCTGGGAAAATCTACCGGGAATGGCACCCGTCTCGGCGATGACGTCACCATATGCGAATGGCTGCTTGAGCAGGCGGGAGTGGCGCTCGTTCCCGGCACGGCCTTCGGTTCGCCGGGTCATGTCCGTATTTCCTATGCCGTCAGTCAGGGCACGCTGGAAGATGCGGTTGGTCGTATCACCGGGGCCGCCCAATCGCTGAAATAGACTGATCCATGCCCTGTCTGTTCCGATGGCTGTTCTTTGGCTGCCTTGGCCGTGTTGCGGCGGTTCTGATCACCCTGCTTGCTATTTTCATGATTGCCGAGGCATTCGACAAGATCCGTTATCTTGGCCACGAATTTCACGTCAGGCTGATGGTCGAATACCTTCTGCTCAAAATCCCCTTCATGATCAGTGAATTCATGCCCATGATTCTGCTGCTGGCATCCAGTATTTATATTACCGAGCTTTCCCGGAACCATGAACTGGTTGCGCTGCGAGCCGCCGGGCTGGGGGTAAACAAAATCGTGGTGCCGTTGCTGGCGGTTGCTTTCATGGGGGGCAGTATCGCCTTTGCGATCGGAGAGTGGGTCACGCCCCTGACCAACCAGCGTGTGGACAGGATCGACAGGGTTAACATCCATCATCGCCCTGATACCCGCCAGGGCATCCAGTGGCTGAAAGACGGGCATCGTTTTTTCCGCCTGCAGCCGCTTGGCGGCCAGAAGTTTCATCTTGTCATGCTGGAAACCGATCAGGCGGGACATTGGCAGAGACGTATTGATGCTGCCCGGGCCTCATACCGTGACGGCGTCTGGGTGCTTGACGGCGTGGACATCAGCAGACCGAAAAAAGACGGGATTGATCTGGATCACGTCAGACGAATCAGGCTGTCTGCCACGGCGGGACCGGATACGGTCGAGCCCCCCAGCCCGCGGCAGATGCGCTTTTTTGAATTGATGCATTACGCCACAGACCTGGAACGGGCCGGACTGGCTTCCTCCGGATTCGAATTCTCCCTGCAACGCAAACTGGCGATTCCCGTCCTCTGCCTGATCATGGTGTTGCTTGCCGTTGCGCTCTGCATGAACATGGGTGCACGCCGTGGAGCAGGCGCATGGGGCATCGCCGCAAGCATCACGCTTGGGCTCGGCGCCTATGTCGTAACTTCCACCACCCAGTTGCTTGCCACGGCAGGATATCTGCCCGCCGGCTTTGCCGCATGGTTACCCAATCTGATTGCCATTGGATTCACCGGCTTTCTGCTGCTCCACCGGGAAGGTTATTAACCCGAATCCTTCGTGCAATATACGGGTTAACCCGTAGAAGCAAGAAGCTGACTGAATCCTTCATGCAGCGCGGGGTTGGCCGCCAGCACATCGCCTTTCAGCAAATCCACACGGGCGCCATCCAGGCCCGTCACCATCCCGCCCGCCTCCTGAACCAGAAGGATGCCGGCGGCGATGTCCCACGAGCCCAGACCCGCTTCCCAGTAGGCGTCCAGCCTTCCAGCCGCAACATAAGCCATATCCAGCGCCGCCGAACCGTCATGTCGATATGCATTTGCCTCCCGCATGCAGACATCCATGCGCTGCTGAAATACCTGCAATTGCTCCCGTCTGTAAGGCGCAAGACCCGAAGCAAACAGCGCCTCGGAAACATGTTTGCGCGAACTTACGCGCAGCCTGCGACGGTTGAGAAAAGCGCCATTTCCGTTCCGGGCTTCAAAGGTTTCATTGCGTATCGGGTCATGCACCACCGCCAGCAGCGGTCTGCCCTCTTTCCACGCCGCAATGGATACCGCAAAATGCGGGTAGCCGTGGATAAAATTGGTCGTCCCGTCCAGGGGATCAATATGCCACTGCACCGGATCATCCGGATTCCTGTGACCGGATTCCTCGGCAACAATACCATGTGAAGGATAATGATGCTGGATTTCGCGGATGATCAGCGCCTCGGACTTGCGATCCGCCTCGGTGACATAATCCCGATCTTTTTTTTCTTCCACGTGCAAATCGTCACGCTGATCAAACATGCGGGCGATCAAATCACCCGCCCGCCGGGCTGCACGTACCGCTACATATAACAATACGGAACTCCAGAATACAATTTCACCCCGAAGAGAAAAACGGAGCGTTGACGGCCGAGACTAGCACACAATCAGGTAATCTTCGCCAGCACGAAGGGACGGACCATATCCGCGCCTTTGATATTGCGGGGACTGGACATATACATCATACCCATCCCCGCCGTTGCCATCTGCGGCAACAGCGTGCACGCCAGCATAAACGTCCCAAGCCTGATCCACTGATTCATCCTGGCCACCTATCTCCGGGCAAAACATGAAACCCGTGTCTGCGGACTTTCTCATCCGTCGCGCGGCACGGACTCCCCGTTACATTAATTCGCCAGGCTTCCTGCCCTGCGGCAACAAATTGCCAACGAATGCCTTCGCATCAAACGCAAGCAAATCGTCCAGACTCTCGCCAACTCCGACATAGCGGATCGGCAGGCCGAACCTGTCCGCCAGTTGCAGCACGATGCCGCCTTTGGCCGTACCATCGAGCTTGGTTACAATCAGCCCCGTCGTGCCGGCGATTTCATGAAATTTTTCCACCTGAACCACGGCATTCTGACCCGTACCGCCATCCACGACCTGCCAGACCTCGTGCGGCGCTCCGTCCAGCGCCTTGCCGATCACCCGCCGGACCTTGGCCAGTTCGTCCATCAGTCCCCTGTCCGTCTGCACCCGGCCGGCCGTATCCACGATCACGACGTCATAACCACGCGCCTCGCCGCGCCGCACGGTGTCGAACGCCACCGCCGCCGGGTCCGCGCCATCCGCCTGACGCACGATATCAGCACCGGCACGCGTCACCCACACGGCCAGTTGCTCCATGGCGGCGGCACGAAAGGTATCGCATGCGCCCACCAGCACCTTTTTGCCTTCGGCGCCAAACCTTGCCGCCAGTTTACCAACAGTTGTTGTTTTTCCGGTACCGTTCACGCCCACGACCAGCAGCACGAACGGCCCCTGATCCGGGCATGCCACAGCCTTTTGGGGCGGCAGCATGTCCAGCATGGCGGCTTGCAGCGACGCTGTGGCACCGGCATCCTTTTTCGCCCTGGTCACCAGCGCCAGCGCCGTTTCCGCCCCGCAATCCGCCATGATCAGGCCGTCCTCGATGTCCATCCACTCATCATCGGACAGGCCTTCGGCGCCGTGACTCGGCAACATGTGCGCCAGTCCCTCGCGGCTGCGTGAAAGCCCCTTTTTCAGTCGTGAAAACAGCGATGTCATGCCTTTGCCACTCCGGAGGTAAAATTAAATGCGCTGCAATGCCAGAACCAGTTTACGTACAGGCTCAGGCGTTCCTGCCTTGCCCTGTCCGTTGAGCATGGCAGTGGCGACCCTGTCCAGTTTACCGGCGGCGTCCAGCGTTTCCACACCTTTCGCCTCGCGTAACACGGCGGCAGCCGCGGCCATGGACACAGGCCGTACATCCGCACAGTCAGGACCATGCGAGCCATCCACGGCATCGAGAAAATCAAACACTTCCTCACCGGCATCATGCAGCGCCATATGCATCTTTATCTCCGACGGTATGCCCCGGCCCGCATCAACCTTCGCGGACATTGCGCCCCCGGCTTTATCCGACCGCATATTCATCATCCTGTGGATTTTAGCCATCTCCGGGCCGCCCATGGCGCGCCGGGCCAATGCGACCGCGGCATGCACCATGTCCGCACGCCTCCCGGCATCCGGCATGCACGCCGCCTGCGCGGCCAGCGCCGCCGACTGCTTGACCATGACCCGAATCCGGTCCAGTGACGTATGCAGCATGGCCTGCCGATCAGCGCATGCCGTCAGCAGCAGAACAAATACAAGCGCATATCGACTTGCCGCCGTCATGGTCGCGCCACTGCCGGTTTCTCCCCCGGAATCTGACGGACATACGGGGAGTGCGGCAGGCGGGGAAAGAGGACGGCCATGCCAAGGTCGTGATTCATCATCAGATGTAAATGATGCATTCGCATGGTTGCTTCCTGCTGTGAGATCTCATGCGCCGATGCAGCCCCTGCCGTCAACAGCGCCAGCATGCACACGCCGGTAAAACGGTAGATCCATGTATATCCCATTCATTTCATTGCCACCCCCCCTGTTTTCTATTTTCCAGTATGGGCCGGATCAGATGTGCCGCCGCATCACTGGACCAGTCCCGTTCCCCGATGATGCGGCCGATGATTTTTCCTCCACGGCCAATGATATAACTTGTCGGCAGCGCCCGCACCTCGTAGCGGTTGCGGACATCTCCCCCGGGATCGAGCAGCACCGGAAACGAAACATGCAGCGAACGGATGAAATCCGCCACACCCGTGCGATTGCCCCGGTCCACGTTCACGGCCAGCACCGTAAAGCCCTGACTACGGTATTTCCGCCATAATGATTCGATCTGCGCCATCTCATGCCGACAGGGTGCGCACCATGTCGCCCAGAACGTCAACAGCACAACCCTGCCGTGAAAATCCGACAGTTTCTTCTCTCCGCCGCCGAGTGCGAGCAACGCGAATTCCGGCGCGGGCTTGTGTACGCGCGGTTGTTGCACGCCAAAGGCATCCAATGTGGAGGACAGGGATTCCGCGGAAACCGCCGGGGCGAAAAACGCCCCGGCCAGCATCACGGTCATCCATATAGCTCTAACGCGCATGGCTCTTCAGATAGCCAGCGATCTGCCTCCATTCCTCTTTGCTCGGTTCCGGCACGCCGCGTTCATGCATGCGCTGCCTCATCAGACCCAGCATATGCCGCCAGCGGGGCCAATCTAGGCGCCTGGGATGCGGCAGGGCGTGGCAGGCGCTGCAACGGGAGGCGTACAATTTGCCGCCGGGTGAATCCGCATCGGGAATGTTCATACCCCACGCGGGAGATGTAACGCTCAATAACAGAATAAATACGAATGTTTTCATCATTCCCTCCTAGAATCCAAGTTCGCCGGGGCCGGTTGGATGTGTCAAATGGCGAATGCTCGCTCTGGTTGGAAATTCGATATACCAGGTGAACATCACGCGCAGATCACGCTCCAGCTGTGGCCCGTTGATATTGCGGTACAACGGCAGACCTGCCTGCACATTGAGGATATGCAGCGGCGTCGGCTGCCACTGCACGCCAATTGTGGCAAAAATATTGTGCCCGCCATAGTTGGCCGGATCCCATAATGGCGTCATAAACGGCGAGTTTGGATCATCCTGGGTGGCATGACCGGAGGCACCCGTGCGCGCCTCATCCGCCTGCCCGCGAATACGTCCCTGCCAGTCGCCATTGATCTGGAATTCACCCACCAGATTGTAAGTGAACTGATACATGGCATAGGCGTCGTAGCGAACCTTGTCACCCAGGCGGTAATGCCGCCGATTGTCGTAGAAACGCCCGGTGTACATGGCGTTTAGACCCCACCACATGGGCGATTTTGAACCCTGATAGAGCAGACCGAAGACGGGATCAAAGGTGCCGGACCCCAGTTGCATGCCGTAGGGCAGCAATTCTTTGGCCCGGAAAGCCAGTGGATGCGTGCCGTTGCGCTCATCAATTGATCCCGTGGGCAGGCCAAGACCCGTAAACAACGATACCTCGCTGGTCGGGATCAGCTTGTCGTCGGTATACAACAGATATTTGGTCATCAACATCATATCGCCAGGACCATGTGACTTCATCCTGTAGCCCGTCCGGCCGGTCAATCCCTTCATCACACTGTTGAATTTCATGGGCATGCGCTTGTCCATGTCCATGAACATCAGACCCGCGAAGAAATCATCGGTAAAGCTGTAACCGACGGACAGATTCGCCATCGTCATATACATCTTTTCCTGTACGGCCATGAACTTGCCGGTGGGCTTGCCCCCCATCACGGGCATACCCAGCAGGCTGTCCACGTTGACATCCTTAGCGCCGCTTCTCAGACCGTCCATCAGCATGAATTCGGGGCTGAGTTTAACCCGGAACTCGTTTGTTTCCGGCACGCCGCCGCCGGGTATATTCAGCGGCATGTTGCCGCCGCATTTGGCGCAGCACAGGCCCAGATAGGCATGTGCGACTTGCGGCGACAGCATGGATACGGCGGCCGCAAACGCCCAAGCCAACAAACTGTTTTGTTTTTTCATGGAACCAAATCCTCCTTAATTGATTTTCCCGGCACGCAATTCATGCATGCGTCATAACCCCGGCCACAGGGCCGGAGGCTTCATCTCAACTTCGTGGGAAAATCAGGAGAATCTTGGAGGGGGAACAGGAAATGGCAGCAGCCGCGGCTTAAGTGCGGGCGTGCCTGCATCCGCCGTCATTATGACAAGCTCGACGTCAAACCCCGCCTGTGACACCGTATGCGGTGCAAACAAATGCGGCAGAGCGCCGCTGTCGTGATGTCCGCAACACTCGATACGGCAGTGCCGCATTGCGGGGGTAAGCATGTGTTGTTGGTGTTGCATGGACGCCATCGCCATATGACACAGGGGGCAATACGTCGCCGCATGCGCTCTGCCATTGTTGCCCGCGGGAAACAATGGAAGACTGCTGACAATCAACAGACTGAATATCAGCATCATGACGGTGATGCGTTTCATGTCAAACAGCTTCCAGAACGGAAATCCGGATACTTGCCGGCATCTAAAATCGTAACGTGCTGAACAGCATCCGCGTGCTTTTTCGGCGGCATGGCGTGACCCAGAAAGGCGGCGCAGACAAGCACGCCCAGCGCCAGCCATACTTCCACCGTAACCCGGCGTCTGAATTGGCGGACCAGCGCATCACCCTCGCGTGGTTTCCATGAGGGATGCCATTGCTTCCATATTTGGAGTGGAAGAGATGTTTGACGACTGGCCAGTGGCACACCCGCTTCCTTACACAGAAAGGGAAGGCCAAAATAACGGCTTAACGCACCCAGCATAGCCATGATCGCTACCAGCACCAGCTTGAACAGAATAATCCGGCCATAGCCGCTGGCCCAGAGATCGCTGAAATGATCCATCTGCCGCCAGACATTGTATGCCCCCGTCGCCAGCACCAGGACCAGCGCCACGCCTGCCAGACGCGAGAGCCTGCTGGCGTATGCCGCAAACAACACCCGCGAATGTTCAGACCGTTTACGAAAATGCCGGCGAACCACGAACATGAACGCCAGCATGCCGCCCACCCACAATGATCCCGCCATAATATGCAGCCAGGACATCCATTCGGGCAACGTAAAATCACCCCAGTCCGCGGCATGGCTGGATGCACTGACGGACCAGACTACGCTGGATGCCGCCAGCAGCATGGCGTATAAAAAAGGGGACGGTTTGAGTAAAAAGGGGACAGTTTCACTTTTTACAGAGTAAGAAAGTAAACTGTCCCCTTTCTTACTCGTCTCCTTTTTTATAAGCCACCATCCAAGCCACAAAATGGACACACCGGCCATGCGCACAAGCCATGTCATGCCATAATGCGTTTTGGAAAGCGCCAGCGGTACAGCCGAAAACGCTTCCCCCAATGGCAGGCCGCTCATCTCCACTGTGCGCTGGAATAAACCGATCATGCTCACCAGCGTCAATCCGGCCAGCATCAGACCAAGCAGACGCCAGAGAGAGTAAAAAGGGGACATTGTCCCCTTTCTTGCTCCGCGCGGAATCACCCACAGTTCCGTAGCCACCAGCCCGACGCATGCAACGATAAACAGCAAATCCAGCGTCGTGGGAACGACATGCAGAAACAGGTTCATGGCGCTACCCTGCGCACGGTAAACATATAATCGCCATGCGTGCGATGCCCGTCACGGGCGACTGCCGTCCAGAAGACATGATAGCGGCCGCCGGCCAGCGGCTTGAGCGAAACCACCAGCGTATCGGTCCTGCCACGGGCCATGTACGAATCGTTCGCATCCACGCGCTCGCCCGCGGCATCCTCCACGCGCAGGGAGGAAAAGGCAGGCTCCACCGCCCGGTCAAAACGAATACGCACGCTCCGGGGAGATTGAACAAGCGCCGCCCCCGCGCCCGGCACGGCTTTCTCGGGGAAGGCATGCGCTCTCGCCGTGCCTGTGGGCGCGGCGAACATGACGGCGAACATGATGGCGAAAACAGGAAATCGTTTCATCGGAACAACGGTTTGCCGAATGTATCCGGAAACATGTCGTCAATGAAGAAGTGCACCAGCACGGAGAAACCGACATTATTGCCCGAATGATTGTTGACCGGAATCTGCGCTTCGGCGCCCAGTTGCATGGATTTTCCAAACCACAGAATGCCGGGATTGATCGTACCGGTGGTAAGCCTGTTGTCCCGGTTCAGACCGCTGTCAAAAGCAAACTCAACAATCGGAATCATGTGACTGAACGGTGCGGGAAGACCAATATCCTTCACATAGGATTGCAGATAATGCAGATTGTATTGCAGTGTAAATCCCCAGCTCAGGAACGAAGGATTGAGTTCCGTTCCGTCCGCCGTGATGGTGGAAGCGCGTGACGGAATCTTGCCGCCGAAAATGCCGGTGATCACCAGCGGTTTGAGTACGTTCATGGAATCCGGCAAATCACCGAACCCCTTGCCGAAGAAAAAAGTGGGAGAAAACACGGTCACGGACTCCGCGCCGACTTTGGCGTCACCGGTATTGGCCAGATCAAAACCCGACCCGGCGGACATGATGGTTTCATGCGCCTCGCTGGTCAGAAACTGGTACTTGACGCCGAGGTCAATATTGTCGAAGCCGATCACGGTGTTGCCCGCCTGCGGGTCCTTGTTGATAAACGCTCCGCCAATGGACACGCCCAGATGTTTGGTGATCGTCTTGCCGTAATCGGCGACCAGTTTGCTGACCCTGGCCGGTGCAGCGCCCAGAGATGAATCCTTAATATGATTGAATACGAACGACAATTCATCGTTCACGAATGGATCATCGATATTCAGCGTCGTTGGAAAAAAGCGCTTGCCGGCAAAGCCGTGCGCACTGGCGGCAGAAGCCGCCGCCATGATGAATGGTATTAGTAAAAAGAATAAGAACAGCCGCTTTGATACGGCGGAAACTGTGTTCATAAAGAACCTCCATAGCTAATTTTCCCTTGAGCAAAAAAGGGGACAGTTTCACTTTTTACATAGTAAGAAAGTAAGCTGTCCCCTTTCTTGCTCATGGCGCCCCGGTTCTGTTACGACCGGAGCATTGAACTCAAACGTATAGGAAAATCAGATATATCTTGGAGGTGGGACGGGAAACGGTAGCAAACGCGGCTTCAGCACGGGAATGCTTACGTTTGCCGCATCCATCATGACAAAGGCGATGCCAAAACCGGCCAGGGCAACCGCATGCGGAGCCAGAAGATGCGGCAGGCCGCCAACATCATGATGATAACAGCATTCGATACGGCAATGGCGCATTGCCGGCGGTAGGGAATGGCCTTTATCGGCCATGGCCATCATGGCCTGCATGTGCCCGCCGCCGCTCATATGACACATGGAACAGGATGAGGACGGGGAAGCGCCGGCAGCCTGCGCCGGCAGCATGGGAATGCTGCTTACGGCCAGAATCGCGCCGGCAAGAAACATGCAAAACATTTTTTGCATGTGTGCCACTCTTGCCGAAAAGGCACCCTTCTGCAAGAGTACACCCTGACAGCCAGCCGGTGCATCCACGGCCGGAGAACCTGCCGGGCAAACCGCTTCAGTCCACCGTTTCCGTGCCGCTCAGCCAGCACTGCCAACAATTCTTGACAGTGGAAAGCATATAATTACCGTGCGCCTGCATAAAGGTGAATTTGAACGCCTTTATTTTATTGTCATGATGGTTGATGCTGCTTCAGCGTTATGCAAGGGCCATTTGTCAACAGGAGGGTTAAATTGTTCAGAATGAGAAATCTGCCTGCTATACTGCTGGTGTTTTATTTCATCATGCTGCCTGGCGGCGTACAGGCGCAGGCAGCCGCGTATGAATTCAATATGAGTATTGAAGAGATGATGATCCGGGTTGCTCCGGATCTGAAATATCAGGTTTTCGCCTTTGACGGCCAGGTGCCGGGCCCCCTCATTCATGTGCGACAGGGGGATAAAGTCACCGTACATGTCACCAACAACACCACGATGGCCCACACCATCCACTGGCATGGTTTTTACCAGCATAACAACTGGCGCAATGACGGCGTGCCAGGCATCACGCAACCCGGACCGGGAATCAAACCCGGTAAAACCTACACCTACCGCTGGGTGGCCGAGAAACCCGGCACGATGTGGTATCACTGCCATGTTGATGCCAGTCAGCATACCGGGATTCGGGGCATGTGGGGCCCGATTGTGGTGGATCCGAAGCACCCGACGGCACTTGAAAAGAAGGTGACCAGGGATGTCATCATGATGTTGAGCAGCTGGGAATCCGCGGCTGCCGGCAGATTCGGAATCGGCGGAGGACCCAGCGGCAAGCGCGATTATTTCTCCATCAATGCCAAGGCATTCCCGCTCGATCAGCCGCTCAGGGTCAGGCACGGTGATTTCGTGCGCATTCGCTTCATCGGCGCCGGCAACTCCATCCATGCCATGCACATCCACGGCCACGATATGCTGCTTGCCTTCAGGGATGGCCTCCCGGTCAAAAACCCGTATTACGTGGATACCCAGCTTGTTATTCCCGGATCGCATAATGACGTATTCATCAAAATGGATAATACCGGCCGTTTTATCTTTCATGATCACATTGACTACCAGTCCACCAACAACGGAGATTTCCCGGGCGGAGCAGTTACGATCGTTGAATATGAGGGCACCCCCGGGGATGACTGGTACATCTGGAAGAACGTGAAGTACGAGCCTGACTTCTACTACAGTGAATCCCTGAAAAAGGGCTATGGCAAGTTTGATCAGCCATTCTTCAGGGGGATGCTGACTGCCCATCATCACCACCACCATCACCACCATCACCACCATCATCACAACTAGCCCGCATATTGCACGACACCCGCGTCTGCCCCCCCGCAATCTCGAAACATGGCCTGCCTCGTGAAGCGGTGGCTCAACGGATTAATCCTCTCCGGTATCCTTTGCCTTTTTTCAGGCCCTGCATATGCCGGGCTTGACGGAAAGTCCATTCTCAGGCAGCGCTGTTCGGCCTGCCACAATCTGGGCGGACACTCGCCACCGACACGCCTGAAGGCACTGTGGGCGCGCCGGGGACCGGACCTGTTTTACGCCGGCGACAAGTATCAATATGGATGGCTGCTCGACTGGTTGCAACATCCGGGGCGCATCCGGCCGGCGGGCATGTTTTATCGCCGGCATATCAGGAAAGGAGAGAAGCGCGATATTGTGGACCTCTCCACCCTGCGGCCGCATGTGGCTCTGAACAAGGCGGACGCCGAAGCGGTAGCCCTCGCACTGGCGAAGTTCAGGGCCGGCCGCAATCTTGTCAGCCGGGAAGAGCCGGATACGGTCAGGCGATCCGCCCGGCAGGGCGAGATGCTGTTCAAGAACCGGTACGGCTGTATTTCATGTCACCGGATCAGGCCCGGCTATGGCGGCATGTCCGGTCCGGAACTTTACACTGCCGGGAAACGGCTCCAGCCGGGATTTATGCTGAGTTACATTAAAAACCCCCATGCATGGGATCCAAAAATCTGGATGCCTGATCAGCACGTACCGCCGGTCAGTATCCGGAAACTGGTAAATTATCTGCTGGTGCTTTCAAAAGAGAACCCCTATACAGGTGTTCCGGTGATATCGACCGCCGCATCCGTCGGGGTTGCAGACAGGCGCCATGGCGTTGTTTACGGGTGGTGGCATCGCCTGTGGACCGGCTTAACGAGCGATACCGGCATGGATCATCCGGATGCGCGACTTTCACATCCCGTGCCGGAACCGGAAACGGCGCAGGACAATTACGACACATATTGTGTTCAATGCCATGCAATATCGGGCGACGGCATGGGAGTGAATATCAAAGACATGCCGGTAAAACCCAGAAACCACACCGATTCCGGTTACATGCGGGGAAGATCGGACACGGTGCTGTTCAGGGCGATCAAGCAAGGGGGTCCGGCCATAAGCAAATCGTCCCTGATGCCCCCATGGGGTGATACGCTCAGCAACAGGGAGATCAGCGATCTCGTCAAACATCTACGCAAGCTGTGCAAGTGCAAACATGGAGGCTAGCCCCAATATTGCACGAAAAAGGAGGGCAAAACCCCTTTAATCCTTTATAAT
>CAZVLQ010000028.1:0-18564 GCA_964628185.1 uncultured Zetaproteobacteria bacterium | reverse complement strand
GACCCTCAGATTCGTAGTCTGATGCTCTATCCAGCTGAGCTACGGGCGCGTGCCTTTTCCGCAGGCTCGGAAACCTTTTCCACAGCGGTTTCTATGCTAGTTCCCCTTAATGTCAGTTTCCAGTCCGCCATATCAGGCCCGAACAACTCCGGGAATTCCTGATACACCCAGCCGCGATAAATTATCCTGTCCGTCAGACTGACCTGCACGAATGCGGCGGGATTATGCACATTTTTGTCATCAATGTAAGACCCGGACTTGATACGCAATCCATGCGCAAGACCCAGCAGCCTGATTTGTATCCTGTTCAGATTCATTTTATCGCCTGATGCAAGGTCAAGTGAAAAAATGCGGCTTGTACTTTTTTGCAGCAATTCCAGGCTGGCCCGTCCCTTTTGTTTCGCGGCCCAGTCCGGCAATACCTGTTTGCTCTGTACGCCATGCGGGTCCGTGGGGGCGGACAAGGGCAGTTGCCATTGAATCTGTTTCGCTTCCTGCTGCTTGCAGGCGCCTAAAAACAGAATGCAGAACACAAGCCCGAAACGCAGGAAAAGCCCCGACAAGGGACGCAGACAGTTCCGAGCATTCCACCATCCCCGCTGTGGAACCGGCCTCGGTGAATCTGTTCCGCTAATCACGGATTATCGAATCTTCCTTTCAGACATTTTCCTGCTCCATTTCCTTAACTCCTGTCCAGCTATCAGTTGTCAGTCTTCAGTCGTCAGTTTACTGCCTGCTGCCTACTGATGACTGACGACTGTGTTTTCTGGCGGAGAGAGAGGGATTATTCGGGCGTACCGCCCTCACCCCTGCGGGGCCGTCCTCGCTTCGCTCCGGCGTTCAAACCGGCTGCGCCGGCTTGTCGAACCCGGCGAGGCTTCTCACCCTCTCTCTCCGCACTCAGTCCTCAGCCCTCAGTCCTATGTTTTTCTGGCGGAGAGAGAGGGATTCGAACCCTCGACACGAGAACCGTGTAACACCTTAGCAGGGTGCCGCTTTCGACCACTCAGCCATCTCTCCGTATGCACTTCCTGTTCAGCTCAACAAAAGGCAGCGAAGTGTAGCAAAACCGTTACGGATTGCATCCCGCCGGGTTCGACAAGCCGGCGGGGCTTCTCATCCCTCAGTGCCGTGATTTGTAATCCGTAATTCGTAATCCGGGTTTTCCCAATCACCAGTTACCAGTCACGGTTCACAGCCCTCATCCCTCACCCCTGCGGGGTCGTCCTCGCTTCGCTCCGGCGTTCAAACCGGCTGCGCCGGCTTGTCGAACCCGGCGGGGCTTCTCACCCTCTCTCTTTTCAGTTGTCAGTTGTCAGTTTACTGCCTGCTGCATACTGACGACTGACGACTGTGTTTTCTGGCGGAGAGAGAGGGATTCGAACCCCCGGACCCTTGCGGATCAACGGTTTTCAAGACCGCCGCTTTCGACCACTCAGCCATCTCTCCGGAAAGTGGAATGATATTCACACGCATGAATGATTGCCAAGATTATTTCAGCATCACTCGAGCACGTCGGCGTGAAAATGATCGCCCGATTCCAGGCTGCTCCGGTTTGAGGCAAGCATGAGAGGAATAAAAAGCAGTGAACCGAACAAAGCCGTCGTCAGCCCGCCAATCACCGTAATTGCGAATGGCCGGAACACCTCGGAAGTACCGCTGACACCAAACGCAACGGGTAATAGTGCGGCAATGGTGGTAACGGCGGTCAGCAGAATCGGTCTTAGGCGTACGCTGATTGCGGCCCGCCAGGCGGCGAGCGCATCCATGCCAGCCCTGGTGTGCCGGTTGGCGAAATCGACCAGCACGATGCCGTTGTTAACAGCGACGCCAATAAGGGTCAGGGCGGCCATCCCCACGGATATATCCAGACCCTGCCCCGTCAGAAGCAGGGCAATCAAACCTCCGGCCAGGGCCAGGGGAACCGCCAGCAGAACCGCCAGCGGCTGTCGCCAGGAGGAGAATTGCAGCACCATGATAAGATAGATCAGTAACATCGCAAACGTGCTGATCAGCGCCAATTGCACAAGGGTATGCCGCAGGCTCATGTACTGGCCTGTCACGGCCGCGCTGTAGCCGGCAGGAAGGTGAAGCGTGGCCAGCCTGGCCTGCACCCTGCGTGCGGCAGCCACCAGGCTGCCATCCACTTCCGCCAGCAGCGTGATCTCCCTGCGACCATTCAACCGTGTAATGACAGCCGGGACCGTTGACTGTTCAATATCCGCCACCCGCCGCAGGGGAATCCAGCCGCCATCGGGCGTCACTACGGGAAGATTGCCGATCGTGTCCGGACGCCCGAAATCACCGCCGCTCAAACGCAGAAGGATCGGGATGATTTCCTGACCATGGATAACCCGGCCTGCTTCAACCCCAAGCCCGGACGCCCGCAACACGGTAAAAATGTCGCTGCTGTTCAGGCCATACCGCGCCGACAACGCATGCTGGATGTGCACCGACAACTGGCTGCCATGCACCTTGGTATTATTCACGATATTGGAAATGGCCGGATCGCGATTCAGCATCGACTCAACATTCGCGGCCAGACGAGTGAGCGTATCGGCGTTATCGCCAAAGATGGAAACGCCGAACATGGCGGGAAGCCCTGAGAGGCTTTCATCCATTTTTTCCTGCGTGGGCTGATGATAGAGAAAAGCCATGCCTGAAAAGCGGGCGAAACGCCGTTTCATGTCGGCCATGATCGCCGCCGCGCCATGACTGCGTTTGTCCCTGTCTTTAAGTTTAATCACCATCTCGCCGCGATTTACTCCTTCAATCTGGTAACCACTGATTGGCGAGCCGGTGCGCCGGTAAACGCCGGCAACATCCGGATGCCGGCGTGCCAGCCTCTCCAGTTGTTCACCGATACGATTGCTTTCCGACAGCGAAGTGCCGGGCGGCATGATGTATTCGACAAGAATCGAGCCCTCATCCATCGGCGGCAGCAGGCGCGCTTCTCCACTGGCGCCAAGTATCAGCGCCCCGGCCACGAGCACCGTGACAAGCAAAAAAATCGCTGGGCGATGCTGCAGGCTGCTCGTCAGCACCTTTTGCAGGTACCGGTCCAACCTCCCGATGCCCACGGGATCATGCCTTTTGGTACGCCCGTTCCGAACCGCCATCAACACGGGCACCAGCGTCAGCGATACGACAAGCGAGGCCAGCAGCGCCAGGCTCACGGTCCAGCCGAACGGGCCTAAAAACTGTTTGGCGAGACCCCCGATAAACAGCAGCGGCAGAAAGGCGGCCATCGTTGTGAACGTTCCGCTTGCATCCGGTCCGGATATTTCCAGCGCGCCCCTGATCCCTGCGGCCGGCATACGGACCGCCGAGCGGGCATGCCGATGAATGTTTTCCGCCACGATGATGGAATCGTCTACAATCATGCCGATAACCAGCGCCAGCGCTGTTAATGTCACCACATTAAGGGACAGACCCATGGCATTCATGCCTGCCAGCGTGGTCAGCAATATGACCGGAATCGTCAGGGCAACCACAAACGTGGGCCACGCCGCCCCCATGAACGCATACAGGACCAGCCCCACCAGGGCCGCCGCCAGTATCAAATCCCGGGATATTTCTCTTTTGGCCGCTGCAATGACTTCAGACTGATCGTAGAATTGCCTGATTTTGGTGCCCCGGGGAAGCAGGCTCCGCAAGCGCGCCATGTTCGCATCAATGGCGTGGACCACGGCCAGGGAACTGGCGCCGGGCTGTTTGCGCACCAGCAATGCGATCGCCGGCTTGCCGTCGCCATGCACAATATAGTGTCTGGGCGCCCGGCCGGCATGGATATCGGCCACATCCGCCAGCAAAACGGGCCTTCCGGCCAGCTTCGCGATAGCAAACTTCCTCAATTCTTCCAGACGCATGAAGCGGCCATCGCCCCGCACCAGCAACTCCCTGCCACCCCGGCTCAGAAACCCCGCCACCTGAATACGGTTCGCCCGACCCAGGGCGTCGGCCACCGCCGCTATTCGCAGATGCAGGCGTGCCAGGCTTTGCGGTTTGAGGCTGACGATCCAGGCTCGCTGCTCACCACCCAGAACATCCACGAAAGAAACGCCGTCCGTATTCAGCAACCGCGGCGCCAGCCTGTAGCGAACGGCATTGGACAACATGACCGGATCACCCGGACCGGTAATCACATATCCCGCCACCTGCTGTAATGTCGTGCCGATATTTTCCAGCCTGAAACGAGCACCGGGTGGCAGCACCGGTGCCAGACGCGAGAGCCGCGCCTGTACAAGCTGGCGCGCATCGGAGACCTTCGTCCCCCAGTCAAACTGAACGCTGATCCGGGAAATACCCTGCGCCGAAGTGGACACCACGCTGTGAACGCCCTGTATCCCCTGCATCCGGGCGGCGAGCGGGCGCGTTACCAACAGATCAATGTCCTCGGAACTCGCGCCCGTCAGATGGGTGATGACGTTGACGACCGGCACATCCAGACGGGGCAGCAAATCCACCGGCATGCGCATCCATCCGCGCATTCCGAAGACGACAAGAACAAGCAGAGCGAGCCCCAGCATCAGAGGCCTGCGCATCAGTGCATGGAGCAAACGCTCCAGCATCAATCCGGCGCCCGGTATATCTTGCTAAAGCTCCGGTAAAGGCGTTCGTAGGCACCGGACGCAAGTACCAGCTCACCGTCTTTCAGTCCGGAGAGAATCTCCACCCATGCATGATCGCGGAGTCCCGTAAGTACCCGTTGCGTACGAAAACCCCGGGCAGTTTTAACGAACACGAACGCCTCGCCTTTTTCATTGCGCGCAATAGCGACGGCGGGAACCGCAAGTGCATGGTATGTAGGCAGGAGAACCATACCATGCACCGGCATGCCGGGCGCAAACTCCCGTAGTGCCGTACCCTCAATCCATATCCGGCTGGCACCCGTTACCGTACGTTCCGGCATGATGCGGGACACCCTCGAGATGATCGGCCGGTGTCTGCCTTCGACCACCGTCGCGTCCATGCCCTGAAGGGAGATACGATCCGCCTCGTACAGCGTGGCGAGAATGCGCACATCATCCGGGTTCACAATGCGCGCCAGCGGCATGCCAGCCGTCACATACTGTCCCTGACGCACCCGCCGGGAGGTTAACACGCCATCTATCGGCGCCATGATGCGGATGGCGGCCGAATACGAGATCAGAGCCTGCCGGACGCTGGAAGCCCGGGTGCGCGCCCCGGCCAGGGCCATCTTGCTAATATTCACCTGTTCACGGGTGGCCAGTGATGCGCGGCGCTGGGCAAGTTTGAGCTTAAGGTTGCGCCCGGCAAGCTCCACCGCCTTACGCGCCTGATCAAGCTGCGTTTGTAAATCATGCAGGCGGCTGTCAACCATACGGCCGCCCAGCACGAACAGCGCATCACCGCTATGCACCGGCGCTTCATCCTTCACTTTAACGGCCTTTATCCGGCCGGAAACGCGGGCGGCGATCTGTACCGCCCGCCGACTTTCCACTTGACCAAACCATGGAATTGACCGGTGAAATGTATGCATCCGTACGGAAACCACCGGAACGGATGCGGGCGGGATGATTTCCCCGGCATACGAAAATGCCGAAAGCAAACTCAACATGGGCGCCCATAAGACCATTACAGAGATTGAACTGGCGGGTTTTGTTGTCATGGCCGCGCCACACTTTCCTGTCTCGGATCAGGGACCGGAAGACTGCTGGCCAGTAAGGTTTCGAGGGCAACCTGCTGCTCAGCCACGGCCTGCTCAAGCCGTAGCGCCTTCATGCGCTGGGAGAAATACGCGTTACGGATGGTCGTGAATGTCAGCATATTCACCTCTCCCGCCTGCAAGGCCAGTTTTACACGCCTGTATGTGGATTCCAGTTTGGGAAGACTTGTCGTCAACTGCCGCCACTCCCGGTATACAAGCGACTGATCACTGGCCGTTTTACTTGCCTGCACCTGCGCTGATTGCAACCGCCATGAAAATACGGCATGCAACCGGGCCCGGGTGGCGCGAGCAATGGCGATGTGACCCCGATTTGCATTGAAAACAGGTAAATTAAGATTGACAAACGGCCCCAGCGTCCAGACGCCACCGGTATCACGCAGGCGATTGGCGCCAATCGTGAAGCCGGGAAACTGGTAGAGAATTTGCAGGCGGACATTGGCCTCCTGGGCGCGATATCCGGCCTTGAGCGCCAGCAGATCAGGCCGCCTTTTGACCAGCGTCTTAAACCGGGTACGCACCGTTGCAATGGGCGGAGGCGCCTGAAGCCAGGCCGCATTATTCGGGGCGGGCGGGAGCAAAGGCAACGCAACTTCCGGTGACAAGCCTGTCAGCAACGCCAGATCATGCCGGCTGACATTATACTGGCGTCGGGCTTCAACAAGGTCGGATTGTGCATTCATAACCGGTGCCAGAGCCAGGGCCTGCTGATCCAGTGTAGCGTTGCCCCGGACCAGGGAGAGTTCCTGTCCTGTCAGTGTCGTCCGTGTCTGGCGCAAGCGCTCATCAAGCACGGTAATTTGCCGCTGTTGCAGCAGGATACGGCGATAAAGCATGCGAGCCTGCTGGATGACCTGCCACTCCTGCCACAGGATATGAAGATAAGTGGCCCGTGCCTGTTCCATGGCAACGCTTCTTCTGGCGCCACGTGTGATCAGGGACTGAAGATCAATGCCGAGCCCGAAATTGTAGCCTGAGACCAGCGAAGGATCGTTGCCGGTGGGAAAGTCAAAAGACGTGCTGAATTGCGGATCGGGCAATAATCCCGCCCTGATGAGCCGGGCCCGGGCCTCACCTGATTGCATGCGAGCGGCACGCAGCATCGGGCTGTTCAGCACGGCAAGCAGGGCCACTTCCGTTTCATCCAGGCCGTCACCCACGTTCACGGTGCGATCCCGCCATGCCCGGGGTAATTCGGGATGTCCACCTTCCCTGACCTGCAATTGCAACTGCCCGGGCGATGAAGCAAGGCCGGACGACGGATCCAGAGGCTGAGGATGATAGGTGGCGCAGGCGCCCAGAAAGAGAACCGCTCCGGTACAGGAGCAGGCAAGCCTTGCCCTGTATCGGTAAGTGTTCATGCCCCTCCCGCTGAATTGATGCAGCGCGCGCTCAACGGCCCTTGATATTGACGTTGACGCCCAGATCATAGACCAGATGGCCCCCATGCCAGGCCGTGATGATCAACACGACAAGGACGGCGACGCCTGCCAGCCAGAAGGCCCAGCCGGCTTTCATGGATACCACCCGGCGCCTGAATAGCCAGCCTCCCGCAAGCGCCATCAGCACAAGCAGGACGGCACTGACCTGACCCAGGTCTTCATGACTTTCCAGAAGCGAGGAAGGCACGCCGGAGGATACGGCCTTGTCCAGTGCCGTATCACCAAACATGGCGGCGGCAACCGCGGCGGCGGCGGCCAACACCAGTAAAACCATGGCGGAATCCTGCGCACTACCCCGGCCGAACAGCCCCTGCCCCCTGATCAGGGCAAATAGCTGAATCCCCAGAACCACTGGAAACAGGGCCAGTGGAAAATGCACCAGCATGGGGTGAATATGGGCAATATCAATCATCACTTTTTCTCCCTGGAATTTTTTGGGGCTTCCATTTACTGTTGTAAAAATCCGGAAACATTAATTGCATAACCTTACCGGAAGCTGACCCCAACATGACGATCCGGTCATGTTGTTCATCAGGACGGTTGGCAGTGTGGCTTGCCCTGCCATTTATTCGAGTTCATTCGCGTGTATTCGCGGTTCGATCTTTTCTTCCCCGGTTGCGGCTCCGCCGGATCAGGAAGACTCGCTTTTCAGCATCGCCCTTTTCAGGGACTGATCGGCCGGATATTTTCCCAGCCAGACGCCGAGCAGGGCGCGTTGAAAATCCGAGCCCGAAATCATGCCCCGCCGTACGCCATTGATGCTGATTCGGGTCGAATGATCCATCAGAAAATCAAACGTAAATACATCACCCTTGCCGACTTCGGAGAACATGGCATTGAACCGTTTGAGGCGGGTTTCCAGCCTTGTCATGTCGGCGGGTGACTGATTGTGTTCAAATCCCGACCTCCAGCCTCTGGCGAACAATCCCCGTCCTGCGCCGCCACGAAGAAAATGCAAGCTCACCCGCACGGGTCGTTCCTCACGCACAACATATCGCGCATCACCCGTTCGTTCAGGCAGATAAAGCGCGGCGACATAAATATCAAAGATAAATACCGATCGAACACCGGCCCCGTTCAGCATAAGCATCTGCCCGTCAACAACGGTGCGCACCGGCACCGACACCCCTTCCACCTGAACCGTGGCCCATGCCGATATCGGCATGTACATCGCAAGGAAGAGAAGCCAACGCATCAAATAATTCAAGATGTAAGGAACCTCCTGTTACCCTCGGGAAGCATGACAACGACTTTCGTTCCCCGCTCTGGCCGGCTTTCGATACGGATATCACCACCGTGCGCCCTGGCCAGGCTCCTGGCGTAGGCCAGGCCCAGGCCGTTGCCGGGGCTGCTTCGACTACGGTCGGATCGATAAAAGCGGTCAAAAATATGCGGCATATCCCTTTCTGAAATGCCGATACCGGTATCAGCCACGGTCAGGATGATCTGATACCCTTTCTTGCGGGCGTTCACGGCGACCTGCCCTCCACGTTCGGTAAATTTGATGGCATTGTCCAATAAATTGGCAATCATTCGTTGTAAACGCGCCTCATCGGCCATCATCGTAAGCGGTACTTCCGGTAATTCGAGTTGCATTTTAATACCGGCATCCTCGGCTACAGGCATAAAAAGCTCGCAGGCTTCTCGCACAAGTTTCGCCAGATCAATCTTCCTCCGGTCCGGTTGCATGACGCCTGAATCCGTTTGAGCAATTTCCAGCATGGTATTGATCATGGCGGTCAGGCGATCGCACTCTTCAATGGTCGCCGCCATCATTTCCCGATGTTCCGATTCAGGCCCGGCCCGCGCCAGAAGACCTGCTTCGGCCATGCCGCGAATACGTGTGATGGGAGTCCTGAGGTCATGCGCAATGTTGTCGCTTACATCCCTCATCTCACCCAGCAGGCGCTGTATCTTGTCCAGCATGACGTTAAAGGCATCAGCCAGTTCAACCAGTTCCTGCCCATGCCCGCCCAGTTCCAGGCGCCGATCAATAGCTCCGTCGCCAATGTCAATAGCCGCCCGGCGCACCTGGTCCACACCCGCCAGGGCCCTGCTTACCTGCCGCCAGCCGGTCATGATGCCCGCCAGGACGGTTACAAGCAGCGCCCAGCCAAACCCCCGCCGAATTTTCTGTAGCCGCACCTGATGTTCATGTAACGACAGCCCCACCTGAATCCACCCGTGATCCCGGGTGGGGGCAGCCATGAGCTTTGCCGTATCGCCCTTCTTGTTGACGACCACATCAAACCATTGCTCTGTGCGCTTGCCATGCTCCGGCTCGGGCAAAGGGCGTGTCCACATCCGAGGAACGGATTGAACTACGACCCTGCCGCTTGCATCAATGACACGGGTGAAAAAACTGTTATCTTCGTGCGATAGCGCTTCTCTGGATATCTCATCCCGGAGAGACTTGATACTGCCCGTCCGGTACAGGTCCGTGAATTCCCGCGCCGTATCCTGTAAATCTTCACTAATAGACGCCAGTAACTGATTGGAAACCGTGACATATGCAAACCCGAATACCCCTAAAGCCACACCGCCGAAAACCATGGCGTGCCACAGCGTCAGCCTGAAACGAAGGGTTCTGAACATTCAGGAGCGGTCTTCCAGCACATAGCCGATACCGCGTACGGTATGAATCAACGGCCTGGCAAAGGGGCGGTCCACCTTTTCACGCAGGCGTGAAATACGCGCTTCCACAACATTGGTCTGAGGATCAAAATTATAGTCCCAGACATGTTCCATGATCATGGTTCTGGATACCACACGACCGGCATTTCTCGCCAGATATTCAAGCAGGGCCAGTTCCCTCGGCTGAAGATCAATGTGCCTTGAGCCGCGAAAAACCTTGCGGCGCAGTAAATCAATTCTGAGATCGCCCACGCTGATCCTGGAGGGCTCGGATAAGCCGGTCGCACGCCGGTACAGGGCCTGAATACGGGCCACCAGCTCGGAAAATGCGAAGGGCTTGACCAGATAATCATCACCGCCCGACTGTAATCCGCGTACCCGGTCATCCACAGAATTCCTGGCGCTCAAAACCAGAATCGGCGTGGTATTGCCCCTGCCCCGAAGTTCGTGAATGAGGCTGAGACCATCGCGCTTTGGCAGCATCAAATCTATAATGAGAATGTCATAGGGCGCGGAAACCGCCCAGTGCAGGCCTTCCTCTCCGTCCGCGGCGTGATCGATACAGGCGCCTTCCTGCCGCAGCCCATGGACAATAAACTCCGCCTGTCTGGGGTCATCTTCTATCAACAATACGCGCATGAGGTTATCGAGCCGCCGCCCGTCCTCAGGCTACGCACATATCGTAACTGCTCAGATTAGTAACCCTTCCTGAACTTCGTGGCATGGCATTTCGGGCATGGAGGTATGCGGCCGGTCCTCTTCATGTGAATCTCGTGTCCGCAGGCGTTACAGGTCAGCGCGCCCGCGCTCGTCACCTCACCTGAGCGGCAGATGAGCACCTTGTCGGCGCGAACGGCCGCATCGGAGAGAGCGGAACTTGCGGCATGCAGCAGGGACGAAATGGATGCCAGAGCGCCCGCGCCAAGCCTGGCGGGATTCAAACGTTCCCTGGCCTCATCCCGCATGGACACCGCCATCTGTGAAAAATCCCGTTCCAGAAGCCCTTTCAACTTTTGCCCCTGCTCCTCGCTGAACGTACCGGCGGCGGTCAGTTGTTGGCGAGCCTTTTCCAGGGCCGCCTGGGCAAACTCTCCGCTTTTTCCCGCGCCGGCTTCGAATAATTCCTTGAACCGGGCAGCCAGCAGATCGTATTGATCGGCTTCGGTGGCGCCCTCGTGATTATTCATATATGTGATGACGGCATCGGCAAATTCCGAAGTGGACAATCGCGTTGCCCCCTCCATCAGGCGCTCGAAGTCATAGGTGACGGTCCTGGCCCCGATAGCACCGGTAATTCCTTTCTCAATCAGATCGGCCGCTTCCGGCCAGCCCATGTAGCGGAGCATCATGGCTCCGGAAAGCGTCATGGACGATGGATTCACCATGTTCTTGCCGGCGTATTTGGGTGCCGTGCCGTGCGTCGCCTCGAAAATTGCGTGGCCGGTGTCGTAATTGATATTCGCGCCGGGTGCGATACCGATACCCCCGACCTGCGCGGCCAGCGCATCGGAAAGATAATCGCCGTTCAGGTTCAGCGTGGCGATCACGTCAAACTCCCTGGCCCGCGTCAACACCTGTTGCAGCGCAATATCGGCAATTGCATCCTTGATCACGATACCGTTCGGTAATCTGCACCATGGCCCGCCATCCATCTCCTCGGCATCAAACTCGCGCCTGGCCAGCTCATAGCCCCAGTTGCGGAAAGCGCCTTCGGTATATTTCATGATGTTGCCCTTGTGGACCATCGTCACCGATTTCAGTTTATTGTCGATCGCATAATGGATGGCGGCGCGCACCAGGCGTTCCGTGCCTTCCCGGCTCACCGGCTTGATCCCGATACCGGATGTCTCCGGGAAACGAATCCGGGTCACGCCCATTTCATTGATGAGAAAATCACGGACCTTCGCGACTTCGGCCGACCCTTCCGGCCATTCAATGCCGGCGTAGATGTCTTCCGTGTTTTCACGGAAAATGACCATATCAACATCTTCCGGGCGCCGTACCGGGCTGGGCACGCCCCGGTAATATTTGACCGGCCGCAGACAGACGTACAGATCCAGCGTCTGGCGCAGGGCTACGTTCAGTGACGTCATGCCGCCACCGATCGGCGTGGTTAACGGGCCCTTGAGCCCGATCAGATATTTACGGAAGACATCCAGCGTCTCGGCCGGTAGCCAGGCATCATCCGTCTTGCCGTAAAGATTCCATGCCTTTTCACCGGCAAAGGCCTCCATCCAGGCAATTTTTCTCTGACCCGCATAGGCCTTCTCCACGGCTGCATCCAGCATGCGCCGCGTTGCGCGCCAGATATCCGGGCCAATGCCATCGCCTTCGATAAACACAACAATGGGTTGATCGGGTACGACCAGCTTGCCGTTTTTTCCCAACCTGATTTTTTTTCCTGACGATGGTGCGCAAATTTTCGGCTTACTCATGAATTCCCTCTTGTATTTCTATCACTGGATCTGCACCGGGCGTGAGTATCCGGTATCACCGTCCGCTTTGTTTGAGCCTGGCCGCTCGCTGAGCCCGCTGCCGCGCCTTGATAGCAAGGCGGCGCGCCTGGCCATAACCCTCGTTCTCAATGGAGCGCGCAGCCTCTTCCAGCGCCTGCTCGGCGCTCTTCAGCGAGGCCGCGGCCTCGGAGCCGCCGTCAGGGAGACTCTTCGCCGTGCTGATCGCCGACCGCGCGGCAGCCATCTCCTGTACCGGCGGCGTGGTCGCACATGCGGCAAGGAAGAGTAACACAGTCACAAAAATAACACGCATAACTACCCAAGCATCGGACGCTATAAACGGATTGTCAATGCCAGGGGACAGGGCTCGGATGTCAGGGGACAGAGGATAAAAACAGGTTTCATCAATCACCGGTCACGATTCACTATTTTTCGCTTTCAGGCATTCCCACGCCTGTTCGGCCGCTTTCATTTCCGCGATTTTTTTTCGCTCACCCGCACCTCTGCCAGCCAGCTTGCCGCTGATGTGGCATTCGGCTTCAAAACGCAGCGGACATTCCCTGCCATGGTCGCGCACAATGTATTTCGGCAGCCCCAGACCCTGCGCCTGGGTATATTCCTGCAACCGTGTTTTGGCATCCAGCGTATCGGCCGAAGCCACCTGATCCAGCATGGCCTCCCATGCTCCAAGAACAATCCTTCGCCCCTCTTCCCAACCGCCGTCCAGAAAGACCGCACCGACAAGCGCCTCCACGGCATTGGCCGCAATGGAAGCGGACTTGAGCCCGCCACCCTGCCGGCGTTCCCCGGCGCCTACGCGGAGGAAGGAAGACAGCTCCCACGCCCTGGCGACATTCAGGAGCCCGTCCCTGCAAACCAGCACCGCGCGCATGCGGGACAGATCGCCCTCGCTGGCACGTGGAAAGCGGTCATACAGTTCGGCGGCAATCACCACGCCCAGCACGGCATCACCCAGAAATTCCAGGCGTTCCATGTGCCAGGTTGAAGCGGATCGATGCGTCAACGCCTGTTCAAACAAATGATGGTTATGAAAGCGATAAGCAATCACTGTTTCCAGCTTCAGCAAATCAGCATTCATGAATAGTCCGACAGGCTCCTAGTGCACAAGGTGGCCAATGCGATCCCAGCGCACGGCGCCCCTGTGCGCATCCCAGGACCACCACACGATCACGGCGTGACCGACGAGGTAGGATTGGGGGACAAAGCCCCAGAAACGTGAATCCCGGGAGTTGTTTCGATTATCTCCGAGCACGAAGTAATGGCCCGGCGGGACCTTCCATTCCCCGTCCCGAATGGAAAAAGCCTTGCGCAGCACCTGATGCTTCAGCCTGACCAGAAGCTCTTCATACAACCCGGATACATCCGCTTCCCCATCCGAAAGAAAATAGGTGCGAACGCCCAGTTTTTTCAGCGGCATTTCCACACCGTTGACATACAGTCTGTTTTTTTCATAGCGGATATCATCGCCGGGCAGGCCAATGATACGCTTGATATAATCCTTGCTGCGGTCCTCGGGAAAATCAAACACGGCCACATCGCCCCGCTCCGGTGCATGTGGAAAGAACTGCATGTCGGTGAACGGAATACGCAGGCCATAAGGATAGCGCAAAACAAAAATGTAATCACCGACATCCAGTGTCGGCACCATGCTGGACGAGGGTATCTTGAACGGCGCCACGACAAAACTGCGGATTACAATAGCGATGATGGCCACCACCAGTAGTGATTCGCCCCATTCACGCCATACCGGCTTTTTTCTGGACATTTATTTACCCTCTCCCAGCTTGAGCACCGCCAGAAATGCTTCCTGCGGCACCTGTACGCTGCCAATGGCTTTCATCCGCTTTTTTCCCGCTTTCTGCTTCTCCAGCAGTTTGCGTTTGCGCGTGATATCACCGCCATAGCATTTGGCCGTCACATTTTTACGCACGGCCTTGACGGTTTCGCGCGCCAAGATACGACCGCCGATCGCCGCCTGCAAGGGCACGTCGAATTGCTGGCGCGGGATGAGTTCGCGCAATTTTTTAACCAGTTCCCTGCCCCGGGACTCGGCAACGGAACGATGCACGACCAGGCTCAATGCATCCACCGCCTCGCCATGTACAAGGATATCCAGTTTGACCACATTATCGGCGGCAAACCCCGCCAGCTCATAATCCATGGAGGCATAACCGCGCGAAATGGATTTGAGGCGATCATAAAAATCGATTACCATTTCAGCAAGCGGCAGCGCATACGTCAGCATCACGCGGTCATCCGAAATGAACTTCATATCCTTCTGCACGCCCCTGCGCTCCTGGCACAGCTTCATCAGTGCACCCACGTAGTCGTGCGGCGTAAAAATGTTGGCCGTTACGACCGGTTCCTCGATTTTTTCGATGCGGGTCGCATCAGGGAATTCGCTGGGGTTGGAAAATTCGCGCATCGTGCCATCCGTCATTGTTACCCGGTAAATCACCGAGGGCGCCGTCGTGATCAGATCAAGGCCATACTCACGTTCCAGCCGTTCCTGCACAATTTCCATGTGTAGCATGCCAAGGAATCCGCAGCGGAAGCCGAGGCCCAAAGCGGATGAATTCTCCGGTTCGAAAGTAAAGGCCGGGTCGTTCAGGTTTAATCGCTCCAGGGAACCGCGCAACTCGGCGTAATCACCGGAATCCACCGGGTAGATACCGGCAAATACCATCGGCTTCGGCTCGCGGAAGCCGGGCAACGGCGAATCCGCACCGTTGCGCTCATGGGTCACAGTGTCCCCAACCTTCAGGTCGGTCAACTGCTTGATGCCACCCACAAGAAATCCGACTTCCCCCGGATGCAGGGCTTCGCGGGACGCCGGCTGTGGCAAAAATACGCCCACGTCCTGAACCTCACAGCTCGAGCCGGTGGACATCAGGCGCACCCTGTCGCCTTTGTGAATGATACCATCGAACACGCGCACCAGGGCTACAGCGCCTACATAGGTATCAAACCATGAATCCACGACCAGCGCCCTAAGTCTGTCTTCGCCACGGCCAGCCGGCGGGGGTATGCGCCGCACGATGGCTTCGAGAATCGTATCAACGCCCTCGCCGGTCTTGGCCGACACGGCGATGGCGTCAGCGGCATTCAGCCCGATCACCTCCTCAATCTGGCGGCGAACGCCTTCGATATCGGCGGAGGGCAAATCAATTTTGTTGATGACCGGAATAATTTCAAGGTCGTTCTCCAGCGCCAGCCAGACATTGGCCAGCGTCTGCGCCTCAACGCCCTGGCTTGCGTCCACCACAAGAAGCGCGCCTTCGCAGGCCTGCAATGAACGCGACACCTCATAGGCGAAATCAACATGCCCCGGTGTATCAATCAGATTCAGCGTACAGGTCTCCCCGTCCACGGTCCTGTATGCAAGGCTCGCCGTCTGGGCCTTGATGGTAATGCCCCGTTCCTGCTCCAGATCCATTGAATCCAGCACCTGTTTTTTCATTTCACGTTCGGAAAGCGCACCCGTTCGTTCAATCAGGCGATCCGCCAGCGTGGATTTGCCATGATCAATATGGGCAATAATGGAGAAGTTGCGAATATATAGCTGGGCCGCGGCAGGAATGGACATCGGGCGGCAGTGTAGCGGCGGACCGCATGGCTGGCTACGTGCAGGATTAAAACATGCTACAATCATGAAAACGGTCGTACCAGTCGAGGAGTACGGAACCATGCCCAGGGTGCCAAATTTCTATCTGTGGATCAATGGAGAAGCTCGGGAGGGAGCGGACAACATTGAAGTGATCAATCCCTTCAATGGATCGCCGGTGGCAACAGTATCCGTCGCAGGCCGAAAGCAGGTGAAAGAAGCGCTGCGTGGATGTAAAAAAGCCTTTTCCGATCTGAGGAAAATGACCCGTTTTGAGCGGGCCGGACTTCTTGAGCAAATGCGGGTCGGTGTTCAGAGTGCGCATTGCGAGATCGTGGATGCGCTTATTCTGGAGGGCGGAAAACCCAAAATATTTGCCGAGCAAGAGGTGGCGCGCACGCTGTCGGTATTGTCATGGGCGGCCGAAGAAGCCAAAAGGTTCCGCGGTGAACGGATTCCCATGGATGGCATGGAGCGCGGCGGCGGCTATGAAGGATACACTCGCCGCGAACCCGTCGGCCCGATCCTGGGCATCTGCCCATTCAACTTCCCCCTCAATCTCGTGTCGCACAAGGTTGCTCCGGCCCTGGCCGTGGGCAACCCGATCCTGATCAAGCCGCCGAGCAACACGCCGATTTCGGCGCTCATCATGGCCCGCATTGCCAGTGAGGCCGGCGTTCCGGCCGGCGGCCTGAATGTGTTGCCGATGCGGCACGAGGATGTATCGTTTCTTTTGCAAGGCAAAGACATCAGGATGATCAGCTTTACCGGCAGCCCACAAACGGGCTGGGCCCTGAAGAAGAAGGCTGACAGGCAGAGCGTTATTCTGGAACTGGGGGGGAATTCCGGAACAATCGTAGATGCATCGGCGGATATTGGCTGGGCGGCCGAACGCTGCGCACTCGGTGGCTTTGCCCAGGCCGGCCAGTCCTGCATTGCCGTTCAGCGCATCTACGTCCATGCCGGCATACTGGATTCCTTCCTGGAAAATCTGATAGGTAAAGCCGGTGCCATGAAGGTCGGTGACCCGCGGAAAAGTGACGTGGTGGTCGGGCCTGTAATCAATGCGCAGGCGGCGGAGCGCATCATGGCATGGATCGAGGAAGCCGTAGCCGCCGGCGCCGGCATCGCCTGTGGCGGCAGGCGGCTCGATCTCGGCAGCGGCAACGTGATCGAACCGACGGTGATCACCGGGGTGAAAGAAGACATGCAAATCTGCCGCGGAGAAGTTTTTGGTCCCGTGGTCACCGTCGTTGCCTTTGATGAGCTGGAAGATGCGATAGGCCGGGTCAATGCGTCCGATTTCGGCCTTCAGGCGGCCATCTTCAGCAATGATTTCCGCCATATTCAATATGCCGTTGATCATCTGGATACAGGCGGCGTGGTGGTCAACGACTTCCCCACCTATCGTGTGGATCATATGCCCTACGGCGGCGTCAAGGACTCGGGGCTGGGGCGCGAAGGCATCCATTCGGCCATGCTTGAAATGAGCCAGGAAAAGATGGTGGTGATACGGGCTGAGGGCTGAGGGCTGAGGGCTGAGGGCTATAACCGGCGTAACTATTCAGCACCCCACATTTCAGTGCTTCTTTCATTGATATCCCGCATGACAACTGTTACACTTTAGTGCAACAAATTGAAGGAGGCTTCCCATGCGCTTCGCAGGCGTTAAAGAACTCAAGCAAAAAACCATGGACATTCTAAGCGAGTCCGAAAAGGAAGATATCATCATTACGGCCTACGGAAAGCCCAGGGCCATCCTCCACCATATAACGGAGGACGATCTCGCCGATCACCTTATCGAGAACGACCCTGCCTTTAAGAAAAGAATCGAACATGCATACGCTGAATACAGCGCCAGCGGCGGCATTGCTGCTGATGCGCTGATTGATCAATTGGAAAAGCGCCGTGCCGGAAAACAGGTTTGAGGTCATATTCAGTCCTCCGGCGCAGCGGGACATCGAAAGGCTTGAAGTGGATGCCGCAATCCAGCTTGCCCGTAATATACAAATATACCTGGAGTCATCCCCGTTTCCTTTGGGTAAATCCAGAATAAAAAAGCTGACAGGATTCAAACCACCACTCTATCGAATGCGCAGCGGCGATTTCCGGGCCTATTATCGCATCCTTGCGCGGAAAGTGGTTATCCTGGCCATTACCAACAGGAAGGATAGCGAAAAGGTGTTGAGAAAACTCCGCCATTAAGTGCGCGCAGCCTGGCAGGCTGCCGCTCGAATCCGGCCCTGTGTTTCTTCTTCTACGGGCGCGGGAAGCGCATTCAAGCTCGGCTGCGGCGTATTATGTGGTTTTGGGTGCGGCAAAGGTTGTTCCCGCGGGTTGTATTGGCAAAAGGCAGCAGGCTGTAGACTGCCTACTGACGGCTGACGACTGGCTCCTGATTTTAAACCGTCCAAAGTGCTTGAATTATCCATAGTGTCCATCTATACTTCCAATCAAGGGGGTACATATGGATTACGTAACGACAGGCGAAGCCGCACGCGTGCTCGGCGTGGGCTTAAATACCATCAAGCGCTGGATTGCCAGCGGGGATTTACGGGGCATTCAAACCCCCGGCGGTCACTGGCGCATTCCCGAGGAGGCATTGCACAGCTTCATGCGGGAGCACGGCTTTTCCACCGATACCCGCGCGCCCGGGGCTCCTCCGCGCGTGCTGATCGTGGATGATGATCCATCCGTATGCGCGTTGCTTGAGGCCAT
>CAZVLQ010000027.1:0-21321 GCA_964628185.1 uncultured Zetaproteobacteria bacterium | reverse complement strand
TTCGCGAGGGCGGCCGTACGGTCGGCGCCGGCGTCGTGACCGAAATTATCAAGTAGGGGGGCTTTTGTGGCTGCCGAAACAATTCGTATCCGATTGAAGGCGTTCGATCACCGTATTCTGGACAAGAGTACGGCGGACATTGTGTCCACGGCGAAGCGCACCGGGGCCAATGTGCGCGGTCCGATTCCGTTGCCGACGCGGATTCAGAAATATTGCGTAATCAGAAGTCCGCACAAGGACAAGGATTCGCGTGAGCAGTTTGAGATTCGCACGCACAAGCGGCTGCTGGACATTGACAGTCCGACGCCGCAAACCGTTGATGCGCTGATGAAACTGGATCTTCCGTCCGGCGTGGACGTTGAGATCAAGCTATAGTGTTCTGTCCCGGGAGATAACGATGGCTGCAGGATTGATCGCCCGCAAAGCGGGCATGACGCAAATTTTTAGCGAGGATGGCGCGGCCGTGCCGGTCACGGTGCTGAATGTGGAGCCATGCCGGGTAATCGCGCTGCGAAGCTCGGAAAAGGACGGCTATGACGCCATACAGGTTGGCTTTGGCGCACCGCTGCGAAGGCAGTCCCGCCCCGCCCAGGGGCATTATGCCAGGCAGGGTCAGGATGCGATGGGCGGCTTGAGGGAGTTTCGCCTTGTGTCCGGTGAGACGTTTACCGTCGGACAGGAACTGACCGCGGAAATGTTTGAGGCCGGACAGAAGGTGGATGTATCCGCCACGTCCAGGGGACGCGGGTTTGCCGGGGTAATGAAACGCTACGATTTTGCCGGTGGCCGCGCCAGCCACGGCGCCGAGAAAACCCATCGTCAGATGGGATCCACCGGTCAGTGCCAGTGGCCGGGGCGTGTGTTTCCGGGCAAGAAAATGCCCGGTCACTACGGGGCCTCACGCGTGACGACGCAGAACCTGGAGATCGTGCGCGTGGATACCGAATACGGCCGTATCCTGGTCAGGGGTGCGGTGCCGGGGCCGAAGCAGGGCCTGGTTGAATTGCGGCCGGCAGTGAAGGGGGCTTAAGATGCCTGAGGTCACGATTGTCGATCAGTCCAACAAGCAGGTTGGCAAGCGGAAACTGAATGATGCCGTATTTGGGCTGAAGCTTGATGCCGGGTTTATACACCGGGTCTATGTGGGGCTGGCGAGCGCGCAGCGCGCCGGTACGCACAAGACCAAGGGCCGTTCGGAAGTCTCCGGCGGCGGCAGGAAGCCATGGAAACAGAAGGGCACGGGGCGGGCGCGTCAGGGTTCCACGCGGGCGGCTCAATGGCGTCACGGGGCCGTGGCGCACGGGCCTTCTCCACGCTCCTATGAGACGCGGATCAACAGGAAGGAGCGCCGCCGTGCGCTTTGCATGGCGCTTTCCGCGCATCTGCGCGACGGGCGGCTCACCGTGCTGGACAAGTTTGAGATGAAGGCCATCCGCACACGCGACTTCGTTCAGGTGATGCGGGCGCTGGAAGTAGATAGCGGCCTGATCGTACTGGGTGGGGAAAATCGGGAAGTTTTGTTGTCCGGACGCAACGTACCGAACGCCAAGGTGGTGCTTGACGGCCAGATTAACCTGCACGATCTGCTGAAATATGACCGGCTCGTGCTGACGGCCGCGGCGGTTGAGAAACTGGAGGGACGTCTGGCATGAGTGCGACGTTTAATGATTTCAGCATACTGCGGCGCCCGGTGGTGACCGAAAAAAGTTACGCGGCCCAGGGTTCCGCCAATCAGTACAGCTTTCGCGTGGCGCGCCACGCAACCCGGCAGCAGGTCAAGCGTGCGGTGGAAACGATTTTCGAGGTGGATGTGGCCAGGGTGCAGATGATCAACATGCCCGGCAAGCCCAAGCGCCGCGGGGCGCATGCCGGACGCCGTCCGGGCTATCGCAAGGCGATCGTGCGCCTGGCGGAGGGGCAATCACTGGAAGTGTCGGAAGAGGGATGACGAGATGGCTTTGAAGGGGTTGAAACCGACGACAAACGGCTCACGAGGGCGCGTGGCGGTACTGAATCCGGACCTGCACAAGGGCCGGCCGGAGCGCGGTCTGACCCGGGGTTTGACCAAGAGCGGCGGTCGCAATAATCACGGCCGCGTGACTTCCCGGCATCGCGGCGGCGGTCACAAGCAGTTGTATCGCGTGGTGGATTTCAGGCGCGACAATTTCGGTGTTCCGGGTCGGGTTGAACGGATTGAATACGATCCCAACCGCAGCGCCTTCATTGCGCTGGTGATATTCAATAACGGCGACAAGCGCTACATTCTGGCGCCGCAGGGCCTGCGCCCGGGCGATACGGTCATGAGCGGGCCGGAGGCGGAGATGCGCCCCGGCAACGCCATGCGGATTGCCGCTATCCGGGTGGGCACGATGCTTCACAATGTGGAGTTAAAGCCCGGCAAGGGCGGGCAACTTGCGCGCAGCGCCGGCATCGGCGTTCAGCTTATGGGCAAGGAAGGCGGGCGCGCCATCTTAAAGCTGCCGAGCGGAGAATTCCGTCGCGTGGATACCCGCTGCCTGGCCACGCTTGGCGTGCTTGCCAACGGCGATCATGCCAACCGCAAGGTCGGCAAGGCGGGACGCTCCCGCTGGCTGGGCCTGCGCCCCTCCGTTCGCGGTGTGGCCATGAATCCGGTGGATCACCCGCATGGCGGCGGCGAAGGCCGGACGTCCGGCGGCCGCCATCCGGTGACCCCCTGGGGCGTTCCCACCAAGGGACACAAGACACGCAGAAAAAACAAGGCGTCGGATCGTGATATTATTCGCCGCCGCAAACAGAGGTAAATTTATATGATTCGTATCGAAAACATCACCTCGGCCGGTTGCAAGGCTGTTTTCGGGAGGGGTTCCTCATGCCGCGTTCGTTAAAAAAGGGAGCCTATATTGAGGATTCACTGCAAAAGAAGGTGGATGCCGCCCGGGAGGGCAAGAAAGGCGTGATCAAAACATGGTCCCGCCGTTCGACCATTGCACCGGACTTTGTCGGCCTGAACTTCGCCGTACACAATGGCAATAAATTTATTCCGGTGTTCGTGTCCGAAAACATGGTGGGCCACAAGCTGGGCGAATTCGCCCCGACGCGCAGCTACCGTGGCCACGGGGCGGACAGGAAAGCGAAGAGGTAATGCAAGATGTCTGAGGAAGTACGCGCATTGGCGAAAGACAGCCAGATCAGCCCCCAGAAGGCGCGGCTGATGGCGGATCAGATTCGCGGTCTGCCGGTGGAACGGGCGCTGGCCATACTCGCCCTGTCCCCGAAGAAAAGTGCCCGTCTGATGGAAAAGGTATTAAAGTCCGCGGTCGCCAATGCCGAACAGAACCACGGTCTTGATGTGGATGCGCTGATGGTTTCAGCCGCCCGCGTGGATGCCGGTGAAACACTGAAACGCTGGCGTCCGAAGGGGATGGGAAGAATTCGCCGGCGTTACAAGCACCGCAGCCATCTGATGGTGGCCGTGCGCGAACGTGGTTGAACGCTGTGATGAGAAGAAACGGGAGTTATTGAATGGGTCAAAAGGTTAATCCGGTTGGATTTCGCGTCGGCATAAGTCGGGGCTGGGAATCGCAATGGTATGCGGAAAAGAATTTTGCCGCGCTCTTGCTGGAGGACATCCGCCTGCGGGGCTTTGTCAAGAAACGGTTAAAGCATGCGAATGTGTCCCGCATCATGATCGAGCGGCCGGCGGGCAAGCTGAAACTGACCGTGCATACGGCCCGTCCCGGCGTGGTGATCGGCAAGAAGGGCGCGGATATCGAGGCCCTGCGGCGGGAACTGAATCACATGACCGGCCAGGACGTACAGGTTTATATCATGGAAGTGCGTCAGGCCGAGGCCGAGGCGCAGCTGGTAGCGGAGAATATCGCCTTTCAGCTTGAGCGGCGCGTGGCCTTTCGCCGCGCCATGAAGCGGGCCATGCAAAGTGCGCTGCGCATGGGTGCCAAGGGCGTGCGTATTGCCTGTGCCGGTCGCCTTGGCGGGGCTGAAATTGCGCGCGCCGAGGGCTACCGTGAAGGACGCGTGCCGCTGCACACCCTGCGCGCCGATGTTGATTATGGTTTTGCCGAGGCACACACAACCTATGGCGTAATCGGTGTCAAGGTGTGGGTGTTCAAGGGCGAGAAACTCGGCGAAGCCGAACAAGAACGCGCTTAATACGAGGGTAGACGGCCATGTTGCAACCAAAAAAGATTCGCTGGCGCAAGCATCACAAGGAGTTGCAGCGCCTGCGCGGTATCAGCCCGCGGGGCGCCAGCCTGAATTTCGGCAAGTACGGCCTGAAGGCCATGGAGCCGGGCCGTATTACGGCGCGCCAGATTGAGGCTGCCCGTATCGCCATGACGCGCCATATCAAGCGTCAGGGCCGTATCTGGATCCGGATGTTTCCCGATCTTCCGGTATCCTCCAAGCCCGCCGAAGTGCGCATGGGTTCCGGCAAGGGCGCACCGGATTACTGGGTGGCCGCGGTTCGCAGGGGTCGCGTGCTGTATGAGATGGATGGCGTGGACGAGGATCTGGCCCGTGCGGCCCTGCGGCTGGCCGCGGCCAAATTGCCGATTCGCACCAGGGTTGTGGTACGTGGAGTTGGCCGATGAGCAATATAAGCAAGGCAAAACAGTTACGCGATTTAACAGACGCCGAACTTGCGTCCCGCATGGATGAACTGGCGGCCGAGGCCATGAAGCTGCGTTTTCAGCAGGCTACGATGCAGATGTCCAATACGGCGCGGCCATCCCGGATCAGGCGTGAGATTGCCCGCATCAAGACAGTGATGGCGGAGCGAGCCCGCCAGGGAGTTGAGGCATGAGTGAAAACAAAAGCAACAGGCGCGTGCTGGAAGGCACCGTGATATCGAACCGCGCCGAAAAAACCGTCGTGGTGCAGGTTGAACGCAAGTTTCTGCATCCCCAGTATCGCAAGACGATACGTTCGCACAAGAAATACCTGGCCCACGATGCCGAAAATGAGTGCAGGATCGGTGATACCGTACGTATAGTGGAATCCAGGCCATTGTCGCGCCGCAAGCGCTGGCGACTTGCATCCATCGTCACCCGCGCCGAACAGCTGTAACGGCCCAAAATACTGAGCGGAGACAGGCATGATTCAGAACGAAACCATACTTGATGTCGCGGATAATTCCGGCGCCAGGCGTATTGCATGTATCAAGGTGCTGGGCGGTTCCAGGCGCCGTTATGCCCGTATCGGCGATGTTATCGTCGTCGCTGTAAAGGATGCCATGCCGGGGGGCAAGGTTAAAAAAGGCCAGGTTGCGAAGGCCGTGGTGGTTCGCACCGCCAAGGAATTTCGCCGCAGCGATGGCAGCTCCATCCGTTTCGACCAGAATGCGGCGGTGCTGCTGACCAGTCAGGGTGAACCGGTAGGTACACGCATTTTTGGCCCGGTGACGCGTGAATTGCGCTCCAGGGGATATATGAAAATTATTTCCCTGGCGCCGGAAGTTCTTTAGGAGAAGATCATGTCCACGATGGTGAAAATACGGATCCGCCGGGATGATGAAGTGGTTGTGATCGCCGGCCGCGACAAGGGTCTGCGGGGCAAGGTGATTCGCATGCTGGCGAGTGACGGCAGGGTGCTGGTGGCCAAGGTGAATATGGTAAAGCGCCATACGCGTCCGTCTGAGAACAGCAAGGGCGGCATTATTGAAAAGGAAGCGCCGATTGCCGTTTCCAATGTGCAATACTACTGCCCGGGATGCAAGGCGGGCGTCCGTCTGGGCGTCAAGGTGCTGGAAGACGGGCGTAAAGTTCGCACCTGCCGCAAATGCGGCGAAGTGCTGGATCGTTAGAAGAGGTGCTGGAGAAGTCATGGCTCGACTGAGAGAAATATACACATCGGAAGTAAGGCCCGCCCTGCAAAAAGAGCTGGGCATTTCAAACGTCATGGCGGTGCCCGCGATTGGCAAGATCGTGGTCAATATGGGTGTTGGCGAGGCGGCCCAGAATGCCAAATTGCTGGATGGGGCCGTCAGCGATATGACGGCCATTACCGGTCAGAAACCCGTGGTGACACGGGCGCGCAAGTCCGTGGCGAATTTCAAGCTGCGCGAGGGTATGCCGGTGGGCTGCCGTGTTACCCTGCGCGGCACGCGCATGTGGGAATTCCTGGACCGGCTGGTGAATATTGCGTTGCCGCGTATTCGCGACTTCAAGGGGATCAGCCCGAAATCGTTTGACGGCCGCGGCAATTACACGCTGGGAATCAGGGAGCAGATTATTTTCCCGGAGATTGATTACGACAAGGTGGATCGCATCCGCGGTATGGATATTACAATCTGCACGACTGCAAGGACGAATGAGGAAGGGCTGGCGCTGCTTAAGCGCTTTCACATGCCGTTCCGGAATTAAGGAGTACGTTCAATGGCATCCAAGGCAATGATTGCGAAATGTAATCGAAAACCAAAATTCAAGGTGCGCGGCTACAGCCGTTGCCAGTTATGTGGAAGACCGCATTCGGTTTACCGCAAGTTCGGCATGTGTCGTATCTGTTTGCGCAAGCGGGCCCTGTCCGGAGAGATTCCGGGCATGGTCAAGTCGAGCTGGTAGGAGAACCGTTATGATGATGGATCGTATCGCGGATATGCTGACCCGCATCCGCAATGCACAGACAGCGGGCCTGGAAAGGGTCGAGTTGCCCGCCAGCAGCATGCTGAGCGCCCTGGCGGATATCCTCAAACAGGAGGGTTATGTGCAGGCGGTCAAGGCCTATAATCACAAGGGGCGGCGTCACCTTCGGCTGACCCTCCGCTACGATGAGGACGGCAAGCCTGTGATTCGTGAGATCAGGCGCGTATCCAAGCCCGGCCGGCGTGTTTACGTAGCTGCCGATGAGCTGCCGAGGGTTAAAAACGGTTATGGCGTCGCCATCGTCAGCACATCCAGAGGCGTGATGACGGACAAGCATGCCCGCTCCGCCCATGTCGGCGGCGAAATTCTGTGCACGGTATTTTGAGGTAGATCATGTCTCGTATTGGAAATCAGCCGATTACGGTGCCCGCCGGCGTGGAAGTGAATATCCAGGCCGCATCGGTAGCGGTCAAGGGTCCCGGGGGGAAAATGGTTTCGCCCCTGTTTGACGGTATCAGTGCGGCGCGGGAAGGTGATGCCATTGTTTTAAGCTGCACCAACCTGGGCAACAGGGTGATGAAAGCACACTATGGCCTGGCGCGCGCCTTGCTGGCCAATGTCGTCACCGGCGTCAGCAAGGGATTTGAACGCGTGCTGGAACTGCGCGGCGTTGGCTTTCGGGCGCAGGCGCAGGGCAGGAAGCTGAATCTGACCCTCGGTTTTTCCCATCCGGTCGAATACAACGTACCGGAAGGTATCGAGGCGAGTGTTGAGCAGAACCGCATCATCATCCGGGGCAGCGACAAACAGAAAGTGGGCCAGGTGGCCGCCGAGATTCGCGCCTTCCGTCCACCGGAGCCGTACAAGGGCAAGGGCGTGCGTTATGTGGATGAGCATGTAATGATGAAGGAAGGCAAGAAGGCCTAACCCGGATCAGGAGAGTTTAATGACTGCAAAGCGTTACGAAAATAAAGCCGCCGTGCGCCGCGCCACGCGGGTCAGGGCGCGGGTCAAGGCCGCCGGCCATCTGCGCCTGAGTGTTTTCCGTTCCGCCCGCCACATTTATGCCCAGGTGATCGATGATGCCGCGGGCAGGACGCTCGTGGCGGCTTCCAGCCTTGATACGGACATCAAGACCGGCGGCAACAAACAGGCGGCTGAAGCCGTAGGCAGGCTACTGGGCAAACGGGCGGAAAAAGCCGGCATCAGGGAGGTGGCCTTTGACCGGGGCCGTTTTCCGTATCATGGCCGCGTACGCGCGCTTGCCGAAGGTGCGCGCGCAGCCGGACTGAAGTTTTAGGAGAAGCTTGAATGATCAATACGGAAGAACTGGACCTGACCGAAAAGCTTGTGTACATCAATCGCGTGGCCAAAACGGTGGCGGGTGGACGCCGCATGGGTTTTTCAGCCCTGATGGTGGTCGGAGACGGCAACGGCCATGTCGGTTTCGGCCATGCCAAGGCCAAGGAAGTGCCGGAGGCGATCCGCAAGGCGACGGAAATCGCGCGTCGTACGCTGATTCATGTTCCACGCCGGGATGGGACCATTCATTATGAGGTTATCGGCCGTCAGGATGCTTCGCGCGTGATGCTCAAGCCGGCCAGCGAAGGCACCGGCGTGATCGCCAGCGGCAGCGTGCGCGCGGTTATGGATGCAGCCGGCATACGGGACGTGCTCACCAAGTGCCTGGGTTCACGTAACCCGCTGAACCTGATACGCGCGACATTTAACGGACTGCGCAGCCTGGAGACGCCGGAACAGGTCGCGACGCGACGTCATTCAGGGCGTTAGGAGGCGGCAAATGGCCAGAAAGAAGACAATTCGCATACGCCAGGTCAAAAGCGGTATCGGCTACGCCGGAGACCAGAAGGCGACCCTGCGCGGGCTGGGCTTTCGCCGCCTGAATCAGGTGGTGGAACTTGAAGATACACCCGCGATACGCGGCATGATTAACAAGGTGACTCACCTTGTTCGTATTGAGGCTTAAGGAGTGGCGGGTATGAAGCTGAATCATCTCAAGGCGGCCGGTGGCGCCAGGCACGCACGCAAGCGTCTGGGCTGCGGCACGGGTTCCGGCCAGGGTAAAACCGGTGGTCGCGGACACAAGGGCCAGAAATCGCGTACGGGCGGCAAGGTGGCCCGTGGCTTTGAGGGCGGTCAGATGCCGCTGATCCGGCGGGTGCCGAAACGTGGCTTTACCCCCCGGGATAAAAAGGTTTACCAGCTTGTGAACGTGGCGCAACTGGAACGATTTGATGCAGACGCCCATGTGGATGCGGCGGCCCTGTTTGAGGCGGGCCTGATTCGCAATGCCGTCGAGCCGGTCAAACTCCTGGGCCATGGCGAGTTGTCCCGGAAACTCGACATTGCCGTTACGGCATCATCGAAGAGCGCGGCGAGCAAGGTGGAAGCGGCGGGTGGCAGCCTGAAACTGTCCGGAGACTAGGTTATGTTTGAACGTGCTGGCCAGATGGCGGGACTCGCCAATGTAGGCAAGATTCCCGAGCTGAAAAAAAGGATACTTTTTACGCTGGGCATGCTGCTGGTCTATCGCATCGGTGCGCATATTCCGGTGCCGGGCATTGACGCCCATGTCCTGGCGCAGCTGTTCAACCAGGCCAAGGGCACGATGCTGGGCATGTTCGATATGTTTTCAGGCGGCGCCCTGCGCCGTCTGACCATTTTTGCCCTGGGCATCATGCCCTACATTTCCGCCGCCATCATTCTGCAACTGATGACCGTCGTATCACCCAAGCTTGAGCAGCTCAAAAAGGAAGGTGAGGCGGGTCGGCGGAAAATCACGCAGTACACACGCTATGGCACCGTCATTCTGGCCCTTTTCCAGTCCATCGGTATCGCGGCCGGTCTGGAATCCTTTTCGGTGAATGGCATGCCGGCCGTTGTGGACCCCGGCTGGCCCTTCCGCCTGATGACGGTGCTGACGCTGACCGCCGGTACCATTTTCCTGATGTGGGTCGGCGAGCAGATCACGGAGCGCGGTATCGGCAATGGCATCTCCCTGATTATTTTCGCGGGCATTGTGGCCGGGCTTCCGCGCGCTATCGGCGGTACGCTGGAACTGGCGCGCACCGGCGAATACACGGCCTTTACCGTCCTGTTTCTGTTTGCGACGGCCATTGTGGTAACAGGCGTCGTGGTCTGGTTTGAACGCGCCCAGCGCCGCATCCCGGTTCAGTATGCCAAGCGCCAGGTCGGCAATCGCCTGTATGGCGGGAAATCTTCCTTTCTGCCGCTCAAGGTGAATACCGCGGGCGTGATTCCCCCGATTTTTGCCTCCAGTCTTATTCTTCTTCCGGCCACTTTTGCCCAGTTTACGAAGAACGTCAAAGGTTTTGAGTGGCTGGGTGACGTATCCGCCCTGCTTTCTCCCGGCAACTGGCTGTATATGGCGTTGTTCTCGGGTCTGATCGTCTTTTTCTGCTTTTTTTACACTGCCATCGTATTTAATCCCAAGGAAACCGCGGATAACCTGAAAAAATACGGTGGATTTATCCCGGGCATCCGGCCGGGGCAGAAAACCGCGGAATACATTGATTCCGTGCTCACGCGTCTGACCGTAACCGGAGCCATCTACGTGACGCTGGTGTGCCTGTTGCCCCAGTACCTGATTTCCGAGTTGTCCGTGCCGTTTTACTTTGGCGGCACCAGCCTGCTGATCGTCGTCGTCGTTACCATGGACACGATGTCGCAGATTCAGGCTCATCTGCTTTCACACCAGTATGAGGGAATGATGAAACAGGCCCGGCTGAAAACCGGCCGCTGATGAATATCGTGCTTTTCGGCCCGCCCGGCGTCGGAAAAGGCACCCAGGGAAACCGTCTTGCATCCGAACTCGGAATTCGTCATTTTGCCATGGGTGATATCCTTCGGGCGGCCGTTCGCGATGGAACGAAAGCGGGCGTAAAGGCCAGGACCTGGATGGATGCGGGCAAACTGGTTCCGGATGATGTCGTCGTGGCCATGATTGAAGAACGGATCACCGAAGATGCGGCCAGGGGCTTTGTGCTCGACGGTTTTCCGCGCAATGTGGCGCAGGCGGAGGCGCTGGACGCGATGCTTTCGGGCAACGCCCTTGAACTGGATAAAATCGTATTTATGGATGCGCCTGAAGAACATCTGATGATGCGCCTGGGCGGTCGTCTGATTTGCAGGGCTTGCGGTTTTGGATTTCATCGGCATTATTCGCCCCCCCGCGAAGCCGGGCGTTGCGACCACTGCGGCGGAGAGTTGTATCAGCGGAAAGACGACCGCGAAGATGTCATTGTCCAACGCCTGCGGGTTTATCGCGAACAGACCCGGCCATTGCTTGCCTACTATCAGAACAGGCCGGGATTTGTCAGGCTCGACGCTTCCGGGGAAATACAGGTGGTGTATGCCGGGTTGAAAGAGGCGGTCGAAGGCTAGTGCCTGAATGCAGAAATGGCTTGTATCTGGAGGCTTAACGGTGAGGCGGTATCAAGGCATGACGAATGCGCATAGCTATGTAAGTGAAGGGATAACGCAGCGGGCGTTCGGCAGGCATTAGGTATGGCGAAAGAAGATATCATTGAAATGTCCGGGGAAGTGGTCGAGAAACTTCCCAACGCCATGTTTAAGGTGCGACTGGAAAACGGCCATGAAGTGCTGGCGACCATTTCGGGCAAGATGCGCAAGTATTACATCCGCATTCTTCCCGGCGACAAGGTGACGGTGGAGATTTCTCCCTATGACCTTTCCCGCGGCCGCATCAGTTATCGCGAGAAGTGAGAACACGCCCGCTGTTTGGCGGGCTGGAGGCAGTATGAAAGTTCGGGCGTCAGTCAAAAAGATGTGCAGTAAATGCCGCGTCATCAAGCGCCGGGGCGTGATCCGTATTATTTGCGAAAATCCACGCCACAAGCAGCGCCAGGGCTGATGCGCTTGCAGGATATCTGCTTCATCGCTACACTCGCGCGCCCTTCATGGGCTCGCTTGTGGAACGTATGAGGCGGGATTTAATGTGTAAGCCGATGTGTGCGGAACAGGAGGCATAAGTGGCTCGAATTGCCGGAGTAAACATTCCGACCCAGAAGCGCGTTGAAGTAGCGCTGACCTACATCTTCGGGATCGGCGTTTCCAGCTCCCGGAAGATTCTGGCCAGGGCCAGGGTCAGCCCCGATACGCGGGTCAGGGACCTGACGGAAGCGGAAGTCAGTAAAATCCGCGGTGTTATCGACAAGGATTACATGGTCGAAGGCGATCGCCGCCGTGAGGTTGCCATGAGCGTCAAGCGCCTGACGGATCTTGGCTGCTATCGTGGCCTGCGCCATCGCAAGGGGTTGCCGGTCCGCGGTCAGCGCACCAAGACCAATGCACGCACACGCAAGGGGCCGCGCCGCACCGTGGCGGGCAAGAAGAAGTAAAGGCGAGGTAAACGATTTATGGCAGCTCCAAAAAGCGGAACAAAAAAGCGCACGCGCAAAAATGTTGCAAATGCCGTGGCCCATATCAAGGCGTCGTTCAACAACACCATCATCAGTTTTACGGATGAGTCCGGCAATGCGATTTGCTGGGCGACAAGCGGGGCTTCGGGCTTTCGCGGTTCGCGCAAAAGCACGCCGTTTGCCGCTCAGGTTGCCGCTGAAGAGGCCTGCCGCAAGGCTATGGATCATGGCGTAAAAAATGTATCCGTTCTGGTCAAGGGGCCGGGTTCCGGACGCGAGTCCGCCATTCGTGCCATTGCCGCTTCCGGTCTGAATGTCACTTTTATCCGTGATGTCACGCCGATTCCGCATAATGGTTGCCGGCCGCCAAAGCGGCGCCGGGTCTGACAAGGAGAAAGCATGGCTCGTTATATGGACGCCAAATGCAGGCTTTGCCGGCGTGAAGGCGAAAAGCTTTACCTGAAGGGGGGCAAGTGCTACTCGGACAAGTGCGCCATTGAGCGCCGTCCCTATGCACCCGGAATGCATGGCCAGAACCGGCGCCCTGGACGGGCATCGGACTACGGGCTGCAACTGCGCGAAAAACAGAAGGTAAAGCGCATTTACGGCCTGCAGGAAAAGCAGTTTCGCGGGTATTTTCATGCCGCGGACCGGATGCCCGGCGTGACCGGCCTGAACCTGCTGCGCCTGCTGGAATCGCGCCTGGACAATATGATTTATCGCATGGGTTTTGCAACGTCGCGCTCGGAAGCCAGGCAACTGGTGCGCCACAAGCATATTCTGCTGGATGGAAATGTCGTCAACATCCCGTCCGTCCGGGTGCGCGTCGGCACTCGCGTATCCCTGAATGAAAAGGCCGGCGAACATCTTCGCATCGCCGCCGCCGTTGAGTCCGCGGGTCAGAAGGGCGTGGCCCAATGGGTGGATGTGGACCTGCAAAGCAAGCAGGGGATCTTTCGTGAATTGCCGGCCCGCGAGCAACTGGACCCGGGTATTCGCGAGCAACTCATTGTTGAACTGTACTCCAAGTAAGTCAGGGGATAGCACATGAAGCTGATCAGGCCTCGCAAGGTGACGGTTGAGGAGATTGTTCCAGGCCGTACCGCGAAAATTGCATTTGAACCGCTGGAGCGCGGTTACGGAACCACTTTCGGGAACAGTCTGCGCCGCATGCTGCTTTCTTCTCTTGCCGGTGCGTCCGTTTCCATGGTACGCATTACCGGCGTCGCGCATGAGTTTGATACCATCAAGGGCGTGCGCGAGGATGTGCTGGATATCATTCTGTCCCTGAAAGAAATTGATTTGCGGGTCGATGACGGGCAAAGCCATGTGCTCAGTCTTGATGCGAAGGGCCCCGCAGTCGTGAAGGCGGGGAATTTGAAAGTTTCCGGCCCGGTCCAGGTACTCAATCCCGAGCTGGTGCTGGCGCACCTCAATGAGGACGGCATGCTGAACATGGAAATCACGGTCGACACCGGCCATGGCTATGTTCCCGCGCAGGAACGCATGGATGCCGAACGGCCGGCCGGGACGCTGCTCGTGGACGCGTCTTATTCTCCCGTTCGCCGCGTCGCAACCCGGGTGGAGAATGCGCGCGTGGGCCAGAACACCAATTACGACAAGCTGATTATGGAAATAGAAACAAACGGTGCGCTGACGCCACAGGACGCCGTGCATCAGGCTGCGTCCATTATTCAGAAACAACTGGCCGTATTCGTGGATTTCAATGCGGTGGAAAGCGAAGGCATTGAAGAAGATACCGGGGTGGATCTTGAGGAACTGTTGCGCCAGCCCATTGATCATCTGGACCTTTCGGTTCGTTCCATGAACTGCCTGAAAAGTGATAATATTTTCTATGTCGGCGATCTGGTCATGCGCAGTGAGCAGGCCATGTTGCGCACGCCGAACTTCGGTCGTAAATCGCTGACGGAAATCAAGGAAGTCCTGAGCAAGATGGGGCTGGAACTGGGCATGAAAATTGAAAACTGGCCGCCGCAGGAGTTGGCGACTTCCGCTCAATAAGCGGCTTGTCTCACAAGGGGTTGTACTATGCGTCATCGTAAACATCACGGTTCCCTCGGTCTGCCAAGCGGCCATCGTCGCGCCGTGCTGGCCAATCTGGCGACCGCGCTGCTGACGCACGGCCGTATCGAAACTACCCAGGCCAGGGCGCGCGCCGTCCGCTCATATGTGGAAAAGCTGATTACGCTGGGCAAGCGCGGTGATTTACACGCCCGCCGCCAGGCCCTGGCCAGATTGCACCACCGCCCCGTAGTGGACCGGCTGTTCAATGATGTGGCGCCTGCCTTTGTAGAGCGTGCGGGCGGCTATACGCGTACGATAAAAACAGGTTTTCGCGTTGGTGATGCCGCGCCAATGGCAATCATTGAGCTGGTGGAGCGGCCGCGGGCCGATGAGGCGGCTACGGCAGAAGAGGCCAAAGCGGAAAAATAAGCTGCAATTATGCAGCCCTTCCTTTGATTGCAGCGTTTATCCCCAGGTAAGGTCAAATTCCGCCGGGATGTCCCTGAGGTTGACTTTTTCGGCCTTCAGGCTGACCACGCGGGCTGTTTCCGGACCGTGCCACAGCCATTTTCGCATGGCGGTCAATTGTTCGTCATCGCCGCAAATGAGCGCCTCAACGCTTCCATCCGACATGTTGCGCACCCAGCCCGTGATTCCCAGCCGTTTCGCTTCCATTCGGGCGTAGTGGCGAAAGCAGACGCCCTGTACGTGCCCGCCGACACGAATGCGCAGGCAATGTTTTTCACCGCATGGGATCACAGCGGCTCCGGCACAAGAATAGTGTCGCGGGTTTCGGGCAGCAGCTCCGGGTAGTCTGTGGAATAATGCAGACCGCGTGATTCCTTGCGGCTCTGGGCCGAGCGGACAATCAGTTCCGCCACCAGAGACAGGTTGCGCAGTTCGATCAGATCGCGGCTGATGGGATGCTGCCAGTAATAAGAGGCGATTTCCTCACGGATGATGGTCAGCCTGCGCCGCGCCCTTCTGAGGCGTTCATCGGAGCGGACGATGCCCACATAGTTGGACATGGTCGCCCGTATTTCATCCCAGTTCTGCTTGATCTGTATACGCTCATTTTCCGGCACCACGCCGCTGCTGTCCCATTCGGGTAATCGGGGCAATGCCGCCGCCCGCTGTCCGGCGATGTCCCGCGCGCATAATTCCGCCATCACCAGGCACTCAAGCAGTGAATTGCTGGCCAGGCGGTTGGCGCCATGCAGTCCGGTGCAGGCCGCTTCGCCAATGGCATAAAGCCCCCGGATATTCGTCCTGCCGCGCACGTCTGTTTTTACGCCGCCGCACATATAATGCGCGGCCGGCACGATCGGCACCGGTTCCTTGCGCATATCGATTCCCAGCGCCAGCAGGCGGTTGAAAATATTGGGAAAATGAGACCCGATCTTCTTCCCGCCCAGAGGCCGTGCATCGAGAAACATATGGTCGCCGCCGCATTTCTTCATTTCATGGTCAATGGCGCGGGCGACAATATCACGCGGCGCCAGTTCGGCGCGCTCGTCATAGCCCGCCATGAAACGCCGGCCGTTTCCGTCCGTCAGGACGGCACCTTCACCCCGCAACGCCTCGGTCAGCAACTGGGTGGAGCCTTGCGGGTGAAACAGGCAGGTTGGGTGAAACTGGATGAATTCAAGATTCATAACCGGGCATCCGGCGCGCCAGGCCATGGCGATGCCGTCTCCGGTGGCGACATGCGGATTGGATGTGTACATGTACACCTTGCCGGCGCCGCCGGTGGCGAGAATAGTGCAGCGGGCGGGCAAGGTGAGCACTGTCCCGTCCGGTGTGAGGATGTAGGCGCCCAGGCAGCGATCAGTTCCCCGCACCCGGCGTCCCAGATGGCGGGCCGTAATGACATCGACGGCCATATAGTGCTGGAAGCAGGCGATATTCGGGTTGGACTGTACGGGCCTGAGCAGGGCCTCTTCCACGGCGCGGCCGGTGGCATCCTTGGCGTGGGCGATACGCCGGTGGGAATGGGCCGCCTCGCGGGCCAGGTGCAAATGCCCGCCTTCGGTATCAAAAGGCGTGCCGAATGCCACAAGTTCACGGATCATGCGGCCGCCCCTGCCGATGATTTTCCGCACTGCTTCTTCGTGACACAGACCCGCGCCTGCTTTCAGGGTGTCCTCAACATGGTTTTCAACGGAGTCATCCGCATCCGTTACGCCGGCGATGCCGCCCTGGGCATACCATGTGTTGGAATCGGTAAATTTCCCCTTGTTGACAACGGCAACCTGCCCATGCTCCGCCAGCAGATTGGCTGCAAGCAGGCCGGCGGCACCGCTGCCGATCACAAGATAGTCAAACGTCGTCGTGTTCTTCATTGCATGTTTTGAAATATCCGTATCTTACGCTGCGACTGGTCATACGGTAAACTGCCGTTTTTTTGTCAGAGGTGCCATATGGAACAGGCTGTCATTGTTATGAACGTTATCGGAGAAGAGGCCATGGTGCGCGGGCGCAGGTTATCCGCCTGCGGCCAGTGCGCCGGCCAGAGCGCCTGTGGCACTTTGGGATCGTGGGTGGAGCGATTCGCCGAAATGCGCGTGGATAATTCCATCGGCGCAAGACCGGGAGAAGCGGTCATGATCGATGTTCCCGACGGCGTGCTGATGCGCGCCGCCCTTCGTCTGTACGGGATTCCGATGCTGGCCTTTTTCGTGGCCGGCTTTACCAGCCGCTCTCTCGCGCTTGCGTATGCCGCTTCCGCGCCCGACCTCTGGGCCGCCGGCGGGGCGGCTCTGGGACTGGGCGCGGCCTTTGCATGGCTGCGGCATTCATCCGGCGCGCAGGCATCCCCGACCGGGCGCATCGTCCGCATCAGCCCGCGTCATTCCCAACCCGGCGTGGCCGGAACCAAGCAGGATTGAACCGCGAATGCACGCGAATCAACGCCAATAAATGGGAAAAATGCGTAAAATATGGATAGCAACACTGAAGCTACGGTGAAAATTACGTCAATGCCATGTCATTAAAGCCGCCTGATTCGCGTATATTCGCGTGCATTCGCGGTTCTTTTGGTTTGCCCGCTTTATTTCATTTATTTTTCATGTTGAATTGCCCAGAATGGCTGTTACCGATCTGAAACAAGGAGTATGCCCGTGAGATTCGCCAGATTTGTTGCTGTTTCATTTGCGCTTGTTTTTCTTTTTCCCGCCCCCGGCCATGCTGTTCCGGACAGTTTTGCTGATCTGGCTGCGTCACAGGCCGACGCCGTGGTTAATATCAGTACGACACAGCTGGTCAAGGGCCGGCGCGGTCTTCCTCCCGGTTTCGGGTTTCCGCCCGGGTCCCCGTTTGATCAGTTTTTTCACAACTTCCGGAACCTGCCGCCGCGCGAACGGCATGCGCTGGGCACCGGCTTTATTATTTCAGCGGACGGCTTTGTGGTTACCAACAACCATGTCATTGCCGGGGCGGACGAAATCGTCGTCAAGATGAAAAACGGAAAGGAATACAATGCCAAACTGATCGGTACGGATGAGAAGCTGGATATCGCCCTGCTCAAGGTGGAGGCCACGGGGCTGAAGACGGTGCGGATCGGCAATTCCGATCAACTGCGCGTGGGCGACTGGGTTGTTGCCATCGGCAATCCCTTCGGTCTGGAGCAGACGGTTACGGCGGGCATTGTTTCCGCCAAGGGACGGGTGATCGGCGCCGGTCCATATGACAGCTTCATTCAAACCGATGCCGCTATTAACCCGGGTAATTCAGGCGGGCCACTGTTTAATACCAGGGGCGAGGTCGTGGGGATCAATACCGCCATTTACTCAAGCAGCGGAGGCAACAATGGTATCGGCTTTGCTATTCCCGTGAACCTGGCCCGGCCCGTGATTGATGAATTGCGCGCAACCGGTCATGTCACACGGGCCAGACTGGGGGTGTATATCGCGGCAGTAGACAAGGCCACGATGCAGGCGCTTGGACTGAAGAACAGAAATGGTGCGCTGGTCCGGCAGGTCGAGAACGGCTCGGCGGCGGACAAGGCGGGTATCAAGCCCGGCGATGTCATTGTCAGTATTGACGGTGCCGCCATTGAGCACATGCATGATTTGCCGCTTCGCGTTTCGAGGCATAAGCCCGGCGATAAAGTGCCCATCGGTCTGATCCGCAATGGCCGGCCCGTGACGTTGACCGTGCGGGTGGAAAAGATGCCGGAAATAGCAGCGAAGAAGAACGAAACCCGCAAGGAGCAGGCCAGCCTGGGCTTGCTGCTCCGTGATCTGGATCGCGATCTGGCCAAGAAATTACAAACCCGGGTGCAGCAGGGCGTGGTTGTCCAGCAGGTGAGGCCCGGTTCTCCGGCGCAGCGGGCCGGAATCCAACGTGGCGACGTCATCTTCCGGATCAATCGCCATCCCGTGAAAAATCTTGCCCAGTTCAACCATATGGCGCGGGACTTCAAGGGCGGCGATATTTTGCAGCTTCTGCTTGACCGCCATGGCAATGCCATTTTTGTTATTATGCGCTTATCAAAGCGGCATGGCTGACAGGCGTATGCCCCATGTGCAGGTCATGAGCCGACATGACTGCGGTTTGTGCGAGCACGCGGTGATGGTGGTCAAACAGGCGGCGGAGCAAGGCTTATGCACATGGGAAAGCATTGATGTGGATCGGGACAAGTCCCTGCTGGTTCGCTATGGCATGGACGTTCCGGTTGTTCTGGTGAATGGCGAGTTGCGCTTCAGGCACCGGCTTGAATCCGGCGCGTTGATGGCGGAACTCGGGGGCGTTACATGTTAAAACGCTGGCTGGTTATGGGCGGGCTGCTGGCCGTGATCGCCGCTGTCGCCTGGTATGCATTGCCCGCAGCCCCATCCGTGGTCAATGAAGGGGACCTGGCCCCTGAATTTTCATTGAATGATTTGCAGGGAACGAAACAATCATTGCCGAGGGGGCAGGTGGTGCTGCTGAATTTCTGGGCGACATGGTGCCCCCCGTGCCGTCGAGAAATGCCTTCCATGGTGACGCTGCATCAGAAGCTGAAGGATCATGGTCTGAAAATCGTCGCCGTATCCGTGGACCGGGACAAACGCGAGCTGGAAGGTTTCGTGCGCGAACACAGCATTCCCTTTGAAGTACTGCATGATATCGAGGCGAATGTTTCGCATCGCTATGGTGTGTTTCGCTATCCGGAAACCTTTCTGATTGATCGTGGCGGAAAGGTGCGCTACCATCTTATCGGCGCGAGGGACTGGACTGATCCCCAGGTTATGGGCGTGATCCAGGCGATGCTGATCAGCAAATCACACGGTTGAGCAGCGAACAGCTTAAACACCGTATCGAGTCGCTGCGGGCCGACCTTAAGGAACACAACTACCGTTACTATATTCTGGATAACCCGGTTATTTCCGATGCGGATTATGACCGTCTTCTGCGTGAACTGGAGCAGCTGGAACAGACGCTGGGCGGGCCCGTTCCCCCGGACTCACCGAGCCGGACCGTCGGTGCGCCGCTTACGACCGCCTTTACGCCGCGCAGGCACGGCATACCGCTGCTTTCGCTGGCCAATGCCTTTGATGCGGAGGAAGTGCGTCATTTCGACCGCCGTGTGCGCCGGTTGCTGGGTGATACGTCCTTCAGCTACATCGCCGAGCCCAAGATTGACGGGCTTGCCGTCAACCTGCGCTATACAGGCGGGCGTTTGTTTTATGCCGCTACGCGCGGCGACGGACGCGTGGGCGAGGATGTCACGGAAAATGTGCGCACCATCGCCGATATTCCCTGGCGGTTGAGCGGGGATGCGCCGCCGGAACTGGAGGTGCGAGGTGAGATTTACATGCCGAAAAAGGCATTTCTCGAACTCAATGCCCGGCAGCATGCGGACGGCGAGCGGCCGTTCGCCAATCCACGCAATGCGGCGGCCGGCTCCCTGCGTCAGACCGATCCGAAAATAACCGCGCGGCGGCCGCTTTGTTTTTTCGCCTATGCCGTCGGGTTGGGTGGAGATGGATTCGCGGCGACCCAGCATGACTTGCTGATGTATCTTGAGCGCTTGGGATTTCCCGTTCAGGACGCCCGGGTGCTGCCAGATGTGGAGGCGTTGCTGGCGCATTGTCGGCACATGCTCGAGGCAAGGTCCGGACTAAGCTATGAGATTGACGGCGTGGTGTGCAAGGTGAATGAACTTGCCCTGCATGCGCGCCTGGGGGAAGTGGCCCGTTCGCCGCGCTGGGCCGTGGCGTACAAGTTTCCGGCCGAGGAGGTCAGGACCCGCGTGCTGGATATCGCCTTCCAGGTCGGGCGCACCGGTGCTTTGACACCGGTCGCAAGGCTTGAGCCGGTGTTTGTCGGCGGCGTCACGGTAAGCAATGCAACCCTGCACAATATGGATGAAATACGCCGCAAGGATGTGCGAATCGGCGACACCGTGGTTGTGCGCCGGGCCGGGGATGTCATCCCCGAGGTGGCGCGCATCGTACCGGAACTCCGGCCGGCGGATGCACGCCGGGCGGCGTTGCCGGAGTGCTGCCCGCAATGCGGGTCGGAGGTGACGCAGGCGGAGGGTGAAGCGATCGCGCGGTGTACGGGCGGGCTGTTCTGCCCCGCTCAGGTCAGGGAAGCCATCAGGCACTTTGCTTCCCGCCGCGCCATGGATATTGATGGTCTTGGCGGCAGGCTGATCGAGCAACTGGTAGAGCGCGGCATGCTTCGTCACGTGGACGGTCTTTACCGGCTGACGCACGAGCAGCTTGCCGGCCTTGATCGCATGGGTGAAAAATCAGCCGATAATTTGCTGCGGGCGATTGAGGTAAGCAAGCGGACGACACTGGACCGGTTCATTTATGCGCTGGGTATCCGGGAGGTGGGTGAAGCCACGGCCATGGTCCTGGCGCGCCATTTCGGCGCCCTGGAAGCCATTATGCGGGCGGATGAGGAAGAGTTGCAGCAGGCGCCGGATATCGGCCCCGTGGTGGCGCGGCGGATTACCACCTTTTTTGCCCAGCCGCAGAATTGCGAGGTCATCGGGCATCTGCTCAAAGCCGGTGTTTCATGGCCGGCGATTGCGCCTGACGATGCGGGCAGACCGCTTGCCGGCAGAACCTACGTGCTGACCGGCGGGCTGGCCGCCTTTAGCCGGGGGGAGGCCAAAAAACAGCTCGAATCGCTGGGCGCCAGGGTTTCATCCAGCGTATCGGCCAGAACGTCGGCGGTGATTGCGGGTGTGAATCCGGGTTCGAAGCTGGTGACGGCAAAGCAACTGGGCGTGCCGGTTTTGTCCGAGGCGGAATTTCTTGAGCTGCTTAACCCGTATATTGCATGAAGGCGGACAT
>CAZVLQ010000026.1:0-23455 GCA_964628185.1 uncultured Zetaproteobacteria bacterium | reverse complement strand
CTCATAACCCGAAGGTCGTCGGTTCAAATCCGACCCCCGCAACCAAACAAAAACAAGGAGTTACGAGAAATCGTAGCTCCTTTTTTATGTCCGGAACAGAAAGCCTATTTGCTCCATAAATGCTCCACTTTTATGCCAAGCTCTCTCTAACCCGCATATTGCATGAAGGATTCGGGACAGGAATCGTGACCCGGGAATGCACCAGACAAAGAAAGGCAACCAATAGTACTTTAATGTATAGGGGAACTTTGTGTTACCATTCACCGTGAGCATTGCCATTAAAAATCGGGAGGGTGATTCATGCGCCACCTTATTATCACAACCCTGTGTGTCATACTGGCCATAAGCGTAGTCGCTTGTAGCCAGAATGAAGATGAACATTCATCAAACAGCATCATCAGATCAACCCTTAAAAGCATGGAAAGGGAATCACTCCCAGGTGCTGAACTGACCCGGCGGAAATGTGGCACATGTCATTATGTGGACAGGAATATCCGCAAGGTGGGGCCTTCCCTGAAGGGTATTATCGGCCGTGCACCCACCATATCAGGCGTGCCATTTACAAAGTGGGATGAAAAGTCGCTGGACCGGTGGTTACAGGACCCGACCGGAATCAAACCCGGAACACTGATGGCGATACCCGGCATTAAATCCGGGAAAGACAGGTCCGCTATTATCGAGTATCTGAAACAGTTTTAGAATATTTTAACAGTTAAGCTGCAACTGATGACAACCCGGCAACAACAATAAACAGCATCATTCTGAATTTCACATAAAGCAGTGCCACAATAAAGGCACTGGTAGCAGTAATGGCAACAGGTTGAAGCTTCTGATTCTTGATCGCCAGCCCTGGGAGCAAAATCAGTCCCCCCCTGTAATTGATCAGACCCGGTGTTATGCTTCGCCGCAGGCATTTTACATATCATTTCACTACCAGTGGAGCTCACTATTTTATGACGTACAAACGCAACATGTTCCCTTTTATCCTGCTCGGATTCGCCGCGGCTGCTATTGGATTCGGTGCATACAACCTTAACAAAATGCCGGCCAGCCCCTATCCTGATCTCCGGCCTGAATTTTCCCTGCATGGCGTAAACGGTCCGTTCAGCACGCACGACCTTGCTGGCAAGGTTGGTGTAATTTATTTTGGCTATACCCACTGTCCCGATGTCTGCCCCGCCACCCTGGCCAATATCGGAGCCGCCCTGAAACAGCTGAGTTCAACCGAGAGACCCAGAGTAAAAGCGCTGTTTATCACAACGGATCCGGAACGTGACACGCCGGCGCATATGATGAAATTTCTTCACTTTTTTGGCGGTGGTATCACTGGCCTGAGTGGCAGCGCCGAGGAAATCAGGGCCGCTGCAAAATCATTCATGGTCGGATATGAAAAAGGGAATCGCATCGCTGGAAAAGGCTATACCGTGACCCACTCAAGCTCTATTTACATCCTGCGTCCGGACGGCAAAATCGGCAAACTGATCAGTCACAACAGTACGCCCGGTGAAATCGCCGACGCCATTCGCCGCTGGGCGCCATGGGCCAGGGGCTAGCCCTTTACATTAACCCCGTTGTCCGTCTATGCGTGGGCGTGCCAGCATGGGCACATAGATATACAGAAATATGAAAAATGAGGCGATCCAGAGCATTTGAGAAATACTGAGCCAGAGCGTATAGGCCTGGCCCCATAACAGGGGAAGAAGAACGCGCGCGCAGGCAGCCAGAAACAGAATGGCAAACATCCCGGCAAGACCTGCCGGAGGCGTCATAATATTTCTTCCCGTATGTCCCAGCGTAACCCGCGACATCATTCCAAGCGTCATCATGCCGATACCTCCGACTGTCCATGCATGAACCGCCAGATAGGAAGGTATGCCCGCTGCCAAAACGACGGCTTTAAGCCCGAATCCGAGGATGATCCAGGTATAGGCGAGATAAAGTACCCATAGCAACGGCCTTTTCCATATGCCGGGCGTATACCAGCCCCGCAGACGGAACCCGTGCAACACGAATAGCAGGGCAGCAAGCCATGCGGTCAGCACGGGCTGCGCAAAGAAAATATCCGAAATCGCGAAGAAGAGAAAAAGAAAAAGCCCGGTGATATCCACCCATAAATGATTTCTCAGCGTCACGGCATACCCGACGCCCCGCTCAATAAACATTGGCAATACCCTGCGTGACAGGACAAGAATCAGGGAAAGCACGATATACAGACCGATATAAATTCCGATACGGGCACCATCGCTGATGATGCCATACTGGCCCAGGTAAAACACAAGGTTTCCGATCAGCAGAAAATAAATCTTGGATACAATACTCATCTGTTTCCACTGCCTTGCCCGAATCACCGGAAGTGTCAGGGCAATGGACAGGAAAAATGCAAAGGCAATGTCCAGCACGGCCGCCGCAATCACGGCTTCGGGAACGGGCGTCAACAAGGCAAGCCGCGCCAGAACCCAGATCAGAAACAGCAGTTGCAGCGGCAGGCCATGAATGGTCTGGATTCCGGTCCAGTTTCTGATTGCGGTCAAAAGGAAACCGCTAATAACGGCCAGGCTGTAACCATAAATCATTTCATGGGCGTGCCAGACCATCGGCTGGATGCCGGATGGAAAAAGTCTGATGGAAAAGGCGATCTCGGCCATCCAGACTGCCATGACAATGATCGAAAAAAGTGCCGCGGCAAGAAAAAATGGGCGAAAACCGAGCCGAAAAAGCACGGATAGAAAGGTCATTTGGTCAGCGCCGAAATCGCATCCTGATCATACCGGCTTTTATCCACCTTCAGATAGGCCACCCCCTCTTCCGGAGCTACCGTAACCTCCTCAACACCGCACACCTCGCCCATCTTGCGGGCAAGTGCTTCTGCTTCCGCCCGTTCAAGGCTGCCAATTGAAACCATCTGGCTGGAAAGATTCATGGGGAAGCGCATGCCGCGGCATGTGAGCAACCAGATCAGGGCAATACCCGCACCCGAAAAAAATACACCGCCAACACCAAACATCCCGTACATCGTGCCGCCGGCAACACCCCCGCAGAAGGCGCCGAAGAACTGGGAAGTGGAATACACGCCCATGGCCGTTCCCTTCCCCGCCGCCGGCGCCATGCGCGACACCAGGGACGGCAGACTGGCTTCCAGCGTGTTGAATGCTACGAAATAGATAAATGTCCCGGCTACCAGGCCGATCATAAAATGGTGCGTCAGGGCCAGCAGCCCTTCAGCCACGATCAGGGCGATGACGCATGCCGTGAATACCTGCTTCATCCTCCGATATTTCTCAGCCACGATAATCAGGGGAACCATGCCCGCCACGGAAGCCAGTAGAACGGGAAGATAAAACCACACGTGCGATTGTGTCGGCAGCCCCACATCATTGCGCAAGGCAAACGGCAGTGAGATGAATGTGGCGGTCATCATCGTGTGGAGAAAAAAGATACCCGCATCCAGACGCAGAAGTTGACGGTCGGAAACGATTTTTTTCAGTTGCAACGGCTCGGCTTCAACATCGCGATGTACATGGCTTTGCACCGGATCCGGCACAAAAAGGTAGAGCATGGCGATGCCGATCATGCCGAAAGCGGCCGCAAGCCAGAACAGACCGCTGACTCCGATATGAATGTTAATCATGGGTCCGAGAATCAGAGCCAGGGTAAAGGAAGCGCCGATACCGATGCCGAAAACAGCCATTGCCCTGGTGCGCTCGGATTCATCAGTCAGGTCCGCAATCAGGGCCATGACGGCCGCGGCAATGGCGCCGGAGCCTTGCAACAACCTGCCGATAATCACGCCCGTGATGGAATGCGACAGGGCGGCAACCACTCCGCCCAGTGCAAAAACAAGCAAACCGGCGGCAATCACCGGCTTCCGCCCCAGGCGATCCGACATCATTCCGAACGGGATCTGGAGCAGCGCCATGGTCAGACCATAGGCGCCCAGAGCCAGCCCGGTCAGCATGGGCGTGCTGCCGCGCAAATGCTCGGCATATAATGCGAACACGGGCAGTATCATGAACAGCCCCAGCATGCGCAGGGCGTAGATGCCGGCCAGTGGCGCCACGTTTCGCAGTCCGCTATTTTTCATGTCATTAACTCCGGCGAAGCGTATGATTGGTAAACAACGCGGCGGTAAAGAGGAGCATGGCGCCGGCCTGATGCGTGACGCCCAGCCAGACGGGGACAACGAGAAGCAGCGTGGATATCCCCAGAACGAGCTGGATCAACGCCATCGCCAGCAACAGATTGAAGGCCAGACTCGCCCGTCCTGAAAGATCAAAGCGGCGGGCATACCACCACAGCCCGGCAACGCTTAATACCGTTGTTTCGGCCAACAGGCGATGATCAAACTGAACCGCCGCAATATTTTCAAAGAAATTCCGGTAAAAGGGGCTGAGCATGGCATAGCCGTCGGGAATAAAATGGCCGTCCATTAGTGGAAACGTGTTGTAGGCGAAGCCCGCCCTCAACCCCGCTACCATGCCGCCGGCCATCACGGTGACGGCGATCAGGCCTGTAACCGCCAGGGCAAGACGCCGCAAGGGCGTGGTATCTTCCAGCGCGGCGTCCTGCCTTGGAATCAGAAGCCCCAGCGCCACCCAGAAGATAAAGCCATAAATAATAAAAGCCGTTGTCAAATGTGCTGTAAGCCGGTACTGGCTGACATGCGGGTTATCCACCAGACCGCTTTTAACCATGTACCAGCCTAGCAGCCCCTGCAGGCCGCCAAGGACGAACATGATGATCAGCCTGAGCCGCAGTTCACGCCTCACCTTCCCGGCCAGCAGAAAATAGAGAAACGGAAGCAAAAAAATCAACCCGATCAGGCGCCCCCATACTCGGTGGACGTATTCCAGCAGAAAAATCCCCTTGTAACCCGCCAGGTCCATATCCGGGTTCAGTTTGTAGAATTCCGGCGTCTGCTGGTAATGCTTGAACGAATCTGTCCACTGGGTATCCGTAAGCGGTGGAATCCAGCCCATCAAAGGGTTCCATTGCACCATCGAAAGTCCGGAATGTGTCAGGCGGGTAGCGCCACCGATCACCAGCATAATGAAAATCGCGGCACAGACGCACAGCAGCCAGATCGCGATCTGCCTGTCATTACGGGCTTCAATATCATTCATGACTTCCCCTTGAGATGATTTTCATCTTTTTCGGGCTTGGTATGTCTTCTGAGCATGGGGGGTAAAACTACGGCAGCAAACAGAATGCCACTGAGTACGGCGATTACACCGCCAACACCGACCAGGTCCTGCGGCGTGATCCAGGTATGGACGCCGATATCCTGGGCGGTGCCGACCACCTTGCGTTTCATACCATGCCCACCGCCCCAGGCCAGTCCGATGATATGGATCATTTGCCCCGTGGCATAGGCATAGACCTGAATCCTGGCCCATTTAAGATTGGGCGTGGAAAACCCGAACCGCGGCAACCAAAAATAAGTCATGGCCATAAACGCCATGGTTACCGAAACGATCACGCCATGATAATGGGCGGTGATCAACGTGCTGCTGGTGCTGATAAACAGGCCCAGAATACCGCCCGTGGCAAACAGGATGATCGAAAACAACAGCGCCAGATACAAATGCCGCTGATCCCTTGCCGGCGCTCCTGTCCTGACGAGCCCCCACATAACCGCCAGACCGATAACCAGAGGCGCGATACCGTTACCGTCACGCATCAACTTGATAAACCACAGAGTATAGCCCGGAGCACCTACGTCATACCGGGCAAAAGGCATGAAGGCAAACAACACCGGAATAATGCTGACGGTGAAAACGGCTATCACCACCTTTGGGCCGACGGGAGTCCTGCTGCCACAGGCGGTGGCAAGCCATAGCCAGGAGACGCACAGTAGTGCCGTATGCGCAAACTGAAGCACATGGCCGCCGGCCCAAAACAGGGGCTCATAATAAGCCCGGTGCGCCAGGCCTGAAGGCATGTGGCTCAGGGTCCAGATCAGGGCCAGCAGGGCGATCAGGGTGGCGATCGCGGCGGTCAATATGCCGAATCGCATGGCGCCCTCATGATTTGGCGTGAATGTGGCTCGCATGGGCGTGGCATAAAGACTGCGCAGAACCAGTAGCAAAACGCCACCGCCAAATACGATCATCCCTTTCATGAAATAATGGTTTTCCAGTATGGGTACATAGTTGTTAGTAAGCGGATGCGGGGGGCCGGTGAGCGGCGAAATGCCAATCAGGATGCCGCCGACCACAACCAGCGCCAGCGCGGACCATCCCGTTGTAACCAGCCGGATCGTTGAATTCAGACTCAAGAAAACCCCGGCGATGGCCAGCAACCACCACAGCACGGTAAAATCCACGTGCAGCACCAGGGCGACATAGAAAAAATCCTTCCATGGCATTTCATACGTGGTCCGCGCCAGGGCAAGCATTAACGGGTAAATACCCGATGCCAGTAGAAAACCAACGGCGACATACAACCATCCGACCGCCAACCGGTGTTGAGGTTCAGCCGTGATCGGCAATGAATATTTTGTTGTCATGGATACACCTTGATATTGGATTTCGCGGCGAACTTTAGCACCGGTGTATTTCCGATGCAGCAGATTTATTAAGCAGCACGGTGTTTCTCACAAGATTAATTTGTGAGAAGATTTACCCATGAAACATGAGCGTACCACACGTATCCTGCATTTCGGCATCGCGGCATCCGTACTCTTTCAGATGTTTGGTGAAAAACTGATAGGTCTGCCGGCGCCCGGCCAGCCCAGACACGCAATTGATACGCTTTTTATTGGTATTCATGAAGGCATCGGTTCAATCGCTTTAATTCTTACCTGTGTCTATTTGATCGTGGTTCTGGATGAAGCCATCGGCCGGGAACGGCTGTTTCCATGGCTCAATGCCACCGGGCGTAACGGCCTCTGGCTGGAAATGTGCCGGGACATCCCGGGCTGGCTGAGAGGAAAGCTCCCACATCCCGATGAAAGCCACACCATCGCAGGTACATTCCACGGACTGGGTATTTCCCTGGCACTGCTTCTGGGATTGACCGGTTCCATGTTGTTTATTGGCATCGGACCTCGTGGTAATATGACACCTGATATTAAAGTGGTGTGGAAAATCCATCGCACACTGGATACGATAATGTGGGTTTTCGTGGTCGGACATATCGCTATGGTCCTGGCCCATGAAATCAAGGGCCATAAGATATTAAGGGAAATGTTCAAATTGGCGAAAGACCATGATTAATTCTCAAAATATGACTTCAGTGGCCTTTGAACATGTTGATAATAATAATTTCCGCTCCGCTCCATTTATGGAAGAATGAGCCGATGAGATTTGATCGGACTGTACGCTCACTTCATCTGTACATTATGCTCACCGTGCTTGTGCAACTCATCAGTGGGCAGTTGATGAAAGTGCCGAGGCCCGGAGAGACCGTGCAATCCATTGGATCCATATTTCTGGGCCTGCATGAATGGGACGGCTTCATCGTGCTGGCTATTGTCGCCTTTTATCTCATGTATATGGGCAATGATTGTGATGACTGGAAACGGCTGTTTCCCTGGATGAGCGCATCCGGTTGCAAAGATTTATGGCAGGAGATTCGCTTTGATATTCCGGGCTGGCTGAAGGGACGCTTGAAAAAGCCTGCTGAGGCCCACTATATTGCCGACATGGTGCATGGCCTGGGCATCCTGCTTTTAATTGGCCTCGGCTCAACCGGCATCATGATTTTTATGCGACTGGAATCCAGCGGGGAGATAAATGAAGAGATCAAACTGCTTAGAGGGCTGCACGCATATTTGGGTACGTTGCTATGGGTTTATATGCTCGGGCATGTCGGCATGACCATCATCCATCAACTTAAAGGCCACAATGTTTTAAGGGAGATGCTCAGCCTCAAAGAAGTTGATCCAGCGCCTTAGCAAAACAATGACTCCCTTTTACTTGCTTACAATTTCGGAATCAGCGGCAGTCACAATCATGGTGCCAACCATGTCATAGTGGCCTATGCCGCAAAAATCGCCACAATGCATATTGAAACGCCCCGCTTTGTGCGGAGAAAATGAGACTATGGTAACCTGGCCCAGCCTGATTCGGTTCATTAATTTCAATTCAAACACAACCAGCGCATGCGGCATATCCTGGCTGGTCAGATACAGGTGGTAAGGCTGATTCTGCTCCAGTTCTAAAATATAATTTCCCCATGTGTAATTGCGTCCAAGCAGATAAATGTCGGCACCGGCAGGTGGATGCACAATGGCCAGCTTCCCCTCATGGCGAACGGTGTACTTCGATATCATACGCTTAACTTTTTCCTTGAACTCTTCCAGTTGGGCACGGGTAATCTTCTTTTTTACCACCGTATAGTCAGGTCTGCTGTGTATTGTGTCCCAAGTAAACGATCCAACCACAATCACCGCCAGCAGGGCGATAAAAAGGAACAGCCCCGTGTTAACCCGCTTCTTTTTCTGCCCTGAATTTATTTTCATTCATACCTCTGTGGCATCGTTTGCCGCACATGTCATCCGGCATTTCTTTACCCGTGCAGGCCATTGAAATATCATGGCGAAAAACAGCATACCGTCAAGACTGAACTGGACAGGAGCCATTCATGCCGCCGGAACAACCCCAATACATTTCTAACAAATTTCTTGGTGCCATTCTTGCCGGATTGCTAACCACTATCTTTGGTGGCGTCGGGGTCATGTATTATCTTGGAATGTTCTCGGAAGTTACGGTTACACAGACTTCCGCCCCTCCATACCGTATCGCCTATCTGTTTCATACCGGTACCTATAACAACATTAAACCTTCCATCAAAAAAGCTGAGGAATATTTGAAAAAATCCGGTATCGAAGCAGACACGCCGTGCGCCCTCTTTCTCGACGATACCGGGAAAACTCCTGAAAACCAGCGCCGCGCCAAGATCGGCTATTTGCTCAAACATGATGATGTTGCCCCCGCCCCACTTGATGAAGAACAATTTCCCGGGCGGGAAGTCATCGCTGCAACATTCTCGGGGGGAACGCTACTCGGTTCATACAAGGCCTATGAAGCCATGAAAAAATGGGCAAAAAGACATCATTATACCCTCGTGCTACCGGCTCTGGAAATCTATCATCCAAATGGCGGCACAGAATATCAGTTGGGGATACGCAAAGACTAACCCGGCTTAGTCGACAGCAAACAATATTGAACCAGTAGAGGACACAGAGGAAAAACAGAATAAATGAACAGGTCTGATTTTCTCTGTGTCCTCTGTGGTAAAAAAAACTCTTGTGCTTTTTGCATTAGATTTACGGGTCGCGAACCAGGCGAAAGCCTATGTATGGAAAGCGCAACCACGGACTGTAGATACGGCGGTCAGCGGAGCGCATACCTTTGGGATAAAAGTACCAGGCACCGCCGCGTACAGAGCGCCGTGCATTTGATTTATCGCTGCTGCCTCTTAATTCGCTGCCATCGTATTCCTTTGCGTATGTGGAAGCCGTCCACTCCCATACATTGCCATGCATATCATACAATCCCCACGGATTTGGCTTCTTCAGTCCAACCGCGTGCGTTTGATGGTTCGCATTGGTGGTATTCCAGGCGTAATCGGGAAAATCAGCGGAATTATCACCAAAAGAATAGGCTGTCGTTGTCCCTGCACGCGCAGCATATTCCCACTCTGCTTCGGTGGGCAGGCGATAATGGTGTCCTGATCTTGCACTTAGCCACCGGGCAAAATCCGAAGCCTCGAACCAGTTAATGTTGATAACCGGCCGTTTGCCACGCCCCCATTGCTCATCCAGCGCCCTGGTATGATGCGTGGCTCTGGAAAAGGTATCATATTCCTCAAAAGTTACCTCATATTTACCCATCCAGAAGCCGGACCTGATTCGCACAATGTGCTGCTTCTCATCCGGGTAGCGATTAACTTCACTTTCAGGACTGCCCATCATAAAACTTCCCGGAGCAATATAGACGAATTGCATGCCCAATACAGGTTCGGTAATTTCAACTCCAGGCTGTGGATGCTGCACCCGAATGCGTTGATCCGACAACATCCCCGCCTGCCGCCCCGAACCACCATCAGAAGCAATTACTGGAACAGGGGATAATAATATCAACAGCATTACCAAGTAACGCATGGAATATTGCGCAATTTTGATTATTTCCACGGAATATTAACTCGTTGGAACACATCCAGAATCTTGCGATGGCCGAACATCAGGTGACAAATAAACATACAGATATGACCGATTAAAAATATCCAGATCAGCTTCCCAAGAAATGCATGAACATCAAATGCCAGCAGCGTATCTGAACGCATGGTGCCATCCGAGCGAACACCGAGCATTAAATAGGCACCGGCAGATCCCTGGGCAATCAACAACAGGATACCAAACCCGTGCGCCACACTGGCCAGCGCGCCTTTCCCTTCTGGTGGGGGGAGACGCCCCATGAATATACCGGAAATTTCCTTGCGCGCCGATTTGAAAAATAACGCCCGATGACTGGCTGAGAACCATGGCACCATCCGTGCCCATCTGTCCTTGTCCTGAAACAATATCATTGCATACGCAGTGCTGATCAGAAATGCCAACCAGCCGAAAAAAACCATATGCAGCGTAAAAAGTATTGTCTTAAAGCCAATCATTTTCCCCGGTTCCGGCGCCATCATGAACTTTGAGCTAAACAACAGATATACAACAGCAACAATCAGGAAAAAATGTAATAAACGCGTACTGGCGCTGAAACGCATTAACCGCCTCCCACAGGACAAAATCCTTCTGTCACAACCCGGTACTGGTGGAACCAGACAGGAAAAGATTGAACCACAAAGACAGCAGGATACAAAGTGTAAATTTTACAGGGAAGAGGCGAGCCCTGCCTCCTGCACGCAAATCACGCTTCAAAAACCTTCCGGACGGGTCAGGGCTAACCTGGAATATGGGAAACCAGGTAATACAGAAACCATGCAAAGACAATGAGGCTTAGCAATAGCCCTACGATGATTTTTTTTCGATCTCTTTGTTTTTTTTCCATACGTTGATCATCCATATCTCACCCTTTTCTGGACCTGCTAGTGCATTGTCATGCCACGTTCAATCTTCATGTCATGCGGCATTTCCCGCCACAATGCCCTGGCCAGTTTTTTTGCTTCGATCAACTCATGCGGAGCAATCTTGCCGGTCATCACCCTGAGACTATCCTTGGCATAACGATCACCAAATGTCGTGGCAAGCCAGAACCACATGGTTGCCTTCACATTGTCCTGTCTACCGCCATCGCCAAACGCATACATCTGACCAAGGTAAAATTGCGCCTTGGGGTGTCCCTGCATTGCGGCCTTGTATAACCATTCTCTCGCTTTAACCAGGTTTTTCCGTACACCGTCACCACGTGCGTATAACAGGCCCAGTTGGTATTGTGCCCGTCTGTTTCCCTGTCCGGCTGCCTGCCGGAACAGTCCGGCGGCGTCCGTGAACCTTTCGGCCTTCATCATAGCCATGGCTCGCTCATAAATCACCTCCGCGGGCTCCCCGTGCGGGCGCATATCCCGCACGCCGGCTTCAATGTTCAAATCCCTTCCCGACGTAAGGCGAAGACGAATATGCACCATATCCCCTTCATTCAGCGCCCGTTTCAGACCGATCAGCATAATATGCACGCCGCCTGATTTCAGCATTACGGCGCCATGGGCCGGGATCGTCAGCTTTCCCAATTTAACCATGTGCATCGCTCCGCCCTGCCCGGTTATCGAATGTATCTCGGCTGTCCGGGATACATCGGTAGTTAATCCGGCAATGGCTTCATCCTTATCACCGTCGTTATGCAGCGTCATATAGGCCGCGGCAGTATCAGCAGCCGGCGGCGGCATGCGCACCCGGGCATGAGCCACGATCACATCAGCACGCGCCAGAGTCGCGAACAAAAAAACGGCTGCGCAGGCGGATAGACAATATGCAAGGCGTTTCATATCAATTCCTCAATAATGGATTGACGGAGAAGCGGAATCAAACTGGATGGAAGGAAAAAAACCGCACACCGGATAACCTCAAAGGATTTTCGCGGCTTCCACGGTAATAAATGCAGAATTACAGGGAATTAAATACCATCGCACCAAACAGCAGGATGAGATAGATGATGGAGTAGGCAAAGACGCGCATGTCGCAATCCCGACCCGAACGCAAAAAACGCACGGACATAAACAGAAACACCGCGTTTAATATGATGGATGTGGCCAGGTACCAGGCGCCTGCCATGCCAAAGATATACGGAAGAACAGCCACGGGAAACAGGCCCAGCGCATACAGGGCGATGCGGACCTTGGTCGCCCGCACGCCGCGGGCAACGGGAATGACCGGCACCCTGGCACGCGCATAGTCCTCACGGTATTTCAGCGCCAGGCTCAGGGCATGAGGCTGCTGCCAGACCACCATAATGGCGAACAGAACCCAGGCTGGAGCGCCGAGATCGCCGGTGACCGCCGCATAACCGACCATCGGCGGCACGGCACCTGCAATCCCGCCAAACTGATTGGCCCATGGCGTCGTACGCTTCATCCACATCGTATAAACGCCGGCATAGCCGATCACGCCGACCATTGTCACCAGCGCCGTCAGTGGATTTACCATCCATGCCATCAGGGCGAGAGAGGCCATAGTGACAAGCAGTGCGACAAACAGCACCGATTTCCCGGAAACCAGGCCGGAAGCCAGCGAACGCGAGCTGGTGCGGTGCATCACGGCATCAATGTCACGATCATAATAATTGTTCAGCATACAGGATCCGGCGGTTGCCAGCCCCAGAGTCAGAAATGTCCAGAAGATCAGGCCCCAGTGCGGCATCACACCATGGTTACCAAAATAGATACCTGTCAATGCGGCGACAAGGGTAAGCCCGACAATGCCAGGCTTTGCCAGTTCGTACCAGGCAGCTATTGCAGCCTTTGTCCCGGCGCCTTCCATCTTGATGGCTTTTTCCCTCATTATTGCTCCCTCTGTATACCGTCCCGTATCGGCATCAGCGCGATATTGTGCCGGCGATTGCAAATTTTTCTTTGATTCAAATCAATCCGGAAAGAATGCGCACCCCCAGGAAACTAGGGAGGTGGCTGGAGATGCGCATTCTACGGCTTAAGCCTGCCCTGCCGGAACCGGCTGGAATGTAGGCTTCGGATTGTCGATGTACCTGTATGGATGCCAGTCTTCAGCAACCTCTACGGGGGACGGGAAATTACCCTGCCCGGCCACAATCGCGGTGGACGTCCATTCCAGCGACTGGGAACCCCACGGATTCTGTGGCGACTTCTCACCCTTGAGCATGCCGTGAATCCACGTCGCCAGCATCAGTAACACGCTGAGGAAGGTGATGTAAACGCCAATCGTGGACCAGAACTGCGCGCTGACGATGGTGGAGTTATCGGCAAACTGCTGATAATCCATATAGCGGCGCGGCATGCCCGCGATGCCGGCAAAATACAGCGGCGCCATCACCACATTCATGCCGATAAAGAAACCAACGGCGGAGAGCTTGGTCAGGAATTCGTTGCAGATGCGGCTGGTCAGTTTCGGGAACCAGTAGAACACGGCACCAAAAATCGCCATGGCGCCAGCCACCGCCATCACATAGTGAAAATGACTCATGATGACATAGGAATCCGAAATGCCGTAGTCAACGGCTGCCAGACCGTTCGGAATACCGGTCAGGCCGCCGAAAATCAGCATCATCCATGCGCCCAGCGCCCAGAACATCGGCCCGGAATAGCGGATAGCACCCTTGTACAGCGTACCCACCATGCTCAGCATCATTAGGCCAAAGGGTAGTGAGATCAACAATGTGGTGAATGACTGCAATACACGCAGCCAGTTCGGCAGACCCGCCACGAAGGCATGATGCACCCACACATCGCCGCTGGCCACGATAAAAGACAGTATGGCATACACCGTCATGCGGTAATTGAATATCATGTTCTTGGCCGAGGCCGAGAAGATCTCAAAAATAACGCCGCAAAACGGCAACAGCACCACGTACACAGCCGGATGCGAATAGAACCAGAACAGATTCTGGTACAAGAGCACGTCGCCACCCGTTTCCGGATTGTAGAAACCGAAGCCGAGATACTTGTCCAGCGAGAGCAACAGCACGGAGGCGGCCAGCACCGGCACGAATATCAACTGAGTGATATTGGCGGCGAACACGCACCATGCCGTCATCGGCATCTGGAACCAGCCCATACCCTTACAGCGCATGAAGGCCACCGTGCAGGCCAGGTTCACCGCACCGAACACGGATGACATGCCAAGCACGAGCACCGTCAGGGTGTACAGGGACGTGTTGCCGGCCGCATCCGAAACCGAATACGGCGGATAACCGGTCCACATACCGTTGAAATGGTCCGGAATGACCAGGTTGGCCAGGGCCAGTAGAATGCCCGCCCACAACAGCCAAACGCTCATTGCATTGACGCGTGGAAAAGCCATATCCTTGGCTCCGATCATCATGGGCACGGCGAAGTTGGCGACAAAGCCCAGCAGGGCCGGAATCTGGAAACCCAGAATCATCACCGCGCCGTGCATGGTTAGCCACAGGTTATAAACATTGCCGTCACTGGTAATATCCGGCCCCACGCTACCGAGTTCGATGCGCATCAGGGTGGCGGCGATGCCGGCCACGGCAAAGGATGCAATCGCGCCGATCAGATACCAGACGCCGATAACCTTGTGATCCACTGTGAACAGCCATTCCCTGGCTGTTTTTGGCCAGCCGGGCTTGCCATTCGGTTCATGTCCCATAAATCCACTCATATTTCCCTCCTGTGTTTAATTAATTTTACTGGTAGTAGTTTTTATGAATGCCGCACTGGCGAGTTGAGGCCCCGCCTCGGCTTTCGCCTCGGCCTTGGCCTTCTCCATCCAGGCATCATAGTCGGCCTGCTTCATGACAATGAGCTTTCCGAACATCTTCGAGTGGTTCGCCCCGCAGTATTCACGGCAGGTAATCACCGACTCGCCAAGCTTGACCGGCATGATCCATTCCCAGGTCACGCGGCCCGGCATCACGTCCTCGGTGACATTATAACCGTTTACGTAATGGGAATGAATGACGTCATCACTGGTCATGCGGAATATAACCGGCTTGCCAACCGGCACGCGCAGCTCCATATCGGTATCCACGCCATTGCCGTAATCATAGTTCCAGTTCCACATGGAAGCGGTCACCTTGACCGTCTGGGCATGGGCCGGCACCTCGCGCATATGGTTATGAAGATCATAGGCCTTGACGAACAGGAACCAGTCATCCCCCAGGAACAGCATGCAGGGAATAATGACCCAGCCCAGCACGGCCTGCCCGGAAAGCTTGGGCGATTCACCAACCTGATTATGGCCCGTCCTCCTGTACCTGATCAGGAAAAACAGGGCCACGGCAAAGTACGCCACGCCGATAATAATGATATCCCACATGGTTTCCGACCACATCTGAGCCCAGTGGGCTTGAGGCGTTAAGCCCTCGTAGTTATTCCGATGCGCCGTCTCCATTTCGAATGCATGTGCCAGCACGGGGACCATGGGTAATGCAAGCAATGCCCCAAGCGCCTTGTAAGCTAACGATTTGATTTTCATCTTTTCCCTCCTGTATTTTGATCCTGAAAAATTCAATTTTTTCTTACATACCCTATGCGGCAATCATATGCCTCTTGTTTCCATTCCTCTTTCGTTTCATGATAACAAAGCCCCCGCCCATCAGTACCACCCCCGCCACAAGCCCTCCGAGGGCAATAAACAGGGGGGTGTTGAGCTTGTATTTGCCATCCTTGTAGTTATAGCTGTGACAGGCGGCCACCACGAAATCAATGATGTTAACCGGAGAAACCTCTCCATCCATGGCTTTGGTAAGGGCAAGTTCCACATCATCCGCATTCACCTTTCCAGCATAGAGATAACGTGTGATCCAGCCTTTGGGTGACAGCACGGTGTAGACCATCGGATGCAGAAAAATACGATCCTCAGCCGACCAGAAGTACTTGAAACCGATGGATCCGGCAAGCCGGTCAATCTCCTTTCGGTTTACCATCGTTGCCATGCGCCAACCTTCTGGCAACTGGTCGTAGCCCATCTTGTGCATGAATGCTCGCATCGTCGCCGGAGTATCATGCTGATCGAAGGATACAGTTAGAACATTGTAGTCCTTGCCAAGTTTCCAGCGATCCACGCCTTTCAGTGTATTGGCCAGCGTGTGGTTGATGACCGAACAGGCGCCATCACAGCTAAAGTATGACAGCACCAGAATCATCGGCTTACCGAACATGCCGCCCAACTTGAAACTGTTCCCGGATGCATCATGCAATACATAGTCCCCGGCCACCTTTCCACCCAGAAAATTATTTTCCTTGATACGGAAAACATTCGGATCAATCGTTGAGTCGGGAGCCATCATCGTTGATTTAAAGGAAGCCATCGCATGGCCGGGAAGCGCCACCAATCCCAGGCCCATCGTTGTGAGCAGCCATGCCGCAAGCGGAATCGACCAAAATCGGTTCCGGCGCAACAGGCAACCGCCCTGCACGAAGGAAATGGAGAACATCCTCATGACTGCTGTTAACGCTTACCAGTAATAGACCTGAAACAGTACCCAAAGACCAAGCACATTCACGAAGTGGACGTACATGGTCATGGCGCGGGTGTAGGAAAAGCTCAGCCGTCCCTTAAAGGCGCTCGGCACGCAGGTCAGCATCACCAGCAGGCCGATCACGACATGCGCCATGTGGATACCGGTAAAGCCATACAACGCGGTCGCTGCGGCATTCACGCCAATGGTGAATCCCTGTCCGGCAAGAGCACTCCATCCTGTAATGGTCATCGCTATAAAGACCACCCAGATCGCGGCGGAGAACAGCACCATCATGGCAAAACCGGATGAGTTGCCCTCGAGTTCCCGCTTGCGCGCAATACCAATGGTAATACTCGATACAATCAGAATTAGTGTTGCAATCAGAGGCATTGTCGGATCAATCTCCGGGGTACCGGCAGGCGGCCATACTGGAGCGCCAAGACGGGCGACCCAGTAACCGGCCAAAATACCGCCGATGGTCATAATCTCGGTGCCGATGAACATAAACATGGCCGACGGGCTCCAGTTCTCATCCTTGATCACGCCGATGGTCTCACCGGCCCAGCCAAGGCCCCCTGCGATGGTCAAGGCTGCACCAATGACCAGGCACACCAGTGCCGCGGTCGACTGCTCATAATTGAATTGCAGCATAAAGGCCCATGGCAGAAACAGACCCGCGCCGAATCCCACCATCATGGGATACGGGCTTGTATGCCAGTGTGCAGTATAATGTTTAATTTCTTCGCTCATCTTACCCTCCTCTTGTATTGATGTTGTTATTATATTGTTATGGTATTTATAAACAGTTATTTCAGTCCCTTCAGAAAAGCAATGACACCATCAGCCTTGGCACCCTTGACATGCTGTGGTGGCATCTTGGTTCTCGCCCTCTTGTTACCGGTAAATTCCTTGATCGCCTTCTTGCTGTTCAGAATCCACTTGCGCAGATGTTCCTCATCCCAGGTCCAGGCGTCCCCCTTGATGTACTTCGTAAACTTGTATTTGTATCCGGGATGGGTGCCGGCCTTCCTGCCAAAAACCCCCTTTAACCCGGGACCCACGGCATTCTTATCCGCGAAATTGTGACATGCCTTGCATTTTGATTCAGGACCGGCGGATGCGCTGGATATCGGCAAAAATAGAATCGCCAGAGCTAGAGCACTGGCGAAAAACAACGATTTTTTCATCGAAGTACCCCCCTAAATTGTCCACTGACGACCATGACAGCGCATGATCGCTTCATGCAAAAGATGTATCTGTTACACATCTATTGGTGGCGTACATTAGGGAGGAAAAAACCTTTGTCAAGCCCGAACCTTGCATCCCTCCCCCGCCTTCGGGCAAGCACATTATATCGAAACAAAGCATTCAATCAAGCATGGCATGATAAAATCAGATAACCCGCGCATTGCCTCCATCCACGGGAATTTGCGCACCCGTGGTTTTGGTGAATGCGGCGCCGGCCAGCGTGCAGGCGGCCTCGGCCACGTCCCGGGAGGTGACTTCCACGCCAAGCAGGGTTCCGGTCCTGTATTCCTCAACACTCTTGCCGTAATGCCGCGCCCGCTTTTCGAGCACCTCCGGCGTCCAGATACCGGTATCAAAAACGGCATTGGGATGCAGGGTGTTGACCCGGACTCCCTCCGGAGCCAGTTCCAGGGCGGCAACACGGGCCAGTTGCGTAAGACCGGCCTTGGCCACCGAATAAGCCCCTGCTCCGGGTCCGGGAGCGGGCACATTCTTTGACGCCACAAACACGACTGCCGCGCTAATACCCAGGCAGAGGAAGGGAATGGCCGCCTGCAATAGTATCTGATGGCTTGTCAGATTCACGGCGAGACTCTTCTTCCACGTTTGCGGGTTCATGTCCGCGATATTCTCACTGGCCGGGAAAATACCGGCATTGCTGATCAGGATATCGAGACCACCGAACGTGCGCACCGCCGCCCTGACCGCCGCTTGTACCGAATCCCGGTCCGTTACGTCACAAACCCGCCCGGCAATCCCTGCACAGTCAAAGATACTCTCGATGTCCGGATTGATATCCAGCGCCAGTACTGCGGCTCCCCTGGTATGCAGTGCTTCCACGCATGCATGCCCAATGCCGCTGGCGGCGCCGCTTACCAGCGCCACCCTGCCCTGAAATTCCGGCGCCGTTCCGCCTTTCCGAAGCTTGGCCTGTTCAAGCTCCCAGTATTCCAGTGCAAAAATATCCCTTTCGGGCAGGGCTTCCCATCCGCCCAGCGCCTCGGCCTGACGAATCGCCCGGATTGTATGCGCCTTGATATCCGCAATGATGTCCGCCTCCCTGACCGAGGCGCCAAAGCTGACGATACCGTGCTCCGGCCAGACGGCCCAGCGGGGCGCGCCATCCAGACAGGTGAGAGCCCCGTCCGTATGGCGCTCAAAGTAATCACGATAGGCCCCGGCATAGGCTTCGATATCGTGCGCAGGATGTTTCCCGCAGATGACCGGAATTCGCTTACTGCGAATGACATGATCGGGCGTGAGTGGTCCCCGCGTGGCGATGGACGCCACATCGGGCAGACGGGCAAACGCAAGGGATGCGGGGTCGGTATCCAGCTTTGCGATCACGGGAGCCCCCCTGATTTCGGATACAGTCCTGCGCATGCTTGCCAGCGCGGCAAGCGATTCCCTGGCCCGGGCGCGTGTATCCACCCCCTGAGCGCCGCCGCTCTCCCTGTACAGATTATCCTCGGCCGCACTGACGATGCGAATCATTCGCTCATAGCTTTCCCGGGCTTCATCGGCAAAGGTAAAAACGCCGTGATGCAGCAGAATCATACCTTCAAGATCGGACCAGTTGATATTTTGAGTTGCTTCATACACCTGCTTCGCCAGCACAAAACCGGGCATGACATAGGGGATGATCAGCATGCGATCGCCGTAAATCCGGCGCAGACGATTCTCACCCCCCGGCGTGTTGCTGAGGGTTACCACGGCATCGGCATGGGTGTGGTCCACGAAACGGAATGGAATGACGGCATGAAGGATGGCCTCAACCGAGGGATTCGGGGCGCGTGGATCGGTCATGGCCGACCTCTGGAGACGCACCATGTCCGTATCACTCAATGCCTTCAGACCGGCCATCTTCCTCAAGACTTCAAGGCGCACCGGAGCAAAGCCGGCGGCTTCAATGCTGGCCAGGTCCCACCCGCTTCCCTTGACGTAAATCACTTCCTCCGTTTCGCCGAACAGATTCGTTTGTGTCATCTTCACCGACGTATTGCCGCCGCCATGCAATACCAGATCCGGTTCCTGCCCCAGCAGGCGCGAGCTGTACACCCGCAGTTGCAGCGGATCATGCGCGAATTTTTGCGCCTCATTATCATTCCACAGACTTTTCATGCCTTCCTCCAGTCGCCGCACGCTACCTGCTGCCAGACGGGAAAAAAACAATCATCGGTCCCGATAAACATCGCTGGCCCGCTGCCTCGTGCCCCAAAGGAATGATGATTGCAAAACTGCCGGTCCCGCATAAGGATTGGAGCATGAAAAGGTTTACCATAATCGGCGTGGCTGTCACTGCCCTGATGTTGAGTGCATGCCTGGCGACGACCGATCGTCAGGCGGATGCCGGCAAAATGGTTGACCGTCTCTACTCGGCGCTTCAGCAGCAGGACTGGAATACCGCTCTTTCCCTATATGGCAAGCAATTTTACAGCAGCGGAATGTCCAGGGAAATCTGGCGGAAAAAGCTGATCAGCTTGCAGCAAACGATGGGGCCAATTGAAAGCCGTACGCTTGTTTTCAGCCAGCATGACCCAAGGTTCCGCTACGATGCCTATATTTTTTCCTATCGCGTAAAATATGCCAGGGCTAGCACCAGGGAAACCATCACCATTTACAAGCCTGTAAGCGGCGAGCAGTTACACATCGTGGGCCACAAAATTACAAAAAACGCCATAACAAACCAGCCGGGTTAAGAAAATAAAAAGGGGCCACGCAATCGCGTAACCCCTTGTTTTTTACTGGCGCGCCCGGAGCGATTCGAACGCCCGACCCTCAGATTCGTAGTCTTAATTTTGTAATTTCAGAAATTCCTTTCCTGACTTCATTTTCATTCATAACTTATTGATTCCAATGAATGTTATTTGTCCCCTTCATTCCCCTTGCGCTTCCTTGATTCCCCTCTTATCCTCGATTCCGCAGACCGCACGCAGACCGCAGGAGATGACATGAGCATACAGAAGCGTAAATGGGAGGGGCGCACCACGTACCGCGTCCGCATCTACCATAAGCGCCGGGTTATCTCGGATTGTACCTTTGATTCACTGGGCGAGGCTCGCCGGTATGAAATCGACTGCAAGGCCAGGCTCGCGCGCGGCGAGTTCTACGACACCCGCGCCGCCGAGAATACGACGCTGGCCGAGGCCCTGGATCGCTACCTGCGGGAGGTTTCCATCCACAAGAAAGGCCGGGGCTACAGCATCAACCAGAGTCAGGCCCGCCAGATCTGCATGCATCCGATCTCCCGGCTTCCCCTGGCACGCATCCGTCCGGCCGATATTGCACGGTACAGGGATGCCCGGCTTAAAAACGTTGGCGCAAACACGGTACGCCTCGAACTCGCCCTCATCTCGCATCTCTACACGGTGGCCATTGAATCCTGGGACATGGAGCACCTGCAAAACCCGGTCAGGCGATCAAGCCGTCCCGGCGTGGCGGGAACGGCCCGGGACCGCCGGCTCGTCGGTGATGAGGAATCCCGTCTGCTGGACGCGGCTAGAAACTACAACCCCCGCGCCCATGCATTAATCGTGATTGCTATCGAAACAGCCATGCGCCGGGGTGAACTGGCGGGCCTTACATGGAAAGACATCGATGGAAACATCGCCCGGCTGACGGATACGAAAAACGGAGAATCCAGAGAAGTACCATTGTCCAGCCGTGCTCTGGCCGCCCTGCAATCCCTGCCCCGGCAACTGCATGATGAGCGGATATTCGGGCTGACCGATGACGCAATCAGCACGATGATGGCGCGTGTTTGCAGGCGCGCCGGCATCGAAGACCTGCGCTTTCACGACCTGCGCCATGAAGCCACCAGCCGCTTCTTCGAGAAGGGGCTCAACCCGATGCAGGTCGCCGCCATCACCGGCCACAAAACACTGCAAATGCTGAAGCGCTACACCCACCTGCGGGCCGAGGACCTGGCGAAGATGCTGGGGTAAGGCCTAACGCATCCCCGCTTCCATCCGCACCTCAAGATGCACGCCAAGCGATCGCATCACTTTCAACACGGTGTCGAAACGCGGCTTGCTGCCCGGCGCCAATGCCTTATAAAGGCTTTCCCTGCCAAGATTCGCCTTCCTGGCAATCTTGCTCATGCCTTCCGCCTTAGCGATATCGCCAAGCACGGCAAGCAGCAGGTCAGGGTCGCCATCTTCAAGGGCGGCGGTAAGGTATTCGGAAATGGCCTCGGGGCTGTCCAGATATTCACTGGCGTCCCATGGCGTGGTTTGCAGCTTTGCCATCATTTTACCTCCTGCAATGCAGCCGCCAGGCGTTTGGCCTTCTCAATATCACGCGGCTGCGTGCTTTTATCGCCGCCTGCCAGCAACACGATTATGTGGGATTCGCGCCGGACAAAATAAACGCGATAGCCCTTGCCGACATCAATGCGCAATTCGGATATCCCGGCACCCACCGATTTCACGTCACCTGGATTGCCCAGACTCAGGCGGCGGATTCGGATATTGATTCGGGCCTTGGCACGCTCATTGCGCAAACGCGAAAACCAGCGGGCATATTCTGCCGTTTTCCGAATCTCGATCACGTCACAACTGTATCTGAAAGGATACATAAAGGCAAGATACTCGGCTAGGCAGTGTCAGTAACACATAACATGTTTAGCTTTTTCATATAACCGTTTTTTGTCGCTAATCCTTCTTATTTGTCGCAAAAGCAGGTCTAAACGTCGTGAAAGATATCGCCAAGTCCGGACTGATGATGTCGATGGCATCGACAGGTGGTCTCAAACGACACCTGCCTGTGCGTCCGCACCTGTCTGCGTGCGTACACACAGGCAGGCGCAGACAGGGCTACGAGCAGGCCGGCAGCCGCTGATCGCCTTCTTTCGTCGCTGCCAGCCGGTTGCGGCATGCCCCCACGAGTGCCGCCGCGGGACCGGAGCCAGGGCGGCGGGTGGCCATGGCCGCCCACTCGGCAATGGTGCGGCGGACCTCGCCTGCATCCTCGATGCCCTCATGTCGGAGAATCGCCACGGCGCGGGATTCGGGAAGCAGACGCTCATGTGACTTTGACCAGACCAGCCCGAACTCGTGAGCAAAGCGCAGATCTCCGGCCTCAGGATGAGTGGGCCGGGTTTTACCGCCGCCTGCGGCGGCGGGTTTCTTTGTTGTTGTGTTCTTTGTTTGCTGGGTTCTTTGTAGATGTTGGTTTTCCGAATTCGGGTTATCCGAATGCGGTAAAACCGCACATTCGGCAATCCGGATTTGAGGTTCATCGAATACGTCGAAAATCCAATCCTTGAACTTGCCCGCCGAATCGCGTTTTTGGCTTTTCACAATGTGGCCAGCGACGGGTCACCGGGACTGCTCCCCCGTTCAAACAGACCTCGTTCACATCTACCCCCGGCTCCCCGCCTGCACGGAAGATGCACGACCAAGCTGTGCAGTGAACGCCAAGTCATCCCCGCGCTAGTGCAAGGCCCTCGTTTCACTCGATTTTGCCAGCACTAGCGCGAGGATGGATGCAACACGCTTCACAACATCCGTTTCACAGGTTTTTCCCGTAAAAACCAGCCTGCGATTTCACAGCGGTTATCTGATGCTGTCTCATCCCGCCCTAACCCCAATATTGCACGAAAAAGGAGGGCAAAACCCCTTTAATCCTTTATAATT
>CAZVLQ010000025.1:0-28748 GCA_964628185.1 uncultured Zetaproteobacteria bacterium | reverse complement strand
CGCCCGGCTGCTGGATGAGATGAACGGCGAGACCGCCTTGATGGCAAGGGTCATGTATGGCGGTGGATTGCGGCTCAAAGAGTTGCTTCGTTTGCGTGTGCAGGATATCGATTTTGATAATGGCTTTCTCACCGTGCGCTCGGGCAAGGGAGATAAAGATCGGACCACACTGCTGGCTGAAACCGTGCGGGAAGATTTTCAGGCGCACTTGCAGAAGGTTCGCGCCATTTTTGAGAAGGATTTGCATCATGGCCATGCCAATGTCTGGCTGCCCGGCGCGCTGGCACGGAAATATCCGAATGCGCCGAAATCATGGGAATGGCAATATGTGTTTCCATCCAAATCTTTGTCAAAAGACCCGCAAAGCGGGGAAATACGGCGGCATCATGTGAATGAGTCCAACCTGCAAAAAGCGATTCGGCGGGCGCGGGAAAAGGCGGGAATCGCCAAGCGCGTCACCTCCCATACGCTACGCCATTCCTTTGCTACGCATTTGTTGGAATCGGGTACCAATATCCGCGTGGTGCAGAAACTGCTCGGCCATGCCGATGTTAAAACGACGGAAATCTATACCCATGTGCTGCAACAGAATCTGCAAGCGGTGAAAAGTCCGCTGGATTTATTATTGAATAATTCAATATAAATCATTATGATTCAATTGCAATCATACACAATAGGAGCATGAAATGACACAAGCAGCAACCAAGGTGCTCACGGCGCATATCCCGCTAACGTTAGCCAAGAAAGTCGATAAAATGGCGAGTAGACTGGAGCGATCACGCGGCTGGATCATGAAGCAGGCGCTGTCTGACTGGATACAGCAGGAAGAGGAGCGTGATCGTTTGACGCGAGAGGCACTGTCCGATGTGGATGCAGGGGAACTCATTGAGCACCATGAAGTTCAGGCGTGGGCCGATAGCCTTAGTACCGGCAAGCCCTTGCCGCTCCCGTAATGCAGGTTAAATGGACGAGCAAAGCACTTTCCGATCTGGCGCGGCTGTACGAATTTCTGGCTCCCGTAAACCGGCAGGCTGCGGCAAATACCGTGCAAATACTTACCGCTGTGCCAAAAAACCTGTTATTGACCCCGCGTATTGGTGAGCAACTGCTTGAGTTCGAACCACGCGAAGTGCGGCGCATTATCGTGAATCGGTACGAGATGCGCTATGAGATACAGGATTCAATGATTTATATCTTGCGGTTATGGCACACGCGAGAGGATAGATAACCTCAATGTTGAGTATTTCCGCCATATCGGCTACATAAGGGTATGGCGCATTTTCCTGCTGAATTTCTGGATGACGTGCTGGCCCGTACCGATCTTGTCGAACTGATTTCGCGCCACGTACAGTTGAAGAAGTCCGGTGCCAATTTCATGGGGCTGTGCCCCTTTCATCAAGAGAAATCCCCCTCATTTTCCGTCTCTCCCGACAAACAGCTCTATTACTGCTTCGGCTGCGGCAAGGGCGGAAGCGCCTTCCAGTTCCTGATGGAGCACGACGGCTATTCATTTCCGGAAGTGGTCGAATATCTGGCGGAAAAGGCCGGTCTGGAAATGCCGCGGGACAGCGGGCCCGCATCGGGTGATGATGCGCAAAGAGCACAGGCGCTGGCGCTGCTGGAACGCGCGGCGGATTTTTTCGCGAAGGCGCTGAAGGCGGAGCAGGGCAAGCCGGCGCGGGAATATCTGGAGCGGCGCGGGCTGCCCGGCGACCTGATCCGGCATTACGGCCTGGGCTATGCGCCGCCGGGTTACGGTTTCATGCAAAAGTGCTTTGGCCGGGATGAACGCACCCTCGCCCGGCTTGCCGGGGCGGGACTGCTGTTCAAGGGCGAACATGGCTATGCGGACAGGTTCCGGGCGCGTGTCATGTTTCCTATCCGCGATCGCCGCGCCCATGTGGCGGGTTTCGGCGGCCGCCTGCTGGATGCGGGCGAGCCCAAATATCTGAACTCGCCCGAAACCCCCTATTATCATAAATCGAGCCTGCTCTACGGGCTTGCCGAGCATCGCGAGCAGATTCGCAAGCGCAAGCAGCTCATCGTCGTGGAAGGCTATATGGATGTACTGGCCCTGGCCGCGCACGGGTTTCCGGTCGGGCTCGCTCCCCTGGGCACCGCCATCGGTGAACGCCAGTTGCGCGAGATTCTGCGCCTTCATGTCGAGCCGGTCTTCTGTTTTGACGGCGATCGCGCCGGCCGGCAGGCGGCGTGGCGGGCGCTGGATCGGATGCTGCCCATCCTGAACGCCGAGCACGGCCCGCGTTTCCTGTATCTGCCGGAAGGGGAGGACCCGGACAGCCTGCTGCGAAAGGAAGGCGCGGGCGCCCTTGCAAGGCAACTGGAAGGCAGCGCACCGGTGCTGGAAACGTGGCTGGCGGGATTGCGCCTGCTGGCCGGCAGCGGCGCCGAGGGCCGGGCGCGCATGGCCAAAAAGGCCGATTCGATGCTGGCGCGAATGCAGGACGATTATCTGAAACAGGCGTGGCGTCAGGAGGCGGAAGCCGCCACCGGGCTGCGACTGCAACAACGGCTGCGCCCGCCTGCACCGGCGCGATCCGCCGCGCATCGGCCGCCCGATTTGCGGGAACATTTGACGGCGGCATTGCTCCGAAAACCGGAACGGGCCCATGCCCTGCCGGACGATGTCCGCAACTTTTTACTTGACGGCAGCCCGTCAAATAAGATATACACCCGCGCCCTGCAATTAATGGCCCAGGGTCAGGCGGAGCACGGCAATGTAATTCGGGCGCTGATGCGTGAGTTTCCGGAAGATCAGCGCATTCCACGCTGGGCGAATCAGGCGGACATCACGGATGGCGAATTTTCCGGCCTGCTGCTGGCTGTGCAGGCTGAATTCATCAGGCAACGATTAAAACGGGGAAACGATGGCCTTGAGGAAACAATCCGCCTGAAACAGCGATTGCTGGAAATAAACCAACAACGAAGAGGTTGAGCGTCAATGCCGAGCAAAGAACAGGTAAGACTTCAGAATCTGGGCGTACTGATGGCCCGTGGCAAGGCCGACGGGTTCATTACCTATGATGAACTGAACAAGCATCTGCCCGAGGGGCTGGTGTCGCCGGATCAGGTGGAGCAGATCATCAACCTGTTTACCGAAATGGGCATTGACGTCGTGGACCCGGAACGCGCACCGAACAGCGAATACAGCGTGCGCAAGGACCGCCTGCGCAAGGAGGATTCCGCCCTGCGCGCCGATACGACGACGCTGGGAACGGTCATCCGTATTGATGATCCGGTTCGCATGTATCTGCGTGAAATGGGAACCGTGGAACTGCTTACACGCGAGGGCGAGATCGAGATCGCCCGCCGCATTGAAGAGGGGCGCAAGCAGGTTCTTGAGGCAATATGCCTGTGCCCCGCGACCTTCCGTGAAATCATGCTGCTCGGCGACCGGGCCGAGGAAGAGGAGGCCGACCTGCGGCACGTTCTGGATATCGACGACAAGGTGGTCAATGCCGCCGCCATCGCCGAATATGAATCACGCCTGAACAAATCGGCGGATGATGAACTGGACGAGGAAGAAGCCGAGGTGGAGGTCGATCCGGAAAAGCTGAATGAAGCGATCAAGGCGCGCACGGCCACCCCGGACGGTACTCCGATGCAGGAAATGGTTATTACTCGGGAAGAGCAACTGAATGAAGCAATTACGCATTTTCAGGCGGCAAAAAAGCTCCATGCCAGTTACCTCAAACTGAAACGCCAACTGGAGGCCGATCCGGGAAACACGAAACTTATTGCCGGGCTTGCCCAGTCGCTGGAGGGAATGCTTGCCGAGCTGGTCAGTATTCCATTCTCAAGCAAACAGATTGATATGCTGGTGCAGCGTTTCAAGAACGCGGTTGAGCGGATACGCAAATATGAGCGGACCATCCGTGATCTGGCCCTGAAGACCGGGATACCGCGCAGGCGGTTTATTGAAACATTCCAGCAAATGGAAAATAACGAACGCTGGGTGGATTCCCTGCTGGAGAAGCACGCCGAAGAATCTTGGGCCGACGCGCTGGAGTCCGTGGCCGGAAAGATTCGTGAGAATCAGCGGCGCATCAAACGCGTGGAACAGGAAATCGAGCTGGATGTGGGCGAGCTCAAGCAGGTTGCCAGGCGCCTGACCATGGGCGAGGCCAAGGCCCGGCAGGCAAAGCGGGAGATGATCGAGGCCAATCTCCGCCTGGTGATCTCCATTGCCAAAAAGTACACCAATCGGGGGCTGGGTTTCCTCGATCTTATTCAGGAAGGCAATATCGGACTGATGAAAGCGGTGGACAAATTTGAATGGCGGCGCGGCTACAAATTCTCGACCTATGCCACATGGTGGATCAGGCAGGCCATTACCCGCTCAATCGCCGATCAGGCGCGCACCATCCGTATCCCGGTGCACATGATCGAAACGATCAATAAAATGATGCGGGTTTCGCGCCGGATTGCCCAGCAGATCGGCCGGGAACCGACGCCCGAAGAGCTGGCGGAATATCTTGAAATGCCCGAGGACAAGGTGCGCCAGATTCTGGAGGTTGCCAAGGAACCGGTCTCACTGGAGACGCCGATCGGCGATGAGGAAGATTCCCAGCTGAAAGATTTCGTTGAGGATGAAAATGCCGAGAATCCTCTGGATGGCGCCGTCAGTTCAGCCCTGGCCGAGGCGACCCTTGAGGTGCTGGATTCACTGACGGAGCGCGAACAGAAGGTGTTGCGCATGCGCTTTGGTATCGGCATGAACACCGATCACACGCTGGAAGAGGTGGGCAAGCAGTTTGGCGTAACGCGGGAGCGCATTCGTCAGATTGAGGCCAAGGCCCTGCGCAAGCTGCGCCATCCCTCACGCGCCAAGAAACTGAAAACCTTCGCCGAAAGTCCGGAACTTCCACCTGCGGCCTAGCCCGCCGGTCAGGTGTCGGCGGGAATGTGCAGGCGCCGGATATCCGTGGTTTTCCGACTCTTCGGATTCACCCGTAACAGGGTGGCATAAATGTCCGCGCCTCGCTCCACGGCCTGAAATCGTTGCGGCATGCGTTGTACCAGCCGTTTGAGCGCGCCGTCCACCTGCATGCCGATGACGGACTGATAGGAGCCGGTCATACCAAGATCCGTCTGGTAGGCGCAGCCGTCCGGGTGGATCGTCTCATCGCAGGTGGGCACGTGGGTATGCGTGCCGAAGACGAACGAGGCGCGGCCGTCAAGATACCAGCCCATGCCCATCTTCTCGCTGGTCGCCTCGGCATGAAAATCCACCAAAATCGCCGCAATATCATCAGGCAGCTCGGCTAAGGCGCGGTCGGCCGCCCGGAAGGGACAGTCCCAGGGCCCCATGAATACCTGGCCAATGAGATTGACGACGGCGATTCTGTGGCCGCCGGGGGTTTCACGCACGGTCCAGCCTTGCCCCGGTGCTGCTTCGGTAAAGTTATAGGGGCGGATGAGTCGTTCATCTTCATCAAACAGCGGCATGATCTGGCGCTGGTCCCAGCAGTGGTTGCCGTTGGTGAGCACATCCACGCCGATGGAAAACATTTCCTGCGCGGTTTTTTCGGTCAGGCCAAAGCCGGCCGCCAGGTTTTCACCGTTGGCCACGACGAAGTCAACCCTGTGCCGGTCAATCAGGCCGGGGAGATGATCCTTCAGCGCCCGCCTTCCGGCTCTCCCGATAATGTCACCGATGGTGAGGATGTTCAGCAATTCCGGCATTCGATAACCTCACGCTCGGTGATAATGAAATCAAGGGGAACATCATGCGATTCGGCGGGGATTGCCGGTAATTCCTGACAGGAAAAACCCAGTCCGAACGTGACCGCAAGATCGGCGCCGTAGCGCGCAAGCCAGCGATCAAAGCACCCGAGCCCCAGACCAAGACGGTTGCCGCGCCGGTCAAATCCGGCCAGTGGACATACCAACACAGCCTTGCCTACGGAAGGCGCCCAAGGCCGCCCGCCAACGGGTTCCTCGATGCCGAATTTTCCCTTGTGCCAGAGGCTGTCCGGCCCCACCTCGCGCCATTGCATATGGTCATGCGAATGCGCAACCGGCGCGAATACCCGGGCGTGGCGCATGGACAGAATCCTGCCGGTATCCACTTCCTCATCCATGGCGCGGTATACAAGCAGCGGGTGCGCCTCCAGACGGAGGCGGCCAAGCTGCTGCCACAGTATTTCCTGAATACGCAGGGATGCGGCCATGCGCGCTTCCGGCTGGAGCGCCCGGCGCCGTTTGAGGGCTTGCTGTCTGTATTGTTGTTTTGTGTTCACCTGTACGAAAAAGGCGCCCCCGCGCTGACGCTGTGGCGAAGATCTGCCGAACCCTTCAATCGAAGTGGGCGCCACATTCTGGCGTCAGGCTTCCCGCGCATGGCGGGATGCACACGGCCAGAATAGAAAAGCTCCCTTTCCAGCAGTTATCGGCTCGGGCAACAGGTTGCCTCACGATCAGCGCAGGGGCGCTTCCGCCAAACCCTGTGCCTGTAAGACTACATCATCCAGCTCGGATAACAAGCCATCCAGATTCTGATGCCGGGCTTCCTCCTTTTGCAATAATTCGCCTGCAAGATTCAGCGCGGCAAGCGCCAGGATACGGTCTGAGGCCACCGTTGTTCCCAGCTTGCGCAATTCATCCACACGTTCCTGAAGCAATTGCGCGGCGGCCCGCAGCTGCTCAGGATCGTCCTGCGTACGAATGGAAAAACTGCGGCCCATCAACGTCACTTCCACCGAATGGCTCATGAGTCCACCCTGTGCGGCTGGACGATCAGGCGGTCCAGTTTCTCCATTACATGCTCCACGCGGGTCCTGGCTTCGTTTCGTTTATCATCCAGCTCGCTCATTTCACTTTCAAGCTGCTGAACCTGGTCACGGCGACTGCGTAATTCACTTTCCGCCAGACGAACCACTTCCCGCAGGCGCTGGTTTTCGGCCATCAGGCCTTCCATTTTACGGCGGATTTCCGCCAATGCGGAGGAAAGACGCTGCTTGCGCTCGGCAAATGCCTGCGTGGGATCGGATTCCGTCATGCGTGCATTGAAGCATTGCCGCCCGGCCGGGTCAACCGAAGGCTGAAAAAATCCGGGTTAAGGATTGATGCCGGCATCAAGATTTGCCAGGAAAGGCAGGTATTTCAGCAGCCATGCGGACAGGGTGCTGAAGCTCCCCAGGAAGATGAGCGCGCCGACTATAATCAACAGAATCCCGGACAGTATCTCAACGGCATGCAGATGCCGCTGGAATTTCCGCATCCAGCGGATGAAATGATTGGTGGCGGCAGCAGCCAGCAGAAACGGGACCGCCAGTCCCATGGAATAAACACCCAGTAGCGCGATGCCATGCGCCACCTTCTGCTGCGCCCCCGCCATGGCAAGAATGGCTCCAAGAATAGGCCCGACACAGGGGGTCCAGCCGAAAGCAAAGGCACTGCCCAGAATCAGGGCGCCAACGCCATGCGAGGCCTTGATGCTGTCGGTGTTCACATGTGCGTCCAGCATCAGAAACGGGATACGGATGATGCCGGTATAGTGCAGTCCGAAGATAAAGATAACGACGCCCGCAATCTTGCCCAGTATCTGCAAGTGCCCCAGCAGCCATTGACCCATGATGGTTGCGGATGCCCCGAGCGCAATAAATACCAGGCTGAAGCCGGCGATAAACCAGATGGACTGGGCCAGGGCGCGATGTCGCACCGAGGCTTCTTCCGTTCGCAGCGCATCCACGGATACCCCGCTGATGTAGGAGAGGTAGGCGGGCACAAGCGGCAGCACGCATGGCGAAAGAAATGAAAGCAGCCCGGCAAGCAGGGCGCCGGCAAATGTGACTTCTATCAATCGAAACCTCCGGGTATAGGCAACAGGAATATTACGCCGAATCGTCCAGTCTGTCCGCATCATACGACTTCCGCTTCAGGATGAAAGGTGCAGGGTGGAAAAAAACAGGATGGATCACCCGTACATAGTACGAAAGGTGAGGGACATGGATGTGCCGAATCAAAAAAACATGTGCGCCGTCACAAAACTGATACACTTGAGGCATGACAGACAAGCATCGCCGGTTTTCCGGCACCTGGGCCGACCGCCTTTTGCTGCTCCTGATGCTGACGTGCATCGGAATCTCGTGGCAGTTCGTGCATGCGCTGGCCGGCGGCGGAGAGGCGATGGTGGATATCTATCACGGCCACCGTTTACTGGCGCAATATCCCCTGCATGTCGACAGGCCGGTTCATTTCATGGCCAGGGGAGAGCTGGGGGCTTCCGAAATCGTCATTGACGACCGGGGCGTCCATTTCCTTGAATCACCATGCCGCAACAAGCTGTGTATTCTTGCCGGCCACAAACACAAAATAGGCGACATGATTGCCTGTGTACCCAACCGGATCCTCGTGGCCATTCGTGGTGGCGTACGCCGCTTCGATGCCATGGTCGAATAGCTGACGGCAAGACCCGATGCAGAGCATAATTCTACCCCGGCCGACACTCGCCGAATTGCGGAACAAGGCGCAGTGGATGGCTCTGCTGATGCTGGCCGTGGGCATGCACGTGCTGGAAGCCGGCCTCCCCGGTCTCGGGCCCTGGCTTAAACCGGGGCTGGCCAATGTGATTACGCTGATTACGCTGGTGCTGCTGGGTCCCGGGGCGGCGCTGGCGCTTGCCATTGCCCGCGTATGCGTGGGCGCCATACTGATCGGCACGATGTTTACACCCACTTTTGTCATGAGTCTGGCCGGTGCATCGGCCGCCGCGATCGTCATGCTTGTCGCCTGGCGTCTGCTGCCCGGCATCAGCCTGATTGGCGCAAGCCTTCTCGGAGCCGTGGCACATATGCTGGCCCAGTTTGTGGTTGTCGAATCGCTTTTTATTCAGCAGCCCGCCCTGTACTATCTATTGCCCCCGTTCCTGCTTGTTTCCTGTCTGACAGGCTGGATCAATGGTGCAATCGCCAACTGCACCAGTCACCGCCTGCGGAATGTGGCGCATGCATAGCACACGCTCGGGCAGACGCTGGAGCGTCTCTTTCGCCGCATCCGTCACCTGTCACGTGTTGCTGGCCATGCTGATTGCCTGGCAGCATCTGGACAGACCGCTGCACCGGCACCAGATACCGAAAAGCATGGATGTGGTGCTGCTCAATCCACAAAAAGTCAAACCGGCCAAGCCCCCCGAAAAGGCGGAGGCCATTTCCAATTTCAACGCCCGGGGAGCCAGCAAGCGGGCGAAAGACAAGCTGACCCGCGCCGCCCGCAGCCCCGTGGTTAGCCCCCGCCGGAAGCCACTGAAACCGGCAGCACCACGTACGCCGCCGCCACAGCCCAGCCCCCGTCAGCGCCCCCGCATGCTGGCACGGCGCGGCATGCGGCTGGAAAAAAACAGGCCGCCGCAACCGCCCCGTCCGAAGCCGAAACCAAAGAGTTCGCCGACACGTCTTGCACGCCGTAGCATGAGACTGGAGCCACCACCGCCAAAGCGGCCCCGTCCGAAGCCGAAACCAAAGCGGCTGCCGCAACAGATCCCCCTGGCCGACCTGATGCCCTCCAGCATGGCGCTGGCCCAGCTTTCGCGCGACTATGAGCGTGAGCGGTTGCAAAAAACAATGCAGTCTCGCGAGGCTGATATCCCCATCAATACCCGTGAGGCCAAATATGCACCTTATGCCCACCAGCTGGTGCGCGCGCTGGAAGAGCAATGGCGGCCGGGCCAGGCCAATTACCGCGAGCATTCCGCCGATGAGCGACAGGCGCTGTTGCGCCTGACCATCGAGCGGGACGGCTCCCTTGGCGGCGTGGAGATCCTGCGGCCCAGCCCTATCCCGCAGTTGAATGAAAGCGCCATAGCCGCCATCCATGCCGCGGCGCCTTTTCGCCCGCTTCCCGGCGCCTGGGGTCTTGATCGCGTCAGCTTCTATCTCACATTCGAGGTGCTTGAGGATCGCTTTGTCTTCCGCACAACGTACTAATACCTTTATTCATGAACGTATTGGTAGCGCCCTGCTGGATTGGTATGCACGCCATGGCCGCGACCTGCCCTGGCGAGCGACACGGGCCCCCTACCCGGTGTGGATTTCCGAGATCATGTTGCAGCAGACGCAGGTCAAAACGGTGCTGCCGCGCTATACGGCCTGGTTCAACCGCTTTCCCACTGTCCAGGCCCTGGCCTCGGCACCCCTGGATGACGTGCTGAAGGCATGGGAGGGCCTGGGCTATTACCGCCGCGCCCTGCTGCTGCATGAAGCGGCAGGACGGGTTGTCGCCGAGCATCATGGCCAATTCCCGCACGCTTATGCCGATATCCTGAAGCTGCCCGGTATCGGCCGTTCCACCGCCGGCGCCATCGCTTCTTTCTGTTTTGGCCTGAATACGCCTGTGCTGGACGGCAACGTCAAACGCGTATTGCGCCGCTGGCACGACGCAGCCCAAGCCAGTGATACCGAACTTTGGGAGCTGGCCCGGTCCGCAATGGATGAGGCGCCGGATCCCGGTGGATGGAATCAGGCCATGATGGAATTGGGGGCGACGATTTGTATCCCGCGCCGGCCTGCGTGCCGGGCCTGTCCGGCTGCTACGGCTTGCCGGTCGGCGTTCAAAACACCGGCGGAAACATCCCGAAGGCCCGCCCGGGTGAAAGACGTGTACTGGCAGGTACACCTGCATGCCGACCCGGAAAAAGGCCTCTGGCTGACAAAACGGCCGGAATCCGGCATCTGGGCGGGCTTGTGGACGCCGCCGATCACCGAGCTTGCCAAACCACCGGGTGCACCGCCCTGCCACATTCACCAGCTCACGCACCGCCGTCTGCATCTTTATGGCGCCATATCGGGCAGTGCCCCATCCGGCGACGGCCGGTGGGCGTCGGATCTTACGCAGTTTGCGCTGCCCACGGGCATCCACCGCCTGTTGGCCAAATACGGCCTTCACCGCAAAAACGAGACACGGAATCGTCCGCTGTAACTGCTGCGGCCATCACAGCGACTACGATAAATAGCCCGGAAATATTGAGGCAACCATTTATGCCGAGCTGCAAAGATAGAACAAGGAGGGATGTAATGAAAAACACAATCGGTTTCTTATTGATGTTCCCGATTCTGCTCTGGGGCGCGGCCCCGGCCGCGATCGCCGGCGATTCCACCATCAGCACGATTGTGGAAATCGTGATGCATCTGAACCACTACCCCAGCGACAGCGAGAAGCAAACGCTTGCCCGGATTGTGCGTGATGACCAGGCAACGGCGGGAGAAAAGACGCTGGCCGGCGCCCTGATGCGCATGCGACATTCCGTCAGCGGAAGTGACGCCACGGCCCTGCGCAAACTGTACTGGAATACACATGCCAGTAAGCAGGAGAGCAAACTGGCTGAAATCCTGCTCGGCATCAAACATCACCCGTCGTCAAGCGACAGGCGGCAGTTGCAATCCCTGCCGGGCGCATCGTCCGCGGGAAAGGCCTCACAACGCAAAAGCGGTTCCTGGGGTTACTAGCCCGCATATTGCATGAAGGATTCGGAATTCAGGCTTGAGCAGGCTTGGCAGGCTGGTTGATCGGGCGACAAAGCATAGCCGTAGCTATGGTTTGAGGCCGAGCGGCCAGGATGCCGAGCCTGATCGGGTCTGAAACCGGATAGGACAAGGTGTAACCACGGATAAGGTGGCCTGGTTCTGTGTAGGTCATTGATATAATGTAATATCCTGTCCATCAGATGTCCGCCTTCATGCAATATACGGGCTAACCCTGACCGTCACGATAAATCCCGTCTGAATTCGGGAGGCATTTTCCCGCCCGGCATCGCCTGAAAGGGCGGCCGGGGCATGGTTTCGGATGCACATGGGTCATCGTCGTTTACGCGTTTTGCATTTGGACGCACAAGAAAAGCAGCGATACAGTAACCGCATGAAATGCCTGTTGCTCACCCTGTTGTGTTTTATCCCGTTCACAGTGCATGCCGAGGGGCCGGATACGGGCATGGTTGTGGCCGCCGAACCCCGGGCAGCCGCGGCGGGCGCGGCCATGCTGAAACAGGACGGCAACGCCTTCGATGCCGCCGCGGCCACGGCACTGGCGCTGGGCGTAGTTGAGCCCGGCTCATCCGGTATCGGCGGGGGCGGTTTTTTTCTGCTCTATATCGCAAAAGAGCGCCGCTATGTGATGATTGACGCCCGGGAAACCGCGCCGAAGCCGGCAGGCCACGGCGAGGTGTATCAAACCCGTTCCAGTATAGACGGGCCGCAAGCCGCCGGCGTGCCGGGCCTGGCGGCCGGTATCGCACGCCTTGTCACCCGCTACGGGAAACTGACGTTGCCCGCCGTCAGCGCTCCCGCCATCAGGCTGGCCGGAAGAGGGTTCAGGGTCGGCTCGCGTCTGGCGCGCATGATCCGCTGGCGCCGCAAGGTGTTCAATGACGCGGCAAGGCGCGTGTTTGACCGGAAGCAGGGGGAGATTATCCGCCAGCCCGCGCTGGCCGATACGTTAAACCGCCTTGCCAGACGCGGCGCCGATGAATTCTATCGCGGCGAAACCGCCGGCCGGCTGGTCGCGGACATGCGGCGCGATGGCGGCCTGATCCGCCGGCACGACCTTGCCGTCTACCGCGCCGTTGAACGCGCTCCGGTGCAGTTTAAATGGCACGGATACCATATTATATCCGCGGCGCTTCCCTCATCCGGCGGTATGACCCTGGCTGAAATTCTCGGCATGCTCAAACACGATGATTTGAAACGGCTTTCACCGGCCAACCGGGCGCATCTCCTGATCGAGGCGATGAAACGCGCTTACCGCGATCGCAACCAATATCTCGGCGATGCCGATTTCGTTTCCATCCCGAAGGACTATCTTGATCCAAATCGCCTTGAACGTTTGCGCGCCAGTATCCGCATGAACCAGGCCGCGCCGTCATCCGCGTTGGGACACATTGCCGAACCCTCGGGGAATGCAGTCAATACCACGCATTTTTCCATCATTGATAAAGAGGGCAATATGGTCGCGGCCACCCTGTCCATCAACTACGGCTTTGGCTCGGGCTATCTCTCACCCTCCACCGGTATCCTGCTCAACGACGAAATGGATGATTTCGCCACCCGGCCGGGCAAGCCCAATGCCTACGGCCTGGTGCAGGGCGAGGTGAACGCGGTCGCTCCCGGCAAGCGCATGCTCTCTTCCATGACCCCCACGTTCGTGATCGGACCGAAGCGCACCTTCATCACCGGTACGCCCGGCGGCTCGCGCATCATCTCCATGGTACTGCTGGCCGGCCTCGGTTTCATGCGGAATGAAGCGTCGCCTGCCGCATGGGTCAACGCCCCTCGCTTCCACCATCAGTTTCTGCCGGACGTGGTGCAGTATGAACAAGGTGCATTTTCACCCGAAGTGTCCGCCGAACTCATCCGGCGCGGCCACCGCCTGAAACAGATTCGCAACTATGGCAATATGCAGGCCATACTGTGGAATCGGAGAACCGGCAGGCTTGCCGGTATTGCTGACCGGCGCGGAGAAGGGGGTGTATGTCGTTTCAAAAGCAGGGTAACTTGTCAAAAAAATGCTTTACCCATAGATTGAATTACAGCGTTAAAGGAGTCCCAAACTTGATCCAGACACTCAAAAAACTGCTGCAAAGCCCGGCTGCGGGTCGGCCGAAAGGACGCTCCGGGACCGGAGGCCATGATATCACCGTGGCGGTGACGGCGCTGATGGTGGAAGTGATGATGATGGACGGCAGGCTGGATGCGGCCGAGCACAACGAGATTGCAGCAGCGCTGCAACGGCGTTTTGAGCTATCCGAAACCGAAGCACGCAAGCTGATTGATCGCGCCGCAACAGCGGCCGATGCGGCGCATGATCTGTATCAGTTCACCTCGCGTATCATTCAGGAATATCCCTTTGATGAGCGCGCCGGTATTATCCATGAGCTGTGGCGCGTAGCCATGGCCGACGGGCATGTGGACGCCTATGAGGAACAGCTCATTCGCAAGATCGCCGACCTGATCGGCGTGTATCACCATGATTTTATCAACGCCAAAATTGCCGCACGAGAGGGGGGCATGAAATGAACAATCATATCTACAAATCCATTGAACTGACGGGTTCGTCTCCCGACGGCATTCAGCCTGCGATCGAAAATGCCATCGGGCGGGCGGCGCAAAGCGTGCGCAATCTGCGCTGGTTCGAGGTGATCGGCACACGCGGTCATATCGAGGACGGGAAAATCGCCCACTGGCAGGTTACGCTGAAGGCCGGCTTCACGCTGGATGAGGCATAATCGCCGCGGCGCGATTTGTGTGTAAAGGGCAGGGCGAAGCTCGCAGGTGAAGGGTAGCCGCATCTTCCTGATCGGACCGATGGGCGCTGGAAAATCCACCATCGGGGAGCCGCTGGCCCGGCAGCTTAAGCTGCCGTTTGTAGACATGGATCGGATGATCGTGGAACAAACCGGCCGCACCATCCCGCAAATCTTCGCAGAGGACGGTGAATGCAGCTTCCGGGCGCTGGAAGGGCGGATGCTGGCGGAACTGTGCGCCTCTGAACGGCCGTCCGTGGTGGCTACGGGTGGCGGCATTGTCCTGTCCGCCCCCAATCGTGAGCGCATGCACCAGGCGGGCGTCATCATCTGGCTTGATGTTCCTCCCGCCATCGCCGCCGGACGCATCCGGGGAGACAGCAACCGGCCCCTGCTGGCGGATGTGGACGTGTCGGGCAAGGCTCGGGAACTGGATCACGCGCGCCGACCCCTCTACGCCGGCATCGCGGATCATCAGGTGCACACGGACCGGCTTACGGCGTACGAAGCCGTCGCTGATATCATCGTTTTTTTGCATCAGGTGCAGTCCGCAGGTTAGATGATGGAAGTACTGTGCGTGGGCCATGCCGCTTTTGATGTAACGATGCGGGTGAACCATCAGCCCGCCGCGGATGAAAAAATGCGGGCGGATGCGATTAATCTCGCCGGAGGAGGCCCGGCGGCCAATGCATCGGTGGCGATAGCGCGCCTGGGGGGCGGGGCTGCTTTCTGCGGCTATCTGGGAACAGATCAGTTTGGTAAGTTGCATCTGCGGGAACTGGATTCTGAAGGTGTTGACACTTCACTGGTCGTACGCGGTGTGTTTCCCACGCCGCTGTCCGTCATTCTTGTCAAGCGGGACGGCAAGCGCAGTGTTGTAAATTATAAGGGTGACACCCCGCTGCTGGCCGCCGACGCCGTCAGCCTCGAATCAGTCAGACCCGCCGCCATGCTGTTTGACGGGCATGAACCGCTGATCTCCGCCGCCCTGCTGGACCGGGCGAAGGCATGTGACATTCCTGCCATCCTGGACGCGGGATCCGCGCACAAAGGTGTGCTGGACCTGTGCATGAAGGTGGATTATCTGGCCGCATCCGCCACCTTTGCCCGCCAGTACTGTCATACGGACAACATGGATCATGCCCTGCGGTACTTGGCTGAACGGCATCACTGCGTCATCATCACTCTGGGTGAAGGAGGATTGATATGGGCGAAAGACGGAACGTCGGGCGTCGTGCCTGCCTTCAGCGTTTCCGTTGTGGATACGACGGGTGCGGGCGATGCCTTCCACGGGGCTCTGGCGCTGGGCATCGCACGCGGCATGGACTGGACAGCGCTGCTGAACATGGCTGCGGCAACGGCGGCACTGACCTGCACCGGGCTTGGGGTGCGCGCATCACTCCCGGCCATGAGAGATGTGCGCGACTTGTGTGTAAAGGGCAGTGCTAATTAATGGAAAGACTGCTCGTTAGCGCCTGTCTGCTGGGACGGAAGTGCCGTTACGACGGCAGTGACTGCCGTCAGGACGGCCTGTTGCGGTACTGGCATAACCAGGGAGCGAATTGCAAAACCCATGAATGGCGATTGGCTTCCCCACTTCGGCCCATTTCCGAGCTGAAATTTCGATCCATGGAACAACCATGCACCTCATTCCATCCCGAAAATGGCCTCAAAGTGGAATCGCCACTCATCCATCCAGAGCGTTGCAATTCGCTCCAGGGAGCCATCATTCCTTTTTGCCCTGAAGTCGAGGGAGGCCTGTCCATACCCCGCCCGGCGGCGGAAATCGAGCGGGGCGATGCCGATGCCGTCCTTCGTGGGCGCGCGCAGGTACGTACTGCCGCCGGCGCCGATGTCAGCGAAGCCTTCATTCAGGGCGCTGAAAGGGCGCTGGCCGAATGTCGCCGGCATCATATCCGCATCGCGGTGCTGAAGGAGGGCAGCCCGTCCTGCGGCGTGTGTGAGGTGAATGACGGCGCCTTTACGGGCGCGAAAATTCCCGGCCGGGGGGTCACGGCCCGGTTGCTGGAACGCCACGGCATCCGCGTATTCAGCGAACGGATGCTTAACCCGTATATTGCATGAAGGCGGACATTTGATGGACAGGATATTACATTATATCAATGACCTACACAGAACCAGGCCACCTTATCCGTGGTTACACCTTGTCCTGTCCGGTTTCAGACCCGATCAGGCTCGGCATCCTGGCCGCTCGGCCTCAAACCATAGCTACGGCTATGCTTTTTCGCCCGATCAACCAGCCTGCCAGGCCTGCTCAAGCCTGAATTCCGAATCCTTCATGCAATATACGGGTTAAAGCAGCGGAAGCCTGCCTGCTGCAACTGAGGAAAAACCGGGAGGAAGACTGATGGCGAACAGGAGTCTGGGTATTGACGACAGGCTGTATGCCTACCTGCTGGACCACAGCCTGCGCGAAGCGGATGTGTTGCGGCGCTTGCGGCAGGCAACGGAGCAGGAGGAATTGTCCGTGATGCGTTCCGCCCCCGAGCAGGGTCAGTTCATGGCCATGTTGCTCGGACTGCTGGATGCCAGGCGCGTGCTGGAAATTGGCACATATACCGGCTACGCCACGCTGTGGATGGCGCTGGCGCTGCCCCGGGACGGCGAAGTGATCACCTGTGATATCTCCGAGCGCTGGTCATTCGTCGCCCGCCGTTTCTGGGAGGAAGCGGGCGTTTCGGACAGGGTGCGCCTGGTTCTGCAACCGGCGCTGGAAACGCTGGATACGTTGCTTGCCGATGGTGCGCATGAATCCTTCGATTTCGCCTTTATTGACGCGGACAAGGAGAATTACATCCATTATTATGAACGCTGTCTGACACTGGTCCGGCCCGGCGGTCTGATCTGCGTCGATAACGTACTCTGGGATGGCAGCGTGGCCGACGAGCGCAAGCAGGATGCCGCCACCCGGGCCATCCGTGCCTTCAACACCGCACTGAAGGAGGATTCGCGAATTGAACTTTCCATGCTGCCGGTGGCCGACGGACTGACGCTGGCAAGAAAGCGGGCGGTCCGTAGCGTAACGAACCGGGCTTAACCCGCGCGCAGGTAAGGCGTCACTGTTTCCGGGACCAGGCCGGATACATCGCCGCCCATGCCGGAAATTTCACGGATAAAGCGGGATGAAACAAAGGTGTAATCCTCGCGCGCCATGACGAACACGGTTTCAATCCGTTCATCCAGCCTGCGGTTCATCGTCGCCATCTGAAATTCATACTCAAAATCCGATGCCGCACGCAGGCCCCTCAAGATGGCGCCGGCCCGCTGGCCCCTGGCCAGTTCGACCAGCAGGCCGGAAAAGGCCGTTGTTTCCACCCGCGTATCGCCGGTGAAGGTTTCGCGCACCATGGCAAGGCGGGTGTCCAGGTCGAACATCGGCCCCTTGCCGGCGTTCTCGGCCACGCCGATCACGATGCGGTCGAACAGCTTCAGGCCGCGATGGACCACGTCCACATGCCCCAGGGTAATCGGATCAAAGGTGCCCGGATAAATGGCCGTTCGCTTCATTCTGCCCCCGGTTTTTCCCTGTCCAGAAAGTGCAGGGTGGTGTCACCGTAACGTCTCGGCACGGGCGACGTCCAGCCCCGAGGCCATAATGGCTGTATTCGGGAAGACTCCTCGATCACCAGCCGGCCGCAGGAGATGCCGGCCTCATCCAGCCAGCCGGGGATACATTCACTGATCCCTCGCCCATAGGGCGGGTCGGCGAACACAAGATTAAAACGCCGGCCGCCAAGTCCGGGCAGCATGGCGTGGACGTCGCCATGCACAAGCCGCCAGCAATCCGCGAGTCCCCATTGCGACTGCATGCTCCGCAGGTGACGAAACACATGGCGACCGGCCTCAATGGAGATGACGGTCGCGGCACCGCGCGATATGGCCTCCAGCGCCATCAGGCCGGAACCGGAAAACAGGTCCAGAATCGCCATGCCCTCGATGCCGCCGATGATGTTGAACATGGCCTGACGAGCCCTGGAGGGTGTGGGGCGGACATCCGGGATTTTCGGAACCGGCAACCTGCGACCACGGAATCGCCCCCCTGTAATACGCATGCCGGGATCACCCCCTGTACACGCTCACACGCGTACAGGCAGATAAGGTCCATGTCACGAGCCATGCCCCGGCCCCACCTGAACTGAATTCCAGGCTGCCGGATCAAGGTAGCGGGCGGCGGCGGCCTTGACGTCGGCCAGCGTGACCGCCTCAATGTGCTGCTTCCATGTTTGCAGATAGTCCAGCGGCAGGCCGTAAAAGCCGATCATGGACATCAGGCCGACGCGTTTGGCGTTGGAATCCATGCGATGGGCGAAACCGCCGGTCAGGTTTGCCTTGGCGGCGGCCAGTTCCTTCCGCGTGATGGCGCCCCCGTGCATGCGCAGCATGACCTGGCGCACGACCTTGAGCGCCTTGTCCGTCTGATCGGCGCGGGTTTGCAGGGCGATGACAAACGGCCCGGGCGCTGCCAGCGGCAGAAAATAGGAATAAACGCCATACACCAGGCCCCGCTTTTCACGCACCTCGTTCATCAGGCGGGAAGCAAACCCGCCGCCGCCCAGCAAGTGATTCATCAGCATGTCGGCGAAGAAATCCGGCGCGTAGCGCGACGGCCCCAGCCGGGACAACTGCACCGTCATCTGCCGTGTCGGCATGGTGGCATGCCGCTGTTGCCCCTGTACGGATTCAGGGGCTGGTACGTCGCGCAGCGTCTGCCCGGGGCTGCCCTTCCAGTCCGCGAACAGGGGGCGGATTTTCTCCAGCAGCGCCGGCATGCTTACGTCACCGCTCACCGCCAGTACTGCACCGCCAGTCGGCCTGAACTGATGCTTGTAAAGTGCCTTGAGGTCAGCCAGCCTGATAAGGGCGAGACTTTTGGCATCACCATCCGGCCGGTGCCCGTAGCCATGCTTCGGATAAAGGATGCGGGAGGTGATCCGGGCCGCCCGTATGCCCGGTTCTTCCAGCGATTTTTTCGCCGCGGCAATTGCATCGGTGCGCAGAATAGTAAAGCGTTTTTTGTTCCATCCCGGTTGCAGGGCGGCCTCGGCAAAGGCATGCAGCCCTTCCGGCAGGGCCTCTTTCAGCACGGTCATGGAGACGGACAGGGAATCCCGTCCCGCGGAGACACCGAGCCGGATCGCCTGAGCGTCCAGAAAGTCGGCCCAGGCGGCGTAATCATGCTTTGCCGTGTGGTCTCCCAGCATGGCGGCGAGCATGCTGGCTGTTCCGCCCTTACCCCGTGGATCGAGTCTGCTGCCGGCGGGCACGGTCAGGCGCATGACCACCATCGGTACATTGTGCGCCTCCATCAGCAACACGCGCAGTCCGTTATCCAGCCGCGCCTGCTGGATCGGCGGGATAGCCCATGCCGCGGGAATCACGGCGAAGGTGAGCGAAAATATCAGCATGTACCTGGACAGGCGTTTCATGAGCGAGCCTCCGGTTGCAGCAGCCCCGTTGTCGCACGCTCGGGTTTTATCCAGCGCCGCAGCGCTTTTTTGACGTCCGCTGCCGTGACCTTCCGTATGGCGGCCAGCCAGGCCTCGCGTTTGTCGGCGCCAATGCCTACGCTTTCAAGCTCGCCAATTTCCTTGGCGCGCAGATAAAGTGAATCCTGGGCATACACCTCATCGGCGATCATGCCACGCTTGGCCGCGGCCAGTTGGGCTTTCGAAGGCCCCTTGTCGCGCAGCCCGGCAATCGAGACCCAGAAGGCCTTTTCAAAGGCCGCGGGTGTTTGCTTCGGACCCAGCATGCCGTAGGCGTTCCATAAATCGACGCCCATGGAAAAGGGATCGTATCCCGCTCCCACCGAAAAGGCCTTGCGCTGTTCATCCACCAGCTTGCGGTTTAACACGGCCGAACGGCCGCCAGCCAGAATCTCCGTTGCTACCGCCAACGCCGCCGCCTGTGCATCATTTTTTCCGGGATGCCATACCGGTGCCGGCATGGCGATAACCTCCATCGGAAGCTGGGCGGGAAGATGAGCAAGTATGCGTTTGGGCCCGATGGGCTCCGGTTCAACCGGATTGAAGCGCGGCGGCACCGGCCGCTTCTTCAGGCGGCCGAAAGTGCGTCCGACCACCTGTTTAACATGCGTAAAATCCACGTCGCCGACAATGACAACCGTGGCGCCGCCGGGGACGTAGTAGCGGCGATAGAAAGCGCGGACATCCCTGATGTTCAATCGCTTCAGGTCCTGCATCCATCCGATCACCGGATTCCGGTAAGGCGACAACCGCAACGCCACGGCGGACAGTTCCTCGAACATGCGGCTGTTCGGATCATCATCCGTGCGCATGCGCCGTTCTTCCATAATAACCCGGATTTCCCTGGCAAAATCCGCTGCCGCCAGCTTCAGGTGACTGAAGCGTTCGGCCTCCATGGCCAGCACTTCATCCACGTGCCCGGCCGGAATAATTTCAAAATAGGCGGTGTAATCCGTGGCGGTAAAGGCATTGTCATTTCCGCCCATGGCGGCGATGCGGCGGGAAAATTCACCGGGCGCGAGTTTATCCGAGCCCTTGAACGACATATGCTCAAGCACATGTGCCAGGCCCGTCTTGCCGGACACCTCGTCACGACCGCCAACCCTGTGCCACACCTGAACGATGGCCACCGGAGCGGAATGATCTTCCTCCACCACCAACCTTATGCCATTGGCGAACTCGGCTCGCTGCAACTTGCCCGCCTGCGCCGGGGCAGCCTGCGCAGGCAGTGAAAGAAAAAGAGTGAAAATGAGAACGGAAACAGATCGGCTACGCATGGCGCGTAATGTACGCATGAGCAGTCGGACTGCAAGGCGGAAACATTTCCTTATCATCACATTTACTGGCGCCACATTTTGTAAATGACCCAAAGGGTACTCAATGCAATGATTGTCAGAAAAACGATCACAATGTATAAAAATACCATATGGACAAAACCTCCGTGCCTTTTTACATCCGCTTCCAGGACTCAAGTGCAGTCAGCGCATTTTCCGAAACAGCCCGCCGACGTTCAGCCTTTCCCAGCCTGCGGCTGCCTTCTCTATCCGGTCCCGGCGGGAATCCGTGCCGCATCGGCTGAACCCATGATCAGCGAATCCAGCGGCCGTCTTTCCAGACAACCTTCCTGCCCGTGAGTTCAAAGCCTGATTCGATTATCCGCGTGAGCGTGGCCGGATAAAGCCTGTGTTCCACGGTATGGATGCGGTCAAGCAGGGTTTCTTCGCTGTCATCATCCCGTACCTGCACCGGCGTTTGGGCCAGAATCGGGCCGCCGTCCAGAACTTCATCCACCAGATGCACGGTCACACCGGTTACCTTGACGCCATAGGCCAGCGTATCACGTACGGCATGCGCACCGGGGAAGGCGGGCAGCAGCGCCGGATGAATGTTGATAATCCGGTCCCGGAATCGGGCGACAAACCCGCTGGACAGAATCCGCATATAACCGGCCAGCACAACCCACCGACATCCGGCGGCATCAATCGCTTCGGCGCAGGCCACATCAAAAGCGGTGCGACCGGCATAGTCCTCCGGGTCCAGATGCAGTACTTCGGGTACGCCGGCCGCCCGGGCGATCTTCAGCGCACCGGATTCCGGCTTGTCGGACAGCACCAGCCGTACAGCCACCGGACAGTCACCGCGCACGGCTGCGTCCAGAACCGCTTTCAAATTACTTCCCTTGCCCGATGCCATCACGGCGATCCGATTTCCGCTCATCTGCTTCCCGCCTTCTCATCCGTATCGTCGAAAAATCGGGTGAAAGTATGCACATCTTCGCGCGGGGTGCGATAGCTGTTTGCTGCCGCGGCCGGTAACCACCGCTACCTGCCAGGGCTGCGTATCGGCACTTCTTGGAGCATGCCGGGCCGCGTCCAGGATTCGTTCAATAAGATCGCGCACAACCGGCTTGTGGAAAAATGCGCGAACAGACTTTCGCGCCAGCAGTGCATCACGGACATTCATGGCAATGCCAATCCTACGCCGGATCCGTCTCTTTTGTCTGCGCGATATTTTACCAGTCACAGCTTGAAGGCCGCAGGCCGTTTGGACGATGCAGGTTAGTCACTACTGTCCCGACGTTTTATCTGCACACCTTGTGTAATCTGCATACCTGTGTGTGCACCAGGGAATCAGCATGATTGTCCGCGAGGGAACTTCCTGCAACAATGCACGGCCATGACGGCACGGCTATTGGACGGAAGGGCGCTTTCCAGACATCTGCGGGCGGACCTTCGAAATCAGATCGCGGAACTGGCGGCACGGCACGGCCGTGCGCCGGGGCTGGCCGTGATTCTGGCCGGGGAGGACCCGGCCTCGAAGATTTACGTGCGCAACAAGAAAAAAGCCTGTGTGGATGTCGGCATTGAATCGGATGCTTTTTCACAAACCCTGCCCGCCGACACCACCCAGCAACATCTGCTGGGTCTGATTGCGGAGCTCAACGCTGACCCGAAGGTGGATGGTATTCTGGTGCAAATGCCGGTGCCCGAACACATTGACCCCGAAGCCATGATTGAAGCCATTGATCCGGGCAAGGATGTGGACGGCTTTCACCCCTACAATGTCGGTCGGCTGACCGCACGCATGCCCTCGCTTCGCTCCTGCACGCCGTTTGGCTGCATGAAACTGCTGGAACAAACGGGCATTGATCTTCACGGTCAGGAAGCGGTCATTGTCGGTGCATCCAATATCGTCGGGCGTCCCATGACCATGGAACTGCTGCTGGCGGGGGCCACGGTCACTGTCGCTCACAAGTTCACCCGGAATTTGCAGCAACATATCGAACGCGCTGATATCGTGGTTGCCGCCGCCGGCAGGCCGGGGCTGATCAGGGGTGAATGGATTAAGTCCGGTGCCATTGTCATTGACGTCGGCATCAACCGCACTGTGAATGGAAGGTTGACCGGCGATGTTGAATTCAAAGCGGCGGCCAAACGGGCGGCGTGGATTACGCCGGTGCCGGGCGGCGTGGGACCGATGACGATCACCATGCTGCTGACCAACACCGTGCAGGCTTTCAGATCACACATGGGGGATGCCGATGACTGAGCTGGCCAGAACGGCGCTGTATGACGAACATGTCGCGCTTGGCGGCAGGATGGTGCCGTTCGCCGGCTTTTCCATGCCGGTCCAGTATACGTCCGGCGCCCTGAAGGAATACCATGTCGTGCGCGATGGCGGCGCCGGACTGTTTGACATCTCCCACATGGGCCAGGTGCGCGTGAGCGGACGCGATGCACCGGCTTTTCTGCAATATGTCACCACCAACGATGTCACGAAGCTGGTGGACGGGCAGGTACAGTATTCGGCCCTGCTGAACAGGCGGGGTACGTTTATCGACGATATCACCACCTATCGGATATCCGGCTCGGAATACTACCTGTGCGTCAATGCTGCGAACCGGGATAAGGATGTCACCCACCTGCAGGCCGAAGCCGAACGCTTTGACGTGACCGTGCAGGATGAATCCGGTGATACCACGCTGCTGGCCCTGCAGGGCGCGGCGGCGCAGTCCTGTCTGCAATCCTTCTGCCGGACCGGTCTTGAATCCGTCGGCTATTACCACTTTGCCTCCGCCAGTGTGCATGGCTTTAACGCCATGGTTTCGCGCACCGGCTATACCGGCGAGGACGGATTTGAGCTGTACCTGCCGAACGAAGCGGCCGTCCCCGTCTGGAAGGCATTGCTGGAAGCCGGCGCCGAGCCTGTTGGCCTCGCGGCGCGCGATATGCTGCGCACCGAGATGGGCTATGCGCTCTACGGCCACGAGATTTCCGATGCCGTCACGCCGGTCGAAGCCGGGCTGATGTGGATCACAAGCATGGACAAGGGCGATTTTCTCGGCCGGGATGCCGTGGAACGGCGGCGGCGATCGGGGCCGCATCAGCATCTGGTCGGCCTGAAGTTGACCGGGCGCGGCATTCCTCGCGAACACTATCCGGTGCTGATCGATCACGTTGCCGCCGGCGAGGTGACCAGCGGCATGTATTCTCCCCTGGCGGGCGGTCTTGCGCTGGCCTACGTCAGGCCCGAGTATGCCCCGGCGGGGGAGTTGGCCGTGGAAATCCGCGGCAGGGCGGTTCCGGCACAGCGGGTAAGGCCACCGTTTGTGCGCAGCAACGTAAGACGCTGATGGAAAAAGAATGAACCACCAGGACACGCAGGCGCAAAATCCCGTGAATTTTTTTTGTGCCTGCGTGCCTTTGTGGTAAAGGAGTGCCACATGACCATTCCGGCAGACTTGAAATACACCAGGGATCATGAGTGGGCGAAAATCGAGAACGATACCGCCACATTCGGCATCACCGATCATGCCCAGGATGCGCTGGGTGATATTGTGTTTGTCGAATTGCCGGATATCGGGCGCAAGGTCGATGCCGGCGAGGCCTTTGCCGTGGTCGAGTCGGTCAAGGCGGTATCCGATGTGTTTGCGCCGCTGGCGGGCGAGGTGATCGAGGTTAACGGCGTCCTCGAAGCCGAACCGGAGAAGGTAAACACCGACCCGTATGGCAAGGGCTGGATCGCCAGAGTGAAAATGACCGGCGACACCGCCGGTTTGTTGACTGCCGACGAATACAACGCCTACCTCGAAGAAGAAGAATAAAAAACATTCACCGCAGAGGACGCGAAGTCACGCAAAGGTATTCAACGATTTTACTTTGTGGACCCTTGCGGTAAAAAAAGGGCAGCCCTATGCGGTTTCTTCCCCATAGCGACGATGACAGACAGGCCATGCTGGGAACCATTGGCGTCAAGAGCGTACGCGACCTGTTTGTTGATATTCCGGCCGAATTTCATCTGGCGCCGGGCAGCCCTGATCTGCCCCGGGCGCTGTGCGAGGCGGACATCGTGCGCAAGTTCACGCAGGCGGCCGGGCGTAATCGCCATGCCGGCGACAGCCGCTGTTTTCTTGGCGGCGGCACTTACCACCATTTCATTCCCGCCGCAGTGGACTATATTATTTCACGCGGTGAATTCCTGACCGCATACACGCCGTATCAGCCGGAAATATCGCAGGGAACCTTGCAGGCCATGTTTGAATTTCAGACGATGGTGGCGCGCCTCACCGGCATGGAAGTAGCAAACGCCTCCATGTATGACGCCGCCACAGCCGTGGCCGAGGCCGCCCTGATGGCGCGCCGCGTCACACGCCGGGATCGGGTCGTGATGGCGGGCTCGGTCAATCCGCGCTACCGCGCCGTGGCGCGCAATTATCTGGGCCGGGGGGGAATACCGCCCGTTGAGACCCCGTGCGAGCGATTGACTACCGATACGGAAGATGTCTGCCGGGCGGCGGATGGGGATACGGCCTGTATCATCGTGCAATACCCGGATTTTTACGGCTCGGTTTATGATCTGGCCCCCGTCCGGCAATGCTGCGATGAAACGGGGGCGTTGATGATCGTCGCTTTTTCCGATGCCACCGCTTTCGCCCTCATTCAGCCTCCGGGCGCATCGGGTGCGGACATCGCCGCGGGTTCGGGTCAGGCGCTCGGCATCCCGATGGCTTACGGCGGCCCGCATATCGGCCTGTTCACCTGCCGGCAGCGCTTTGTGCGGCAGATGCCGGGCCGTGTGTGCGGCATGACGCGGGATGCGGATGGCAGGCGCGGCTTTGTGCTGACGCTGGCCACGCGCGAGCAACATATACGACGTGAAAGGGCGACCTCGAATATCTGCTCCAATCAGGGCCTGATGTGCACGGCAGCCGCGACCTATATGGCGCTCATGGGTGATACGGGCCTGAAGGCGGTGGCCGGGCATTCCTGCGCCGCCCTGGATGCGCTCGTATCCGCCCTGCCCGCGCATGTTTCCGCCGCCCCTGGCGCCCATTACAATGAAACCGTGCTGTCCTTTGCCGATCAGACCGGGCGCGACCGCTTCCTGTCACGGGCGCGGGCCGCCGGTATTTTTGCCGGTATTCCGCTGGAACGAATCCGGACGGACGCTGAAACCCGCCATTTACTTGTCGCGGCGACTGAAATGATCACGCAGGCCGATGTGCGTGAGTATCTGCAAATCCTGGAGGAATCGGCATGAGCGGGAGCCGTTATTCCGGTATATCCGGCCTGATGCACGAGGAAACGCTGGTCTTCGAGCAGGCGCATAAGGGGGGCGCATGTACGGATGCGCCCGGCTTCGGCGGCGCCATGCCGGTGGCGCTGAAACCCTTCGCACGCACGGATGCAGCCGGTATTCCGGGCCTGTCCGAACCGGAAGCGGTGCGCCATTTTGTGCGCCTTTCGCAGTGGAATCACGGCATTGAAACGGGTTTTTATCCGCTCGGCTCATGCACGATGAAATACAATCCCCGCGTCAACGAGGATATCGCCCGACTGCCGGGGTTCGCGCTTTTGCATCCCGATCAGCCGGAGGAGACGGTACAGGGCATGTTGGCGCTGCTCTATGAGCTGCAAGGCTGGCTGGGCGAAATCACCGGTCTGCCGCATGTGACCCTGCAACCGGCGGCCGGCGCGCATGGTGAGCTGACCGGCATGATGATGATTCGCGCCTATCATGATGCACGCGATGATGAGAAACGCCGCAAGGTGCTGGTGCCCGATTCGGCGCATGGCACCAATCCGGCCAGCGCGGTACTGGCGGGGATGCACACCGTGGAAATCAAATCCGGGGCGGATGGCCGCATTGATCTGGATGTGCTGAGAGCGAATCTGGATGACGAGACGGCGGCGCTGATGCTGACCAACCCGAACACCACCGGCATGTTTGAATCGGACATCGCCGAAATCTGCCGGCTGGTCCATGCGGCGGGCGGCCTGGTTTATGGCGACGGCGCCAATCTGAATGCCCTGGTGGGGATCGCCCGCCCCGGCGACATGGGCGTTGACTGCCTGCATATCAATGTGCACAAGACCTTTTCAACCCCGCACGGCGGCGGCGGCCCCGGCGCCGGGCCGGTGGCGGTGAATGAAAAGCTGGCGCCATTCCTGCCCGTCCCCCGCATTGAGAAGCAGGGGGGTACTTATACCCTCGTCCGGGATGCGGCACAGAGCATCGGCCCGGTGCTGGGCGCCATCGGTCAGAGCGGCGTGTTGCTCAGGGCGGCGGCCTATATCGCCGCCTTTGGCCGCGAACATCTGCAAAAAATCGCCGAAGATGCGGTACTTAATGCCAACTATGTACGGGTACGCTTAGCCGATGCCTACCATGTGCCGTTCCCCGGCCTGTGCAAGCATGAATGCCTGCTCACCGATGAAATCCAGAACCGGCACGGCATCAAAACACTGGATATCGCCAAGCGCCTGATCGACTACGGCTTCCATCCGATGACCATCTATTTCCCTCTGATCGTGCACGGCGCGATGCTGATCGAGCCGACCGAAACCGAATCAAAGGCTACGCTGGACGGCTTCTGCGACGCGATGCTGGAAATTGCCAAACAATGCGAGGCAGGCGATACCGAGGCGATTCATGAAGCGCCCCTGAAACCCGTCCGCCGCCGGCTGGATGAAACCCAGGCGGCCAGAAAGCCGATGCTGGTGTGGAGTGATGCCGACTGATTTTGGCGCGGATGATGCAGGAGAATTGCCAATTTCGTCAGATTGTACCATTCTGCGGTAAGTCGTTTAATCAAGGAGGGAACGGGAATGCACGAAACAAGACCTGATCCCGGAGATCCTTACTCAAAGTGAATTCCTGGAATTAAAAAACAAATTGTAATCAATAGCCGATCCGGCACATGAGGCAATGCTCAAGCGCTACACCTACCTGCGGGCGGAAGACCTGGCGCAGATGCTGGGGTGACATTGTATCTGCCAGCAGGTTTCTGTTAGGCTTGCCGCTTGTAGCGGGATGTATAAATATGGCACTGAATATGGGTGCTTACGACGTACCGCAACGATCACTGTCCTTGAGCTTTAGGGAAGGGTTCCATGAGAAAGGCTCTGGCAAGGGGTGAATATGAACGCTCCGGTTGAAGTTGAAGTAAAGCTTCAGGTATGCATTGAAAAGACCGATCATGGATATACTGCGTTCTGTGAGGCGCTTGATGTGTATGCTGAAGCACCTTCAAAGAGACAAGCTGAAAAGAACATCCGTGAAGCTCTGTCCCTGTTCCTTGAAACATGCATGGAAATGGGAACATTCCATGAAGTGCTGACATCCAGCGGATTCAAAGCACAATTAAAACAACGCAAGAAAAAGGCAGGGGTTTTCTGCGAAAACATGAGAGTCCCGGTCAGCCTTCTCGGAACAGGCAGTGGCAAGCAAGCTTACGCCTGTTAGCTGGAAGACGTTAAAGAAAATCGCCGAGGAGCTTGGATTCGTACTCGCAAGAACCAAAGGCGACCATATGTCTTTCACCAAGCCGGGGGTATCTCGGCCGATCATCATCCCCAAGTACCCGACCATAAACGACCCCCGCATTGTGAAGAGCTTTATCAAAACCGCCGGCATTACTCAAAGTGAATTTCTGGAATTAAAAAACAATTGTAATCAATAGCCGATCCGGCACATGAGGCAATGCT
>CAZVLQ010000024.1:0-31322 GCA_964628185.1 uncultured Zetaproteobacteria bacterium | reverse complement strand
AATTTAATCCGCGCCCGTAGCTCAGCCGGATAGAGCATCAGGCTTCGAACCTGAGAGTCGGGGGTTCGAATCCCTCCGGGCGCGCCAGTCGGGGTAAAACATGGACCAAGTCAAATCTCTCAAAAAGCCCTTAGCCCGTATGCATGAAGGTGGACATCTGATGGATAAGATGGGCTGGTTTGGCATGAATCCAATTCTGCCGCTAAAGTGGAAATTTCACCTGTTCGTGGCTGAATACGCCAGAGAGTTCTTTGAGGAAGAGTAGTAATAATTTCGGGGAGTAAGCAATGAAATGGTAAAACCTGATATAAAGAAAGGTAAATTTCTAAAAGACGCCATGATTATTCTCGGAATATCTCTCGCGATATTAATCGCTTCTGAAATAATTTTGAGGGTGCTATTTCCCGAAAAGATAGAGGCATCTAATATATTTGAACCCGTGGCCTATGAATTCAACAAAGACTATCTGATTTCCCTAAAACCAAATATAAGAAAGGAATATATCAGACTGGAAGAAAACGGAGGCTATATCTCACACTGGCAAACAAATAGCAGATCCTTTCGGGGGCCGGAATTGAGAGATAACCCGGAATACAGGGTAATTGTCTACGGAGATTCTAATGTCCAGGCAAGATTTTCGGGAAGATCACGTACATTTCCGATACAGTTGGAACATTATTTGAATAAAAGCGGTATTCGAAATATTGAAGTAATTAATGCGGGAGTCATAGGTTTTGGCCCTGATCAAAGCCTGATCAGATTCTCCAAAGAGGTTGATCAATATAAGCCCGACTTGGTCATCTTCCATGTTTTTGCAGACAATGATTTTGGAGATATTGTAAAAAACCGTTTATTTAGCCTGGATGCTGATGGAAACCTGATTCCTACCGGATTTAAGAAAACGGATGATGACTACCTGTCAGCCAGTCGAAGGATAAAAACATTTATATCACAGATGCTAACAGTCAGGGCAATAAAAAAGATGGTACGATTAACAGTTAAAGGAAATTCAAGTGAAGCATTAACTGAACATAGCAACAAAGAAAACGTCATTGATACACTTCAAAAAAAGTGTAAAGCGGAATATCTGGTTTATAAAGAGGCCAGGCCCAGGAAATTCTCTCATTTTGGAGATCATTATGATATTGATATTGCACTGAATCCTGAGCAAGCATCTTCAAAAATAAAAATACGATTAATGGAAGAGGTGTTAAAAGAGGCCAATAATCTGGCGCACACGAAAGGTGTCAGGTTTCTGGTTTTGATTCAGCCATCGGTCATTGATTTAACAAAAGATAATGCTGCGATTAGTTACAAAGATCTGCAAAAATATCCTGAATATAAAAGAACCAACCTCACGGATGCAGTGGAAAGAGCATGTACTTTACATCATATCAATTCAATTAATCTTTTTAGCGCGTTTATGAAAAATAGTCCGGAAGATCTGTTTTTCAGGGCAGGAAATGATCATTGGACTGACCTGGGTCAAAAGCTGGCTGCCAAAATAACAGCCAAATATCTCATTCATCATGCAATAATTGAGAGCACAACATCGGGAAAAGGGAAAGTGGCTGCCAACGCTTCGGGATAAACCGGTTTATATGGCTGGGGCGCGCTATTTTAGAGCGGGGTAAGCGGCTGAAAGCCGCCTGAGCGTGGCCATCATTTTGTCCAGATGTTGTTTGCCCATTTCCTCCTCGAGCTTGCGGCAGGCAAGCCACAGTTCTTCCTGTTCCTGCTCGTCAAGCATCGGTTTGATAGCGCGGTAATATTTGGCATCTTCCTCCTGGATATGGGCCGTGATCAGTTTAATGTACGCCTTCGCGGAATGGCAGAAGGCTTCGCCCGCCCCGTCTTTTCCCTTTCTCACCCCGGATGAGGCGCGGGCCATCCCGGCGAGCAGGTGCCGTTCGTGTCGATGGGTATTCAACATTGCTTCGATCGCGCCGTCTTGGCGGCGTAATTCCGGTTTTGCCAGCACGGGAAACAGGATCACCTCTTCCTTGTGCAGATGCCACCCGTCAACGAATTCACGGATCCATTCCAGGGCGGCATGCATATCCTCGGCATCAACGGAATTGCCGGCATCCATGTGCTGACACATGGATTCAAGGATGTCCAGCATCTCTTCGATGATGCGATGATCCAGCATCAGATTTTCAATAACCTTCATATGGAAAGTCTAGCATATGATTGCAGGGAGCCTCATGTGATGTAACGCACATTTTTAATGGAGGTTGTTCATGCCGCCGGTGTGCCGCGGACGCAAGGGCCTGTTCAGCCTGTTTTGATCCGGCGGGGGCCTGTGTTGATGGCGCCGGCGCAAAATAGCCCTTGCTATGCGGGGCCAATATGAGTATAAATCGCGCCCTTTCGGATTAACAGGAGTCGCAACGTGAAAGCTGGCATTCATCCTGAATACAGGGCCGCGAAGGTTACATGCTCTTGCGGCAATACATTTGAAACCCGCTCTACCCGGGGCGACATCCATGTCGAAATTTGTTCGGCCTGTCATCCGTTTTATACCGGCAAGCAAAAGATTGTGGATACCGAGGGGCGCGTGGAGCGCTTCTACCGCAAGTACGGCAAGAAGCAGCCCGGGGCCTAGAGAATCTGGAGTCAGATATGTATGCAGTCATTCAAACCGGCGGCAAGCAGTACCGCGTACGGGAAGGCGATGTGCTTCGCGTGGCCAGGCTTGCTTCCGGGACGGGTAAAAAAGTTTCCTTTGATCAGGTGCTTCTGCTTGGCGAGGGCGATGCCGTCAAGACAGGTGCTGAAGCAGCCGGGGCCAGGGTTTCCGCCGAGGTTGTAGAAGAAGGTCTCGGCAGGAAGATTGTGATCTTCAGGAAACGGCGTCGCAAACATTCCAAACGGACCCTGGGCCATCGTCAGGCCTATACAGCGGTACGGATCACCAAAATTGCCGCTGCCAGGAAGGCAAAGGCCGGGCCTGCTGAAGCAAAGGCGGCTGCGGCTAAAAAGCCCCGGACCGCATCGGCGGCCGCCAAAAAGCGCGTAGCGACCAAAGAAGTAGAGAAGGAGTAAGCCATGGCACATAAAAAGGCGGGCGGTTCATCCCGTAATGGGCGCGATTCCAATGCCAAGCGGCTCGGTGTGAAAAAGTTCGGCGGCCAGGTCGTGCGGGCCGGCAACATCCTGGTCCGCCAGCGCGGCACCAGAATTCGTCCTGGCGACAACGTGGGTTGCGGGAAGGATTACACCCTGTTTGCGCTTACCGACGGTAAAGTGGAATATTTCAAAAAGGCAGGGCGCACCACGGTGCGGGTCGCTGGCTGAAATTTTACAAATTTGTCATCGGGGCGCGATTGATCGCGCCCCTTTTTGTTTTTACGTTATAATGTGGTGTAATTTCTGACTATGCGTTTCATCGATGAAGTGTGTATTGACGTTCGCGCCGGTAATGGCGGCGCCGGCTGCGTGTCGTTTCGCCGGGAAAAGTATATTCCGAGGGGGGGGCCGGACGGGGGCGACGGCGGTCGCGGCGGCCATGTGCTGCTGATCGCCAGCACGCGCAGGAATACCCTGCAGGAGCTGTATCTCAGGAAGCATCTGTTTGCCAGAAACGGTCAGCCCGGGATGGGTGCCCGCAGGCACGGGAAAAACGGGACGGACATTGTGATTGAAGTGCCGGTCGGTACACTGGTGCGCGATGAGGCGGGCAACCTTCTCGCTGATCTTAATCACGAGGGCAAGCAGTATATTCTGGCGCGTGGCGGCAGGGGCGGACTCGGTAACGCACGTTTCTCCACCAGCACAAACCGGGCGCCGCGCCATGCGCAACCGGGTGATCCGGGTGAAGAAGGACGACGTGTGCTGGAACTGAAGGTGATGGCGGATGCGGGCCTGGTCGGGCTCCCCAATGCCGGGAAATCCACCTTTCTTTCTGCTGTTTCCAACGCTCGTCCCAAGGTGGCGGACTATCCGTTTACCACGCTGAAGCCCGTACTTGGCGAGGTGTTTATTGATGAAGCTGACGGTTTTGTCGTGGCCGATATCCCCGGCCTGATTGAAGGTGCGCATGCGGGCAAGGGGCTGGGCCTGCGTTTCCTTCGCCATGTCGAGCGCACGAAGGTTCTGTTGCATCTGGTGGATGCGGCCAGCCAGACGGCGGACATTCCGGCCCAGGTGCGCGAGGTTGAAGCGGAGCTTGAAGGCTATGGAGAGACCGTATGGCGCAAGCCGAGAATACTTGTGGTGAACAAACTGGATGCCCTGACGCCGATCATGCGGCGGCAAGTTATGGCGCAGGCGGAACGGACCGGCCTGCCGGCATATTTTATTTCCGCCGTCACGGGGGAGGGGGTAAGGGATCTGTTGCGGGCTGTGTATCAGGAAATCATGAAGATGAAGAAAGCGGCATGATTCGGGGCCGCGGTGATCTGGGACGGGTTCACCGGCTGGTGGTGAAGATTGGCAGTTCGCTGCTGGCCGACCCGTGTGGCGGTGTGCGGCAGGAACGGGTTGACCGCTTCGCGGATGAAATCGCCGCCCTGCACGCGCAGGGCATGGAAATCGTGATCGTGTCATCGGGTTCGGTGGCGCTTGGCTGCGTACATCTGGGCTGGGTGGGGCGCACGCTTCCCGTGCATGAAAAACAGGCGGCGGCCGCCATTGGTCAGCCGGCCCTGATGCATGCCTACCAGCAGGCGTTTGCGCATCATGGCATCGGCGTGGCGCAGATGCTGATCACCCGGGATGATTTGCGTAACCGCCGCCGCTATCTTAATGCAAGCAATACCAGCGAAACGCTGTTTTCCGCCGGTATCGTGCCCATCGTTAATGAAAACGACACGGTGGTCGTGCAGGAGATCAAGTTCGGTGATAATGATACGCTCGGTGCGCTGGTCGCGTTGCTGACGGATGCCGATCTGCTGGCCATTCTGACCGACGTTGAGGCGCTGTTTGACGCCAATCCGGTCACGCATGCAGATGCCCGGCGCATATCCCTGGTTGAAGCCGTAACCCCCGAGATTATGGCTATGGCGGGTGAACGGGGAAGCGCTTTTGGTACAGGGGGCATGGCGAGCAAGTTGCGAGCGGCACATATAGCCACGCGTGGCGGCGTGGCGGCCGCCATTATCAGCGGGGGAAGGCAGGGAACGCTTGCGGCCCTGTTGCAGGGGGAGGACGTGGGCACGCTGTTTGCCTGTGGTTCCGATCGGCGGACACGCCGCCAGCACTGGATAGCCGAGGTGCTGCCGGCAAGCGGCCGACTTGTGGTGGACACCGGGGCCGAGCGGGCGATCATTGAGCGCGGCGCCAGCCTGCTGCCCGTCGGAGTGACGGCCGTGAACGGAATGTTCGACAAGGGGGAATGCGTGGAAATTTTCGGCGCCTCGGGCATCGTTGCCCGCGGGCTGTGCAACTACAATGCCGATGAAATGCGCAGACTGATCGGAGTGTCCAGCAACAGAATCGAGGCAGTACTGGGGTACAGCGATTTTTCTTCCGTGGTGCATCGGGATAATCTGGTGCTGTTGAAGGACGTTGAAGGGGCTTGAGATTATGAAAGACATGACATCCTTGATGTCCAAACTGGGCAGGCAGGCCCGGGAGGCGTCGGCGCATATGCGCATGGCCGGAACCCGCGCAAAAAATGATGCGCTGATATGCGCAGCCGGCGTGTTGCGGCGGGAATGCGAGGAGATTCTGGCTGCCAATGCCATGGATATGCATGCGGCCGGAGATGCCGGCATGGAAGAGGCCCTGCTTGACCGGCTGGAGATGAATGCGGACCGGGTGGAGGCCATGGCCGCGGGCCTGGAGCAGATTGCCGCCCTGCCCGATCCGGTGGGCGCGATCAGCGATCTGGCATACCGCCCTTCCGGTATCCAGGTTGGGCGCATGCGTGTGCCGCTGGGGGTGATCGGTATTATCTACGAGTCACGTCCCAACGTAACCGCCGATGCGGCTGCGCTGTGCCTGAAATCCGGCAATGCAGTGATCCTGCGCGGCGGCTCGGAGGCGATCCACTCCAATCGTGTCATCGCGGCCTGCCTGCGACGTGGCATGGTGGATGTGAGCCTGCCCCAGGATGCCGTGCAGCTGGTGGACTCAACGGATCGGGCGCTGGTGAGCGCGCTGATCCGGGCTGACAGGTTTGTGGATGTGATTATTCCACGCGGCGGACGTTCCCTGATCGAGAGGATTACGGCCGAGGCCCGGGTGCCGGTGATCAAGCACCTGGACGGCATCTGTCACGTGTATGTGGATGCCGCGGCTGATCCGGATATGGCGCTGACGATTGCCATGAATGCCAAAACACAGCGCACGGGTGTATGCAATGCCATGGAAACATTGCTGGTCCACAAGGATGTGGCGAATACTTTCGTACCGGATGTAATCGCAGCCATGCAGGAAAAACATGTGGAAATAAGGGGATGTCAGCGCACCTGTGCGCTGGTGACGGGGATCGGCAGGGCGACGGACAAGGACTGGGCGACGGAATATCTGGCGGCGGTGCTTTCCATCCGTATTGTGGACAGTCTGGACGATGCCATCGCGCATATTGAGCGCTATGGCTCCGGCCACACGGACAGTATCGTGACGGAGAATTATACGGCAGGCCGGCGCTTTCTGCACGAAGTGGACTCCGCTTCGGTGATGTGGAATGCCAGCACGCGATTTGCCGATGGTTTTGAATACGGCCTTGGTGCGGAAATCGGTATTTCAACCGATCGGTTGCATGCGCGCGGACCCGTCGGGCTGGAAGGTCTGACAACACAGAAGTGGATTGTGCTGGGGCATGGCGAGGTCAGGACATAACCCGGTATGAATAATCCGGGGCAGGGTTTGCCTGCCGCATGGCAATGAAGCCGGTCGGCGTTTTCGGCGGCAGCTTTGATCCTCCGCATGCGGGGCATGTGGCGCTGGTTGAGCAGGCCCTTGCGGTGCTCGGCTTGCCCGAAATATGGGTTATTCCCGCCGGTTATCCCGTTCATCGCAGTCTTTCCGGGCGAGCGGATGCGGATATGCGCCTGAACTGGCTGCGGCGCATCTTTTCCGGCCGTGGGGATGTGCTGGTGCGTGACTGGGAGGTGCCGGGCACGACGCCCACCATCGTAACATTACATCGTATCCGGCGGGATTTTCCCGGGCGCAGGGTCATCCTGCTGCTTGGTGCGGATGCCTTTGCGGGTATTCACACATGGGTGGACTTTCCGGAGCATCGCAACTTGTGTGATGTGGCTGTTTTTGACCGTGCGGGCTGCCCCCCGCCCGCACGGCAGGGATGGCGGTTGGCACGTCCGCGGCAGTGGCGGGAACTTGCGGATCAGGACGGCTGCGGGAATCTGTTGTGTATTCGCACACGGTTACCGGATGTTTCAGCCACGCTGGTGCGAAGGCTGGCTGCTTCGGGAAAGCCGCTTGCCGGCCTGGTGCCGGAGTGTGTGCGCGAAGAGATCGAAAAGGCCTATGGAAGGCGCGGGAGTGAGTGTGGAAACAGGGATTGAACAGCTGACGGAAGATGTGCTGCGGGCCATTGAGGACAAGAAGGGGATTGATCCCCTGGTGATTGATGTGCGCGGGCGTTGCACGGTTGCCGATCATTTCGTGTTGGCCTCGGGCCGCAATGGCAGGCAATTAAAGGCCATGGCGCAGGCCGTCGTGGAGGTGGCGCATCGGCTGGGCATGTCCACCCATATTGAAGGAATGGAAGCGTCCGAATGGCTGCTGATTGATCTTGGCGATGTAGTGGTGCACCTGTTTCTGCCCGAGATAAGGGAAACATTCCGGCTTGAGCGCCTGTGGGCCGGTCCGGGCGGGCATGAGAATGCGGGCGAGGGCGCCCTGCGGCAGTGAGGCTGCGGCTGATTGTGGTGGGGAAGGGTGCGGCGGAACTGGCGGCGTACGAGGCCCGCTTTGTGGAACGTTTGAGACCTTTTGCACCATGTTCCATTCATGAGCTACCGGAAGGTCGGGCCAAACAATCCTCTCAACGTTTACAGGAAGAAGCGCGGCACATTCTCGGCCAGACATCCCGTTATATTCTGTTTGATGAGCGGGGCAAATCCACGAGCAGTCAGGCATGGGCGGATTTTTTCTCACGCCAGCAAGGTGATGCTACCGTGGATTTTGTGGTGGGAGGATCAGGCGGAGTAAACGATGAAGTACGATCCGCGGCAATGGATGTGTGGAGTTTGTCAAAGCTGACCCTGCCGCATCAACTGGCGCGGGTGCTGTTGCTCGAACAAAGTTACCGTGCGTGGATGATCCTTCGCGGTCATCCATATCATCATGCCTGAATCCGAAATGTGGATAGGGCATTACCCCAGCTTGGAACAGCAGACAGAGAAAAGAGCATACCGTTGTCTCCGTTTTCTCTGAAGGTAGAACATAGTGCAGACTATGCTCCGTAATGGTACCGAAGCTGCGCGATCAAAACAGTGCCGTCTTTACATGCATAGACAATTCGATGCTCATCATTGATACGCCGCGACCAATAGCTTGACAGTCCGTGTTTCAAGGGTTCCGGCTTGCCGATGCCTTCATAGGCTGAGCGCTGTATGTCTCTAATCAGAAGATTGATGCGTTTTAATATCTTTTTATCTGTTTTTTGCCAATAAAGATAATCTTCCCAAGCCATTGTTGAGAAGGTTAAGTTCATTGCAGGATTAGTTCTTTTTCCATGCCTTTGCCGGATTCAAGCTCGGCAATGGATTCAAGCAGTCTTCTCGCATTAGCCGGAGAGCGAAGCAAATACGTTGTTTCTTCCATCGCCTCATAATCTTCCAACGACATCATCACCACGGGAGCTTCACTCTTTCTCGTGATAATCACGGGAGCATGATCATGGCACACTTTGGCCATCGTACGTGAAAGTGTCGCCCTTGCTTTCGTGTAGCTGATTGTATCCATAAGAAACTCCTTTTGTACATGTACCTTATTCCGTACTATAGAATCCCTTGCGCATTCCGGCAAGGCTACAAAATTCGGGGACAGTATATTCTTTTCTTGTTTTAACGAGGTGCTTTGATTAAGTTCCCGGCATGGCGCGTATGGCAAGGGTTGTTGTTCCGGGAATCCCGCATCATGTGACACAGCGGGGCGTTCGCAGGAATGATGTTTTTTTCTGTGCGGATGATTATGCGGTGTATCTACGTTTTCTTTCAGAGTTTTGTCAAAAGAGCGGCACGGATGTTTGGGCTTATTGCCTGATGACGAACCATGTGCACCTGGTCATGGTTCCTTCAACGGAAGATGGCCTGCGCGCCTCATTGGGAGAAGCGCATCGCCGCTATACGCGTTACATCAATGAGCGGGAAGGGTGTCTGGGCCACTTGTGGCAGGAGCGATTTCATTCATTCCCCATGGACGATTATTATTTGCAGGCAGCCGTTCGGTATGTGGAGTTGAATCCTGTCCATGCCAATATGGTGAAGCGCCCGGAGGATTATGTCTGGAGCAGTGCGAGAGCCCATCTTGCCGGAGTGGATGATCAATTGGTTAAGGTTGCTCCGATGCTGGAACGTGTGAGACACTGGCAAACATATCTGAGCGGTGATTTGGATGATGCGGCGGTGGCGTCGTTGAGAAAGCATACCAAAACAGGCCGCCCATTGGGTGAAGATACATTTGTTGACATGCTTGAGTTAAGGCTTGGTAGAGTTTTACGCCCACTGAAGCAGGGCAGGAAAAAGAAGGGGGATAAATGAATATACTGTCCCCAAAAAAATCCGTGGTTTTGCGCTTCGGACTGTTGCCTGTACTGCTTCTGGCCGGTATGGCCGCTACGCAGCCGGCGTGGGCCGCAAACGATGCGGGTATCCGGCTTGCGCAGATTCAGCAGGAGCGGGCGCGCCTTAAGACGGTGCGCGAACGGCTTGAATCCCGGTTGGGAAAACTGGGCCGGTCCCTGAAGAAACTGGATCAGGCGCTGGTTGAGGCGAAGGTGAAGACAAGACAGGCCGGGCGAGCGGTGCGACGGGCGAATGCGCGGCTGGCCGAACTGCTTGTCCGGAAAAGGCGGCTGGCGCAACAGGTGAAAAAACTGAAGCGCAGCATGGCGCTCGAGGCGGCCGTCGCATACCGCCATGCGGGGAGATCACCGATGTGGATGGACGCCCTGTTTGGTGCCGCGGTCACGGAAATCCCCCATCGTCAGTACATGTTGGCAAGCCTGATGCGGGCACAGGCGGACCTGCGTCATGAATTTGTGCGCAGCCTGGCTGATTTACACAAGACGGAGAAACAGGTCACGCGGCAGCGGGCGGAGCTGGGGCGCCTGCACCGGGAAAGGCTTTCAAGGCAGCGACAACTGACCGGGCGCCGGCAGGCCAGGCAGTCGTTATTGAACAGGGTGCGCAGGGATGCGAGCCTGCAAAAGCAGCGTGACGCCGAACTGGCACGCCAGGAGGCTGCGCTCAGGAAACTGCTCGCAGGGCTTGACTCCACGCTTTTGTCCACGGATGCGATGGCCAAATGGGTACCGATACGCCGGCAGAAGGGACGCCTTCCCTGGCCGCTGAGAGGAACGATCGTAGCTCATTTTGGCTCCAGACCGGCGCCGGGCAGGCCGAGGCTTGCCGGTGTTGAACTTGCACCCCGTCAGGGTGGCAGGCAGGTTAGGGCCATTGCAGCCGGGCAGGTGCGCTATGCGGACTGGTTTGGGGGCTACGGACTGATGCTGATCGTTGACCACGGGGGTGGACTGATGACCGTTTATGCCCACAATGATGCCCTCTACAAGAGCCTGGGCGACTGGGTTGGAGCCGGAGATGTGCTGGCGGATGCAGGTAATACGGGCTGGGCGAGGAATGTGCGTCTGTATTTTGAGGTGCGGGACGGAGGCAGCCCCGTAAATCCGGTGCGCTGGTGCCGGAAACAGGCTGCGACAGATTGAATGAAGCGGAGCAGGCAATGAAAGTGATCGTGCGAAGAATCGTCATCATGGCGGCCACCGGGCTGGTGCTCGTGGGCGGCCTGGCGGCATGGAATTCCCTGGCGGGTCAGGCATCGGCCGCCACCGATTACCGGCAGTTGCAGAAGTTTTCCCAGGTTATGGAAATCGTACGCCGTTCCTATGTAAAAAAGGTCGGCGATGAAAAGCTCATTGACGGTGCATTGTCCGGGATGCTGAGCAACCTTGATCCTCATTCCAGTTATCTGGACAGGGAAATGTACAGGCAGATGCAGGTGGATACCAAAGGCGAATTCGGCGGACTGGGCATTGAGATCGCTCCCGCTGAAGGCGGCATTCGCATTGTCGCGCCGATCGAGGATACGCCGGCCGACCGGGCCGGTGTCAAGGCGGGTGACCTGATCATCAAGATCGACAGCCAGCTGGCCCGGGACCTGACCCTGCCCGAGGCCGTGAAACTGATGCGCGGCAAGCCGGGAACATCGATTGTACTGACGGTCTTCCGGGTCGGGGAATCCAGGCCGCTGGAATTCAAGATTATACGTGCCGTGATCAAGGTGAAATCCGTCAAGGCGGATGTGCTGGCACCGGGATATGCCTACCTTCGTATTACGCAATTTCAGGAGCACACCGCCAGATTTCTGAGAGAGAAGGTGATAGCCCTGAAGAAGAAAACGGGCGGGCGACTTTATGGCGCCGTGCTCGACCTGCGCAACAATCCCGGCGGCCTGCTTGATCAGGCCGTGGCGGTTTCGGACCTTATGCTGGACAAGGGCGGTATTGTCAGCACCAAATCGCGCACCGACCGCAACCTTTCATTCAAGGCCAAACAGGGAGATATCCTGAACGGTGTGCCACTGGCCGTGTTGATCAATAACGGGTCGGCTTCCGCTTCGGAAATTGTCGCCGGCGCCCTGCAGGATAATCATCGCGCTGTTCTTGTCGGTACGCGCAGCTTTGGCAAGGGTTCCGTACAATCCGTCGTGGCCCTGCCGGACGGTTCGGCGCTCAAGCTGACGACGGCTCTGTACTATACACCCAGCGGCCGCTCGATTCAGGCAACAGGAATTCAACCGGATGTGGTCATCAAACCGGTGCGTGTCGCCCGCAAGGCACTGAAGACGGAACGATCAACCTCTGTCTTCGAACGCAATCTGCGGGGACATCTGATGAACGGCAATACGAAATCACGCAAGCAGAAGGCCGGCAAGCCCCGTGCGGAAGTCAGCCAGGCCATGCGCAAGCGCCTTCAACAGGATGCGGCCCTGCAGCGGGCGCTGGACATCCTGGAGGGTATGCACGCCCTGCATGCCGCCGTGCCGAATTAAGCGGCCTGTAGCGGCGATCGGCGGCCGGAGCACATTCACATATGGTACAGCGTCGTTCCGCATGGCTTTACGTGGCGCTGCTGTTATTGCTGGGGGTGACGGGGTTGGGCTTCGGCCTGGCCGCCGGATACGCGAAACAGGAACCGCCGGTGCTGCTGCCACTTCCATCCAGGCATGCGCCCGTTGTCTATGAGGACAGTCAGCGTCTGTCCTCGTTGAAGGTGATGGATGACGACGGCATGCGGCAGCCGGCACCCGGACATGTGCCTTCCCGTCACGGCATGGCCCTTATCATGGACGACATGGGCTACAATATGGATGCCGTGCGCCGGGCTCTGGCCCTGCCCTATCCCGTGGCGATTTCAATCATCCCCAACGCGCCTTATGCCAGACGTGCGGCTGAACTGGCCCACCGCTCCGGACACGTGGTTATGCTGCATCTGCCGATGGAACCGGTGAACAAATGGTACGGCCGGCACATGGATGGTGCGTTTCTGCGTAGCGGAATGAGCCGGGTGGAACTGCGGCGAATCATGCTCGCGGACCTTGCCCGCGTACCTTATGCGGCGGGAGTGAACAATCATATGGGATCACGGCTTACCGCGCTGAAGTTGCCGATGCGCTGGGTGATGGATGTCTGCCGTGAGAAAGGGCTGTTTTTTGTGGATTCACGCACCAGCCGGAAATCCGTGGCCGCCGGGCAGGCCAGGGAGGCGGGACTCATCTGGGGAGAGCGACGCGTGTTTCTGGACGACAGCCTTGATCCGGATGATCTGCGCGCTTCCTGGCGTATGGCGCAGGGGAGCCTCTTGCACAACGGTTTTGTGATCATCATCGCCCACCCGCATCCGGAGACACTGAATTTTCTGGAACATCAGGTGAAGCTGGCGGATGTGCGCCGGATGGTGTCGCTTGAACGGGCTCTCGTCTCCGCTCATGCCACCCGGCTTGCAGCGGGCCGGCCTTCTCACGCGCAATGAAAAAGCCGCGGGGTAGCACTGTGTCCCGGTCGAAAACATCCGCCGCCCGTGTCAGTGATCACGCTTCCCGCAGAATCAGCCAGCTGGCCGAGGAAAACCGCCAGTTGCGCCAGTACGTAGCCGAGGTGATGGACCGGCTGCGTAAAAATGACCGTCTGTTTCTGCGCCTGTCTGAAATTGAAACCGCCGTGCTGGCGGCCCCCGACCCGGAGGCGCTGTGTTTTGCCCTGTTGCGCGGATTACGCAATGGTTTTGATCTGGATATGGTGCGTTTCTGGTTCGATCGTGCAAGCTTTATCGGCGGCCGGAAGATGGAGGAAATATCCGGGCGCGAGCTGGTGTGGATTGAACTGGACGAGATCAGGAAACAGGGCCTGCACCGGCAGCATGTGTGGCTGATGCGATTGAGCGAGAAAAAAAGCTTTGCCTGGCTGGAACCGCGTGATCATCATCTGGGCTCCATCGCCTTGCTGGTACTGGGCGATCTTGCGCGACCCTTCGGCGTGCTGGGCATGGGTTCCGTGGACAGCGGACGTTTCGGGCCCGGTCAGAGCGCAGATTTTCTGCAACATCTTGGGCAGGTTGTGAGCTTGAGTCTCGAGAATGCGGTGTCACGCGAGCGTTTGGCCAGACTGTCGGTTACCGATTCCCTGACCAACAGTCGAAACCTGCGCTTTCTGCAACCGTACAGCCACCAGCCTTTGTCAAAATGGTTCGGCAGGGATGTGGGGGTCTCCTGTCTTTTTCTGGATGTGGATGGATTTCAGGCCATCAGTGCCCGTCTGGGCGACGAGGCCGGAGATGAAGTACTGAATACCATAGCCGGGACGGTACGCAAGCTGGTGCGTATGCAGGATCCACTGATTCGAATGGGCGGGGATGAGTTCGTACTGCTGCTGCCCGGATGCCCGTCATGGAAAGCAAAATGTATTGCCAATGATGCGATCAGGGTGTGCGGAGAAATCGCCGCCGGAGAGACGGATGTCAGCATCAGCGCCGGTCTGGCGTATACCTTGCCGGAGCAGGATATGCGTGTGAAATTTCTGATTGCCGCAGCCGAGCAGGCGATGTATGTGGCCAAGGCGCTGGGGGGAGGCCGCCTGGAGATTTCCGGTGAGGCGGTTTAACAATGCATCTTGCCGTGGCGATGCGTGAGTATCTGGGACGGCTTGCGGATGTTCGGCTGGCCTCACGCCATACCGTGGCCGCCTACCGGCGCGATCTGAAGGCATTTCTGGCGCATTGCGGCGATGTCCCCGTGGGTGCAATCTCACGGCGTGATGTGCAGGACTGGCTGGTAGCCTCACATGCAGCGGGGTTGTCTCCGTCCACGCTGGCACGCCGTCTTTCCGCGCTGCGAAGCTTCCTTGATACGGCGGTACAGTCCGGATGGTGCTCGGACAATGTGGCGGCCGGGATAGCGCCACCGAAGCAGCCCGGGCGGCTTCCTCGTGCGCTCCCTCCCGAGCAGACCGTATTGCTTCTTCAATCCACCGATGCGGCCATGGAATGCCGTGATCTGGCCCTTCTCGCCGTAATGTACGGGTGTGGCCTGCGTGTATCCGAGGTGGTGGGGCTGAATATGGAAGATATGGATCTGGATGCGGCGGAGCTGCGGGTGCGCGGCAAGGGCGGCAAGGAAAGGATCGCACCTGTTCCCGACGGGGTGCGTCACCTGCTTCAGGCCTGGCTGGACCGGCGTCCACCCGGTTCGGGCATCGGCCCGCATGCCATGTTCCTGAATTGCCGTGGCGGCAGGTTGTCGGCCCGCAGTGTGCAGCGTATGCTGAAAAAACGCGCCCTGGCTACGGGGGCGGATACCTCGGTTACGCCCCACCGCCTGCGGCATTCTTTTGCCACGCATCTGCTGGCCGGCGGTGTGGACCTGCGTGCCATTCAGGAGTTGCTCGGGCATGCGTCGCTTTCCACGACCGAACGCTATACGCATCTTGATATCGGCAGGCTGACCGGCATTTATGATGCGGCACATCCGAGGGCAAGAAAACACTAGCCTTCGCCTTGCCTGTCATGACCATCCTGGTCTACACTCGGATTAACGTCCTGATGATGGATGGGCGTAGCATAAAAAATGGAGGCGATTATGTTGAACAGGATGCGTGTTGTGGCGTTACCGGCATTGTTTGCACTGGTGTTCGTAGTCGGGGCGCCGCTTGCCATGGCGGCGGATGGTTATGGTACACAGGCGGCGGACAAATTCGGCCGCGGCTTTGCCAATACAGCGACAGGATGGATTGAATTACCGAAAAATATTGTTAATACCAGTAAGGATAGTAATGTTTTAGTTGGCATTACCTGGGGCCTAATCAAGGGCGCTCTGCATACCGTGGGGCGGACGGCGGTAGGTGCGTTTGAGCTGGCGACATTTTTTGTTCCAAATGATGAATTTGTTCATCCTACCTATGTATGGAGTGATTTTAATCAGGACACAACGTATGGTAGTCAGTAGCCAGTAATCAGTTGTCGGGGGTCAGGGGTCAGGAAGCAGATGTTATCTGAACATGTCTGGCCTTTGATCGCCGGCAATGGTGTCACGGGAAACGGGGCTGCCGGCAGGATTATTTCGGGATACCCTTGCGTGCCAGCATGTCGGCACGTTCATTTTCCTCATGGCCGGCGTGACCCTTGACCCAGCACCATTCCACATCGTGCATGACTGCCATGCGATCCAGTTCACGCCATAATTCCTGATTGGCAACCGGTTTTTTTCCGGCATTTTTCCAGCCGTTCTTTTTCCAGCCGTAAATCCATTCCTTCATACCCTGCACCACATACCTGGAGTCGGAATACAGGCGCACGCGGCAGGGGCGCCTGAGGGCCTTGAGGGCCTCAATGGCGGCGGTAAGCTCCATGCGCTGATTGGTGGTCAGTTTTTCACCGCCGCAGAGCTCTTTTTCCGTTTTGCCGGCCCGCAGCACCACGCCCCAGCCGCCGGGGCCGGGATTGCCGGAGCAGGCGCCGTCGGTGAAGGCCTCGACCAGGTGTTTGGATACCATGCGGCGATTATGTCGAAATCCAGTGACCGGGGACAGCTATTTGCGCAGCAGCCAGAAAATGAGGCTGAGCAGAATGCTGATCAGAATGCCGGTTGTAATCGGGAAATAAAACCTGAAACCTTCCCGCTCGACCACTATATCACCCGGCAGATGGAACAGCGGTATTTTGGCCAGCCATGGCCAGAGAATACCGGCGGTGATGATGACAAGACCGAGAATGACAAGTCTGCGCTGCATCTACTCCGGCTGTTCCGGCTCGGTTCGTAATCCCTGATCCTGTTGCAGATACACGGTACGGCTGGGGAAGGCGAAGTCCAGATCAAGTGACTTGAGCAGACGCATGATTTCGAGATTGATTTCCTGGCGTACCTCAAGGTGCTCGGTCCAGACTGTGCTGCGGGTGAAATAGTAGAGGAGGATGGAAAGGGAGGAATCCTCAAACTCATCGAATGTGACCATGAAGATATCCTGATCCACGCCGGGATGTTTTTTAAGGATATCTTCGATGCCGGCGACCGCCTGCCGCATCTTTTCCACCGGCGTATCGTAAGTCAGGCCGATGCGCATCCGGACCCGCCGCTTGGGGCGGGCGTTCACATTTTCGATGACCATATTGGCGAGCACGGAATTGGGTACGTTGACCAGCGTTTTGTCGAAGGTGCGGATACGCGTGGAGCGAAAGCCCACTTCCTCGACCACACCCTCGAAATCCTGTGTCTTGATCCAGTGACCGACGGCGAACGGACGATCCACCAGGATCATAATGGACCCGAACACATTGGCGATGGTGTCACGGGCGGCCATGGCCACGGCAATGCCGCCGATACCGAGTGAGGCGATCAGGCCGGAAATGGAATAACCCATGTTCTGCGCCACCACCAGCACGCCGGTAATCACGATAAAAATCTTCAGTGTTTTGGCCACGAACGGCACCAGCTGATCATCCAGCGAAGATTCGGTCCGGGCCGCCCGGGCGGTAAAATAGGCGGCAAGGCCTTCGATTGTGCGCCACAGGAACCACGCGCCGATGAGAATGGAGGCGACACGCCCGGCCTGATCCACCACCGGCAGGATGGGGAAATTTTTCAGCGGAGGGTTAAGTGCGTGTACGGCAGCCAGAATGCCCAGGATATAGATCAGCCATCCGGCCGGCTTCTCGGCGGCTTCCAGCAGCAGGTTGTCAAGCTGCGTCTTCGTGCGGTCGGCAAGTCCCTGGGCAAGGGCGTGGAAGATGCGAAGCAACCAACGCCGGCCAACAACGGTCAGGAACAGGATCAGTATTCCCGCCAGCCAGTTCGTAACGGAAATATTCAGCACGCTCCAGTGTTGTATCCGATCCAACCATGCCGCCATGGCTATCCTCCTGGCCGGTACTAACCGGAATATTCGGGACGATCGTGAAGCACGTCCCTTAACTGCGTAAAATGATACAGGCCGGTTTTGTGTCCGTCATCAAATGCAATCTGCAGCGTTTGGTTTAATTGTGCATGGCGATCGGCATGGTTTGTGGCATAATTCCTCCCGGGACCTGAAAATGGCATGCAGGGAGCATGAGATGAGCGATCCTTCATTGCAAGCACTGGTCGGCGATATGGATGCCATGCGCAGTCTTGTCGGGCGCAGGGTTCGCTATCTGGGCGAGGTTTATGAGATTACCGATGTGCTCTTTGACGAGGATATGGTGATTCTTTCCGCTGACACGGGTACGGAAATGCAGGAAGACAGCTATGGCCGGGCTCACAGGCGCGTGCCCAAAATCCAGAACCTGCGTTTCCGCGATGCCCATCGCCAGCCCACGAATATTTGGGAGGATGTCACCTTTCTCGACGGCCCGTCTTTTTAATCGACGGGGCTGCGTTGCCCCTGCCACGCAAGCCATGCCCGCGGCTTCGGCGTCAGTCTGATTTCCAGCCGAAACGGGCTGTCCGGAATGGCGCCGGCGCCAAATCGCAGATCGCCAAAAACAAGTAAACCGGGTTTTTTCTCAAGCAGTACCGGAAAACGGGCAAACCACAGATAGAAATACGCACCCGGCAGTGCCCGGACGCCCGGCAGCGCCCGCATGGCGCCCATGGTTTGCCATTGCAGTGCATCGGGGGGCCGGACATCACCGGAAAAACGCTGCGCGAAGCCGTTGGAAAATGCCACGCTGCTGCCCGGGAAGGCAGGCCACATATCCACAAGCGCGCGCCTGTAGTGATCGGGATAAGTCGCAATCAACTGCCAGCGGAACGGTGAAAAAGGCTGGGGCAGGGCATGCACTGCAATGGCGGCGGGCTGCTCCCGTTGCGCCAGTTGCAGAGCCCTCTGATGCAGGACCAGCGTTCCGCCCAGGTAGGCGAACATGAGAAGCAGACTGATCCAGGCCAGCCGGCGCGCCCGCCGGCGTTGGAAAATGGAGAGCAATAAAGGCAGGGCGAGCAGGCCGGTAAACATCGGATCAATGATGAACACCAGATCAAGTGCAGCCCGCCAGTCGGAAAACGGCGCCAGGATCATGGTGCCGAACGATGTAATCAGATCCAGTCCGATATGCAGGGCGATGGCAGCGGCAATCAGCCATGCCGGGATGGCGGTTCGCGTTTTGTTGAGCATGGCATAGAGCAGCCACGTCCATAGCGGCAGCATCAGGATCGAGTGGGTGATGCCGCGATGATATCGCAGATAAATCGTGTCCGAAATGAATGTCAGGATGTAGTCGGCATCGGGAAGCATGGCGAGTACCGCCAGCAGCATGACCTGCGAAGGGGGCAAGTGATATCTGGGCAGGGCGCGGGCCAGCACGGCGCCGGAAACAGCGTGGGTTATCGGATCCATTAGGGCCTGTTCACATAAAATCCAAACGTAGCAGTTCCGGCCAGTTGTTGCCGGGTGTAATCGAGCCACCGCATACGTCCCGCCTCGCTCCGGTAACAGCGCTTAAGGTGTTATTTTGGCCGAGAATCGTCCGATGCGCGAGGATTGCGAATGACACTGCCTCGACTGCTTGCGGCGGGATGCCCGCGGCTTCCGTGGTGGCAACCTGTGCCGGCGCAAGCTGTTCGGCGAGTTTTTGCATCAGGTGTGGATTGCGGGCGCCACCACCGCAGATGAGCCACTTGTCCGGCGTATCCGGCAGGAATCCGATGCTGCCCACAATGCTCCGGATAGTGAATTCACACGCTGTCGTCATGCGGTCCGCATCGTTCAAGGCCGGCCATACAAGAATCTGGTCTATGATTTTTTGCCCGAACTCTTCCCGGCCCGTAGATTTCGGAGGATGCCGCTTCAGAAAAGGATGCTGCATTAACTGGTCCAGCAGTTCATGGCAGACGGCACCCCTTGCGGCCAGTTCTCCATCCGCATCATAACCGCAACGGCCATCGGTGAGTGCAAGCATTAACCCGTCCATGGCCATATTACCCGGGCCGGTGTCAAACCCGGCTGTTTTGCCATCCTGTCCCAGCCAGGTGATGTTGGCGACGCCGCCGATGTTTAGGACGGCAATGTTCTGCCGGCCGGAGCCAAATAGCCGGCGGTGGGCGAAGGGTGCGAGCGGTGCGCCTTCACCTCCCGCGGCCATATCACGGCCGCGGAAGTTGGAAACCGTGGTGATGCCGGTTTTCTCGGCGATGACGGCGGCGCTTCCGATTTGCAGCGTGAACGGATGGCAGGCAACGGGCCGGTGGCGGATCGTCTGGCCGTGGCAGCCGATGGCGGCAATGTCGTGCGGTGTTAATCCCGCATGTTCAATGCTTCTGAGCGCAGCATCGGCAAATGCCGACCCCAGCGCGTGATCGAGTTCACCCATGGCGTCAATTTGACTCAGGCCATCCATGGCCTTCGGGGCTTTGCCCCGCCCATTGGGCGTCCAATCCATCCTGGCAGATGAATTGTCGATCAAGCCCGGTTCGGATAGTCTGAGAATGGGTTCGCGCAGTTTTGCGGGCATGGGATGTTCGGAAAAATGTACCATTTGTGGCTTTTCATTCATACGGACAATGGCGACATCCATGCCGTCAACCGACGTGCCGGACATGATGCCGAGGAACAGGGGAGGCGGGTTTACTTCAACGTTCATAAATGCGCCGGTAGAAATCAGCAGGCGTTTCAATGGTAAATGGACATTGATCGGATATGATCAGCAGGTCGGCGTCTCCGCTCACCAGTACATCTGCTTTTCCAACACAGGCAAGTGCGATAAACATCTGGTCGTTCTCATCCCGGCAGCTGGGAAGCGATGGTATATTCACAGGCATATCAACGTTCTCCACAAAAGGAAGATAGTCAGCCAGTAACGATTGAATTCCCTGCTCCCCTAGCTTGAATTTTGGATATGCCAATACGCGAATGAGTTCCTGAACGGTGGCCTTTGAAGCCAGGGGCTGCTGTTCACGCTTCCACCAAAACTCACGCAGCCACGCCAGTCGCCCCTTTTCAAAAAGAAGTGCTGAAACAACGCTGTTGGTATCAAAGACAATCCGCAGGCTCACGCTTCCCGCGCCCAGGCGATGGCGTCTTTTACATCCTGCTCACCTAACCCCATCTCAGCCAGGCGTTGACGCATCTCTTCCGCCTGATTTGGCCGCACAGGCAGCAAAATTATTTTGCCGCCTTCCTCCTGAATATCAAAGTAATCCACGTCCGGGAAATGTGTCACAACGGATTTGGGCAGGGTAATTTGATTCTTGGATGTCTTTTTTGCCAACATGGCGTACCTCATCAATATGGAATTGAGCAATTTTAGCAACATCAAGATTAAATGAAAGTAAGAAATTCTTACTTTCCTACTAGGGGCTGTTTTTTTGAATCACCTCGTAATCCTGCTGAATGATGTCGCGGAATGTCCGGCTGGCCGATGCGAAATCCACCACATCAACGCGATATGGCAGATCGGATTCGGAAAAGGCCTCCCTTAACGCGCTCAACCTGCCGGAATCAACGGGTGCATCTGAGATAATGGCCAGATCAATATCGGAAAATTTCCTGAGGCATCGTCCATGTACGCGTGAACCGAAGGCCCATACCTCATATTCGGGCATCATCGTGCCCAAAATATGCCGGATGATTGCCATCTCCCGATCTCCCAGATTCATGGAGCATTCCTGTTTTTGAGTTCCGCAAGCAAATTTTGTGCATCCGTTAAAAAGGCAAGGGCCGCTTGATAAACATCACGGGCGACGTCTTCATCATAGGTATGCGAGGTTAAATTGCGCTTCTCGCGGTAGTGAAACCATGCCACAGGATCATCAACCAACCCGCGCTCCGCGCCTTCCCGAATCATCTCCCTGAAACTCATCTCATCAATGGCTTCGGGTGATGGCGCATCCAGTTTCAGACGGCGCTTGAGCATCTTCCAGCACAGTTCGTATGTATATTCAAAGCGCTGAATAACACTGTCTCTGAGCATGTCGTCGGGCTGTTCCCGTTCCGTGCGCTCAATAGCGGATGCCAGGCTATCCATGGCTTTTTGTAAGGGAGTTAAATCGAGTGACTGAGACATGTTTTACCTTCTTCACGTTATTTTTCTATCGTGCGTTTCAGAGTATACACCACCCGGAAAATCCACATCGGATTTGCGCCCAGCATTGGCTACTTGGAAATTTCAATAATCCCTATTTTCTCTGCGCTCACGAATTCCTCAATGTCTATCTGATGCATTTTGATAAGAGACTCAATTTGACTCACTCGGAAATTCCCGACTCTGAGCCAGACAATATACGGAGGACATCCCCGTATCACAGACAAATCATTGAAATCCGCATCCTGCGTAACGATTACAAAATTCTCGCGTTTGGCAAATTCCCATATTCTTAAATCGGTCGCCTGTTCCAAGCCAAGGTCACGCACATGCTGCGACCCCGGAAAAACGTCCTGAGTTTTCGCACACAACTTAAACGAAAAATTTTCATCAAAGAGCAATTTCATGCACAGACGGCTATTTTATGTTCTTTATCGGCGGCAAAGGATAGACAAGCCAGAATATCGTTTTTGTCTATTTCCGGGAAATCACTGATAATTTCTTCCGTCGTCATCCCGTCGGCAAGCATATTGAGCACATCATACACCGTGATTCGAAGCCCCCTGATGCAGGGCTGTCCCGAACGCTTACCGGATTCCAGCGTAATAATATCTTTGTAATTCACCATATTTCACCTCCACGCATCAATAATAGCAGATCAGTCTTCACAAAGACCGCACATAACACCTCATTGATTCCAACAATCAGCAATGTTTTGCCATTCGCCTACTCCGCAATCACAATCAGCACGGACTTCTCAATTCTCGCTGCCAACTGTTCCACATTCCCTGCCCGCACTGGCAATACCGGGATCTTATGGCTGGATGGTACAGAGGACAGCAACATAGCCAGATAGCCTGTTTTAATGGCGTAATTCACATTTTTCGGCAGATCGCCCGTCCATTTGAAGATTTTCGCGGCGCGCAGCTTGGAAGTGGTAATCCCCACCACTTCGCCATCCATATTTAACAGTGGCCCGCCACTATTCCCAGCCTGAATCGGCACACTGATTTGATAGGTGCGCGGATCGTTTCCCAGCCCTGTCACGGCGCTTATCAAACCATCCGTTACCTTCGGCTCGCTGCCCATAAAATCAGGATGCGGATAGCCAATCGTGAACACCCGTGCTCCCGCATGAGCCGCTCCGGTCGCCAGCGGTAAAGCAGGGGGCAACTGGCTTGCATCCTTCACCCGAATCAGCACCAGATCATTGGTGGCGTCATCCATTGCCACACTGCCGGGAATCTTCACGCCATCCTGCCGGAGCAGCACAATCTTTTTATGTCCGACAACCACATGATGATTGGTAACAACAAACCCGCCAGCCACCGGCCAGCCAGTGCCGAAAACGGCTTGAGATGCTGTTTTTTTCTGTTTCGCCTTGGGCGAAGCCTGCTTTGAGCCTCCGCCATAGATTCGCGCCAACAATTTATCGGCAAGGAAGGCGTTAGGGATAGAGCCCAGGTTCTTGATTCGTTCCACGCTTTGTAGTGCTTCTTCTTTGCTCCCCTCTTTGAGGTAAGAAAGGCCTGCTTTGTAGTACCAATCCGCTGCCGCAGCTCCGCTCTTCACCACACCTTGACCTTTGTTGTACATCACGCCCAAGTTATATTGTGCGGCTGCAAACCCATGGTCAGCTGCCATACGCCACCATTGAACAGCCTGTCTATAGTCATGGCGATCGTGACCTTGTCCATTGTAGAGCAACCCTAAATTAAACTGGGCTGCAACATCACCAAGAGCAATCCCTTCATACCATTTAAGTGCAGCCTTGAACCCATTTCCAGTGCCTAATTTACCGTAGTAATAGTCCTTCTTTAGCAGGTTAAAAAGTTTGTTTTTATAGGAGGAATCCCATTTCACTACCCTGCTGGCCCACAGAAGCGCATTGTCATAATCAAGTAATGACGAATAGACATCAATTAAGTTAGAGCCTGCCCATTGATACCCATGATCCACTGCATTTTGATACAATTCGATAGCTTTCTTTTTATTCTGCTTCACGCCATGGCCGTTCGCGTACCTCAAACCTAAGCGGTACTGGCCATACCCACCCCCCTCTTTCGCAGCCTTACGGTACCACTTCAAGGCCTCGACATTGTCCCGCTTCAAACCATGGCCTTTGTCGTACATGTCGCCTAATGAATCTTGGGCAGAGGTATTCCCCTGTTCCGCAGCTTTCCGATACCACTTCACCGCCTCAGCATAGTCCTTCTTTACGCCTTGGCCTTTGTCGTACATATCACCTAATGATTTTTGAGCGCTGGCATACCCCTGATCCGCTGCCTTGCGATACCACTTCGCTGCCTCGGTATAGTTCTTCTTCACGCCTTGGCCTTTTGCGTACATTCCACCTAATGAATCTTGGGCAGAGGTGTATTCTTGTTCTGCCGCCTTGAGGTACCACTTTATAGCCTTGACGTAATTCTTCTTCACGCCATAGCCATAGAAATATTTAAATCCTAATGAGTTTTGGGCAACTCCATTCCCCTGCGCTGCCGCCTTGCGCCACCATTTTTCGGCTTTGGCATAGTCCTTCTTGACGCCCCAGCCATAGGTATATTTACGGCCTAATTCATTCTGTGCAGCCACATTTCCATTTTTCGCTGCTATACGCCACCATTTCAGAGCCTCGGCAGGATCCTTCTTTACGCCTCGCCCCGTAGAATACAACACGGCTAAAGTGCTTTGTGCATCTGTATTGCCTTTTTTTACCAATTTCCGGCATGACATCAACGCAATGTGAAACCATTTTTCTGCTTGTGCAGTATCCTTACTTACACCCCACCCATTTTCAAAAACCATCCCCATACCATATTGAGCTATAGTCAGTTCCTGACCAGCCGCCTTCTTGAGCCAATCTATGGCTTCAATGGCATCCTTCTTTGTGCTTTTCCCCTTCTTAAACAACAATATGAAGGCCAAGTTAAATTGTGCCTTGGCATCTCCGTGTTCTGCCGCCTTGCGACATGTCGGCAAAGCCTGCTTAGCCATCTTGAACTGAGTAAATTTCTCGCATTGCGCAGCATCATCAGGTTTTGGCGGGTCAATCCCAAGCTCATCGAATAGGTCTTTATCTCGTCCCCCAGTTTTGGATACATCACCCACCCAAGCTGTTGCCGACCCCAGCAATGCCATGATCGCCACACCAACAACCCATATCCGTTTCCGGTACTTCATCATTTCCCCCTCACCACAGGCCGGTCAGTGCTTACAAACTATGCCGCTGCCGTCTCCGGAAACATTATCAGGTTGGATGCCAATTACCTCCAATAGACGTTCAACGGAAATCTGCAATTGATCTTGGATCGGTATTATCTGTTTAGAAACGTTCACCCCCCAGTAATCTTTCAACCGGTTGCTAATGGCTTTTGCCTGCGGGTCAACAAGTATAATTTTCCTGTCATGCCAAGTGGGCTGGCGAAGAAAATTTGTTACGATCAGCGTCAAGAATCCATCCTCCGATCGTAGAGCGCTGCCCATGATTATGAGATTATTGGCTTTAGTCGAGGCAGTTAGAGCATCAAGCATCAGATAGGACATTTCGACTGTTGGGATCTTCACATAGCTCGGTGCAATCACATAGCTTTTCCCGGTTCCTGCTCCGAACCCGAAGTGCGTATTCTTTGCCGAATGCGGGGAAAAGCGCTCATCAAAGTCAAAGTTGACCGCGCTGGTTGTAGGCTTGCCTGCATAGGGAGCGATTTTAAAGTTTGCGGAACCGTGGATCTTGAGCACTGTTACTGGGCTCTTCGTCGTCTCGTCATTGTGTACCAGCGGGTTACATAGGGATGAGCCGTATCCCCCATTAGGAGACCATTTTCCACGGCAGTCCAATGCCCCTTCCAAAACACAGTCGTAGTTCAGGCTGATGGCTACGTCTCCCGATGAGGAAGCACCATCAATGAGTTGGGTCAGCCACGGCGACTTGGCAAGAAGGTTATCAGACGCACAAAATGAGCTGAAGTAATCGGAGAGTTCGCTTTCGATAAGTTGTCTCAGCATGCACAGGTTCTCATTTTGCGACGAGACGATATCCACATCCAGTCTTGTCAACGCGATCTCAATTTCCTCGGTCTTGTACAGGTCGAGCAAGGATCAAGAGGCGGAGGTAGAAGATTGGCTGGCGAGCACCTTAAGCAAATCTTGATTAAGTGGGACATCTGGAAACACTGCCTTTGTGAATCCCGCTCCTACGATGAAGACATTCATACTACTTCAGCTTTGCGTGAGAGCCATGGAGTCAGGAACAAGGGGGTCTACCATTGTGCCATTTCACCCGATAACTCATGCCGCTATGGCCTCGCGAATCGCATCGGGCCGCTTGGCGGCCACTTTCAATAAACTCAAGGCAGGGCCGCAAGGTTTGCGTCGTCCCTGTTCCCAGTCCTGAAGCGTGCGGGGGCTTACGCCCAGCATGGCGGCAAAAGCGGATTGACTTAAATCCATGCTTTCACGGATGGCATGAACGTCCGGCAACATCACAACATGCCGCTTGCCTTTACCGCTTTTGATGGCCTTTATACCATCCAGGGCTTCCTGCCATACATCACGTCCGGCATCCCGTTTTTTTAATTCCGCTTCAGTCATCTTACCCATGTTCAATCGCCTCCTTCAGCGCTTTCAATATATGCGCTGGCGCATTTTTCTGTTTTGCCTTGGCGTAGATGGTCAGCATCCATATTTCACCTGCATGTTTGCGCCAGTAATAAATTACCCGAAGTCCGCCACGTTTGCCACGTCCACTGCCAGCCCAGCGCATTTTACGAACGCCTCCACTTCCCGGAACCGCTGAGCCTATTTCCGGATGCAACACCAACGCCCATTGCAAGGCTGTGTAGGCGTCATCATCCAGATAGTCAGGCAACGTTTGCGTGAATACCGGAGCCTCTACAAAGGTGACAAGCGAACCATACGGCAATGCCGTAGCCATATCAATGCTTTCTCAACTCACCGTCAGTTCCGGCGTCTTGCCCAATGCGCGCAAAGCGCGCTCCATAGCAGGCAGGCGCGCCTGATAGTGCGGGTCGAGCAGTCTGCGGGCGGACTTTTCATCCACGCCCAGCCGCCGCCCCAACTCCCGCTTGCTGATGCCGCTTTCCCTGATGGCCAGATACAATGCCGCCTTGATGGCCATCTGGATCGGACAAGCAACCTTATGCTGCCCCTTTGACCGCGTTGGCTGTGGAATGTCTTCACCGTCTGATATGCGGGCGGCAATGGCTTCTTCAAGGCAATCCGCCGCCGCCGTCAGACATTCCTCCTTCGTATCGCCTTGCGTAATGGCTTCAGGCAAGTCCCGGAAGGTAACAACATAGCCGCCGTCATCTTCGTCCGGTGTCAGGGTTACGGGATAAGTAAAACGCAGCATGGCGGCCTCCTAGAGCTCGTGCCTGCCAATGCCCAGCTGATTGAGCATGGCGTTGAATGTTCCGGTTTTGAGTTCATCTTTCGGATTGCGCACAATCGTCTTGCGGCCTCCGTAATAGAGTGTCTGGTGACTGCCCTTGCCACGCTTTTTGTCCACGCGAACGTCCAAGCCCCTTGTTTTGCCAAGGGCACGCACCCGGCGGATGAATTCTTTACCGGTCACGGTTTATTATGCGGTCATTATTGTCCGCAGTCAAGTGATAAATGCAGAAGGTTATTCGAGCGCAAATGGGGTCTGCCATTGTACCATTCCACTCGATAAACCATGCCGCTATCACCTCACGAACTGCGTCAGGCCATGCAGCTTACGCGACCTTGCGCTCCAGTTGTTGAATGCGTTGCTCATGGCCTTCTATCTTATCCCCGAGCATCTCAAATCCGGCAGTCATCTCCTCCCGCGTTTCCTTCAGTTCCTCCCGCACGCCCTGGATGTCTCCCTTCAGTTCGTTCCGAACGCCATCAATCTTGTCATCCAGACGTTGCGCCGTTGTATCAATCTTCGCATCCAGACTGTCATGGGATGTTTTGATGAGCACCTGAAGTTCACGTTTGTCCTGCCGGGTTTCGGCGCGATGTTCATGAATTATATGTTCAAGCGTGGCATGGCCTTCCAGCACAAGGTCGAATTTTCCGTGAATGTCTTCAAGAATGACTTCCATACGGTTTTGTTCATTATCGCTCATGCGCTTGCCTCCCGTCTTCTTCCAGATATCGAAAACATACGCTTGTTGCAGCTTACAAGACAAGCGGTCTCACAGGCATGGATCGTCATCTTCACGGGCACTGCCGTATCCGCTATCGGGCTCATGAATCGCCCACTGGATGGCTCTGGCCGTATGCGCCCCTATTCCCCTGACGGATGATAATTCCTCCATGCTTGCCGACAGAATGGCCTCAATGCTGCCAAATGCATTCAACAATGTGCGCGCCCGCTCCGGTCCTACGCCAGGCAGTCCCTGTAAGATGTGAATCTGGGTTCTGCGTTTGCCGCGCGGGCGAATGCCATGGCGCGGCAAGGCGCCACTGGCAACCGACTGACTTTGTCGGGCTGTATAAAGCATCAGGCGTGCGGTTTCCTGCAAATTTTGAGAGCGCAGCAGCGGAATGCCGAGGAACACCGTGAGCGTAATCAACGCTCCTTGCAGTGCCTCCCGCCGCATGCCAGTGGTAGCAAGATCGCGGCTTGTTCCTTCCAGAATGATGATGCCGCGCCGGGGGCTTTGAGCCAGCTTGCACCCTTGCCGGAAGATGCGACCATCTTTAATGGATACTGCGAGGTCGGGAAGTGTTTTGCGCTCAAAAAGCAAGTTTTCTCCCACCGCATAGTCCCCACATGTCAGGCGCTCTACCGTTACAGAAACCGGTTCCATCGCGTGGAAAATATCCAGTATGCCACATCGCGTTTCGCGATCATCAACAATGATGTGAATCGGGCCTGTTCCTGTGTTGTGATCAGGCATGAGGTCGCTGATTATGTATACCAGTCAGTTATTTGTAATCCATCCACTCTTGAAAACTCTTTTGCGTTATGCGTCACCAGCGTTCCCTTATTTGCCAGTGCCGTACCGGCGATCAATGTGTCCATCGGGCCGATGGGCGTTCCGGTTTTTTCAAGGGATGCCCGAATCATGGCTGCGGACTGTGCCTCTTTCGCACCCAAAGGTAGAATGGCGACAAGTCCGACAAATGTTTCCAGTTGTCCGCATCTCTTTTCAGGCTCTTTTGACTTAGCTAGTCCTGCTTCCAGTTCATACAGCACGATGGACGGGATGGCGATCTCCCTGGGCGGGTGCTGCAAGAGCTTTTCCGCCACGTTGCCCATGCCCTTGAAATAGTAGATTAGTGTATTGGTATCCAGAATATACATCAGAAAGACTCACGATTAACGTCATCTCCGGTAGAACGCCGGATTTCTTCCGCTGTCGGCAAATCCGGCCACGCGCCAGCCAGCTGGGTGATGGCTTCCGGCCATTCACTGCCAGCTTTTTCATGGATCACACGCGCCACCCATTTGCTTTTTGATTCGCCGGCCGCCGTGGCCGCCGCCCTCATTTCAGCTTCGGTCTTGTCGTCCAGATAGATTGTCAGTTGTCCCATCGTGTGTCTCCTGAAGCATATATGTATAATTATATGTAATAGAAGCATGAAGTGCAATGGTTGTTTGTAGTGTTTTGTGTTGACAGTGGCGAATTGCTGATACATCCGTAAGATACGGCCAGCAAAGGTGGCGGGTAAATGGATATTAAAAAACAGCTGACATTATTGACGCGTGGAGCACTGGAGATTTTGCCCGGGGGCAGCCTTGAGCAGAAGCTGAAGCTGGCGCAAAAAGAAGGCCGGCCGCTACGCGTCAAGGCAGGATTTGATCCAACCGCACCCGATTTACACCTTGGCCATGCCGTATTGCTGGAAAAGCTGCGCCAGTTTCAGGTCTGTGGACATCAGGTGGTATTTCTGATCGGCGATTTCACCGGCATGATCGGCGATCCGACCGGCAAAAATGAAACCCGCCCGCCGCTGACGCATGAAGAAGTGCTGGTCAATGCCGAGACCTACAAGGAACAGGTATTCAAGATACTGGATCCGGCGCAGACCGAGGTGCGTTTCAATTCCGAATGGCTGAACAATCTTACGGCCGCCGATTTGATTCGTATTGCGGCAAAAGCGACGGTGGCACGTATGCTGGAGCGCGATGATTTTGAAAAGCGCTACAGGGACGGCCAGTCCATCGCCATTCATGAGTTTCTCTACCCGCTGATCCAGGGTTACGACTCGGTGGCGCTGGATGCGGATATCGAGCTGGGCGGCAATGATCAGAAGTTTAATCTGCTGATGGGGCGGCAGTTGCAGGGGGCTTATGGCAAGTCTCCGCAGGCGATCCTGACCATGCCGCTGCTGGAGGGGCTGGGCGGGGTCAGCAAGATGTCCAAGTCGCTCGGCAATTATGTCGGCATCACGGAGCCGGCCGGGGAGCAGTTCGGCAAACTGATGAGCATCTCGGATGAACTGATGCTGAAATATTATGAGCTGCTCACCGATGCGGACCTTGCCGGGGTGCGCGCCATGCATCCGATGGAGGCCAAGAAACAGCTTGCGGCCAGGGTTGTTGACCGTTTCCATGGTGCGGGCGTCGGACGGAAAGCCATGGAGGAGTTCGAGCGTGTGTTTTCCCGGAGCAAGCTGCCGAGCGACATCCCCGAGGCGGCGCTGCCCTGTGAGAACGGCAGGCTGTGGATCGCCAGGGCGCTGACCGAATCCGGCCTGACCCAGTCCAACGGCGAGGCAATCCGCCTGATCAGGCAGGGTGCGCTATCGGTAAACGGGGAAAAAGTCCTGGACAGGGATTATCAGCTGGGCCCCGGCGGTCCATACCTGATCAAACTGGGAAAACGCCGCTATCTGAACCTCACGCTGACGACATAAGCCGGAAGCGGCCGGGCGGTGTTCTGAAACAATGTCCCGGTTCATGCGCCCATATCACCCGGGATAGTTCGCCGCCTTTCACCGGAGCTGAGCTCGCGCCGTCAGGCGATGAAAACGGAAAGCAAAGAAAGGTGTTGACGCAGGCGCTTTGGCTCCTATAGTTCGCCGCCCGCCAGTGATAAGCGTGGCGGGAAAGCATTTTGAGGGTATTGACCTTTTTGTCTCCGGGCATAGAATGCTTTTCCCCCGTAAAAGCGGGTTTGATCTTTACAAATTGTGGTTTTTTTACTTGAGCTGTGGGCGTGCCGGGTCATCCTTGCATTGAAGGAAGTCTGATTCGGATACGGCCGGCAGTTTCAAGCTGTACGTGAACGAGTAAATTGACTTCCGTCAATGATCTGGATGAGTTTTTTTAGGTAATAACTTTCTATGGAGAGTTTGATCCTGGCTCAGAACGAACGCTGGCGGCGTGCCTAACACATGCAAGTCGAACGGTAACAGGGACTTCGGTCCGCTGACGAGTGGCGCACGGGTGAGTAACGCGTGGAGTTACCTACCCATCAGTGTGGAACAACCTGGAGAAATCCAGGCTAATACCGCATACGACCTTCGGGTGAAAGAGGGGGATCTTCGGACCTCTCGCTGATGGATGGTTCCGCGTCCGATTAGTTAGTTGGTAAGGTAATGGCTTACCAAGACGATGATCGGTAGCTGGTCTGAGAGGATGATCAGCCACACTGGAACTGAGACACGGTCCAGACT
>CAZVLQ010000023.1:0-33503 GCA_964628185.1 uncultured Zetaproteobacteria bacterium | reverse complement strand
TGGCTGGGGGACAAGGATTCGAACCTTGGTTGACGGAGTCAGAGTCCGTAGTCCTGCCGCTAGACGATCCCCCATGAAACGAGCGAGATTTTATGAATATGCCCTGCCAAGTCAATGCCGGCCGGGGTGTACGCCTTGTTCACCCTGCAGGGCGCCCGATTTGGATGTCTTGTTCAGTGCGCCACCATTGCGATACAACTGGTTGAGCGCGGCGATGACAGTCAGGGCAACGACAAAGGCCAGTATTTGCATTCCGCTGGGCTGATCGTTGTAGCCTGCCATAACATGCAGGATTCCACCGACCAGGCTGGACTGTGGCAGCCATGCGGAGCTGTCCCAGATCGGATCGGCCAGAGCAGGTAATACATCAATGATGACCAGGTATTCCACCGCTTGTGAGGCCATGCCGGCGGCCAGAAGAATAAGCAGCCAGCCGATCACGCCGAAGAGGTATTTCATGGGAATACGCACAAGGCCGCGATAAATGGCATAGCCCGTTGTCGCTCCCAGCGTCATACCCAGCATGCTGCCGGCAAGCACGGAATAGCCGCCTTCGTGGGCCGCCTGGGCCGCGCCAAACAGGAAAAAGACCGCTTCCCCGCCTTCGCGCATGACGGCTGCCATGGAGACAATGGCCAGTGCGGTTTTGGGTAATTCTCCCGCACTTACGGACTGACCGACGTTACGCATGCGCGCCGCCATTTCACGTCCATGCTGGCTCATCCAGACCACTGTCCATGCGATCAGGATGGACGCCACCGCCAGCAGGACCGCATTATACAGAAATTCGCCGTTGCCCGAGATGGAATTTTCCAGCTCGCTCATGAAGATGGCAACCAGCAGGGCGCCCACGGCGCCGGCAAGACTTCCCAGTACGACCCAGCGCCGGCTGCCCGTCACATCCCGGGTCGCGGCGAGCAGGACGCCGATGACGAGCGCCGCTTCCAGCACTTCCCGAAAAACGATAATCAGGGCGGAAATCACCGAATCCCCCGATTCTTCTTCACTGATGAACAGCGGGCGCAGCGGCCAAAAATCACCAGTTGATGGCCCGTCGTGGTAAAGCCTTTTTCCCGGGCTGCCGCTTCCTGCAACGATTCAATCCGGGCCTGCGAGAATTCCTCGATTGAACCGCAACTGGTGCATACCATGTGATCGTGGTGCGTCTTGTCGGCGCGTTCGTAGCGCTTTTTGTCTGCAAGCTGAACGCTGGCGATCATTCCCGCATCTTCCAGGGCGGCAAGACCGCGATAGACCGTTGCAATACCGATGGACTCACCGCGGTCGCTCAGGGTGCGGCTGATTTCTTCCGCATCCCAGTGACGGTTGGATGTGTTGATCAGGTTCAAAATGGCCTGGCGCTGGACAGTCATGCGTCGCATAAGGGGAAATGATAACCATTATCATTCAGATTGTAAAGGACAGGTCCGGATACACGACATTGCCTGCCGCCGTTCGTTTGGATAAGGTTCAGTGGTGGCGGCCATTTCTGAAAGCGGCCGGGCGAAGGAGGTGGAGTGGGGCTGTTCTCCTACAGGAAAAACGCCATGATGGCCGTGGACATTAGCGCCACCGGTATCAAGCTGCTGGAACTGTCCCGTGCACACGGAAAATACACTTTGCAGTCCATGGCCATGACGCCGCTGCCGCGTGATGCCATCGTGGAAAATGCCATTATGGATTCCGGTGCGGTGATACAGGCGCTGACCGACGCAGTGGACATAGCCCGCCCCGCGACCCGCAACGTCGCTTTCGCGGTTTCCGGAAATGCGGTTATTATCAGAACCGTCACCATGCCCGCCATGACCGAACTTGAGCTGGAATCCCAGATCGATTATGAGGCGGAGCAGTATATTCCTCACAGCACGGATGATGTCTATCTCGATTTCCAGATACTGGCCGGCGGGTCCGATGATGATGCGCAAATGGATGTCGTGCTTGCCGCCTGCAAACGCGAGGTGATCGACGACTACCTGCGCGTACTTGAAGAAGCGGGGCTTGAGCCCGGATGCGTGGATTGCGCCGTGTTTGCCCTGCAGAATACGGCTGAGCTGGTGGCGGGCGGGACAGGGCATGTCGTCCCTGACGCTTTGGCCGATCCGGCGGAAACGCGCACGCATGCGCTCGTAAACATCGGCGCGAACCTCATCAACATCAATATATTACAGAATGGAAAAATGGCCTTCGTACGGGACCAGTTTTACGGGGGTAACAACCTGACGGAGGCAATCCAGAAGGCGCATGGCCTGAGCTACCAGGCCGCGGAGCAGATGAAGCAGGACAACTTTCAGGGAATCGGGGAAGAAGCACTGAAGGATTTTTATACGGGACTAACCAGCGAACTGGTTCGGTCACTGGATTTTTATACCGCAAGCCATGCGGACTTTCCCGTTCAGAAGCTTTTTTTGGGCGGGGGCACCGCCCTGCTTCCCGGTATCGCCGGTGAACTGGAACAGCGGTTGAATATAGAGACCAGGGTGCTGAATCCGTTTTCAGTGATCACGGCCTCCGGACGGGCATTCAACCCGGATTATCTGAGCGGGATTGGTCCACGCATGGTCATCCCGGTTGGGCTGGCGCTCAGGAGTTTCAATCCATGATGCAGATCAATCTGCTTCCCCACCGGGCGCAGCACCGTCGCCACCAGATTCTGCAACATGTGATGGCTCTCATGGGGGCGGTGGGCCTGTCCTTGCTGCTTTGCGCGGGGGCGAGCCTTTACGGCGGCTCCACTCTTGCCGGCGTCGAGGAGAAACTCACTTCGCTGCGCGCACAGAACAAGGTGCTGAACAATAAACTGGGACAGATTCGGAACCTGGACAAACTGCGTGCGGATGTGCGGCGAAAGCTGTCTCTGATCGACAGCTTGCAGCATGGGCGTTTCCGCAGTCTGAACACACTGATTGCACTTTCCCGCGCGATACCCGGAAATGTCTGGCTGCTGAACTTCAGGGATACGGGTGACGGCCTGCATGTTGAAGGTATGAGCGACAGCAACAAGGCGGTTGCCGGCTTCATGCGGGCGCTGGACAGGGAGGTCATCTTTACCAATGTGCGACTGCGGATGATCGTAAGGAAGGAGATCGGCACCGTGCCGGTGCGAAATTTTTCACTGGAAATAAAGCAGCGGGATTCCCTGCCGGTTACAGCCCGGAACATGTCCGGCAGCAGGAAGCGCTCGTGAAGCTTTTTTCCTTTACTTTTGATTCAGCCAGACTTGATGTACTGCTTCCCGTGCTGTCGTTGCCTTCATGGAAAAAGGTGGTAATGCTCTCGGCCGCTTTTCTTTTACCCCTGATAGCGTATATCTTTTTTGACTGGTTGCCCCTGGAGGATGATATCGGCCGGATTCAGCGGCAGGTGGATCAGCAGCAGGTCATCTACCGGAAAAATCTTCAGTTGACCCGGTATCTGCCTGAAAAGAAAAAAGAATTTGCCGGGCTGAATAAACAGTTGAAGGTGGCTCTGAACATGTTGCCCCGGCAATTTCAGATTCCTGATCTTGTGGAGGGAATCAGCCGTGCCGGCAGAAATTCAGGCCTGGAGTTTACCGTTTTCAAACCGGCGCCGGAGGAGCGCAAGCAGTTCTATGCCGAGGTTCCGGTCAATTTTGTGGTAACGGGAACCTACAGACAATTGTTGACATTTCTCAGACGGGTGGGAGAAATTCCCCGGATCGTGGATGTAAAGAGGCTGTCCATACGCCGACATGGTCAGGATGGTCCGCTTGAAGTGACGGGGCAGGCGGTCACCTATCGTCTTGTCGAAGAGAATGAGAAGCAAAAAAATCGAGGGGGACGGAAGCGCTAGCAAGTCACGCCACAGAGCCCTTGCACACGGGTCAGGCCAAGGCGCGGTGCGCAGCGAATGGTTGTTCTATTGGCAAGCGTAAGCAACGCAGGCATGGCCCGTGTGCAAGGGCTCCCTTCGGGTCTGTCTGCGTTGCGCCCTCTTGCAAGGGAACAACCCTTGCTTCAAGATCGCGCCTTGCATATGACCACCGGGCGACTCGCTGTGGCGCGACTTGTATGTAAAGGGCAGGGCCAGCCATGGATGGGAGTAACAGATGACGGATGACGGAAGACGGATGACGGATGACGGAGGAAAGGAATGACCATGCTGCCCTCTGCCCTCCGGCATTTATTCGCTGTTTTGTGTTTTCTGATTTCCGTCTTCTGTCCCCTGTTTTCCGGCCTGGCAACTGCGGCGGAGATTACAAATATCAGCCTGAAGAAATCACCCGCGGGTGATACCGTGGTGATTGACTCCGATGGTCCGCTGACCTATGAGGTGTTCGATCTGAAGGCCCCGCCGCGGCTGGTGCTGAATATGCCGCATGCCCTGCTGAAAAAAAATACAGAGCCGCTGCATGATGGCCGGCCGGGCGTCAACAGTGTCTTTCCGTCCGGATCGGCCGATGGCGTTCGCGTCGAAATCGGCATGAATCGCACCCTGACATACCGGATTGATGAGCAGGGCAACCGTCTGCTCGTGCACTTTTTGCCCGCTGCCGGCGCGAAAATCACGGCCCGGTCCGGGGCGATATTGAAGGATCTGGATATCCGTGACAGGGGCACGGTGACGGAGCTGACCTTACGCGGTGATCATATGGATGCCAGCCATGACGTTTTCGTGACCAACCATGGGCGCACCATGATCCTTGATCTCTGGGGTGCCGTATCGAAATTGCCCAGGGACCATTACGCTGTTGCAAGCCGGTGGGTGAGTGGCGTGAGCGTGGGACAGGCCGCAGGGCGTGTGCGCCTGGTGGTGGACCTGCTGGCCGGCGTCGGAGGGCACAGGATTGAAGCCGGCAGCGGACGGATGGTGGTGCGCATCGGGCGCGTTATGGCCCAGCGCAAGGCTGTGGCGGTGCAGGTGCAGGACGTGCAATTCCATCCGAAGGATCGGACGGCACAGCTGGTGGTGCGTACGGATGTGGCCAATCCCGTCGTGAATATCTACGAGAAAAAGGGCAACGTGGTGATGGATTTCGACAACGCGGCACTGGCCCCCGGTCAGGAACGGTCCCAGGATGTGAGCGAATTTCCCGGTCCCGTGAGGCAGGTGGATGCCTATCGGCTGGGCAAGCGGGTGCGTATTGTCGCGCGCCTGCGGAACAAGGCCGGAATAACGACATTTCAGCGGGGCAATGTGCTCACGGTAAGCCTTGTTCCCGAGGATATTGCGGCCACCAGGCAGGGCGCGATCGCAGGTGGGGCGCCCGCCTATTCAGGACAGAAAGTCAGCTTCGATTTCAAGGATATTGATATCCGGAATGCCCTGAAAATGATCGCCGAGATGAGCAATCTGAACATTATCATGTCGGATGACGTCAACGGCAAGCTGACCATGCGTCTGGTTGATGTGCCCTGGGATCAGGCCCTGGATATCATCCTGAGCGCGCAGGGTCTGGGCAAGGAGCGCTCCGGCAATGTGCTGCGCATCGCACCCATCCAGGTGTTGCAGGCTGAAAACGCCCTGAAGCTGAAGGCGAGGAAAGTCACCGAAAATCTTGAACCGCTGATTACGGAGTTTGTCACCTTGAGCTTTGCCAGCGCAACCGACGTCAAGACCATGCTCGAAGGCGCCAGGACGGCGGGTACCACTACAGCGGGGACGGGGGGCGCCACCGCCGGCGCGGCGGCGCCGGCGGCAGGCGGCCAGGCAGGTTTCGGCCTGCTCAGCCCGCGCGGAAGTATACTGGCGGATGTGCGTTCGAACACGCTGATCATTCACGATACACAAACGGCCGTGAACAATATCAAGCGGCTGATCACCAGGATCGATCAGCCCGTCAAGCAGGTGCTGATCGCGGCCCGCATCGTGGAGGCGACGGATGACTTCACGCGTGAACTGGGCGTGCGCTGGGGCGGCAGTTTTCTGAGCAAGTCCCCGAACATCGGTGGCGGCGGTGTTCAGGGCGCCACCAATCCTGCCGACAGTGGTACAGCTCAAACCGCCACCGGCGGGCGGGGTTTTCTCGTGGACCTGCCCGCCACGGTCGGTGCCGGCAAGGGCGGCGCCATCGGGCTGACCTTCGGCTACCTGGCCGGAGCGGTGAACCTGGATCTGGAGCTTTCGGCGGCGGAGGCCGACAATATGATCAAGATCGTTTCCAACCCCAGGGTGGTGACGACCAATTTCAAGAAGGCTTCGATCAATCAGGGCAAGGACATTCCGTTTCAGACATCAAGCGCCAACACCGGTACCAATATTGAATTCAGAAAGGCGGATCTCGGCCTTGAAGTCACGCCGCAGATCACGGCCGATGATCGCGTGCTTTTGCACGTGGTGGTGACCAAGGACAGCCCGACGAGCTCGGAAGTTGCGGGAAACCCGATCCTGGACACCAAGAAGATCGAGACGGACATCTTCATGAACAACGGCGAGACGATCGTGATCGGCGGCATCTACACGCGCGACCGTGAAAGGAACACCAACGGCGTGCCCGGCCTGATGCGCATCCCGATCCTGGGCTGGCTGTTCAAGAAGAAACAGCATATCGACAAGAAAAGCGAGTTGCTGATTTTCATTACGCCGAAGATATTGCAGACGAATACGGGACAGACAGGCATGGTGCGGGCAAATTGACTACAGGCCGGCCGCATGGATGTATCCGGCATACTGCCATTCGACAGCCTTATGAGTGAACCGCCTTTTTCCTGTTCTTCCGTTTTGCATTCCGGCATCACCGGCGCATGAGCAACAGGGCGGCGCATGCGCATGTCTATCATGTGGACCTTGGCCCGCGTTCCTATGATATCCATATCGAGCCGGGATGCATGGGCGGCCTTGGCCGTGCCATGGCGGCGCAGTTTCCCGGTCGGGGGCATTGTCTGGTAGTCAGTAATGATGTTGTGGCGCCCCTGTACATGGACAGGGTCAGACAGGGCCTGGTGCAGGATGGCTGGAGGGTTTCAGAGTGTATTCTTCCCGATGGCGAACGGCACAAAAATGTCGCATCCTGGAGTGTGGTCCTGGATGCGTTGATGGCGGCGCGACTATCCCGCCATGAGCCGCTCATTGCCCTGGGCGGCGGCGTGATCGGTGATACGGCCGGATTCGCCGCGGCCTGCTATCGCCGCGGCGTGCCCTATGTGCAGGTGCCGACCACATTGCTGGCGCAGGTGGACTCCAGCGTGGGCGGCAAGACCGCGGTCAATCATCCGCTGGGCAAGAATATGATCGGTGTTTTTTACCAGCCACGGCTGGTCTGGATCGATCCGGTTGTGCTGTCCACGCTGAAAGGGCGTGAGTTTCGGGCCGGAATCGCCGAGGTGATCAAGTATGGCCTGATCCGTGATGCCGGGTTTTTTCACATGCTGGCGGTAAAAATGGAATGCCTGCTGGCGCTTGACGAAGCCATATTACCGGAGGTCATTCTGACGTCCTGCCGGCACAAGGCCGAAGTGGTGATGGCGGATGAGACGGAGCAGGGCGGACGGGCGTTGCTCAATCTCGGCCATACATTCGGTCATGCCGTTGAGGCCATGACACATTACACGGAGTACCTGCACGGCGAGGGCGTGGCGCTGGGCACGCTGATGGCGGCGCGTTTGTCGGAACAGCTTGGATGTGCCGGGCAGGGACTGGAACAGCAGATATGCGCCCTGTATCGGAAATCGGGCCTGCCCGTTGAAATACCCGCGTTCACGGCGGATGCATGGCTGGATGCAATGGGCCATGACAAAAAAACGATGGGCGGCCGCATCCGCTTCGTGCTGCTCAGGGACATCGGCGACGCCTTTCTTTCAGGGGATGTGCAGGAGCAGGACATCCGGCAACTGATTCAATCGTATGCCTGAAACCTGGTTCAATCATCGCCCAGTATGCCGAACAGCGCCAGCAGGTTTTCAAACAACAGGAACACATCCAGATAAAGAGTCAGTGCGGCGGCAATGTATTCATCATCGGGGTACTGACGCAGCACGCTGGAGGTGTCGAACAGGATAAAGGCGGAAAACAGCAGCACGCCGATGCCCGAAGTGGCCAGCGCGACCAGGCTGGATTCGAAGAAGAACACATTGGAAAGCCCGAGCACGATCAGCGCCACCAGCCCCGTCCAGACAAAGCCCTTCAGAAAGGAAAAATCCCGCCTTGAAACAAATGTATAAGCGGTGAGCGCCGTAAATGCCACGGCCGTGGTCATGAATGCCTGCGCGACCAGCATGCCGGATTTGGCGGCAACCAGGGCCACCAGTGGTGCAATGCTCATGCCGGTCAGGGCTCCGAAGCCGAGCAGGGCGATGACGTTAATAACCGGGGTGTGGCGTAGTCCCTGTACGACAAAAATGCCGCCCATCATGGCAAAGAGCATCAGCCATGGATGCTGCCAGGGAAAGGTGAGCCCCTGGCTGAGCCAGGCGCCGATGCTGCCTGTGGCGATACACAGCGCCAGCATGCCGTAGGTGCGGCCCAGAAAGCCGATACGGGCATCGAGTCTGACATTGGTGCGGGAAACGGTTTGCATCATAATCTCCTTTCGGGACGGTTTGTGTGTAAAGGGCAGGTCAAGGTAAATGCCATGGATCTTCCTTAACGACTTCAACATCAACCCATGGCTTGGGAGGCGTCAGAAAACGATGGAAAAACCATGCCCTGAGCGGTGGAATCAGTAGCGCGAAGCCGATGGTATCCGTAATAAAACCCGGCGTCAGCAATAGAAATCCCGCCACCACCAGGGCGGCGCCATGGAGTGCATGCATGCCGACCGGCTCGCCGCGCATCATGGCCTGACGCGCGGAAAGCAGGGTTTGAAGGCCCTGCAAACGGACCAGCAATGCTCCCAGCCCGGCCGTGAACAGGCACAGGGCAATGGTGGACAGACCACCGATACCGGCGCCGACGCGGATCAGTACATACAGCTCCAGCAGGGGGAGGCTGACAAGCAGAATAAAGAATAAACGTATCATACCGGTTCTATAGGTCCTGGCGGAGTGAAATACAAGGGATACTGATGAGCCGGGCGCTGCTCACCGGTTTTACAACCGGCTCTCATAGATGTGCCGGGCTTGCCATGCACAGGCAGACAAGCGCGGAAACGCCGGTGGAGAGGGCCGATTCGTCCACGTCGAAACAGGCATGATGCAGGGGGTAGCGCGTGGCGGGTCCGCCGCCGGTGCCCAGTCGCAGCAGGGCGCCGGGCACCAGTTTCAGAAATTCGGCAAAATCCTCACCACCCATGGAAGGCGCTTCAATTTCAACGACGGGGGTATCCGGCAGGTATTGTCTCAGACTCCGTCGCACGATACGCATGGCGTTTTCATCATTACGCAGTATCGGAATGGCCTGTCGCATCGTAAAGCGGGCCGTTGCGCCCCAGGTTTCCGCGGTCTGGCGGATAATGCGATCCATGCGAAGCCGGATTTCCTCATGGGTTTCCGGATATAGCGAACGCACGGTCCCGGAGAAGTGAACGCAACCGGGGATGACATTGGCCGCGCTGCCGGCATGGATCTGGCCGATGGTCAACACCGCGGGATGCAGCGGGTTTACGCGACGGCTGATAATGTGATTCAGCGCCAGAATGATGTGGCTGGCAATCAGAATGACGTCAATGCATTCATGCGGCCGCGCGGCATGACCGCCGCGCCCTTCGATTTCCACGTCAAACATTTCCGCCGCGGCGCACATGGCGCCGTCTCTCAGCCCGATGCTGCCCGCCGGCAGGTAGGGATAGACGTGCAGGGCAAAAATGCGTTCGGGTTCTATCTCGTCCAGTATGCCATCCCTGATCATGGCCGCGGCTCCGCCGGCGGTTTCCTCGGCCGGCTGAAAGATGCAGGCGACATTGAAAGGCAGGGAATCCCGCATGGCGTGCAAAACTCTGGCGGCGCCGAACAGCATGGCGGTATGGGCGTCATGGCCGCAGGCGTGGGATACGCCGTCCACGGTCGAGGCATAGCTGCATGCCTTTTTCCCGTCCTGAACGGGCAGGGCGTCCATATCCGCCCGCAGGGCGATCCATGGTTTGTCCGTCCCGGTTTCGATGCGGGCAAGCATGCCGTATCCGCCGATGCCGGCGCGCACGGCAATACCGGACATGCGGAGCTGTTCCTCGATCAGGGCGGCGCTTTTTTCTTCCCGGCCGGATAATTCCGGATGGGCGTGCAAAAGGCGCCTGATACGGATGACGTCCGGCATGACCGCTTCCACCCGGTGCGGCAGTTCATTTTGCGTGTGTTCGGGTTTATGTTGCAGCAGCATCATTCCAGCCATCCTGACGCATATGCCGTATGGTGTCATCCCAGCCGGGGTGAGCGAGATGGATGGCCCGCTGACGCTCCGCCCCGTCCCCGCTCTTTCGCCAGCGCCCGAGTTCACTACGGACGATTTCCACATCCCCCGCTTCCGCACCCAGTCCGGGCAGGATATCCAGCCTTTTTTCAATCCAGTCCAGCACCGGAATCAGGGCTTCGGTTTCAGGGTCAATGATGGTGGCGTGCATGCCATAGCGGCAGGCGCGCCAGCGGTTTTCCCGTATCAATGAGGGGTGCACGCGCGCCTTTGCCGGCGCATGGATCGCAGCCATGGCCTCAGCACGCACATAGGCGACATAGGTCAGCGCGTCCGCCCTGGTGGCGGGCATGTCGCCAATCCGTACTTCCAGAGTGCCGAAATCCGGGTGTGGGCGCATTTCCCACCAGATATCGCGTACGGAGTCGATGCTTCCCGTGGCCATCAGGCGGCTGGCGCAATGTTCGAAGTCACGCCAGCTTTCAAAGTAGAAGGGCATGCCCCCCTGGCTTAAGCCTTCAAAAATCTTGATTCGCGCGGATGCCAGTCCCGTATCATGTTCTATCCAGAAAGGTGAATTGGCCGATATGGCCAGAAAAACCGGCATAACGGGAAGGAGATGATTCAGCGCGGTGATACAGGCATCGCCGTCAGGCATGCCGACATGCACGTGGATACCGAAGATGTTAAATCGCCGAGCCATCCAGCGCAGCCGTTCAAGCAGACGATGATAACGCACATCATTGCTGACGGCCTGGTCTCGCCAGCTGGAAAACGGGTGGGTTCCGCTGGCCAGCAGTGAGGCCTGTTGCGCCGCAAGCAGGCGGCTGACCCTGTTGTGCAGCGATGCCAGCTCGGCGATACAACCGGTGGTTTGCGCATGGATTTCCGTGTTGATCTCGATCGTGGATGTGAACAGCTCGGCCTTGATACGGGGGGTCTTTCCGACCCGCGATAACAATGGTGGCGCGGCCGGAATCTGCGCGCCGCTGTGCGTATCCACGGTAATCCATTCCATTTCCACGCCGAGCGAGCCAGGAACGGATGCATGGAACGGAAATGCCGGCGCGGCCATGCCTGTGTCCGATGCCGTAGCCGGGGTCAGGGTTTGCGTCGCATGGCGCGCCGTATGATAGCGGCGCGGGTATGTTCGCCCAGGGCGTCCAGCATGGCGACTATGTCCCGTCTGATGGCATCATCCGGGGCCAGCGCCGCGGCTTTCTGATAGGCGGCAAAGGCCTGTTTCATTTTACCGCTCTTTCTGAAAACGTCACCGGCGATTCTGAAGCATGCGGCGCATTCCGGCAGCAGTTTTACCGCTCGGGCGGCATGGACTCTCGCGGACTGAAGACGGTCCGCGGCCGCCAGGAAGCGTGCATAACGTATATGGGCAAAGCCGTTGACGGGGTCCGCCTTTAAGGCCTTCCGGTAGTTCTGATCGGCCAGTTGAGGCTGGTGATTTTGTTCGGCGATTGCAGCAAGCATGTACCAGGGCACGGCTTCCGAGCGAAACTTGCCGGCGGCGCCATGCAGAAGCTGAACAGCAGCCTTGCGCTTGCCGTGGCCGATATATTCGATACTAAGATTAACCACGGTCGGCAGATGCCAGCCCCGCCGCATGTTATTTTCATACAGTTTGACGGCCTCCGATGCATGTCCGATGCGTGTGAGCAGGACGGCAAGGTCGTAGCGCGCCTCAAGGTTTCTCGGGCGCAGCCGTAACTCCTGCCTGAGCGCTCTGCGCGCTTCGGTTTCATGGCCGGACTCAAGCAGGCGCTGGGCTGTTTCAAAGTACGTCTCAGCCCATCCCCCTGATGGAAGCAGCATCAGGAAGACAAAAAAGAGGCGTTTACTTGTGCGCGGGAGCAAGGCCCATCTGACCGGTGGTGAGCATCATCTCCTCCATCTTTTCCAGCTTGACGCGGGGAGAAGGCGGCACCTCCGGTTGTTTCTTCATCAATTTCCACGGGTTCCGGCGCAGATCATCGGAAAGCACCTCAAGGTTTTCAGCCGTCTTGCGGAACTCGAAGATCATGCGATACAAATTTTCCCGATTATCCATCAGGATATCGCTGGCGCCGTGGAAGGTCTTCTTCCCTTCGGCAAAGAATCTTTCGCTTGCCTCCACTGCCCTGGGCAGATGCTTGAGGGCGCGGTTCAGGTCCTTTTTTCGCCGATCCATAAGCCGGGCTGCATCCCTGCTGAAATGGCGCAGGTTGTCCAGTGCGGGCGGGAGCTTCTGTTTGACGGAGTCGCTGACCCCGCTGAAATTGTGGATGGTGTTGCGGATATCTCTCCTGTTTTCATCCAGCATGGCGGATATTTTCCGGATGGCCGCCTTGCCGCCGCTGGCGAGTTCGTGGATGTCATCAGCGATCTGTCCGGCTTTTGAAAACAGCATGCTGATTCCGCCACCGGGGGCGGACGGTATCCGCTTGCCCGAGGCAAGAAGTTTTCTGTCCGCCGGGTCCGCCGTCAGGGCGATAAACCTTTCCCCCATGAGCCCCCCTCTTACGAGCGATGCATGCGTGGAGGCAGGCAGTGCGATATCCGGTTCCAGGCGAATCCGCACCAGGGCGCGGTTATGCTCCAGTGTAATGCTGTCCACGCTTCCCACCCGTACGCCGGCCAGGCGGACGGGTGTTTGTTCTTCCAGGCCGCCGACATCATTGAATACGGCCTCCACAATGGCGCCGCCATCGCCGAAGATGTGAATACGGCCGATTTTGACGCTCAACAGGCCCAGCACGAGCAGGCCGACAAGCACAAAAGCCCCAAGCCGCGCCTGCGCATTCATAACAGTTTCTCCCTTTCCATTACCCCTCCAAAAGGCGGATCGGACCTTCCGCCCGACCCTCTACAAACTGCCGAACAACGGGATCCTGACATGAGTCTAGCTCATCAGGCGATAAAATCCGATGAATTTTTCCCTGCAAAAGCATGGCGATATGATCGCCAAATTCACGGGCCAGCATCATGCTGTGCGCAATCGTGAGCGATGTGCTCTGGAATTCGCCGTGCATTTTCCGCATGAGACGGGTGATGACGGCCGCCATCACCGGATCAAGGCCTGTAAGCGGTTCATCATAAAACACCATTTCGGGCCTGTGGCAGATTGCGCGCGCAAGCCCCGCTCGCTTGGTCATGCCGCCGGAGAGTTCGGCGGGCATCATATCTTCGGTGCCGGACAGGCCCACCAGTTCCAGCACGCGGCTGGCCTGTTCGCGGGCCTCCTTGCCGCTTCTGCCCCGCTGCAGCAGGGCAAATGCGACATTTTCCCATACCGGCAGCGAGTCAAACAGCGCTGAACTCTGGAATACCATGCCGATCCGCTGCATTCGCTCAAGCTGTTCCCGTTTGGAAAGAGCGCTCCAGTCCTCTCCATCGACCAGAATCTGCCCTTTATCCGGCTTGAGCAGGCCAAGGATACATTTCATCAGTACGCTCTTGCCGGTACCGGAAAGACCGATAATGACCATGGATTCTCCTGGCATGACTTCCAGATCCACACCGTTAAGCACATGTTTGTCGTTGAAGCATTTATGCACGTTACAAACCTGAATTTTCGCCTTCATCACTGAAACATCCAGGCCGTAAGGATGTAATCGAAAATCAGGATGCTCATGGCGCTGACCACGACGGCACGCGTGGTGGCCCTGCCTACGCCCTGTGCGCCGCCGCTGCAATAGAAGCCTTCCGAACAGCCCACAATACCGATAATGGCGCCGAAAAAAGCCGCTTTGACAATGCCGGTGTACAGATCGTGCAATTGCACATACATCGTCGCGTTTTCGATATAGATAGCGGGTGTCTGGCCGAGGAAAAACACGCTGATGCCGTAACCGCCGGCAATGCCGATGGCATCGGCAAGGGTCACCAGTAACGGCATCATGAACACGGCTGCAAGCAGGCGCGGTACGATCAGGTAGCGGAAGGGATCGGTGGAAAGCGTCCACAGGGCGTCGACCTGCTCGGTAACGCGCATCGTGCCCAACTCCGCGGCGAAGGATGCACCCACGCGGCCGGCAACCATCAGACCGACCAGCACCGGCCCCAGTTCCCGCAACATGGACAGGGAAACGACCGTTGCCACCATACTTTCCGCACCGAAGCGGTGAAAGCCGATATACGACTGGAGGGCCAGCACCATGCCGGTAAACAGCGCCGTTAAGAGCACAACCGGCAGGGACTGCACGCCGACCGCTTCCGCCTGACGCAGGGCCAGCCTGCCATACCAGGGCGGCGTGGCCATGTTACGCAGGCCTTTCAGCAGGGTATCGGCGTAAAGACCTGTTCGCATGAAACCGGTCTCAAGCACGAGGCCAAGCCTTTCAAACAGCCTCACGCGACAACCTGCCGCCGCACGCGTGGTCCGACACCGGTGAACAGCTCATAGGCAATCGTTTGCGCCAGCCCGGCCACGTCGGTGGCAGGCACGGCATCGCCCCAGAATTCCACTACATCACCGGTGGAAAGATTGGCCTTGCCGGTATCCAGCAGGCAGTAATCCATGCATATGCGGCCCACGATGGGAAGTATAGCAGTTTTACTTCGGGCAAAGCCCCGGTTTGAAAGTATTCTGGGCAGGCCGTCGCCATATCCGAGCGAAACCACGGCGATTTGCATATCATCCGGCGCAATAAAACTGGCACCGTAGGATACGCCCTCACCCTTGCGAACGCTGCGTAACTGCATGACTTGCCCGGTCAACCGCATAACAGGTTGTAGTCCGAGCGGACAATCGCTTACAGGTTCGGCGCCATAGAGGGCAATGCCGGGCCGCACGACATCCATGCCAAATTCCGGCATGCCGACAAGCCCGGCGCTGTTCAGCAGGGAAGCAGGCAGCGGCTCGGGCAATGCCGCCAGATACCGGCGGAATGTTTCAATTTGCCGGAGATTCAGGGGATGGTCGGGGGTGTCGGCGCAGGCCAGGTGACTCATGATTCCGGCGACTCCGATGCCGTGTTTGTGACAGTTCCGGATCATGCGCACCGTATCCTCGCAGCCCAGCCTGCGCATGCCCGTATCCACTTTAAGCCACAGGTTACCCGTGAATGAAGCGCTTTTAAGCATGCTGACATGCCGTGCCTCCGTGGCCACGGGGGTGAGGTCGCATGCACGGCACAGGCCCGCATCCTCCATGTCGAAAATGCCGGACAGGAGAATGATTTCCGGACCCTGCCCCAGAATCCGGCGTAGGGATGTCCCCTCATCCGAATCGGTAACGGCGAAGCTGTCGCAGCCTTCATCGAGCAGGGCGGGAGCGATCAGTTCAAGTCCGTGCCCATAGGCGTTGGCCTTGACCACGGCCATGATTTTTGCATTTCCTGCGCGCTGCCTGAGTAGTTGATAATTATGGCGCAGACGGGAAAGATGAATCCAGGCGATGGCAGGACGACTCATTGCCTGATACGGGCTAGTCGTCAAAACCCGCACGCGAAGCATGATTCTCGAAGCGGGTATATTCGTGCAGAAATGTGAGATTTACGGTTCCGGTCGGGCCATTGCGTTGCTTGGCGACGATGATTTCAGCCAGTCCTTCATTTTCAGGCTTCCTGTTGTAGACCTCGTCACGGTAAATAAACATGATGACATCGGAATCCTGTTCAATGGCACCGGATTCGCGCAGGTCGGACATCATCGGACGCTTGTCCGCACGTGATTCCAGCGATCGGTTGAGCTGGGAAAGGGCGATGACCGGCACCTCCAGTTCCTTGGCCAGGCCCTTGAGCGAGCGTGTAATTTCACTGATCTCCTGCTCCCGCCGTTCGGCGTCGGCGCGTCCGCTCATCAGTTGAAGGTAATCAATGATCACCAGGTCCAGCCCGCCGGCTTCCCTTTTCAGCCGGCGGCACTTGGAGCGCAGTTCCAGCACGGAGATGGCGGGCGTATCATCAACAAAGATGGGAGATTCTGCCAGAGCGCCCGAATGTGAGGCAAGCTTGCGCCAGTCCTCGGCCGAGAAGCGGCCGGTTCGCAGCAGTTTCATGTTGACGCGCGCTTCACTGGCAAGCATGCGCAGGGCAATCTGTTGGACGGACATCTCCAGGGAAAAGACCGCCACGGCCCTGGCGTGTTCGGTTTCCATGGCGGCGTTGCGCGCAAGATTCATGGCGAACGCGGTTTTTCCCATGCTCGGGCGGCCGGCAATCACGACAAGATCACTGTGCTGAAGGCCTGAAGTGATTTCATCCAGATCGGTAAAACCGGTGGGTACGCCGGTAATCGCTTTTTTTTCGGCATAGCGTTTTTCAAGCTGGTGATATCCTTCCACCATCAGGTCGCTCATTTTGCTGAAGGTGGGCCGGGAACGGCTGAAGCGTTCGGCTACGGCCAGCACATCCATTTCAGCCCGGTCCAGATGTTCGCCGACTTCGCGTCCGGGTTCTTCATAGATATTCTGTGATACCCTGGAGCAGACATTCAGCAACTCACGCAGTACGGCGCGATCTCGCACGATATGACCGTAATGATTGACGTTGGCGGCGGTGGGAATGGCGCTAATCAACTCGCCCAGATATGCCTCGCCGCCACAGGTATCCAGTTGCCGGCGCTGTTCCAGATAGTCCTTGATGGTCAGGGCATCCACGGGCTGACCTTTTCCGGCCAGGTCCTGCATGGCGGTAAAGATCACACGATGGCGCTCGGCGTAGAAATGCTCGGGCTTCAGACTGCCTTCAAGCCGCTCCAGCGCATCGGGATCCAGCATGATCCCCCCCAGCACCGCAAGCTCGGCGTCAAGTGCATGCGGAGGAATATGTTCACGCATGGTGTCGGTTGCCAGCGACGCGATTTTAGCCCTCATGAATCACGGGCATGCATCCACTCGTCAACCGTTTGCAAGCGCAGTCCGGAAGAATGTCAGGCATTTTCGGATGCCACCGTAATGGTGAGATCGGCTGTCACGTCCGGATGCAGGCGGACACGGAAAGGATGTTCGCCCACGGTCTTGATGGCATGATCGAGAATCACCTGACGACGTTCAATCGCATGGCCGGATTCGTTCAGCAGATCGGTCAGTTCATGGGTGGAAACCGAGCCATACAGATGCTCGCTGTCCGAAGTGGCGCGTGTGATGACGAGATTCAGGCCGGCCAGTTTTTTGGCCAGGCCCTCTGCCTTTTCAAGCTCACTGCGTTGCCGTTCCTCAAGCTGTTCACGTCGCCGTTCAAACACCTTGCGGCTGGCATTGCTGGCCAGCTCCGCCTTGCCCTGCGGCAACAGGTAATTACGTCCGTATCCGGGCCTGACCGTGACTTCATCACCCACATTTCCAAGTCCTTCCACGCGTTCCAAAAGAATCAACTGCATTATTTTTTTCCTCCATCTACCGGATGCATGCCCCGGCGAAAATCAAACCAGATATCAAGCAGACCTATCCCGGCAAAGGGTAATACCATGACCGGTTGTATCAATAGTGCGATATACATCAAACCGGTCACCAGATGTATTCCCCGGCACCACAACCATGTGTGTACGACGGCCAGCCCCTGTACGGCAAAAAGCCCGGTGGTCAGTACCGACGCATTCAATGCCAGGTAACGCACCGTTCCCTGGCTTAATATGCCTGCCAGGAACAGCAACAGAAACAGGTAGGCTGTTCCGCGTTCCAGGCGAAGGCTGCGAACCGGTTGCATATCGCCGTGGAAAAAGCCGTAGTGGAAGGCGGTATTTCGTGCCAGCACGATGTTTCCCCACCAGATCAGCCACAGGCACAGCACCGAGATGCCGGGAAATATCCACACGGTCAGGTCGTGGATGCGTTTAACCGTTGCGGCATCCAGACCCTGCTGGCTTGTGACTGCAAACAGGGGGGATAACAGGGAATCCACGAATGTTTTCGCATCCACTCCATTACTCACCGTTCCGACAATCAGCGCGCCCAGCATGGCCGCACCCAGACCGATGGCAAGATGCCGGGCGCTTCTGGATATCCCTTTTTGCCCGCGCAGGGCGGATGCCGCCAGAATCGGTAAAAAGCCATAGAGCGTCAGCATCATCAGCCCGTCCTGCACGGACATATGCGTGGCAAGGCTGCTTATCACAGTCGCCAGCAATGCGACCTGGGCGCCAAAAGTTGTGCCGCCACCCAGCGTAATCAGGGCAAACAATGCCGGCGTGAGCAGATGGACCAGCAGGAAAGGCATCGACAGTACCGTGCCCGGGAACCAGAACGCCATGCCGAACATGGCGGATGCCACCAGTGCACAGGGAAGGCGGCGGGTCAGTATCCACTCGGCTGCCGCGGGCAGAGCATTTGACGCCCGGTTCACGTCAATGTCCGTTCAATCAGTCGTGATGCAGCGGTGTGAAGGGTAGCAGTGCCAGGTTGCGCGCACGCTTGACCGCCGTTGTCAGCTCACGCTGATGCTTGGCGCAAGTCCCCGTTACGCGCGCCGGCAGAATCTTGTAGCGATCCGTAATGAACTGCCTGAGCATGTCCGGGTTTTTATGATCAATTCGCAGGCTGGTGTCGGCGCAGAATTTGCAGAATTTCCGCCGGCGCGGGTAGCGCGGCCGGCGGGAAGGACGCCGGTCGCTACCGCGGCTGTTACTCCCCCGGGGACGTTCGCTGCCGCGAGCAGTCGGGCTGCGTTCAGTTGTAGTTTCCGTTGTTTTTGCAGGCTCTTCAGCCATAATTTATACCTCCTGTAGAACGTTGAAACTGCGTGAATCATGAATCATGCAGCTTGACCGGCGCGGGTTTCAGTCCGGCTGGTCAGGGGACAGATGACACTGGTCAACCCAGACCTCCACCTGTCCCCAATGGGATTCACCCTGGCGGTGGTAATAGCGCCGCCTCAATTTTCCTTCGATGGCCATGGTCCGGCCTTCATGCCCCGCCAGTTTCCCGGCCTCCACCCCTGTCGCCCGCAAGGGAATGGGCTGACTTGGTTCACTCGTGGCCCGGTCCGCGCCCAGGGAGGGGCGCGGGAGAATAAGCGATGCGATTACGGCGAGGCTTCCATCCGGCGTCCAGCGCTGCCGGATATCCGCCAGCACACCACACAGCCGGACCCGGTTTTCCTCAGGTTGCGGCATCTCCTCCTGCTTCTTCGGTGGTTTCAGCCGGCTCCGTCGCTTGTTTTTCTCCGGATACGGTTTCGGTCGTTTTCGCCGTTGCGGCGGGCTCGGTCTTTTTTTCCGCTTCTTCCGCAACAGGCGCGGTTTCTTCAGTGTGAGTCTTGCGTCGCAACAGGGGGGATGGTTCATCGGAAATTTCCTGCAGACGGGTGGTCAGAAAGCGCAGGATACGCTCTTCCAGCCGCAGCCCCTCCTCCAGTGCTTGCATGGCGGCCGATTCTCCGTCCGTAACCAGCAGAACATAATGGCCTCGCTTACGCTTGGCGATCTGATATGCCAGCGGGCGTGAGCCCCAGTATTCACGTTTCACAATGCGGCCGCCTGCTTTCTCCACGCGCTGGATCAGGGCATCGGTCAGCTTTGCTGTATTTTCCTGGGAAACATCGGGGTTGACGATAAAAATGGTTTCGTAATACACGGCGCCTCTCTCGGTATCATCTGCCCCGGAATCATGGTGCGCATCCGGAGCGAGGTATCATCCCGCGGCGCCAGGCATACGGTCGGCCCGCGGGGAGCGCGGCAGTGTACGGACAGGCCCCGTGGTTTGCAAGGATCGGCTGCGCAATCATGCCATCGCCGGTCGCATGCGATAACGCTTCATCCATGATGAACAGGGTTGTCGGAAAATGACATATCCTTGCATCGGAGGACGCGGATAGTATGTTTGGCCGAATATGGCTGAAAGGGGGTGCGAGGTGAGAAAATTTTTTACCGTTGCTCTGTTGTGCCTGGGGATGCTGACAGGCATTTCCCGTGCCGGAGCGGATGAAGCCGGAGGAGCCGACCGGATTTCGGGGATACCATCAGGCGCTGGTGCGGCGACTTCGCCGGCTGTGCGTGGCCACGTATCCAGCTCGGAACAGAAGGCCAGCCGCGCCGCGAAATTGAAGGCTAAAATAAAGGCAATCGAAGAAGGACGCCTGCACGCCGCGAAAAAAATAGAGAAGCCCGTACCTGTGGCGCATCAGTCGGCACGCGGGTCCGATCAAATCAGAAAAAAAATGGAGGCCACGGAGGAGAGCGGCAAAAAGGCCACCAGAAAACTCAAGAGCCTGGTTTCCGGCTTCATGAAGAAGGTTCGGGAATTTTCCGGGAAGTATAGCGTCGGTTCCCGGGAGGACGGTAAAAGCGCGCTGAAAAGACAACGGGAAAGGAAAATGAGTTTCAGGGAGCAGCTGAAGCTGGAACTTGACAGGCAGCGGGAAAGAAAAAAGGCGAGAAGAGAAGCGGAATAACCGGAATTTCCCGGACGGTCCGGCCGGTCATCCGGCACAGCAGGACAGCTGCTTTACATCACGGGTGAAGGTCTGGGCGCAGAGCTTGATGCCTTCGACCATGGTAAGGTACGGAAAGAGTTGCCCGGCGAGCTCTTTAATCGTCATTTGCTTGTGCAGCGCCAGTGCCGCCGTCTGGATAATTTCCCCTCCTCCGCCTGCCAGCACCTGCGCACCCAGCAGGCGTCCCGTTTCCTTTTCGGCCACCAGTTTAATGAAACCGTGCGTATCGAAGTTGGCCAGCGCCCGTGGCACGTTCTCCAGTTCCAGCGTGCGTGATTCCGCCTCAATGCCCTGTTTTTTTGCCGCATCCTCAGTTAATCCCACCGTTCCAACCTGGGGATCGGTGAACACCACGGCGGGCATGGCGGCAAGATCAATGGCCGCATCGCCTTCGGTCATGTTGACGGCGGCGCGCATGCCGGCCGCCGCCGCCACATACACATATTGCGGCTGATCGGTACAATCCCCCGCGGCATAGATATGCTCCACCGACGTGCGCATGTGATCATCAATCACAATGGCGCCGTTGCGGCCGGTCTTGACCCCGGCCTTATCAAGCGTCAATCGCTCTGTATTGGGCTTGCGTCCGGTGGCGATGAGCAATTGATCACAACGTATTTCCCCCGCTTTTGATGGCAGGACAAAGCCCTGGCCATCATGCGATACGGCATCGGGCAGCGTGTGCAATAATACCCGCGCACCTTCTTCCTCAAAGACTTTCACCAGCCCTTCGCCAAGCACGGGGTCTTCCTTCGACAGGAAAATGCTGCGGGCCATGATCGTGACCCTTGAACCCAGACGCAAAAATGCCTGTCCCAGTTCAAGCGCCACCACCGAACCTCCGATCACCACAAGATGCCCGGGCAACTCCTCTGCAACCAGTGCCTCGTTTGATGTCCAGAATGGCGTTTCCGAAAGTCCCGGAATATCGGGAATTGCGGGAGAGGCACCCGTCGCCAGCAGAATCCTGTCCGCAGTCACTCGTTGTTCGCCGCCATCCCGCCGCTTGATAATCAGGGTGTTCGGATCATCGAATCTTGCCCAGCCCCGGACAAGATGAATGTCCGGACGGTTTTCCAGAATGCCTTCGTATTTGGCATGCCGCAGCTCTTCAACGCGCGCCTGCTGCTGGCGAACCATGGCTGCCCGTTCAATCCGGGGCCGGTTTAAGGGGACGCCTTCAAAAGCGTGCGAGGATTGCAGATGGGCGATGTGAGCGCCGCGAATCATGATCTTGGAAGGCACGCATCCGACATTGACGCAGGTGCCGCCGATCACGTCTCCTCCTTCAATTAGTGTAACCCGGGCGCCTCTCTCGACAGCCTTGATGGCTGCGGCAAAGGCGCCGGAGCCCGTGCCGATAATGGCGATATGCAGTTTATCTGCACAGCAATCGCTCATTGCTTATCACCCTTCTGATCAGATTTACAGCACTCACCCTTCTCTTTCTTCATCCAGGCATACGCCGTCAGCCCAATGAAAAAGACCAGCGCCGGCATCAGTACGGCATCCAGGTGTCCCACCCAGGCGGCCAGTCCGACAGCACCAAACAGAATGACCAGTACGGGCGTAAAGCAGCACAGGGCGGCGATGGCAGAGCCAATGATGCCGGTTTTCAGTAATGTGGATTTTTTCATGGGTTGTTCTCCTTACTTGATGAAATACGGAAGCAGTGAGGGCGAAATGAGCAGCAGAATGGATAATCCGCCCAGTATCCAGAGCAAAACGGGTTTCTTTGGCGGACAGCCGCTGGCGGCGCATTGCTTTTTACCCTGCCAGTGCTTCCAGCCCGCCCGGGCGAGCAGTGCAAAGGTGATGGCAGCGAATATGGGTCGATACGGCTCCATGGCCACAAAGACTGAGGCGGAACCCAGCCCCAGCAGGACTACGATTAAAGGGCCGATACAACAGGCGGATGCCAGGCCTCCCGCCAATACCGCCCCAACCAATGGCAGGCGTTCAGCCTTATTACGGTTTGTTGTGTTTGTCGTGTTCATGCCGACAGTCTGAACGCCGTACTATGGTACGGAGTCAAGTGTCGGGTGGAGTCAGGGAATCAATAATCGGGCAGGCAGTCCGATTCGAGGATTCGCACCGGCTGATCATAGTGCTTAACGACTGGGCCATTGATTCAAGATCGGCGATGCGCTTGCGCACGTCGGCGAGTTTGTGTTCGGCGAGTTCCCGAACATCATCACAGCTCTTTTTATCCAGTTGCAACAACGCATGAATATCCTTCAGTGAAAAGCCCAGTTCCTTGGCGCGGCGGATAAAACGCAGCCGGGAGAGGTCGCCATCACGATAACGGCGGATACCGCCGACAGACTTTTCCGGCGTGGGTAGCAGCCCGATGCGCTGGTAGTAGCGTACGGTCTCAACATTGACCTCGGCAGCCCTGGCCAGTTCTCCAATCTTCATCTGAACATATTCAGGCCAGCAGTGCCCTGATTTCCTCATGCGTGTAGCGCCGGGGCAGGCGAGCGCCGAATTGCGCAACAATCTGCGCGGCGGCATGGCTGCCCAGGTGTCCGGCCTGTTTCCAGGAGAGCCCGTTGGTAATGCCGTACAGTACGCCCGCGGCATACATATCTCCGGCGCCGGTCGTGTCCACGGCGCGTACCTCCACCCCTTCAACGGGAATCACATCACCCTCGTGCATGATGATCGAGCCGTTTTTTCCCAGCGTCAGGGCGACATTTTCGCAATATTTGTGGATATCGCGGGCGCATTCGACGGGATCGTCAAATCCGGTGAGCGCACGGGCCTCCTGCTCATTGCAGAACAGCAAATCCACGGGGCCTTCGATCAGTTTCAGGAACTGATCCCGGTACAGATCGATCAGAAACGGATCGGAAACCGTCAGCGCCACCTTTACGCCTTGCCGGCCGGCCAGTTCGATGGCCGTAAGCGCGGCGGCCCGGGTTGATTTGCCGGTGAACAGATAGCCCTCGATATAGACATACCTGGCCCTGGCGATTTCCGCCGCGTCGATATCCTTCGGGCCCAGTGTGGATGATACGCCCAGATGCGTCAGCATGGTGCGCTGCGCATCCGGTGTGATCAGCACCACGCAGGCCCCGGTCCGGCCGGCATTGGCCCGCACCTCGATGGTAATGCCAAGCTGCCGCATTTCATCAAGATAGCGTCGGCCGAACTCGTCATCCCCGGTTTTGCCGGCATAGGCCGCGCTCCCTCCAAGGTCGGCGACGCCGACTATGGTGTTGGCCGCCGAACCGCCGGAACATTGATGGATGTAACCTCCGTCTATCGCCTGCAGCACATACTGCTGTTGGGCCTCCTCCACCAGCGTCATGATACCTTTTTCCACGCCCGCGGTATCGAGAAAGGCCTCATCACACTGCACCTGCAAGTCCATGATGGCATTACCCACGCCGTAAACATCGTATGTCATATTGATCCTTTTTTTATCCCTGTCCCGCCACGGTCATGCCGGAAATGGCGATCGTGGGCGCGGCGGTTGTGCCGAACCAGGTCAGATCATCGCCAAGGCGGGAGATACCGGCAAACATCTGTTTCAGATTACCGGCAATGGTGACCTCCTGCACGGGCCCTGCAATCTCGCCGTTCTCGATCAGGAAGCCGGCCGCGCCGCGTGAATAATCGCCGGTGACGCCATTGACGCCAAAGCCCATCATCTCGGTGACCAGCAGGCCGCTGCCGATATCATGCAGGATATCCCGAACGCATGTATGGCCTGCATGCAGGATGAGATTGGATGCGCCGATGGCGATATCGCCCGTCAGCCCGCGGCTGGCATGACCGCTTGTTTTCACGCCGAGCCGCCTGGCGGCATAACGGTCGGTCAGAAATGCAGTCAGCACGCCGTTCCTGATGATGCGCAGCGGCTGGCAGCGCATGCCTTCGCCATCGAACAGGCGGTTGCCCAGTCCTTCCGGATGATCCGGATCATCGGTGATCTGTACGAAATCGGGGAAGATTGAATGTCCGCACTGATCCGCAAGAAAAGAGCGCTGCTGGATGACGGCGCGGCCATTGACAGCGGTTGCAAGATGCCTGAGCAGGGAAATTGCCACGCGTGGTTCAAATATCACCGGCATGCCGCCGCCGCTGATTCCCGCCGCGCCAAGTCTGCCCAGGGCGCGCTCCGACGCTTCACGGCCGAGTTCCCGTGGTGAACGGAGCCGGTCTGCCATACGTTTTCTGTCCCAGGCATAATCGCGCTGCATGCCTTCACCCGAACCGGCAATAACGGACACGCTTAAGGTTGCCGATGTCTTTCCGTATTCCGCGGCAAAGCCGTCAGCGGACGCATAGGCGACACGCACCGTGTCAAAGCCCGCCTCCGTACCTTCGCTGTTGCTGATCCGGTCAGAATAATCCAGCGCCGCCTGTTCACAGGCCAGGGCGGCCTGCCGGGCGTCAGCAGTGCGCCACGGCTTGTCTTTTATGCCGTGTGAGCGCACCCATGCATCCAGTTCCGCCTGCGTGGGGTGTTCCGCGCCCGTGGGCGGCACGGCATCCGGGTCCGGTTCGGAAATCCGCGCCATACCCATGGCCTGATCGACCAGTTGCCCCAGACCCGTATCGGAGATGTCGGATGTCGAGGCGCTGGCAAAGGCCAGCTTGCCTGCCTGTTCCACAAAGACGCGCAGGCCGACGCCCTGCGCATCCTCGCGCTCGATGGACTCAACCTTTCCGTTGCGCACGCGCACCGATTCACCTGTATCATGGATTGCCAGCGCATCGGCATCATATGCGCCGGCCTTTATCGCCCTGTCGACAAGGCGCCGGGACAGGGACAGTTGACGGCCCGTTTTTTCTCTCACGGCGTAATCAGCGCTTCCATTAACCAATCATCACGGCGATTCATGCAATATACGGGCTGTTAACATGGCGGGCACTCTAACCCGCATTTTTCACGAGGTCAGCACCGGTGTGCTTGTTGCGGTTGTGTATGACGGGCCGGTTGCAAGGGAACGGGACTGGCGCTATGGTTCGCCGCCCTATAACAAGGAAAAAGAAAAAGGAAAGCTGGATTCATGTCTCTGGATTTGGAACAGAAAAACGAAATTATCAACAAGTTTGCCACGCATGAGGGCGATACAGGCTCCCCCGAGGTGCAGGTTGCTTTGCTGACGGCCCGCATCAATGGTTTGAGCGAGCATTTCAAGACGCATCACAAGGATCATCATTCCCGCCGCGGCCTGCTGAAAATGGTCGGGGCGCGTCGTAATATGCTGAACTATCTGAAGACCAAGGACTTCAACCGTTACCGCGCGCTGATTGACAGGCTGGGCTTGCGCCGCTGATACCCGTTTCCGGACGGTCCGCCCTCCTGTTCGGAGCGGACCGTTTTTCGCTGTTCGTTTTGTCTTTCTGTTTCCAGATTCAGCATCATCCCGCGAAGGAAAAAATAATGTTTGATATCAAGAAAAGTACGGCCACGGTAGCCGGTCGCGAACTTGCTCTGGAGACCGGGCGCATCGCCCGTCAGGCCGGCGGGGCCGTAACCATCCGCTACGGCGATGTGGTCCTGCTGGTCGCGGCCACGGCGGCCAGGCAGCCCATGCAGGGCGTGGATTTCATGCCCCTGACCGTCCACTATCAGGAAAAAACCTATGCCGCCGGGCGTTTTCTCGGCGGGTTCTTAAAACGCGAGGGCCGCCCCAGCGAGAAGGAAGTCCTGACATCCCGCCTGATTGACCGTCCGATCCGCCCGCTGTTTCCCAAGGGCTATTCGAATGAAACCCAGGTCATTGCCACGGTGGTGTCCGCTGATGAGCACAACAACCCGGATATCGTCGCCATCAACGGCGCCTCGGCGGCGCTGGCCATTTCCGACATCCCGTTTAACGGGCCGATCGCCGCCTCACGCGTGGGATTGATCAATGGTGAATTCGTGCTTAATCCCACCTATGCGCAGATGGAGGAATCCGATCTGGACCTCGTGGTCGCAGGCACGCGCGATGCGGTGCTGATGGTGGAATCCGAGGCGAAGGAATTGTCCGAAGAGCGGATGCTCGATGCCGTCATGTTCGGCCAGCAGGGCTACCAGCCGGTGCTGGATGCGATTGATTCACTCGTCCAACAGGCGGGCAAGGCGCCGATGGCGGTCGAAATTGCCGGTGACGAGGCCGTAGCTGAAGCCGTCAGCACCGCCTTTGAAGCGGATATGCGCGAGGCCTATGGCATGACGGACAAGCAGGCGCGCTCCACCCGGCTGGAGGAAATACGCGCCGCGGCGCAGGAGCGTCTGGCCGGCACGGAAGAGACGCCGGGGCTACACGCGGCCAATGATGTATCACAGGCCACGAAAGCCCTTGAAAAGCGGATTGTGCGCCGGGCGATCATCGAGGGAAAGCCGCGCATTGACGGCCGTGCCACGAATGAGGTACGTGCCATTGACTGTCAGGTGGGTGTCCTGCCGCGCACGCATGGTTCGGCGCTGTTCACCCGCGGCGAAACCCAGGCGCTGGTCACGATAACCCTCGGCACCGAACAGGACATGCAGCTCACGGAAAATCTGGAGGGCGTCACCAGGCAGCGCCTCATGCTGCACTACAATTTTCCACCATATTCGGTGGGCGAGGCACGCCGCATGGGGCCTCCGGGGCGCCGTGAAATCGGCCACGGCAGGCTGGCCCGCCGGGCCATACAGGCCGTGGTCCCGGTAGTAGATGATTTCGGCTATGCCATTCGCGTGGTGTCCGAGATTACCGAATCGAACGGTTCTTCCTCGATGGCTTCGGTATGCGGCGCTTCGCTGGCGCTGATGGATGCGGGTGTTCCGGTCAGCAAGCCGGTGGCCGGCGTGGCCATGGGCCTGATTCTGGAGCCCGATGCTCATGCCGTGCTGACGGATATCCTTGGCGATGAGGATCATCTGGGAGATATGGACTTCAAGGTTGCGGGAACGGCGGATGGCGTAACCACGTTCCAGCTCGATATCAAGATCGGCGGTCTGACCCGGGATATCATGCATGAGGCTCTTGCCCAGGCGCATGAAGGACGCATGCATATCCTTTCCGAAATGGCCAAATGTATCGCCGCGCCCCGTGCCTCCATCGCCGAGCATGCACCTCGCTTGCTTACGATGAAAATCAGGGAGGACAAAATCCGCATGGTTATCGGCCCGGGGGGCAAGGTGATCAAGGCTATCGTCGAGGAAACCGGCGCCAAGATTGATATCGAGGATGACGGTACGGTCAAGATATTCGCGGTGAGTGCCGAGGCCGGGGAGGCCGCACGTAAAAAAATTGAGGATATCACGGCCGAAGTGGAAGTGGGCCGTATCTACGAAGGCAAGGTGGTCAAGATCATGGATTTTGGCGCCTTTGTCCGTCTCGTTGGCAATACCGACGGCCTGGTCCATATCTCGCAGATTGCAAGCCATCGCGTGGAAAAGGTAAGCGATGAGCTTTCCGAAGGCCAGATCGTCCGTGTCAAGGTGCTGGATGTGGATCGTAACGGACGGATTCGGCTGTCCATGAAGGCCCTGCTGGATGAGGAAGTCGCGGAAGAGGCCTGACTTCATGATTTGATGCGCCGGACATGAGCACCTCTCCAATCCGGGAAACACAAATTTTGCGGGGTCCCTTGCTGATCACGCATGCCATGCCTGAGGCACAGAGCGTGGCGCTTGGAATTTTTCTCGATGTCGGCAGTCGTGACGAGGGTGATGCGCAGGCCGGCATCGCCCATGCACTGGAGCATATGCTGTTTAAGGGGACGCAAACACACGATGTCCATGCCTTAAGCGAGCTGCTGGATTTCCTGGGGGGTACGGCCAACGCCTTCACCGCCCGGGAACGCACCTGTTTCTATATGCGGGTTCTACCGGAGGACTGGAAGCAGGCGATGTCCGTGTTGTGCGACATGGTGCTTGCCCCCACGCTGCCGGAGGATGAATGGCGACGGGAACGGGAAGTCATCTTTTCCGAAATGGCCATGACGGAGGATGTGCCGGAGGACTGGATATTTGACCGGCACGTCAGCGCCCTGTATCCGGGGCAGTCCCTTGGCCGTCCCGTTCTGGGAAACCGGGAAGCACTGGCCAGTATGGAATCCGATGCCCTGATGAATTTTCTTTCCGGTTATTACCGGCCGCCGCGTATGCTGGTCGCCATGGCCGGCTGTGTGCGACATGAGGAGGCGCTGTCCTGTCTCGAAGATATGTCATGGCCACGGGCGCAGGCATCGCTGCGGCGTGAAACTCCGGGCATGGAAAGCGGTGCCCAGCTGCTCGAGCGCGATGATGAGCAGGGGCATTTTATCTGTTCTTTTCCCGGTATTGCCGCAGCCTCGGAGGAGCGCCCCGTTGCCTGGCTGGCCAACCAGATGCTGGGCGGCGGCATGAGCTCCTGTCTGTTCCGTGAGGTGCGCGAAAAGCGCGGGCTGGCCTACGGCATCGGTTCGCAGCTTTCCAGCCTGAGTGATACGGGCGCATGGACGATCAGCGGTGGCGCCGACCCCGGCCGTCTGGGAGAATGTGTCAGGGTCATTCAGGGCGTGCTGGATTCCTTCGTTGCCGAACTTGCCCCGCCAGCCCTTGCCCGTGCCAGGCGGCAGCTTGAAATTGCCTTGCGCATGGGGATGGATTCCGCCGAGGCCAATATGCTGCATCTGGGGGCGCGCTTCGACGAGAAAGATATCCGGCCGCAATGCGCGTGGGTGGACGATGTGCAACATGTATCCCTGGAGCAGCTTAAGCATTGGGTGCAGCGTCACCTTTCGGCAGGATGCCTGTGGACCGTCAGCGGTACGGCAAAAGCGCTGGAGAGCCTGCCTGCGCTTTAACCCGTATATTTATCAATGTTTCATTCCATCATGATTTGCAGCCTTGGAGGCGCATGGCTACAGTGCGGGGCCTTATGAGTCGGTTATCATGAAATTGTGGAATTATCTGAAAGAAGATGTCGCCAGCGCCTTTGATCGCGATCCGGCCGCGCGTACCACGCTGGAGGTTGTTACTTCATATCCGGGCCTGCATGCGGTATGGATGTACCGCATTGCCCACGGCCTGTGGAAGCATCGCCTGCGCCTGCTCGGCCGGCTGCTTTCCCATCTTGCCCGCTGGCTCACCGGCATTGAAATTCATCCCGGCGCACACATTGGCCGCCGTTTTTTTATCGACCATGGCATGGGCGTGGTGATTGGTGAAACAACCGAGATCGGCGATGACGTGACCCTGTATCACGGCGTGACGCTGGGAGGAACGACATGGCAGAAGAAAAAGCGGCATCCAACCATTATGGACGGTGTGATTATCGGTGCCGGAGCCAAGGTGCTGGGCGCCATTACGATCGGTGAGCACAGCCGGGTCGGGGCCAATTCGGTCGTGCTTTCCGATGTGCCGGCGCATTCCACCGTGATCGGCATTCCGGGCATGGTGGTCGGCACCACCGAGACCATTGTTGAAGGTGGAAAGATCAACCTGGACCATCATCTGATGCCGAACCCTGTGGCGGAAGCTCTGCGGCATGTGCTGAAGATGATTGATGATGTCAACGACCGTATCGATGAAATTCATCCGCGTGCGAAGAAGAAGGGCGGCCACATGCAGGATGTCGAGAAGGATATCAAAAAAGAGCACAACAGCCTGGATCGTTTCCTTGGCGGTGGCGGGATTTGATCAGGGGGCTGAGGGCTGAGGGCTGAGGACTGAGGACTGAGGACTGAGGGCTGAGGACTGAGGGTTGAGGACTGAGGACTGAGGGTTGAGGACTGAGGGCTGAGGGCTGAGGGCTGAGGGTTGAGGACTGAGGGTTGAGGGCTGAGGACTGAGGACTGAGGACTGAGGACTGAGGTGGGTTGCTTTTTTGCCAGGGGAAGCCGCGCTTTTGTATGCATGCAGTCATAAAAAGACCGGCCATGGTTTTATTTTTACGCACGATGCTTTCGCTTTCCTTAGCTATAGAAAAACTGGCCTCGTTTTTCTATAGTTGACTAAAATAGTCTGGTATATATCATTCTCCATTATCGTTGCGGGGGAATAGATTCTCTCGCCTGAAGGAGGCGCGTATGCGTTTAACGAGCAAGGGAAGGTATGCGGTGTCCGCCATGGTGGACTTAAGCAAGCACCAGATGGATGGACCGGTCAATCTGGCGATAATCTCCGAGCGCCAGTTCATCTCACTTTCCTATCTTGAACAGCTGTTCCGGCGCTTGCGGGAAGGCGGACTGGTCAAGAGCGTGCGCGGACCCGGAGGCGGCTACCTGCTCAACAGAAACGCCGCCGATATTTCAGTGTCGGACGTGATTCGCGCCGTGGATGAACAGACCCAGGCCGCACGCTGCGTTAATGCCATGCGCGGTTGCTATCGCGGTCATCGCTGTGACACCCATGAACTCTGGGATGCGCTGGGCAGGCATATTTATCGCTTTCTCGATGTGATTACCCTTGAGGATGTCTGTGAGAAGCGGGTTAGGCTGGACACCGTGGAACTGGCGCCGGTGGAACGCTACCTGTCGGATACAGCCGAAGAAGAAGGGGCGGAGACGAATGCACGCACCACGGCGGTATCTTGATTACAACGCCACCTGTCCGCCCCTGAAGGCGGCGCTGGCGGCCATGACCGCGGCCGCCGGAAACGCACCCGGCAATCCTTCCAGCCTGCACTGGGCCGGTCGCGCCGCCCGGCAGGTGCTGGATGATGCACGCGAGAAGCTGGCCGCCTTTGTCGGCGCCGAGAGCGGCTCAATCGTATTTACCTCGGGCGGAACGGAATCCAATAATCTGGCCATTCAGGGCTGGTGCGCCGGGCGGACGCCCGGCCGCATCATTGTTTCCGCCATTGAACATCCTTCCGTCATGCGCCCCGTGGAACGGCTTGAGGAGGCGGGCTGGGAGATCATACGCCTGCGTCCGGATGCCAGCGGCGTGGTGGATGCCGATGCGGTCGCGGCGGCCATGGATGAACGGACCCGCCTAGTGGCACTGATGGCCGCCAACAATGAGACCGGCGCCTTGCAGCCGGTGGCGGAGGTGGGCGCGCATTGCCGTGAGCGCGGCGTGACCCTGCTGGTGGATGCGGTACAGGCGCTGGGCAAGGTTGATGTGAATGTACATCTGTGGAATGCGGATTTTGTTTCCTTCTCTGCGCACAAGATCGGCGGACCGCGCGGTGTGGGTGCGCTGATGGTCCGGCGGGGCCTGCGGATCAGGGAACTGGCGCCGGGCGGAGGGCAGGAGCGCAGGCGCCGTTCCGGCACCGAGAATGTGCCCGGCATCGCCGGTTTTGCCGCCGCCCTTGGCGGCATGGATTTTACCGCATTGTGTCCGTTGCGCGACAACTTCGAGCATGCGTTGCATGAACGGATTCCGGATGTGAAGATTTTTGCCGAAGATGCGCCGCGTACGCCCAATACCAGCATGTTCCGCGTACCGGGTCTGGATGGCGAAACCCTGCTCATGCAACTGGATCTGGCCGGTTTTGCCGTTGCTTCAGGTTCGGCCTGTTCATCCGGCAAGCGTGAGCCTTCACACGTGTTGACGGCCATGGGAGCGAGCCGCGATGAGGCGCGCGGCAGCATTCGCGTAAGCTTTGGTCCGGCCAATTCCCCGGATGATGCACATGCACTGGTGGATGAACTGGTGCGTATCCGCACGCGGCTGTTGCGCATGGCCGGCGCCGCAAGGCAGTGATGATGACGACTGGGGCGGAAAACGTGAATATCCGGCTCACCGAAGCGGCCGTGACCCGAATGCGTGAACTGGTGACGGGCGAAAATCGAACCGGGTTACGGCTCGCGGTAAAGGCGGCGGGCTGCTCCGGTCTGGAATACGTTCTTGAATTTGCCGATGCGCCGCAATCGGGTGATTACATTCTTTTCCTGAACGGGTTTTCCCTCTATGTGGACGCCGAGTCCTACGCGAAAGCGCTGGCGGGCCTGACCGTGGATTTTCAGCGGGATGCATTGTCATCGGGCTTTGTCTATATCAATCCGAACAAAAAAGGCGAATGCGGCTGCGGTATTTCCTTCAGCGTGTGACGCCGGGCGGGTATGCTGCCGAATAATCCAGTGGAGTTATATGGAAGGTTTCGGGTTATACATCATGCCGCCAATTTTGAACTGATTAGACGGTTCAGGCTTACGCCCTGTTCGGCCGCATGCAAGGCCAGTTCCCTGTGCACCTCCGGCGGTACGCGCACGACAAATCTCCCGCTGTAGTTTTTTTCCATCAGCGGTTCCGGTATTTTTTCTCCGGATTTGCGCATATCGTTTAATACATCCGCCACAATCTTACGGATTCCCGCCAGCGCGGCATCCGGCGTATCCGCCAGCCAGCTAAGGGACGGAAATTCAAGGCATGTCCCGACATGCATCCGATCTTCGCCCGACCAGGTTACCCGATAGGTGTAATGATCATGCATTGGATTCCTCCTTGAGTCTGTTAATCGCTTTCAGCTCCTGCCTGACCTGATAGGGCTTGGCCTTTCCCTTGAAGTTCTGGATATTCACACGCGGATCGCCTCGCCATGGCGTTTTGTAAATCCTGTGGCTTGTTCCTTTTTGCCGTGGTTGACCAAAATACTCATCGCACACCTGGCACAAGTTGGAAAACCGGACATTGGCAAGGTTCCGCTGCATATCCTTCAGAAGGTCGCCGACATTACTCACGACAGAATGATACTAATAATAATACCATACAACAAGCAGTTCATACATCATAATATTTTTTAATTCGATTGTGGCGCTTCGGTTGCCTGCATAGCTTACATTAGCTCATAGCGGAATCAGAACAGATGCTATATAAAAAGGTTCCTAGCCCGTATATTGCATGAAGGCGGACATTTGATGGACAGGATATTACATTATATCAACAGATTACACGGATCCACGCCACTTTATCCGTGGTTACGCTTTGTCCTATCCGGTTTCAGACCCGATCAGGCTCGGCATCCTGGCCGCTCGGCC
>CAZVLQ010000022.1:0-33826 GCA_964628185.1 uncultured Zetaproteobacteria bacterium | reverse complement strand
TGTTGATATCGCGTTGTTTGAAAAAATACGTTTGATGCAGTCGGAGTTTGATTCGCTATGCGACAAGCTGGCCGACAAAGCCAGGGATATTGCACCGGATGTATTGCAGGATGAACTACAGGAGGCTATGACGGCTGTTCGCTCGCATTCATGAAAGTGGTTCTGGATACCAATATCTTTTTATCAGGCTTGATGCTGCCGGAAAGCATTCCCGGCAGGATTGTTGCGGCCTGGCACGCATCTTCTTTCGATCTTGTATTCAGTGAGCCCATGCTGGTTGAACTGGCGCGCGTGTTGGCGTACCCGAAGATTCGGGGGCGTATCGGCTGGGCGGATGATGATATTGAACGGTTTGTTTCCCTGCTCCGATTCCGGGCTGAAGTTGTCAACATTGAAACCACCCGTGCGGTTGTTCCCCGCGATGCGGATGATGCGCCGGTTCTGGCCGCCCTTATCGCATCAGGCGCGGATATTCTGGTAAGCGGTGATCAGGACTTGTTGGCCTTACGGAATGACTATGCCATTGAAACCGCAACGGAGTTCTGCCGCCGCTTATAGGCATGGTTCAATATTATCCGCTTTGCTCATACAGGGTGAATGCCACAATGGCAGTCCCCTATGATTGTGGTTGTGTTGGATTGTGAGACCTGACCCCTTTTATTCCCATAGGGGAAAATGATCTACGGGGTCAGGTCTTGTTTCGCGCCTCGCAAACGACTCACAGTATAGAAAGTTTTTTCGATAAACCTGCCGTTGATATACTTGTGGAGAATGCTTGAAATCAGGGTTTGGCAGGGTAGCCCTTCCTGCATAGCTTTTTTCCGAAGGTGGACGAGGTTTTGAGAAAGAAATTTTCGGCATCTTCCACAAACGGAACGAGGTACGCGTAATCTTCAACATTCACGAACAATTACCGGGTCAGTGAGATAAACAGCTCCGGCAGGCGTTCCGGCAGGCGCTCGATATTATCAATCACGGTGTACTGCCGGCCGAAGATATCGGTGACATATTCATCGGCCTTCGGATCCAGATTGATACACCAGGTATGGATGCCGTCCTGGTCCAGTTCCTGCACCGCCTTGCGGGCATCATGGACAAGCAGGCGATCATCCTTCACGTCCACATCATGAGGCCGCCCGTCGGTCAGCACCAGCAGCAGTTTTAGCCCCGTTTCCTGCTTTTTCAGCTCTTGCCCGGCATGCCGCATCGCCGCGCCCATGCGGGTGGACCAGCCTCCCTCCATGGCGGCCAGACGCGCCTTCACCGTGTCATCCCAGTGCTCTTCATAGCCCTTGATATGGTAATACCGAAGCTCATGACGCGAATTGGAATGAAAACCGGCGATGGCGAACGGATCACCGATCTTCTCGATGGACCATGCCAGCAGCGATACCGCCTCCTGTGACAACTCCAGGATGCTTTTGTCGCTTCCCTGCGGGATTTCGTTGATTGATTTGGAAAGATCGAGCAGCAGGGCCACAGAAATATTGCGTGCATTACTTCGATAACGCATGTGGATGCGTGAGTCCGGCGTTGTGCCGATTCTGGTGTCTATCATTGCCCGGATGGCAACATCCAGATCAAGCTCACTGCCCTCCTCCTGATACCGGATGCGCACCCTGTCCTGCGGCTTGAGCATATCGATCAGCCGCTGCAAGCGTCTGGCCAGTGCCGCATTTCTGGTCAGCAGGTCATCAATCAGACAGGCCCGGGCGGATGGGTGCAGGCATTCATACACACTCACCCAGTCCGGCCGATAGGCTTCGGATCGGTAATCCCATTCCCTGTAATGGCGCGGGGCCAGGGAAGATTCACGCCGTTCCTCCGGTGCTTCCGTCCCGGAGCCTGTGGCGGGCATATCATCACGATGATCCTGCTCGATAAAAAACCACATGCAGCGGTTATCATCGCGGTATTCCACTTCGATATCCTCCTGAAAGATATCGGTGGCGTAATCACTGTCCCTGTGACTTTTGGCAAAATACGCCACGCCCATACTCGCGGCATCCTCCGTAGTCGTATTCCCCCGTTCCATCATCGCCTGGAAGCGGGATACGAAATCGAGCAACAGTGGATCGGTATAGCCATGCCCGGGATCAAGCAGGGCGCGCGAAAGTATCGCCAGCCGATGATGGAAATCACTGGCGCCTTCCGGGCAGGCGCCCTCGCGCGGTGCGGGGTGAAGCCGCCGCCACAGATTGCGCAGACCGGGATACTCCCGCATGGCCAGGGATTCCACGCGCGCATCCTCGAAGGTTTCGGCGGCAAGGCGCTGAAAGGGGCTGAAATTATCCGCGGCAACCGGCGTGCTCCAGCGCCGGTGGGCGGCGATATGCGCCACCAACGCCCGGTAACGATCCGTCCCCGAAACCCCCGTGGCCGTATCCTCATACACGTCGGGAAGATGAATGCCGTTTTTGTCCACATAAGGCCTTGGCTTGCGCAACTGGTCGAAGATCATCGAATAGGGTTGAAATGTCATCTCCATCCGCCACAGACCACGCAAGTAAAGACCAAGCCTGCGTTCATTGTCCACCAGCAACGCACCGCGGCGTTCACGCTGGAACATCGTTTGCGCCTCACGCGATTGCAGGGAGAAGTAGTCACGCTGGCCGTCCGGATCGTTGCCATAATTCCGGATGCCGAATTCGGCCCAGTTCCTGACGCCCGCAACGGACAACTGTCCGAGCAAAACCGGCACGGACAGGAAAAAATCCTTCAGGCAGGGAGAGGCGAACATCGCCATGGATGCTCCGCCATGGATTTTTGGCGTGGTTTCCCGCATGAGATGAATCACCAGTTTCAGGTAATCCTCAAACAGTTCCGTATCCACAAGGCGCCTTGCCGCGACCGCCAGCGTCTGAAGAAACGGGATAATGGCCTGACTGTTCGGCGAACGGGAAAGTTTTAGCGTACAGTCACGGATCATGGGAATTACCGCCTCACCGGCCCGGGCCGCTACGGCAGGAATTTCCTCGAGGAATACCAGTAACGGTTCCGCGCCCCGGCCCATGCGTCCAACAGCGCGTCCCGCTTGCAGATATGCCGCCACCCCTTCCGGACCAAGCCTGGCCAGGGCGTCTTCAATGCAATCGGGAAATACGCGCTCAATCTGGGCGAAACTGCAATCCAGTTGCGCCCGGTAACGGCCGAGTTCAGCGGCTGCAAGCGTCATCAATCAGAGAAAATCGTATCGATTGCATGCTCCAGCGTATCACGGATATCGGCGTCATCGGTCATCGGGTACACCAGGGTCATGCGGCAGGCTGCATGAGGCCCGACTCCGCTCCTGATCAACATCGCCGCGTAAACCAGCAACCGCGTCGAAATGCCTTCATCCAGGCCATGTCCCTTGAGGTTACGCCCCACCTCGCCGATCTTCACAAGCCTTGCCGCTGTTTTTGCATCCACGCCTGTTTCCGTGACGATAATGCCCGTTTCGGTTTCCGCCGTTGCATAATCAAACGTAAAGGCGGCAAAACGTTGTTTGGTGGACTGCTTCAGATCCTTCATCAGATTCTGGTAGCCGGGATTGTACGAAATCACAAGCTGGAAATCAGGATGGGCCTCAAGCACCTCTCCTTTCCTGTCCAGGGGCAGCGTGCGGCGATGATCGGTAAGCGGATGAATCACAACCGTCGTATCCTGGCGCGCTTCAACCACTTCATCGAGATAACAGATCGCACCAATCCGCGCCGCCGTCGTCAGCGGCCCGTCCAGCCAGCGGGTTCCTTCCGTATCGAGCAGATAACGCCCGACCAGATCGAATGCGGTCATGTCTTCATTGCAGGCCACGGTGATCAGAGGCCTTTCCAGCTTCCATGCCATATATTCGATGAATCGCGACTTGCCGCAACCGGTCGGACCTTTCACCATCACCGGCAGTCGCGCGGCATAGGCGGCCTCATACAGCGCCACCTCATCGCCCTGGGGCTGATAAAACGGCTCCTGTTTGATCAGGTACTGACTTTTAGCACTCATCATTTTTCTCCTGTAAATGAGTATTTTTAACACCGTTATCGGGCAAATCAGGGATGAGCTGAGTCGTTACATAGAAAAACGCCCCCACCCGGCGGCAGAGGCGTTTCACGTCGTCATCAGCCGGATCAGGCGTGAATGCCCAGTTCCGCACGCCAGCCCGGGAACAGCTTGTCCGCATCCTGCGGAAAAGACTCGAATGCGCGGGCAAATTCCCTGTGCTCCCTGGCAAACTCGATCGGATCGGCATCGGCCTTGTAGCAGTGCTCGGCCTGGCGCAGGGATTCGGCGCCGGCCGCCGGTCCGTCAATATGGCCAAAGGCGCCGCCACCGGCGGTAAGCACGACATTGCTGTGACCCAGATTATGAAAGAAACCCGGAATACGAAGCGCATTCATGCCGCCTGAGATAATCGGCGTCGTAGCCATCATACCATGCCAGTTCTGGTGGAAGTAGGTTCCCTGCCAGGAGTCATTGGTAAGCATATGGGCCAGCACGGTGTCATCCTTGCCGCCTTCCATCTTGCCGTAGCCCATCGTGCCGGTATGAATGCCGGATGCGCCCATCAGACGCGCCATCTTCATGTGGCACAGCATGGTGTAGCCGCGAGGATTTACTTCCGAAGTCGCCATGCCGTGACCGGCGCGGTGATAGTGCAGGAAGTTGTTCGGGAAGTTGCGGCGGGCCGTGGTCACGCCGCAGGGACCAGCCACGAAACCGTCAACGAGGAAGGCGAAGTGATCACCCAGATCGCCGGCCGTTTCCAGAATATATTCAGCCCGGGCAACGATTTCAGCCGGGTCATCCGCGGTGATATTGGCGGAAAACAGCTTGGCCTGTCCGGTTTCGTCCTGTGCACGCTTCATCGCGTCCACGATTAGCGGAATGACTTCCTTCGTCGGACAGAACGGCTGATTGCCCTGCGGCTCGTCGTTCTTGATAAAGTCGCCTCCCAGCCAGAATGAATAGGCCGCATCGGCAAATGGCTTCGGGCGCAGACCCAGCTTGGGTTTGATAATGGTGCCGACGATAAAACCGCCATCCACTTCCGGTCTTCCGAGCACCTTCCACAGATTTGTAATGTTGGCGGACGGGCCGTCAAAGTTTCTGACCATGACCTCCGGCACCATGAAATCCAGCATGCGCAGACCAATGATGTCACCCATGCCCTGGTTATTGCCGATAATCATGGATGTCATGTGAGCAATCATATGCTTGCCGTCAATCAGGTTGCGATCAAACAGATCAACCGGGTAGGCGATCTTCATCAGGCCGCCGGCGTCGCCAAAAGCGCCCTCGTCGACTTCATAGACCTTGGCATCCACGCCTAGGGTGAAATCATCGGTCGTGCAGACTTCCACGTTGGTGCCGGTCGAGGATTCAGCCGCCACATGCGCGGCTGTTGCGAGAAATCCAAGGCCCGGTTGGGGCTTCAGGCGATAGGCAGCCAGCAAATGCTTGCCGCCGGCGATCAGATTCCCTTCATTCAGGCTCAGATCGGCGTAGCGATTCGATTGATCCATTTCAATTTTCCTCCTGTGGGAGTTTATATTTGGCAACCCTTTTCGGCTTGCCTCCGCCACAGGCGAGTATAGGCACCAGCCGCGGTGATGTGAACTTTAGGGAGGACCTTTCATAATATCCAATCAAAGGTTATAATGCTATTCATAATTTTTATTTATGGAGCATAACCGTGAATCTGACGCTCAAGCAGCTGCGAATCTTTGAGGCCGTGGCTGAACAGCAAAGCCACACACAGGCAGCCAAGCTGCTGTTTTTGACCCAGCCGGCCGTTTCAATGCAGATCAGGCAGCTTGAAGAAGAGGTGGGCATGGCCCTGTTTGAACGCACGGGCAGGCAGATGCACATGACTGAAGCAGGCCGGGAACTGCTGCGTTACAGCCATGGCATCCATCAACAACTGGATGAAGCCGCACGGGTGCTGGATGAATTGAAGGGGCTCAAGCGTGGAAAACTTCATCTGACCATGGCTTCCACGGCGAATTATTTCGCCCCGCAACTGCTGGCGGCCTTCTGTGAACGGCACCCGGGGGTGCAGGTCAGTCTGAATGTCGCCAACCGTGACGGACTGCTGCAGGCGCTGGATGATAATGTCACGGATATCGTGATCATGGGTAAACCACCGGCAGGCATGGCGGTAGACTATGAGGTTTTCATGGAAAATCCGCTGGTGGTGATCGCCCCGCCCAGGCATCCGTTATGCAGCCGCAAGCATATTCCACTGGCGGAACTGTCCGAGCACCCCTTTATTGTGCGCGAACGCGGATCGGGCACGCGCGCCGCCGTGGAGCGATTCCTGGCCCGGCATGAAATTGAACAGCCCGGCGGCATGGAGATGAATTCATCCGAGGCCATCAAGCAAGCCGTTCAGGCCGGGCTGGGTCTGGGCGTGGTCTCTATTCACACGCTGGAAATGGAACTGACGCTGAAGCGCCTGTGTATCCTTGATGTCGAGGATTTTCCCATTATGCGTCACTGGCGCATCGTCTACCGGAAGGACAAACGATTCTCCGCCGTGGCCCGGGCCTTTCACGATTTTATCGTCCATCAGGCAAAAGAAATTCTTGCCCGGCATTGCTCCCAAACCGAACAGGCCTCATAATCGCCCTATGGTCGGGAAAAGACGCGGAAAAGGAGGAACGGGAAGGCTTCGCATTGGCGATGACTGGAACGCCATCACGATTATCGCGACGTCGCAAAGCAATCCGCTCAAGGCAGTCGCGGAGTTCGTCGAAAACAGCATTGACGCCGATGCATCCAGTCACGTCGGGTTCTACCGGGCGGGCACGCGCGTTCTGGAGTCCATCTCGGCGCTGGATGCCTTCAGGAATCCCCCGTGGATATCGGATCGCCTGCAAGGCATTGTTGATGTCCCGTTCCTGAACCTTACACCGGGAACACGCACTGGCATTATCCATGACGATGCTCTTGAAGCCCTGAAAAAAAGTATGGCGCCCATGGAAACGGCGCTGATAAAAATCATTGATGAACAGCGAAAAGCCGAGGAGTCGCACGCAAGCCGTAAAATGCTGCGCACCATTCAGAAGGCGTTCGCCGAAGCGCTGCTTGCCCTTCCAGCCGAGGAATATGACTGGTTTGATATTCAACGAAAAAACGAAGCGCAAAAAAGCAGGGGATATCATGATCATGAAGACGCCGCGCAGGATAGCATTGCCATACCGGACGGAGAGATGCACCGGAATGCCGGGGAAAACGGACAGAAGCAGTTTTTCGAGTTTGCCGGCCCTCTGTTCAGTCTCAGGATTTCCCCGGCCTGTCCGCCTCGCAGTTGCTTGAACGCATGATCGAGGTATCCCTTTATACTGAAGAAAATCTGAAATGAATGAAGATTGTATCCGTGGATAAGAAACATCTGTGGTGCAAGGTGCGATGGTTTATTCCGATCATCAGTTTTACGCTGGCATTGCTGGCAGTCTATCTCGTCACGCATTCACCCAAATAACTGCCTTGATCAGGCGGAAGTTTCGTCCGCCAACCCGGAGCTTAGCCCGCACATTGCACAAAGGCGGACCTTTGATGGAGAGAATATTGTTGTATATCAATGCATTGCATGGATTCTACCCTCCTTGTCCGCAGTTACGTTTTGTCCTATTCGGTTTCAGGCCCGATCCGGCTTTGCATCCTGGCCGTTTGGCCTCGAACCATAGCTACGGCTATGCTCCTTCGTCCAAACGACCAGCCTGCTGTGCCGGCTCAAGCCTGAATTCCGAATCCTTCATGCAATATGCGGGTTAGCCCAACAACAGCCGCCGGAAGCACCAGAAGATTCAGGACGGGCACCAGCATCAATCCCAGTGCCATACCGCCAAATCCGAGGTAAAAGAACCTGCGCTGACCAAGCTCCTGTTTGCGGCGCGCAAAATCCCAGCCTCTGCGTGATGCCACGGGATCCATCAGCTCATAATTCAGAAAGCGGATACCGGCCCAGGTCCAGATAACCGTAGCAGCAATCTGGCCGACCACCGGGATGAAAAACAGGACAAGCGCCAGCATGCCCATGGCCAGCAAACCGAACAGGGGACGAATTGAGTTCCCCAGGCTGTGGACGACCTGTCGCAGATATGAGGCCTCCCGAAGCTGAACTTTTCCTCCGGGCAATGCCTCCGTACGCTCGGCGAGCATATCCAGCCACGGCGCCGCGGCAGCCGATCCCAGCGCCGTAAAAGCGATTGCCGCGGTCAACAACGACAACGCCACCGCGATGCCCCACAGCAGCCATGAAAGCAGTTGCCAGTACCATGAATCAGCGGATGGCAGCCACAAATGCGCCAGGTACTGCGCCAACCAGAACGCCCCTCCGGACAACAGCAGCATCAACAGGAACAGCAGTGTCAGCATGCGCCAGAGCACGGCGCGCAATTCGGGCCGCGCAAGCAGCAGGTGCAAGCCGGCAAACAAACATACGGCGCCTTCAATCACGAATCACCAATCACCGGTTTGCCAAGGTCGTGCAACACTTGCTCCGCCGCGGCCAGGTCCGAGCGATGTACCATCACGCGTGCATCCATCACGCCGGGCAACGGCAACAGTGAACGCATGCCGGCATTATCCACACGGCATTCAATCCCTTTCGCATTCAATGTATCCACCAGCATCTGGAGTTCCACGGGATTGTCCGTCTTTTTGAGCAACTGCATCGGCGCAGGCTATGCTGCTGAAAAAGGGGGCGCTACGCTTTTTTAAAAAGGCGCAGGGCCCTTTTTCAGCAATTGCAAGTTTCCCGTTTTGGCGTCATATTAGCCTGTATTCCTGAACCTCACAGGAGGCTGGATTGAGTTTACATCATACCATTCATCATTATAGCCGCGGTATTCTGATCCGCATGGCAATTGTATCCGTGCTTGCACTGGGCCTGATCGCCTGGCAGTCGGACTTCCTGTCCAGCATCTATTTCAAGCATCAGTTAACACACGCCGGACTGCTGATTAACGGCGCCATCATCATACTTTTTCTCGCCGGCATGGCACGAATGATCATGGCATTTTCCTTTTATGCCGGTGAGGAAGAATCCTTGCGCCGCTTCCTGGATCACCTTGATCAGAGCTTCCCTGATCCAACCGAGGGCGTCAGCCCCGATTCGATCATCGCCCGGCGATATACCATGATGTCCCATCTGCATGAGCGCTATACGCCGATTAATCACAGCGCCATGGCCGCATCCCTGCTCGCCGCCGAAAGCACCCGCACTACGATGCCGAGGTTTGTCAACAACGTCCTGATCCTGACCGGCGTTTTCGGCACGATCGTTTCGTTATCCATCGCTCTGATCGGCGCCTCGGACATGCTGCAATCGGCCATCAGCGTCAGCGGCATGGGGCTGGTCATCCACGGCATGTCCACGGCCCTGAGTACAACCATCACGGCAATCACCTGCTACCTCATTTTCAGTTATTTCTTCAGCGCCCTGGGCGACGTCCAGACCCATCTGCTCGGTCATGTTGAGGGCATTACGGCAACCCGCCTGATGCCACTGTTCCAGATGAATGCCGAAGATATCAATTATCGTGTCGCCGACATGCTTTCCACCATTAACCGCTTGATTCAGCGCATGGATCAGGGTCAGTCCGGCGTACTGGCAATTACCAAAAAACTTGAAGCATTGCTTGGGCAGGACAGAGAGACCGGACAGCGCATCAGCTCCGATCTGGCCACCATCAGGAGCATACTCCGGGAAGGCTTCCGTCTCCCCGGCAGGGATGCGTGATGGCCGGTAGTTTTGTTGATCTACGCCTGAATTCACGCGGCGGACAAAGCAACGAAGGCTTCTGGCCTTCGTTCACCGACATTATGACCGTGGTGGTTATGATTTTTATGATGGCCATGCTGCTATTGCTGCTGAAAAACATGAATCTGGTCCACCGGTTGCAGGCCACACTGGCGGCCGAACATGCGGCCAGCAAACAGGCGCTGAAGGCCACGTCGAAGAACGCGGACTTGCAACAGCAATTGCAACGCGCCGAACGTGAGCTTGGTATGCTTCAAATGCAGTTGATGAGTATGAGCGATGAAAGAGACCGTCTTTCATCCGCACTTGCCGCATCGAAAACGGCACTGGCAAAGACTGCCTCGGAAAAGGAAGATATTGCCTCCCGCCTGGCCGCAAGCCAGGAGCAGCTTGCACTGAAAAACACACAATACGCTGCGCTTACGACCGAACTGGCCCGCAACCGTCAGGCTCTGGCCCGCAGCCGTCAGGCTTTGGCTCTCAACCGCCAGGACATGGCTCGCATGCATGAAAATGAAGCAAGGATCAATCAGCAACTCGCCTCGCTTTCAGGTGAATACAAAACGCTGAAATTCAAGTACGACAAACTGGTACGACCTGCCCGTACCGCAAAAGGCAAATACGTGGCCATGGTCCGGGTCAGCAAGGTGAATGGCCAGGTGCTAACCGAACTGAAAACACCTGGGCAAGCCGCTTTCGCAGCAGTCAGCCGGACACGTCTTCATCAGCGCCTGAAAGGCTTGCGCCAGCGGCATTCACGTGACCTGTACGTAAAAATCATCTTTCCCGAGCACAGCGGTCTCTCCTACAGCGAGGCCTGGAAGCTGACCGAATCACTGTTGCGAAAATACGACTACTACTATCATACGCCCGAGGAGAGCGGCGCATCGCAGTGAATTTCACGCCGCTTGCCATACCTCAATCCACTCTGGCCGAAATGCTGGGCCGCATGACGCCCGCCGGCGCGGATGACGCCGACCTCTATCTCCAGTATTCACGATCGGAAGTGCTGGCACTGGAGGAAGGCCGCGTTAAACATGTATCGGCAAGCACGCACCAGGGGCTCGGCGCCCGCGTCGTCAGGGGAGAGGCTGCCGGACACGCCTGCACGGACCGTCTTGAACACCCGGCCCTGATGGAAACCGCGCGGGCAGCGCGCGCTATCGCCGAAGGTGGCGAGAGCCAAAGCTCCGTTGCTATTCATGCGTCCGCGCCCGCGCGCAGCCTCTATCGCCAAAAAAATCCGGTTCAACACGCCCCCATGCCAGAACGCAAGGCGCTGCTGGAACACCTGGATGCCCTGGCCCGTTCAATAGACCCGCGCGTGAAACAGGTGTTCGCCAGTGTTTCCGCTTCTTTTTCGGATATCCACATCATCCGCATGGACGGAGCGGAGCTGCATGACAGCCGGCCACTGGTAAGGCTGAATGTGTCCGTGGTTGTCGAGCAGGACGGCCGGCGGGAAACGGGTGGCGCCGGTGGTGGCGGCCGCTTCGGCCTGGAGCGCATGCTTGTGGGCTCCGAGGCCGAACGCCTGACTCGCGAGGCCGTACGCATTGCCCTGCTGAACCTCGATGCCGCCCCCGCCCCCGCCGGACCCATGCCGGTCGTACTCGGACCCGGCTGGCCCGGCATCCTGCTGCACGAGGCCATCGGCCACGGCCTGGAAGGTGATTTCAATCGCAAGGGCACGTCCGCTTTCGCCGGACGCATCGGCGAGCAGGTTGCGGCGCGAGGCATCACCGTGGTGGATGACGGGGCCATCAGCGAACGGCGCGGCTCGCTGAATTTTGATGATGAAGGCACGCCCACGCAGCGCACGGTGCTGATCGAGGATGGTATTTTAACGGGCTATTTGCAGGACCGGCAGAATGCACGACTGATGGGTATGGCCCCGACCGGCAACGGCCGGCGTGAATCCTACGCCCACCCGGTGCTGCCGCGCATGACCAATACCTTTATGCTGGCCGGAGATGTATCACCGGATGACATACTTGCCTCGCTGGATCGCGGCATTTACGCCGTCAATTTCGGCGGCGGGCAGGTGGATATCACCTCCGGCAAGTTTGTGTTTACGACTTCCGAGGCCTATTACGTGGAGAAAGGCAGAATCATGCATCCGGTCAAGGGGGCGACGTTGATCGGGGACGGACCATCCGTGTTGAAAAAGGTTTCGATGATCGGCAACGACCTGAAACTCGACCCAGGCGTCGGCACCTGTGGGAAGGATGGCCAGTCCGTACCCGTCGGCGTCGGCCTGCCCACGATCCGCATTGATGAACTCACCGTCGGCGGTACCGGCGCATGATCATGGAGGAGAAAGAGTAAGACTTGCAGTTCGGACATTTCCATCATATTCCGCCTTAATCGTTACGGAAGAAGGTGCGTTCACACTGAATGTCCGGATTGAGAAAACCACTGCCTGGGATCGGGCAGGAATTCGAATATGGTCGGGAACCTGAACCAGCTCCGGGTTACTGCTTGCCAGGCTGATTTCTTCACCATCGGCCCTTTCCGACATGTAAATTCGTCCCATCACCCGTGTAATGCCGCCTACATATTTACCATTCTTTGGGGGGAATGTCTCATTTGAAGTAGCCATTTCACCTACCGACAGGCTTTCCAGCCTGGGGCGGGGAAATAAATCCAGACAGTCCTGAACTGACCACTTTCCTTCCATAGCCGCTAAACAAAATAATTTCTTCTTCCTTGTCGGCTTGCTCTTCACCGTAATCGGGATACTTAATTTTCCTTCCGACACGAATATTTCGCCGGGAGTTTCAACCTCGGGTGTTGAAGCAATCAGTTTAACCGCCACACCCGATTGAGGAGAAGGACGATTGAAAAATAAATTGGCTGTAAAGAAATTGCCACTGATTACCCCACGATGGGTGGTGTCAGCATGAAATATATGGCCCTCACCTGTTTTATCCTTGTCCGCTCCGATATAAGACAGAGAAAAAAGATGCGTTAATGGAAACACCGTCACGGGCTGTTCCTGGCTTTCGCCCAGGCAACCTTCCATGCATGCAGCCCGGATGCCGACATTCACTTTTCCTGAGCGTGGGTCTACACTGTCCCTGTTTGTATAAATAGAGTAGCGAACCTGCCTGCCGGCCACCGGAATCGTTAGAAGAGGCTGAGCAGGGACAATTTTACCATTGTTGCTATAAAATTTAACAGTGGTATTTATTACTGCCTGACGATCAATCGTCACAGTTGCCTGAATGGGTTCCCCTTCAGTTACCTGATGTTCTGACAGGGTGAACCTGGCGAGATGAGGCGGCGACATCACGGTCAGCCCGACCTGTCTGGAAACACCGCCATAAACAGCCTGAATCTGAACACGGGTATCCTCAGTCACCTCCCCGGCATGAGCCTTGAAAGTGGCTTTACTGCTTCCTCCAGGGAAAAAAACATCTTTCGGGACCCGAACTACGGCCGGATTGCTGGAAAACAGCTTTATCGACAAGCTTCCTATGGGGACTTCCGTCAATTGGACAGCACCTGTAATATTACGATCACCGGCTACGGCTTCTGATTTGTCAAGGCGAACAGACGCAAGCGCCAAAGATGGCTGGGCCGGAGGCGCAACATTGAGATTTGATGTGAAATGGCCACAGTCCCATTGTTTATTGATAGTACCATCTTTTCGTCGTAATTCACCAAGACAATCAGCTGCGACCCGAATCCTCTCCCAGGCATGTAACTGTTCGTTTCTCTGAACGCCTAAAATAGTCGTTGCTTCTTTTTCTCCCTCTGAAAGCCTGATTTCCTTGTTAGGTACGAGGTTTTTGTGATTGGTGCTAACCAAAATGCTCATACCGGCTACAGCGGGCTTATTGAACCTTATACTGGCTTCTACCGACTCTCCCGATTTGACCTCCGATCTCGACAAGTTAAATGCCACCATTCGGGGAAGGGCGGCTGCATCCACGATTTCAGCTCCAGGCGGTGTGGGAACAAGTTCAGGAATATGTTTCGGCACCGAAGGAATAATACGAGCACCCGGGAACATGAAGCGGCTGGATCTGTTTCTGGTGAACCTGTGCTTATCCCCGGTCTTCGAGGGTTCTATACGGTCTCCTGCCTGATGTTTTGATACGGGTGGGAGCTTCTGACCAGTCTGAAGCGGGGGATTGCTTTTCATTGGCACAATCCGCGTCTGGATGTGTCCGGGTTGACTGTTTGGCAAATACCGCACCCCATGCACGTTCTCTACCACGATACGGGATGGAACGGGAATATCCCCCTGTCCGGTTGAAAAATAAATTTGATAATCCCTGCTTGCAGCGGCCTCCTTCCCCGCCTTCAGGAATACGCGGCGTGAACCGAAGGCGGCCCGGCCCAGGCGGATGCGCACATTCCGCACCGAATGACCGTGAAGCATGAGCCGGGCTGAGGTGATGCGCTCCAGGTTGTGTCCATAGACGGTGATGGTGCGCTCTTTTTTGCCGGTGGTGAGTACAAGTGCTGCCGGGCTGACCCGACTGACGGATACCGGCCGGGAGATTCCGGAATGCGGCGCCGGAGCCGATCCGATACTGCCGGGGGTATGAACAGGATGCTTCAGGAACATCCCGGCACCGGCGGCAGGTGTTGAATACACCACACCAGACAGGCAAAGGCATGCAATCAACTTCATTATTCCCGGCTGATTCAAGCGAAGCACCAGCATTGGACAATATCTCCCCGTCAAATCCGTGATGCCAAGTCTAGTACATCTCCCGAGCTAACTCCAAACATTGCCCCTCAGGATGAGCGCAGGCAGGCTGCGATGTATGATCATCGAAGCCATCCAGCCGACTGATGTCTTTGTTCTGGCGGTGCTGATCGCAGTCGCCGCCCAGATTATTTCGGCCCGCCTGCGTTTGCCTGCCATTGTCCTGTGGCTGATTGCGGGCATGTTGCTGGGTCCCTTCGGCCTGCACCTGCTGCATGTGGAAAGTGTCAAGCCGGCCATGCAAACCATCATTGATCTGGGGCTGGCAATCATCCTGTTCGAGGGCGGGCTAAATCTGAACCTGCGCACCCTGAAACAGCAGGGATGGCTGGTCGGCCGCCTGCTTGTTCTCGGTCCGATGGTCACCATGCTGATTGGGGGAGGATTGCTGCACATCCTGACCGGCATGGGCTGGGATATGGCGCTGCTGTTTGGCGCCCTCGTGTCGGTTGGCGGCCCCACCGTCATTACACCCATCGTACGGCAGACATGCCTGGACCGAAAACTGCGGCAGATCCTCACAAGCGAAGCCATGCTGATTGACGCCTCAGGCGCCATCCTCGCCATCGTCATGCTACAGGTCGTTCTGGCCGGGGGTTTTCAGTTCGACATCATTCTAAAAAACATGGCGGTGAAACTGATTGTCGGCACCGTTACGGGCTGGCTGGGAGGATGGCTGATCTCCAGGGTGCTGAATTTCGACTGGTTGAAGGATCTGGAACTGCGTTCCACGGCGACCCTGGCCGCGGTCTGGGGACTTTTTATGCTGGCCGACCATGTCAGCTCCCAGGCAGGCCTGCTGGCCGTATTGGTCGCCGGCGCCATGCTGCAACGCATGGATTTGCCGGATATTCAACGACTGCGCCATTTCAAGGGCAGTCTTTCCATGCTGCTGGTATCCGTCCTCTTTGTGCTGCTGGCGGCCGATCTCGATCTTTCCGTACTAATGGATAATCTCGGTGCAGGTATCGTGATTTTTCTGGCCCTGGCGCTTGTCGCCCGTCCCCTGGTCGCCTTCCTGTCTTCCATTGCCTCAACACTGAGCATGGCCCAGGCGGGTTACCTGGCCTGCATGGCCCCACGCGGCGTCGTGGCCGCCGCCATCACCGCCCTGTTCAGCCTGGTCCTGAAAGATCAGGGCGTGCAGGGAGGCGCCATGCTGGAAGCCCTTGTCTACGCCATTATTATCCTGTCGGTATTGACTTACGGTATGCTGGCCAGCCCCTTAAGCCGCTGGTTGAAAGTGGAAGGCACGGGGGATCGCTCGGTACTGATCGTGGGCGGAGGTCAGATCGGGGCGGAGCTTGGACGCGTGCTGAGCGAAGACCGGGAGGTACGTTTTCTCGACATGAATGTCGAAGTGGTCAGTAATCTGCAACGTTCGGGCCATACGGCCGTGCGCGGCAACGCCCTCGATCCTCTGTATATGGAGATCGTCCATGCCGAGGAAGTCGGAGCTATCGCGGTAATGACCGGATCATCCGACCACAACCTGCTGATTGCGCAACTGGCAAAAAACGATTTTCATGTTCAGGATATTTATATCGCCCTGCAGGAAGGCGACGAAACCAAGCATGCACGCATGATCCACCAGCTTCAGGCCAAACGCCTGTTCGCCAAGCCCTATACCTTCACTTACTGGAATGATCAGGCTTTTCGCAAGCGGCTGGTTTATGAATCTTATCATGTGGAGGAGGATTCCGGGCTGGTTGGTCAGCGTATGGCTGACAGCCGGATCCCTCACGGCGTGCAGCCGATGGCCATTATCCGGAGCGGGGCAAGCTATCTTCCCTGCGATGATTTTCGCTTTCAGGCCGGAGATGAGATCAGAATGCTGATGCGGCCGGAGCGTATCCAGGAAGGGCAACCCCTGATTCTGCCACCAGCGGCAGAACACAGCCCGGTTCAGCAGCCCGTCTAACCCGCATTATTCATGCCCCCGATCACCCGTTTTGCCCCCAGCCCCACGGGCTATCTACATGTGGGCAATGCCTATTCCGCCCTGATCTGCCGGCAATGGGCGCTCCGACATCACGCCAGGCTCCTGTTGCGTATTGAGGACATTGATTTTACCCGCTGCCGCACGGAATTCACGCAGGCGATTCTCGACGACCTGGCGTGGCTGGGCATGGACTGGCACGGGCAGGTGCGCCGCCAGAGTGAGCATCTCTCCGACTATCAGTCGGCGCTGGAGCGCCTGCGTGAGCTGAACGTCATTTATCCCTGTTTTTGCACACGCCGCCGAATTCAGGAGGAAATCAATCGCATGGGGCTGGCGCCGCACGGGGAAGACGGCTCCGTCGCCTATCCCGGAACCTGCCGCGGGCTTGAACCCGAGCAACGACAAGAAGGCATGCTCGGCCAATCATTTGCCTGGCGGCTGAATACCGCCACGGCACTGAAACTGATCGGTGGAAAACTGTTCTGGCGGGATGGCGACGGGCGTATCCATCCTGTCCCTGTCGCCATGCATGGCGATGCCGTGATCGGGCGCAAGGATATTGGCATCAGTTACCACCTGGCCGTGGTTGTGGATGATGCAGCGCAAGGTGTCACGCATGTGATCCGCGGTGCGGACCTGCGTCCGCTTACCGGCTTGCATCGGCTCTTGCAGGCGCTGCTGGGGCTTCCCGACCCCGTCTATATCCACCACCCCCTGTTGCTTGATGCGGATGGAAGACGCCTGGCCAAGCGTCACGGCGCACCCGCGCTGCGCGAACTGAAAGCCGCCGGCATACGTCCCGGCATACTGCGAAAGTGCCTGCTGGAAGCAAAAGATCATGTATGGCGGGAAAAATCGCTTGGCAATAATGCTGAATTAACGCAGCATTCCATGTAATTATTGTCTAATAACATTCATCATGGTGTGCAATTGAATATTCTTGATCTTATCGGTCATACGCCCCAGGCCAAACTGAAGCGTATTACACGTCATCTGCCGGATAATATCTGCATCGAAGCCAAGCTGGAACGTTTCAATCCCGGTGGCTCGGTCAAGGATCGGCCGGCGCTGATGATGATTCGCGATGGCCTGGAAAAAGGGCTGCTGGTGCCGGGCAAGACCATTCTGGATTCGACCAGCGGCAATACGGGAATTGCCCTGGCCATGATCGGTGCGGCCATGGGCTATCCCGTGCGCCTGGTTATGCCCGGCAATGTATCGGATGAGCGCAAGCGTATCTGCCGCGCCTTTGGCGCTGATCTGATTTTTTCCGATCCACTGGAAGGTTCGGATGGCGCCATTCTTAAATGCAGGGAAATATTCAAGGCGGATTCTGAACGTTATTTCAAGCCGGACCAGTACAACAACCCCGCCAATCCCAGGGCGCATGAGGAAACGACGGGTCCGGAAATCTGGCGGGATACCATGGGTGAGATCACACATTTCGTGGCAGCTCTCGGCACGACCGGCACCCTGGTAGGTGCCGGCCGCTACCTCAAGCGTATGAACCCGGATATCCGGGTGATCGCGGCCGAACCCGACTCCCCCTTTCACGGGATCGAAGGCCTGAAACATATTGCCTCGAGCATCGTTCCAGGCATTTATGATGCGACCGTACACGATGAAAAAATCGGCATTTCCACCGAACTCGCCTATGAACTGACGCAAAAGCTGGCCCGTGAGGAAGGCATCCTGGCCGGCCAGTCCTGCGGTTGCGCCCTGGCGGCGGCTTTGCAGGTGGCCGAACGCCTGGCGGCGAATCACAAACCCGGACGCATCGTGGCGATTTTCCCTGACGGCGGTGAAAAATATCTCACCACCCCGGTATTTGCCGGAGAGGTCCACTACGCGGAAGGAATTTAACCTCTCAAGGCCCGATATGGAGTGCAGCATGCCGGTAATCTCGCGAAATACGTCCGGGCTTGACATTGATGTTCGGAAGTGAGGATGACAATGCCGGAATACAATGAGAAAAAAAGAAATTTTGAACGCTATCCACTCGAGTTCAAGGTCGATATTTCGGTGACTTCCGGCAAGACAAAACAGGCTGTCGAGAGGGCTGTTCTTAAAAACATTTCCGGTGACGGAGCCTGTTTCCTGAGCAACCGGCCCGAATTTTATTCCATCGGTCAACGCCTTGAACTGGATATACACATGCCCGGAACCGACAGGATGAATGCGCGCATGGAAGGACAGGCAACGGTCGCCTGGATTGGTGATATCCAGGCACTTGAGGCAGGCAAGCCGGGGCGAGCACCTGTCGGCATTTTCATGGACAAGCCGTTATCCCTTGAACGAATCACGAAAAACAGGGATTCCGGAGATGCATCATGAAACGGAGCCCAGGCTTCCGGGAAATAGCGGAGTTGATCTACAGCCTGCTGGGGTTCATTCCCTACGTACTGGCGCTTTACATCATCATCCGGATGAATGTGAATGTAACCGAGACCATCCTGATCATCACTGCCGCCGTCCTGTTTTCCCACCTGATGGGATTTTCCATCATGCGCTGGTTCGGGCGGCAGTTAAGGGTACTGAGTGAAAAATCAGGACTGGCTGCTACCGCCCCGGGGAAGAAGTGCATTGCAATAAAAGGAATACAACCGCGTGAACTGTCAGACATCATAACGAATTTCAATACCATACTTACCGAAGTGGCAACATCCAACCGCAATAATCAGGAAATAACCACCAAACTCATGCTGTATGCCCGTGACATCGAGGACTACCAGAAAAAGCTCCGGGAGGAAGCATTATTACGGCAGCAATTGAGCCGTTATATCGGCGGCGAACTTGTCGAACAAATGATGTGTTCGGGTGAGGGTATGCCGCTACAGAGCAAAAAACAGGAAACAACCGTGCTGTTTGCCGATATCCGCTCATTCACATCCATCTCCGAACACATGCCCCCGGAGACAGTGATTGACATACTCAATGATTATTTTGACGCCATGGTGGATATCGTTTTTAAATATCATGGGGTTCTGGACAAGTTTGTCGGCGATGAGCTTATGGCGGTCTTTGGCCTTGTCGGCCCGTCTGAACAGAAACTCCGCCATGCCGAACATGCCGTGCGCGCCGCTACCGCCATGCAGAACAGAATCAGGACATTGATGCCGGATTTTAAGCACAAAGGCTATCCTGTCTTTGAAATCGGTATCGGTATAAACACCGGAGAAACCGTTGTGGGAAATGTCGGCTCAAAAAACCGTATGGATTATACCGTTATTGGAGACGTGGTTAATGTCGCCGCCGGGCTGGAACAGATGGCGGAAGGCCATGCCATTATTATTGGCGAGGAAACCCGGAAACGATGCGGAACCATTTTTGATATGACCCCGAAGGGAGAAATCAAGCTGAAAAACCGGGCTGAACCGGTCAGGTGCTTTCAGGTCGCCCTATAAAGCGTATCTGCCGCCACCGTTGGCCAGCCGGGACGCTCGGTTAACCTATGGACAAATCAGTTGCTGAGCTGACAAACAGATTGCACGGAGCCTTTACAAGGTCGCAATATGATATCATTATGCTATATCTATGATATCAGGAGGCAACCATGGTGCGTACCATAATCAGCCTTGATCCGGAAGAAAAGAACTGGCTGGACCAAAAGGCCAGGCAGGAGCATGTCACCATGACAGCCGTGGTGAGAGAGGCTATCCATCTGTTGAGAGAAAGCAGTGAATTGAAAAAAGCCGATATACAGCGCCTGCTTGAAGAAACACAAGGCCTGTGGACGCACGGCGATGGCCTGGAATACCAGAATCAATTACGCCGGGAGTGGTAATTGCCGGTCTCATATCTGCTTGATTCGGTTGTGCTCATCGACCATTTCAATGCCGTGCCACAAGCAACAGCATATATTGCTGAAATTGCCGGAGAGTCAGCAATATCAGTCATTACGCGGGCCGAGATTCTGGCCGGATTTGATCCGGAGCAGACTGCCATGGCAAAAAAACTGCTGGACTGTTTTCCGCTCCTGATTATGGACAAGGCGATAGCTGATTTGGCGGCCGGATTACGCAGAGAGAACAGATGGAAGCTTCCCGATGCTATCCAGGCTGCGATTGCTCAGCATCATAACCTTGAGCTGGTAACCCGGAACAGCAAGGATTTTCCTCCGAATCGTTTCGGCTTTGTGCGGATTCCTTACCACATATAAATGTTTCCTGATACTTTTTCTCTAGGAACCCAAATAATCACTTGCTTTTCCAGCCTGTAAACTGCGGTCTGTTTCAGCCAGGTTGATACGTTCATCGCTTCCTTCAGGCGGCTGCCCAAAAGGTTAATACTGGACTTTGACACCACGGACGACACCGTGCATGGCACAGGAAGCGGCGCATCATCGCCAAGGCGGAATACCATCCAGTGTGAGGAAGAGCCTGGGCATCCATCAGGGTGACCGGGTGGGCTTTATCATGGAAGAAAACAAGGTTGTGCTCCTGCCTGTCATCAAGGATATCGGGGCTGCCTTCGGTCTGGTCAAGGCCAGACGTAGCGCCAGCCTGGAAGATATGGAAAAGGCAATCCGAAACCGGGGCAAATCATGATCTCCGTTGATACAAATGTGCTGATTCGTATGCTGGTGGATGATCCGGGTTTGCCCGGACAGGTTCGGGCGGCACGGGATATGGCAACAAAAGCCGGCCAGATACTTATCACACAGATTGTGCAGGTTGAGGCCATGTCTTCACACCGCCCCTACCTCCGTCGCTGGGCATTGATGCGGCGCTGGAAGAGATCAAGACGCACCGTGGCACATGGTTTGACCCCGCCGCCGTGGATGCATGCCTGAAGCTGTTCAGGGAAAATACATTCTCTTTTGACTGACACTTGGCAAGCGGGCCGTGAACGCTAGTGTTCCGGTTGGAAATACAAACCGGAGAGACTCTGGAAAAATAATGCAGGAACCTGAAAGATTTCACAGCCAGGCCTACCTTAACGTGCTGGATGACAGCGCATCGGAATGCACATGTTTTATCGGCAATGCCGGACTTGAAAGCATGCTCGCCTCCTGCGCCCGGCATTATCCGCATGAAGCCTGTGGACTGCTCCTGGGCGCCATACTTGACGCCGGATGGGAAATTGATGAGACGAAGGAAGTCTCCAACCTCAATCATGAACGCGCTACCGACCGTTTTGTACTGGATCCCGCCGCCTATCAGGCGGTGGATCGTGAACTGCGCGGCAGTGGACGTGAAATTATCGGTATTTACCACAGCCATCCGGATTGCCCGGCAAGGCCCTCGCCAACGGACCTGGCCAATGCATGGGATGGCTTTGCCTACATCATTGTCAGCACCCTGAAGGGACGGGCTGCGGGTACGCATTGCTGGACCCTGAACAGGGATGGAGATCGATTTCAATCTGTTAATCTGCAAGTGCTGCCGGAAGAAAAAGACCAATAAACATGCGCAACCTGACGATCATGATATGCATGGCGCTTGCCGCCTGCACGCTAACCACACGCCCTGTCGCACCCGTAGCCAGTGAAAAAAACGAGGCGGCCGAGCTGCCCGTCGCCGAGCGTGATACCGGTTTTTTGTACATGGCGGCTGAACGGGCCATTCTGAACGGTCGTCCTGAACTGGCCATCCGCTTCCTTACAGCCCTTGTCGAAAAAGACCCTTCAGCGTTGCGGCCTCGTATCCAGCTGGTGGAACTGCTGCTGAGGAAGCAACAGATCACGGAAGCCGAAAAACATGTCAACGCGTTGTTGGCCATGCATGACCTGCCGCCGGATATTGCAAGGAAAGTGCGGGTTCTTCGCGCCCGGACCCTGGCCGCGAGCGGTAAAAATGATATGGCAATCACGGTATTGCAGCCGCTTCTGAAGGCCAGTCCGAATGCCTATTCCATACGCCTGACGCTGATCCAGCTTCTGGCGGCTGAAGAACGCTACAGCGAGGCGCATGACATTATCCGCGAAGGCATCAAAATAGGAACGCATCCGCAGCTCTACCATATCGAAGCCGAACTTTATTTGCGCCAGGGAAAGCTGAAGGAGGCCGAAATGGCCCTGCGCGCGATGAAAAAACAGGCACCCGACCAGGCGGGCCCTGTTCTGATGCTCAGCAGGATGGCCAGGCAGCAGGGAAAGATGATGGAGGCCGAAGAAATCCTGCGTACATTCCTGTCCCGCCATCCCGGAGCCCTGAGCGTCAGCAATGCCCTTGGACGGATGCTGGTGCAACAGGGCCGTAACAGGGAGGCCATTGCAATCTATGAGGATATTTCCCGCCGCACCGGAAACCACCCGGAAGTTCTCATCGCCCTGGGATTATTGTATTACCAGCAAAAGGACTACGCCAGGGCCGTCGCAACATTTCGCAAGGTGCTGACAAAGTCACCGTCAAACAAGGCTCGTTTCTACCTGGCCGCAAGTCTGGAAGCCAGCGGGAAGAATGATGAAGCCGCCGGTATTTACCGGCAGATCAAACGTGATACCGCCAGCTACCTGGAGGCCCGGCTGCGGTTGGCTGCGATAGAATTACAGGCCGGAAGGGTTCGTGCCGCCATTGTCAGTCTTCGGAAAATTATCAAGGCCTTTCCCGGCGCTGCCAGCGCCTACACGATGCTCTCAGCTGCATTGCTGCAGCAGAAAAAATATCGTGAACTGCTGGCGCAAACGGAAGTGCCCATGGGGCTTGAGAAGCCACCGGTGCAGCTGATGTTCAACCGGGCCGCAGCGTATGAAGGCCTGAAGCAATATGGAAATGCTATCGCACTGTTGAAAAAACTGTTCACTATTGAGCCTGATAATCCCGAAGCACTTAATTTTCTTGGCTATATTTATGCCGAACAGGGCGCCCATCTTGATGAGGCGGAAGGCCTGATCCGGCGTGCACTGCAACGAAAACCCGGCAATGGCTATTATCTTGATTCGATGGCCTGGGTATATTTTAAGCGCGGCGACTATGGCAAGGCGCTTGAGTTCCAGCACAGGGCAGTGCGCAAGATACCGGATGATCCGATCATGCAGGAACATCTGGGTGATATTCTGTGGAAAGCCGGGAAAGCGGATGCAGCCCGCCGTGCGTGGAAAAAAACGCTCCGGCTGGGTCATGATAATCCGGGCCTTATCCGGAAAAAAATAGGCTCCGGCTTATGATCAGGGCCATTTTCATTGCCGTGCTGGCCGCTCCTGTCCTGTTGTTGACGGCAAGCGCCGGCCTGGCTTGTCCTGTGCACGCAAATTGCTCTTCGGAGTCATTCCGGACGGGTCAGACCTTGCTGGCCGCGGACAAACCATCCGGCATCGGACCATACAGGCAAATCACGGCGAGAATCCTGGTAATGGAACCCGATCACGTCTGGCAGGCCATGATGGACTGGAACGCCAGGTGGCCCGACGAAGGAAAAATACGCATCGTCCACGCCGTGAACGGCCGCATTGTGGAACTTCGCTGGCAGCACAATGAAATGCGGGTACGCGACAATCAGGCAAAAAAACCTGACTGGCGTTCCATCAGCAAAGAGGAACTTGCATCCCACGGCATTGTTATCAGTCCGCGGGAATTATCCGAATTTCTCGGCGGTCATGTCCCGCCGGGCTTCCTGCCGAAAGGTTCGAATCGCTGGATTGTCAGCCGTAACAACAGTCATGTTCGCGTGGAGTGGAACGCCCGGAAGAAACGTCTGGTCTTCAGCGATCTTAAACATGGACGTAAAGCAACCCTGATTATTCTGCATGCCATCGAACGTATGCCTGACCCCGTGCCACGCGCAGGACTAGCCCTGCTCTTTACACACAAGTCGCGCCACAGCGAGCCGCCCGGTGGTCATATGCAAGGCGCGCTCTCCGTCGCAAGGGTTGTTCCATTGGCAAGCACCGCTACGCCGGTATAACCCGTGTGCAAGGGTCCTGTGGCATGACTTATGTATAAAGGGCAGGGCAAGCCTTCCGGAAGGCCCCTTAGCCTTCCCGCGCCCGCCAAAATCAACCTGCATCTTAAAGTGACGGGCAAAACTGCAAACGGCTACCACACGCTCGACACCAGCTTTGCCTACATGGATATTGCCGATACGCTGATCCTCAAACCGTCCGGTGAACTGCGGGTATCCTGTTCCGATCCACGGCTGGACGGTAGAAAAAATCTGGTCTTCCGCGTGCTGGATGCCATGCGAAAGGCATATGGCGTCAGGCAGGGCCTGAATGTGCATGTAGACAAGGTGATTCCCGTACAGGCGGGGCTGGGCGGCGGTTCCTCGAATGCGGCTACGGCTATCATAGCGGCCAATGCCCTGTGGTCCCTGCATCTGGACCGACAGACCCTGATTAACTTTTCTCGACCCTTTGGCGCTGATATTCCCTGCTTTCTGTTTGGTCAGTCAAGCCGTGCAGGCGGCCTTGGCGACAGGCTTATGCCACTGGATTGCAACTTTTCGAACTGGAACCTGGTGCTCGCCTGGCCCGGCGCGGGCCTTTCCACGGCCGAGGTGTTTGCCCGCTATGACGAACAGCTCGAAACCGGGGCAGCGGAATTGACCCTCCAGGAAGCGAGCGATACCATCCGCGCCGCCTCTCAATCCGTTAAAAATATTTCCCTGCCCCTGGGTGAGAACGGACTTGAGAAAGTGGCATGCGGGATGTGCCCCGGACTCGCAACATTGCTTGAGCGTATGCGCGCCGGAGGGAGAAGTGCATGGATGAGTGGCAGTGGTACAGCCTGCGTGGCCCTGGTCGAAAATCCTCTGGAGGCACAGACACTGGCCCGGGAACTGAAACGGAAAGGCGTCGCGACATGGACACATGCCGGCCGCGTGCTGGAACGGCACCCACTCGATGAAACCATGCTCGAAACGGAAGATTGGGGCGTAGCCAAGTGGTAAGGCAACGGGTTTTGATCCCGTCATGCGCAGGTTCGAATCCTGCCGCCCCAGCCATTCAACGAATAATATTCAAGCGATTTGGCCAAGCGGATCGTGAGGAGTGATACAATGATGGAAAAGCGGCTCCGCCTTTTTTCCGGTACTGCAAACCCGGGATTGACCGAAGACATTTGCAAGTATCTGGATATACCGCCGGCAGATATCCATATCCAGCGCTTCTCGGATGGTGAGATATTCATCCAGATCGGGGAAACCATCCGCGGCCTGGACGCCTTTTTTATCCAGAGCACATCCTCGCCAGCCAACGATAATCTGATGGAACTGCTCATTTTCATCGATGCGGCCAAACGCGCTTCAGCGCACCATATCTGCGCCGTGATCCCGTACTTTGGTTATGCCAGGCAGGATCGCAAGAGCGCGAGCCGGACGCCGATTACCGCCAAGCTTGTTGCGGATATGCTTACCGCCGCCGGCGCTACCCGAGTGCTGACTATGGATCTGCACGCCGCTCCGATTCAGGGATTCTTCAATATCCCGGTGGACAATATCTACGCTGCTCCGATTTTTCAGAAGGATATCGAATCACATCCTCTGGATAATGTCGTGATCGTTTCACCGGATGTCGGCGGTGTGGTGCGCGCCCGTGCACTGGCCAAACGTCTGCATGTGGATATTGCCATTGTTGACAAACGCCGGCCTGCGCCCAATGAAGCCGTGGTGATGAATGTGATCGGCGCAATCGAGGGCAGACACTGCATCCTCCTGGACGACATGGTGGATACCGCCGGGACGCTATGCGGCGCCGTGGAAGCCTTGCTGGAGCGAGGCGCCTGCAAGGTTTCGGCCTTTGCAACGCATGGCGTGCTGTCCGGACCCGCGGCGGAGCGACTTGCCGCATCCCGCCTGCATGAACTGGTCATTACCGATACCATTGCCCAGCCGGCGGCCGTCATGGCCACGGGCAAGGTGCGCATTCTATCGGCCGCACCCATGATTGCGGAAGCCATCAGCCGCATCTACAGCGCCCGCTCCGTCAGCAGCTTGTATAACTGATATAAAGCATTAGCATGCCGCGCCCGGAAATGCGGGGGACGCAACTCTTGTTTCCGCAAGCTCTGTGAAATCAGGAAATTTTTCAGAAAAAATGTGTCCCCCTCTCCATTTCACACCGTCACGGGAAGACCCGTGGGTGCATCTTGTTCAAGGAGGATACTGATGAGTGATTTTGTTCTTGAGGCTGAACTGAGAGAAAAAACAGGTCGCGGCGAAGCGCGGCGCCTGCGCCGGGCCGGCAAATTGCCGGCGGTGATTTATGGTGGCGGCAAGCCGGAAATTCCCGTCACGCTGAATGCACTGAGCACTTCAAAACTGCTCAACACCGAGGTTTTCCATACCTCTATTGTTGAAATCAGGGTAAAAGGCGCCCGAGGAACAAACAAGGGGCTGGTCAAGGAAGTGCAATGGCACCCGGTCCGCGATGAAGCCATGCACATCGATTTCCTGCGCGTATCCTCCTCGGATACCGTGCACATGGAAGTTCCCGTACGTGCAAGCAACCATGAAAAATGTCCCGGCGTAGTCAAGGGCGGTCTGGTGGAAGTCATCCGCCACGTGCTGGAAGTCACTTGCCGGGCGGATCACATCCCGGAAAGTATTGACGTGGACTGCGGCAACCTGGATATCGGTGATTCCGTGCATGTGGAAGACCTTGAACTGTCTGAAGGCGTGGAAGTACTTCATGATGTGAACTTTACCGTCCTGACCATTGCCGCCCCGACCAAGATGGAAGCACCCACGGTCGAGGAGACTGCAACTGCGGCCGGAGAAGCTGAAGGTGAGGTCGAAGACGAAGACTGAGCTTCAGTCTTTTACCCATGAAATTCAACACAAATCACACAAGACATTTTCACCACAGAGAACATAGAGATGCACAGAGGGAAGAGAAGAGAACCTGATGAAAATTCTCACTTCTTCTCTCTCTGTGTGTCAATCTTGTCTGATTCCGGCTGTGTCGGGTTAGAGTGAACTTGAAATTCCTGGCTGGTCTGGGCAATCCGGGCGATCAGTACAGAGAAACGCGCCATAACGCCGGTTTCCGTTTTCTCGACTTTCTTGCCGAAACACTGGGGCTGCGCTTCGCCGCAACACCCAGGTTCCATGCGGAAACCGCTGAGTGGAGGCGCCCTGAAGGCAAGGTATTGCTGATCAAACCGCAAACATTCATGAACAACAGTGGTGAGGCGCTCGGTCTGTTGGCACGTTACTACGCAGTAATAACGGAGCGTATTTTCATTGTTCATGATGATATTGATCTGCCATCGGGCAGGGTTCGACTGCGTAGCGGGGGTGGTCATGGCGGCCACAACGGTCTAAAATCCCTGAACGCTCATCTCCCCGATACGAACTACCACCGTATCAAGATTGGCATCGGCCGGCCTGTACATGGTGAAATAACGCCCTGGGTGCTCGGGCGCCTCAGCGAAAATGAGCGAGCGGATGAAGCGCGGATCTTCAATATCCTGGTCTCTGAAATCCACACGATCCTGGACGGCAATCTTCCAGCGGCAGCCAGTCACATTCATCTGGGTCTACAAAAGGAAGCGTAATACATGGCGCTGAGCATTGGCATCGCAGGTCTGCCCAATGTCGGGAAATCAACCCTGTTCAATGCACTGAGCGGTGGTGGCGCCGAGGCCGCCAATTACCCGTTCTGCACCATCGATCCCAATGTCGGCATCGTTGCGGTGCCGGATGCCCGGCTGCAACGTCTGGCCGAAATTGTTAAACCGAAAGAAATCCATCCCGCCGTGGTGGAATTTGTGGACATCGCCGGTCTCGTGGCAGGGGCCGCCAGGGGCGAAGGGCTGGGCAACCAGTTCCTCGCCAACATTCGCGAATGCGCCGCCATCGCCCATGTGGTCCGCTGTTTTGAGGATAATAACGTGGCCCATGTCGCGGGCAAAATAGATCCACTGGCCGATATCGAAATCATTGATACCGAACTGATGCTGAAAGACATGGAAACCATGGACAGGGCCATCGAACGTATTCAGCGGCAGATTAAAGCGGGAAACAGGGAGGCCATGTCCCGATTTTCCCTTTATGAAAAGGTCAGACTGGGGCTGGAGGATGGAATCTCAGTGCGCCGGCAGGATTTGAACGAGGTCAACCTGTCCCAACTAAAGGAGTTGTGCCTGCTGACCGCCAAGCCCGTCCTGTATATCGCCAATGTGGATGACGCCAGCCTGCCGGACGGCAACCCGTTGACTGATCAGGTGCGTGAATTCGCCGGCGGCGAAGGCGCGCGCGCAGCCGTTATTTCCGCCCAGATCGAATCTGAGCTGGTGGAAATGGATGCGAAATCACGCACGGAATTTCTGGCCGACCTCGGCCTTGAGGAACCCGGACTGAATACGGTGATCCACGAGGCCTACACCCTGCTCGATCTGATCACCTTTTTTACGGCCGGGCCCAAGGAGGTCCGCGCCTGGACTATCCACCGCGGCGATACAGCTCCAAAAGCCGCGGGTGTGATTCATACCGATTTTGAGGCGGGTTTCATCCGCGCCGAGACCATTGCCTACGAGGATTTTGTCTCACTCGGTGGTGAAATCAGGGCAAAAGAAGCCGGTAAAATGCGCCTGGAAGGCAAGGATTATGCCGTCAAAGACGGGGATGTCATGCACTTCCGTTTTAACGTTTGATAGTGGTCGGGTGGTGGCCTCAGACCTCAGTCCTCAGTCCCTCCCTGCGCCGACAGCCAGCGCTCGGCATCCAGCGCCGCCCTGCATCCTTCCCCGGCGCTTGTCACGGCCTGGCGGTAGACGGGATCAGCCACATCGCCGGCGGCAAACACACCTTCCACGCTGGTCTGCGTGCTTCTGCCCCGGGTGACGATATAACCGGCCTCGTTCTTTTCCAGCTGATCATCCACAAAATCGGTGTTGGGCTTGTGGCCGATGGCGATAAACACCCCGGCAACGACCAGTTCCTCCACCGAATCATCCACGGTGGATTTCAGGCGCACGCCCGTCACGCCGGAATCATTACCCAGAATCTCATCCACGACCCGATCCCACTTCACGACGATATTCTCGGTAGCGAACAACCGGTCCTGCATGATTTTCTCCGCACGCAAGGCATCACGGCGATGAATCAGGGTCACCTTGCCGCACATGTTGGCCAGATAAATAGCCTCCTCCACGGCCGTATCACCACCCCCGACCACGGCCACCTCCTGCCCCTTGAAAAAAAAACCGTCGCAGGTGGCACAGGCGGATACGCCACGTCCGGCAAAGGTCTGTTCGGATTCAAGGCCCAGATAACGGGCCGATGCACCGGTGGCGATAATCAGCGCATCACAGGTATATTCGCCCTCCTCACCCTTCAGATGAAACGGATGACTGGAAATTTCGGCATGCGTGATGTGATCCCAGATAATTTCCGTACCGAATCGCTCGGCCTGTTCGCGAAAATCCTCCATCATGGCCGGACCCTGCACGCCGTCCCTGTAGCCGGGATAATTGTCCACGTCCGTCGTCGTCGTGAGCTGTCCACCCGGCTGATTCCCCTGAATCACCACCGGGTGCAGATTGGCGCGGGCGGCGTAAATGGCAGCCGTATACCCGGCCGGGCCTGAGCCGAGAATAATCAGGCGATGATGTTGAACATCAGACATTGGACGACCTCCCAAAACAGGCGCGGAGCCTAACCGCGCCGCCTCACGCGGTCAAAGCGGGTAAAGCAACGGCGTCTCAATGCCGCCGGTTTTTGTCCGCAATCTTTTCCGACAGGTGATTGGCCCTGGATTCAATCGTCCACATATTGTGAATGAGCTTGGTGAAGCGCTGGGTCAATGCCCTGGTATCGCCGATGATTACGTCCTTCTCACCCTTTCTGGCAGGTCGCCATTTTCCCCAGTTCTGTGCCATCAGTGCGTAGATTTCGTCACGGGCGTCCGTCCAGTCCATATCCAGCCGCATGAGTTGCACCTTTTCCCGTACGCCCGCCTCAGTCAGGGAAGCCCGCACGGATTCCCGCAGTGATTGCAGCATGTTCCCGGAGGCGCCGACGGCGCGCGCTTTTTCGATCACATGCGGTTCAAAATCCCTGATCGCGGCAATGGCCGCCAGGGTTGCGCGCATGAATCGTTTAACGACTTCGCGCTGTTGCGCCAGTTTCGCCCTCGTTTTCACAGCGGCCAGACCCCGCTTCCCTAATGCAATGACGGCAATCTTGGCGGCATTGTATTCATGCATGGCGCCGCTCAATCGCCGCTGCGCCTCGGTTACTGCCTGCTGGATCTTGGCATTCATATCTTGCTCCGGCTGCTTCTTCCTCCGCTTCAGGGCATCCTCCAGTATCTTGCGTATCCTGGGATTGAAGGCTTGGGAAAGCGGCGTTTCCCCCTTGCCGTTCTTGGCCAGGATGCCCGCGCCATGATCCACGAGCAGTTGCACCACGCTGCCATCACTGGATGCCGAACCCGTCACAACGGCCATATGCAGCGGCGTGGTCCCGCGTGGATAGAGCGCGGCGGATTTGCCGCTGACCGCGTTCACGTCCGCGTCCTGCGCGATCAGGTAGGCTGCCACGACCGCGTTGCCGGCGCCGGCGGCCGCGTGCAGCGGCGTCATTCCAAGATTGTCCCGTGCCTCAAGTTCGGCGCCGTGGGTTAGCAACAGCTTCGTCATCTCCGTCGTGGCCCTTAAAGATGATGCGGATGCCGCCGCGTGCAGCGGCGTCTCCCCGGCGTCATTCCGCGCCATCACATCCGCGTCGTGCTCCAGGAGCGTGCGCGCAACAACGATAGCGTTTCGCGCGGCGGCCGCATGCAGCGGAGAATTGCCTTGCTCCCCCCGCGCCTGAATATCGGCGCCGTGCTTGAGCAACAGCGCGACGAACCCGTTGACATCACCGGCGGTCTCACCGTCACGCAGCAGGTGCATGGGGGTATCGCCGGCCTTGTCGCGCGCCATCGCCTGCGCCCCGTGGGCAAGCAAAACTGCCGCCACGCCGGGACTTGTCGCATAGGCGGCGTCATGCAGGGGTGTCTTGCCGGCGCTATCGCGCGCATCAACCCTGGCGCCGTGCGCGATGAGCATGGCGGCGAACCTGGCGCTGCCGCCCAAGGCGGCCACGTGCAGGGGCGTATCGCCGTCGGGATCGCCACGATTCACGTCCGCCCCGGCCTCAATCAGCATCTTGCCGATGGCCAGGTTGGCGGCCTCATCGCCCGCGATCATCTGCAACGGCGTTTCCTTTCGTTGGGCCATGCTCTCTTCCAGCGCATTGACGTCCGCTCCATGCCTGATCAGTTGCCGCACGGCATCGGGATCGGGCGATGGCCCTTCCAGCGCATCCGACCATGGCCCGGCCATGGCCGGTGCTGCCGAAACGGCGAACATCGCGGCAAGTAACATGACACGTAAAAGTCTGCTCATTTGTTTCCTCCCTTGTTTGCGGGACGCGGCGGCCGCGCCGGCCCGCAGAGCAGGGCGCCATGGCCCGCCCCCAAATTCACGCGCGCCGAATCCGGCCCCCGGAGAATATCCGCGCTCAGTATGGTTTCGTAAGACAGGGACGCCGAAGGCGCCAGCGTAATGGGCTCCGGCAGACGAGCGGGCCGCGCGGCGGCAACCAGCCTGTCCCCCGCATACCAATCCACGGTCCCGGCCGCGGGCCGAAGCGTCATGACCGGCGCATCGCCTTCGTTGCGCAGCCATAACCGCACCCGCCAGGCATGCATGCTGATCTGTACGGCCTCCATATCACAGGCAAGCGTCGAATCCGGCGTGAACAGGAACCCGGCGGCCAGATCATGCGGCTCCAGGCCCCTGTAGCGGAACGCCACCAACACCCTCTCTCCCGCGGCGACATGCATCATACCGCGCGGCCGCAGGTCCCGCTCATCCCTTCCGATCAGCATATCCAGGTTCGGCATGTTTCCCGGCGTGCGCTCCAGGATCAGCGAGCCGGCGCGCCGGGCCCGGAACACGAAGCGCGCCTCGTCCCCCGGACCTTCCAGGTGAAAGGATGCCGAATCATCAACGCCGACCTTGCGCGCCTTCGGTGCACGCAGGCCCAAATAGATTTCCAGGCGGCCGTGATGGTACAACCGCATCGTATGTCCGGCAGAGCCAGACAGATTCACTCCGTGGCCCGGCGCAAGCGTCACGTCCCGTTTGCCGCCAAGGTGAATGCCGCCATCCGTATCCGTCCGCCATCGCGTTATCGCGCCGCCGGCAAGGCGCATCGCCCAAGGGGAAGGAATCCGTCCCCGATCGCGGCCGAATACGAGCCTGCAACCCTCCGGCGAGCGCAACAACAGGATGGTGGATACATCTTCCAGCCGGTGCAGGCCGGACGTGGCATACAGGTGTTCGCCCGTTTTGCCCGGCGTTTGCAACCGCCTCGCCGCCCGTTCGGCGACATCAACGGCGCCAGCGCGGATTGCCACGTCCGCGCAGGGAGCAAGCGTCGCCGATGGGCCGGCGGCGGCAAGCTCCACAACCACGGCAGCGGGCGTTCGTCCATGCGCCGCCAACGGAAAAGCAACCGCGGCCAGCATCATGACCGCAAGCCCGCTTTTCGCCACGCTCCCGGCCTTCATCTTCGCCGCCGTCTTCTCCAATTCATCCAGGTCCGCCCCTTCCCAACAGCCTTGGCTTAAATCCTTTTGGAATTTCAAACAAGCTATTTTTCTGGGGAGTAATCTTAAGATCACGCAACTCCAACTGGAAATGGCTTTTTTTGCCTTTATGTTCCATGCTCATATCAGCTTTGACGATTACGCCTTCCGGCGTCTGCCATATGAATCCTCGCGAACGGTAACCCCCAAGGTTTTTGCCCTCGGTAACTACAAAATACTTTGTTGTTCGTATTCCATTTACCAATCCTTTCCCCAGCTTCTTCCTGCTTAATTCTTTTACCCCTCCCATGAAACCGGAGATATTCGTTTCCGCATATTTCTTTTCTTTTAACCACAGGGTTATTGAAATGCCTTTGTCATAAAGAGTGATGCCTGCCATTGTTGTATTAAGAAATTCAACGCGTTCTTTACCGGGTGCATAATGAATTAATCCTTCCGATTTTATTGTCCCTTTTTGAATCGTTCGCATCGCCTGATAGCTTACTCCAGGCAAGAAAGGATTTTTTTCTGATGTACCATGATTGTTGATTGACTGGCCCTTTTTTGCAGCCAGTTGCTTCCGCAGCGACTCCGCTGTGCCGTATTTGCCTTCCAGATCAACATAGCGCTTCCGCGCCTGCTGCACACGAGAAGTAAGCGGCCGCAGATTTCGCATCAGGTCGGAAACGTCCTCGCCCGCAGCCCGCTTCTTGTCAATGAAGTCGCTCAATGTCTTCCATTGCCTTCTTAAACTGTCATATTCTTTTTTGGCTTTTTCAACCTCTCCTAAAGAAGCTGTTAATTTCGAAATATTGGGGAGCATTTTTGCTCCTGCATTTCCTTTCTTGCTTCCATAGGGGGGCGAGACCGCCCGTTTAAATATAATGCTCGCCCAAGGTGGGTTGGCCATTGATTTCCGATCAGCCATTGGTTTCCGACTAAGTAATGTGACATCTC
>CAZVLQ010000021.1:0-34883 GCA_964628185.1 uncultured Zetaproteobacteria bacterium | reverse complement strand
TTATAAAGGATTAAAGGGGTTTTGCCCTCCTTTTTCGTGCAATATTGGGGCTAGGGCAGCACGCTCACTTTCTCCATTACCGTTCCCTTCGTGATACGATCCACGACGTCCATACCCTCGGTTACCTTCCCAAACACGGTGTAGTGCCCGTCCAGATGCGGGTGGACGCCATAGCAGATGTAAAATTGACTTCCGGCTGAATCCGGGTCGGATGAACGCGCCATGGCGACCGTGCCGTTCACATGTTTGTGGCTGTTGAATTCCGCCCTGATGTGGTAACCGGGCCCGCCCGTACCGTCTCCTTCAGGATCGCCGCCCTGGGCGACAAAACCTGGAATCACACGATGAAACGTCAATCCATTGTAGAACCCCTTCGCCGTCAGGGCCTTGAAATTGGCCACGGTATCCGGCGCTTCCTTCGGAAACAGTTCGATCAGGAACGCGCCCTTGTCCGTTTCGATTTTTACGTGATTTCCCGCGGGAATATCCGGATCGCCCGCCTGAGGCGCCTCGTTGAACAGATGCATACGCCAGTCTCCCTTTTCAGCCTTTTGATGGTCATGATTGCCCGGCACCCGGGTCAGCGACTTCACCTGATGCGAGGGCATCGGGTGGGTAAGCAGATAAGCCATGCTGATCAGAAGCGGAACAATCAGGGCAACCAGAATGAACGATCTCATTGCAGCAGTCTCCGCCGGGCGGACGGAAGGGTGCGCAGCGGGTGTAAAACCATGCACTGCATTCCCGGTTTCAGCATCCCCGTGCCCAGTAGTGTATCATCCCGAAATACCGATACAACGCCCGCCGTAAACCCCTCCATACGGATGCGCTGACCCTGGACAAAGCGCCTTGCATCCACTTCGGCAAGACTGATGGATTGAAAATCCCTCAGCCATGCTCGCAACGGAAGAACGCATGCTTCCGGTTTCTCCATCACATCCGCCATCGTCACCATGGCGGTTTCCGGCCAGCCACCGGTGGACAGGCGTCGCAGCGATGTAATGCATCCTCCCATGCCCAGGCTTGACCCGATGTCGCGGGCCAGTGAGCGAATATAGGTTCCCTTCGATGAACGAACACGCAAGGAGACAAGCGGAAAGGAAAAATCAAGCAATCGCAGTTCGTGGATTTCGACCGGTCTGGCCGCAAGCTCCACCTTTTCACCCGCACGCGCCATGTCACAGGCACGTCTACCCCGAATATGGAGGGCTGAATAGGCGGGAGGGATCTGATGAATGCAGCCGCAAAAACGGGCCAGTGAGTGTTGCAACGCCCGCAGACCGACGCTTCCGTTGAAGCGGGCGATCACGCTGCCGTCCGCATCCAGCGTGTCCGTCTGCATGGAAAGATCGATGCACGCATCATAGACTTTATCCGCATCCAGACCTGAAGCGGCAAAGCGCGTTGCCTCACCAAACAGGACGGGAAGCATGCCGGTGGCCAGCGGATCAAGCGTACCCGCATGTCCGGCCCTGATCCGTTTTTTACCGGGAGATGAAAACAGGTGAATCATTGCGTTAACCGCCTGGCGGGATGTCCATCCCTGCGGCTTGTCCAGAAACACGACTCCGGAAATCAGTGGCATTCTCCCGTTGTCCGGTTAAGGAGTTCGCTGACGGCACGTCGGACCCTGCCCCTGACCTCATCGAAGGCACCGGGCAGCGAACACCCGGCGGCATAACGGTGGCCGCCTCCACCCAGTGATACGGCCAGGGCGCCAACATCGACATCCAGCTTGCCCCGAAAGCTCACCTTCCATCCGCCCGTGGACTCCGGGCGGATAAAAACAGCCACTTCAATGCCCTGGAGTGAACGCCCGTATTCAATGAAACCCTCGGTATCCTCCGCATCACTGCCGCTTTGCCGGTACATTTTTTGATCTACATGCAGCCAGGCCGAACGCCCCCTGTCGTGGATTTCCAGCGTGGCAAGACAAAAATGCAGAAGATCAAATGTTGCCCTGCGATGGCTCTCATAAACCTCGCGAGCAATATGCTCTGGCCTGGCGCCGGCCCTGGCCAGGCGCGCCGCCAGCTCAAACACGCCAGCCGATGTGTTCGTATTTCTGAAGCAGAAGGTGTCCGTCAGGACCGTCACGTAAACTGCCTCGGCCGCGGCAGGCGTCAGGATCAGGCCAAGGCGCCGGATCAGTTCTTCAACCATGGCTCCGGTTGCGCAGGCCCCTACATCCACCAGATTGATATCACCAAACATCTCGTTGCTGGGATGATGATCAATATTAAGCAATGTCCGACCCTCGAAAAAAGCGCCATCAAGGCCCAGACGCGAGCGCGCCCCGGCATCCAGACTGAGGATAAGGTCCACATCCTGATGACTGAATTCATTCCCCCGACTTACGGCATCCGAACCGGGAAGAAACCGGTAAATACGCGGAACCCCGTCGCGATTGTGTATATACACCTTTTTGCCCGCTTCCTTAAGGGCATGATACAATGCAAGCTCGGAACCAATACCGTCACCGTCAGGGTTGCAGTGGGTGGTCAGCACAATGCTGTCCGCCCGGCTGATCACCTCGCAGGCTTTGGGCCAGTCCATCATGAGCGGCCCTCCAGCGCACGTAACAGGCGAACCATGTCGTCACCTGCCTCAATGGAATAGTCCCAGACAAATACCAGTCGCGGCAGTCTTCGCCGTGGCATGGCCCGGCGCAGTTCGTGGGAGAAATGAGGTGCAAGCTGGTTTAAGCGATTCACGCATATATCCACATCATCCACATCCGGCTTGTGCACCCACACGTGCAATTTCTGACCACCGTGTATGGGATCCAGGCGGGTGATGCACACGCCCAGCAGGCGCGGATCAGCAACATCACGCTGCATCAGGGTGGAGAGCAGGCGTCTGATATCGGCAAACAGACGCGATCGCCCTGTACTTCTCGATGATACGGCCATGATTACAGGGAGGCTGCGACTTCCTCGATCACGTAAAACTCGAAACTGTCGCCAACCTTTACATCATTGAACTTTTCCACACCTATACCACATTCATAACCGCTCCGGACTTCCCTGACATCATCCTTGAAGCGCCTGAGCGAAGCCAGTTTGCCGTCATAAACCAGAACCCCTTCCCGCAATACGCGGACATGGGCGTCACGGCTTACAAGGCCATCATTCACATAGCAGCCGGCCACCGCGCCCACCTTCGGAACATGAAAGACCTCACGCACCTCGGCGCTGCCAATGACCTTTTCAATCTCTTCCGGCGCCAGCACGCCAGCCATCGCCGCCTTCATGTCGTCAATGGCATCATAGATTACCTTGTAGAAGCGTATGTCCACGCCTTCGGTTTCGGCCAGTTTTTTGGCCTTGGCTTCCGGGCGGACATTGAAGCCGATGATAATGGCGTTGGAGGCTGAAGCCAGCATGACGTCGGACTCGGTAATACCGCCAATCGCCTTATGTACAACATTGATCCTGACGTCCTCCGTACCCGCTTTGGCCATGGATTCCCCCATCGCTTCAACCGAACCCGTCACGTCGCCCTTGATCAGCACGTTGACTTCCTTCGCGCCTTCGCCCTTGGCCGAGGCAAACAGTTCATCCAGGCTGGCGCGTTTCTGCTGTTGTGCGCCGAGCTGGCGTTCCTGATCCTTGCGATAGCTGATAATTTCACGGGCCTGACGCTCATTTTTCACCACGACGATATCCTTTCCCGCCGCCGGAACCGCCTCGATTCCAAGCAGTTCAAATGGAATCGACGGGCCTGCCGTTCGATGCTGGACCCCGTTCTCGTCAACAATGGCGCGAATATGGCCCATTACCGTTCCGGTCACGACGATATCGCCTTTCCTGAAGGTGCCATTCTGTACCAGGACCGTGGCCACCGGTCCCCTGCCCTTGTCCAGACGGGACTCGATTATAACGCCCCGGCCGCGCCGGACCGGGTTGGCCTTCAGCTCAAGTATTTCGGTTTGCAGTGCAAGCATTTCGAGCAAATCATCCAGACCTTCGCCTGTTTTGGCCGATACGCTGACGAAAATTGTGTCACCGCCCCAGTCCTCGGCGATCAGTTGATGATCAGCCAGTTGCCGCTTGACCATTTCGGGGTCGGCACCTTCCTTGTCAATCTTGTTGACGGCCACGATGATCGGTACGCCGGCCGCCCTGGCATGGTTAAGTGCCTCCACGGTTTGCGGCTTGACGCCGTCATCCGCGGCAACTACAAGAACCGCCACATCCGTAAGTTTGGCGCCACGGGCGCGCAGACCTGTGAAAGCCTCATGGCCGGGCGTATCAATAAAGACCACGCGATCGCCGGATCCGAGCTTCACCATGTAGGCGCCGATATGCTGGGTAATGCCCCCGGCCTCCCCTTCCACCACATGCGCCTTGCGCAATGCATCCAGGATCGAGGTTTTGCCATGATCAACGTGCCCCATCACAACAACAACGGGAGGGCGTGGCTGAAGAACGGATTGATCATCTTCCGGTTCATCCAGCAGAACATCTTCAACCGCGGCCGCGTTAATCAGTTTCGGTTTGTGTCCGAATTCCTCAACGATCAATACGGCTGTTTCCGCATCAATGCTTTCATTAACGGTTGCGGGCACACCCATTTCAAAAAGCCTTTTGACAACATCTCCACCCTTGATCGCCATTCGGCTTGCCAGTTCGGATACCGCAATAGGATCGGTTACCTCCACATCTCGGACGACAAAATCGGCGTCATCCTTGGTGATCATCTTGCTCGATTTTTTGCTGCCCCGGGCAAGACGCGCCATGCGTTCTTCCTGCTCCTCGGTAAGGAGTTGGTTACGTTTTTCCGCATAGGTACGCCGGGCGGCTTTTTCCGCCGGAGACAAACGGCGTCTCTGGAAAGCACCCTGCGGCCCCGGCTTTCGACGCTGGCCGCCTGCGGCTCCCGGCATTTCCGGGGCGACTGCTACGGAAGGTGAACGCCTGACTGTCGCCGGAGCCGGCCTTGTGGCCTGTGGCGGACGTTTACCACGACCGGTGCGGTCGCTTTTTATGCTTTCCTCAATCTGCTTCAGAGAAGATCGCGGTGCCTTGGCCGCGGCAATCTGGGCCGGTGTCGGACCTCGCCGGAGGGTTGTTCGCGGTCCACCGCTGCGGGAAGAAGCCGCGCGCGCCGCCCCGCTGGCAGGGCGTCTGCCGCGTTCCGGCCGGCCGGCGACCTGTGGCCTTTTGCCTGTTTCAACCGCTTTTTTTGTCTGCACGGCCATGGCCGCGGCCTTTGCCGGTGAAACGGTGGCCTTTGCTGAAGCTTCCGGTTGTGCCGGTGGACTCAACGTACGTCGGCCACGCCTCCTCACCTCAACCTGAACCGTGCGTCCACGCCCCTCGACCCTGGCGCCGGCCCGCGCCTGGCCGGCAACAATCGGCTTGTTCAGGGTAAGCGTCCGGCTTCCGCGCTTCCCCGATTCGGCCGTTTTTCTGCTTTTACGCAGCGCCCCGGCAATTTTTTCACGGTCTTCCTGCGTTAACATGCTGGTCGGGCCGGCAGCCACCACGCCGCATTCGCGCGCAACGGACTGCAACTCCGAGACTTCAACATCAAGTTCCTTGGCCAGATCAAGGATGCGTATTTTCGCCATGTAAGTCCTACTCCATTTCTTGTAGCTGACCGTACCAGTTACAGTATTGCCGTAATTTTTCACCCGCGGCCTTATCATCCATCGCCAATACCGCGAGTCTCTCCCGTCCCAGAAAACCGCCCAGAAGGGCTGCGTCTCCAAAGGGTACAAGCACCGTTCCAAGACCGGCATTCCGGCGATTGGCGCAAGCTTTTCCTACCTGCCTGGTCAATGCATCGCCGGCATCTGATGCCAGCACGACCATCACAGGCGTCTGAGCCCACATCCGGCGCATAACCGCATCGCGGCCGATCTTCAGGCTGGAGCGCTGACGGTGCACATATTGCCGACATAAATGCAAAAGCGCTACCGCCGAACGCTGTTTCAGTTCGACAACCTGCCCGTCCACAAGGCATCGTTCTTTCCACGCCGCCCGGAAATGCCTGTCATGCAGACGGGCCATACATGCCCTGTCCCAGCAGACATATGCGCCACGGCCCGGCGCTTTGCCTAATATATCAGGCCAAACCTGTCCCGACTCGGCGCAAACCAGCCGCAGCATTTCGTGTTTGGGCCTTTTTCTGTGACAGACCAGACATCGCCGCCGTGCATCGGGCTCATCAGTCAAACCAGCCGCATGCCTCTCTGGCGGCAAGGATCATCGCTTCCAGCGCTTCACGGGAAACGTCTTCAATGCCCCCCAGTTCGTCCAGAGCTGCATCAGCCAGCGTCCGGGCGCTACCGATGCCACGGGCGGCCAGTTGGGCGGCAAGACCCTCCGTCATACCGGAGATCTGCATCAGGCTGTCTTCAATTTTCGCTTCTTCATGTTTCCCCAGTTCCTTCTGAAGCAGCGTGTTCCGGGCGCGATCCTGCAATTCATGCGCCGTCTCTTCATCCAGGCCCTCGATAGCGGTCAATTCATCAATGGCGCAATAAGCCAGATTCTCAAGGGAAATAAAGCCCTCGTTGCAAAGCAGGGAGGCAAACCCTTCGTCAATATCAAGACTTTCCTGGAACATGGATTTGGCGGTCTCGATTTCGGCGGCACGCTTTTCGCGTTCCTCTCCCGCCGTCATGATCTCGATATTCCAGCCCGTCAGTTCGGAGGCAAGACGGACATTCTGTCCCCTGCGGCCGATAGCGATGGCAAGCTGATCCTCAGCGACCGCCACTTCAATCGTATTATTTTCCTCATCGACAAGCACACGCTCAATTTCCGCCGGTGCCAGCGCATTCACGACAAATGTCACCGTATCCGGCGTCCACTCGATAATATCGATTTTCTCGCCATGCAGTTCATTGACCACCGCCTGTACCCGGGCACCCCGCATGCCGACACAGGCGCCAACCGGATCAACTGCGGGATCGTTTGAAATCACGGCAATCTTGGTACGGGAGCCGGGGTCGCGCGCAATGGCCTGGATCACCACCAGCCCGTCCTGGATTTCCGGCACCTCCTGTTCGAACAGACGTTGCACCATGCCCGCATCCGACCTGGAAACAAATACCAGCGGCCCTTTGGGCTGGTTGCGGACTTCGCGCAGATAGGCGCGGACCCGGTCCCCCTGGCGGTAGGACTCGCGCGGCAACAGGTCTTCACGATACATCACAGCTTCACCGCGCCCCAGGTCCACGTAGACATTGCCTCGCTCAACGCGCTTTACAATGCCGGTGATCAATTCGCCCACGCGCGGCTCATATTCAGCCACGACACGGTCGCGCTCGGCCTCCCGAATTTTCTGATTAATCACCTGCTTGGCCGTCTGGGCGGCGATACGTCCCAATTCAATGGGTGGCAGCGGGTCCTTGAATTCAGTGCCGATATCCGCCGCGGAATCCAGTTTCTTCGCATCTTCCAGGCTTAACTCGTTGACATCATCCTCAATATTGTCCACAACGATACGGACATGGTACAGTTGCATTTCACCTGTTCCGCGATCGATACGGGCTTCCACCTGTTTGTCCCCGTAAGTACGGCGGGCGGCCGTCTTGATCGCCTGTTCCATGGCATCAAACACCAGTTCTTCATCCACGCCTTTTTCGCGCGCTACGGCCTGTGCAACCTGTAACATCTGAACATTCATCGCATTATTTCCTCACCTGTAATCTCAACGTTTCTTTCCGGTGCGTGAATCGGAGCGTTTCCAGTCCACGACGCGTACGATTTTTACGACTTCGTCCATAACAATATCCACCACACGGCCTCCGTCATCCTGAATGCGCACACCGCCCCTGCAGGGACCGGCATTTTTGCCGGTCAGGCTTGTTCCGTCCTCGAAACAGACTCTCAGGATCTCGCCCTTATGGCGCCTGAAATCGGCTTCGCCTGTCAGCGGCCAGTCCAGCCCGGGAGAGCTCACTTCCAGATGATAGCGCCCCCGAATCAGGTTTACGGCATCAAGCTGCAGGGACAAGGCCCTGCTTATCTGCCCCAGCGTTTCACAGGAGACGCCCTCCGTACGGTCCACAACGACCCTCAGCAACTGCCGGTGATGACCACCGCCAAGGCTGACCTTGAGGACCTCCACACCCAGTTCATAAACAATGGGGGCAAGCAGTTCCCGAATACGATCTTCCATTTTCCGTTAACCCTTACGAACGGCTCAGACATTTTTGCCGCCGGACAGATAAAAACGGGCGGATGCTCATGCATGGATCAGCAAACATCTATTCCTTCCAATCTGGTCCGGACTGTCTCTAAATGTGCCGCAGCTTCACCCGGTAAAAAATACAGAATGGACGACCGCCCGGAAAACAAAAAAAGCGAGCCGCAGCCCACTTTCAACGACACGTATTATAGGTGGGTGGAAATCAATGGCAAGATTTTTTTCAAGTGTTGTATTTGTGTGTAAAGGTCAGGCCAGGCTGTTAACATGCCGCTCCATGAAGGGCTATCTCATCAAACGCATCATCGGGATGATTCCATTGCTGTTTGGCATCACGCTGATTTCCTTTGCCATCATGCATGTAGCGCCGGGAGAGCCGGTAGTAGCCGGGCAGGAATTCAATCCCAAGGTTTCAGCGGCGGATATCAATCGCCTGCGCGCCTATTACGGTCTGGACAAGCCCCTGCACGAGCAGTACTGGAACTGGCTCAAACGACTGGCGCGACTCGATTTTGGCCAATCCTTCGCCGCTGATCACCGGCCGGTGCTCGACAAGATTGCCGAGCGGATGCCGATCACTATCTGGATCAACACGCTGGCCATGGGTCTTATCTTTATCTTTTCCGTGCCCATCGGGGTTTTGTCCGCGGTGCGCCGGAATTCATGGTTTGACCGCGGCATGACGGTGTTCGTGTTCATCGGCTTCGCCATTCCTTCTTTCTGGCTTGGACTGTTGCTGATGATCGCCTTCGGCGTCAAGATTCCATGGTTGCCGATCTCCGGCATCCATGACTATGACTGGCGACAAATGGGTTTCTGGGGTCAACAATGGGACCTCGCCAGACACCTGCTGCTTCCGGTATTCGTTTCCGCCATTGGCGGGCTTGCCGGCATGAGCCGCTTCATGCGCAGCGGCATGCTGGAGGTCATTCGTGCTGATTACGTGACCACGGCCCGCGCAATGGGCGTGCCGGAATCACGCATTCACTATCGTTACGCATTGAAAAACGCCCTGCTTCCCATTATCACGCTGCTGGGGCTTTCGATTCCCGGTTTAATCGGCGGCTCTGTAATCGTCGAGCAGCTTTTCTCCATTCCCGGCATGGGACTGTTGTTTTACGGCGCCGTGCTGGCACGGGATTATCCACTGGTTATGGGTATTACCGTCATCGGCGCCGTATTAACGCTGCTGGGAAATCTGCTGGCTGATCTCGCCTATGCATGGGCTGATCCCCGCATCCGTCACGGGCACGGGAAATGAATGAGGCGTTAAACGTGAGACGGAAAAAGACAAGCCCGGAGGGAATGAAAAATCAACCCCTCGCTCACTCCCCACACCTTGCCGCCCTCTTGTGGGCAAATCATCCGCTGATGCTGACAGGCGGGCTCATCGTGCTGGCAGTTGCCGTACTTGCCGTGCTTGCGCCCTGGATCGCGCCTTATGACCCGGTCGCGATCAACGTCAAAGCCATCCTGCTGCCGCCCTCGTGGGAACACTGGTGCGGCACGGATACACTGGGCCGCGATGTATTTTCCCGTATGCTGTTCGGGGCGCGGGTATCGCTGTCGGTCGGGTTTGTCGCCGTCGGCATCGCCATTGCCATCGGCGTGATGCTGGGTGCACTGGCCGGCTATGCCGGCGGCCATATTGACGCCGTCATCATGCGCGGCACGGATATGGTGCTTTGTTTTCCCACTTTTTTCCTGATTCTTGCCGTCATCGCCTTTCTCGAGCCCTCCATCTGGAATATCATGATCGTGATCGGTTTTACTTCATGGATGGGTGTCGCCAGGCTGGTGAGAGCCGAGTTGCTGTCCCTGCGCAGCCGTGAATTCGTACTGGCCGCGGAGAGTCTGGGCGTGCCGGCGGTTCGTCTTGTCTGGCGCTATTTACTGCCCAACGCCATCGGACCGATTCTGGTATCCGCGGTACTCGGCATCGCCGGTGCAGTTTTGCTTGAATCGGGGCTCTCCTTCCTCGGCCTGGGCGTGCAACCACCCGATGCTTCCTGGGGCAACATTCTCACCGAAGGCAAGGATAATATTCAGATTGCCTGGTGGCTGTCGCTGTACCCCGGCCTGGCCATTCTGATTACCGTGCTTGGCTATAATCTCCTCGGCGAAGGATTGCGGGATGCACTTGATCCCAGACTACTGGAAAATCAACATTGAAGCCCGTGAATATTGACATCCATTACATGAATATGGCCTTACAACATGCTGAAATTGCGGCTGAATTTTCAGAAGTGCCTGTAGGCGCGACCGTGGTGCTTGCGGACGGGCGCATATTTAGCTCGTACAACGCCCCGATTTCGCTGCACGATCCATCCGCGCATGCCGAGATACGCGCGATTCGCGCCGCCTGCAAGGCGGTCTGCAACTACCGCCTGACCGGCGGCACGCTTTATGTCACGCTGGAGCCCTGCCTGATGTGCGCCGGCGCCATTGTTCATGCACGCATCTCCCGCGTCGTTTATGCCGCCGCAGATCCCAAGACGGGAGCGGCGGGATCCCTCTATCACATCCTGTCGGATGCCCGCCTGAATCACCAGCCAGTCGTAGAAGGCGGGATTCTGGCGGAAGAAAGCGCCGTACTGTTAAAGGATTTTTTCGGACAACGAAGACAACGGCGATGAGGCACGGCATCCACCTGGCCACTGTTCGATTTACCACGGAACAATCGTGAAAAGGGATAAATTCCAGTGCCTAGTCTGTCGGACTTTCAATCCGGTTGAACATCAGGTTTGTTATTGTATCCTGCCCGGCATTCATTTAAATTATCAGCCTGCGCTTGATTCCGTTCGATTCAGACTCGATGCCGGCTGAATACACAGGAGTAGGATCATGATCGAGTATGGCTGTAACGACTCCGGGTTGTCGGAAGAAATTTCCCAAATGCCGCTTTGCGGTAGTCTGACCGGGGATGATATCGATGTGCTGGCGCGCTATTTAACCGTCTCGCGGCATGCCGCCGGGAGCGTGCTGTATACCGAGGGAGACTCCGGCCCCAATGACCTGCTGATCATTCTTGACGGCAAGTTGGAAATCTTCTCGCCTAACCGCTTTAATGAACAGGGCAGCCCGTTGCATATCCAGCTAACGCCCTGCAATGTGGCCGGGATTATGGGCTTTGTGGGCAATCAGCCGCATGTAGGAACAGCCAAGGCCCTGTCGGATTGCAGGCTGGCCAGATTGTCCAGGGAAAGGTTTGATCATATCTGCGACAGCCATCCGCGCATTGCTATTTGCCTGCTGCAATTCCTCGTCAAGGCCCTGGATCGCTTTAGCGCCAGGTTGCTTGATCAATACAAGGCTTCCCTGGCCTTCATGTACGGCGCCGTCAAAAAATAGACGATTACAGGGACGGATCAACGCCAAACGCACGACAGGCGTTGGCGGCCGTCGTGCGAGCCAGATGTTCAGTGGATGTGCGCCTTTCACCGGCCAGGCATTCAGCCACATGCAGTACCAGGGCCGGTTCGTTTCGTTTGCCGCGTACGGGTACAGGCGCAAGATAGGGGGAATCGGTTTCAATCAGCAGCCGCTCCGCCGGCACCCTGGCCGCCACATCGCGCAATTCCTCGTTGTGCCGGAACGTGACGTTACCGGCGAAGGAAATAAACATGCCCATATCCAGCGCCTGCCTGGCCACATCCCATGTGGAAGAAAAACAGTGCATGATGCCGCCGCAAGTCTCCACCCCCTCCTGTTTCAGAATACGCAACGATACTTCGGCGGCTTCTCGCATATGCACGATAACCGGCTTGCCAAGCTGTCGCGCGGCCCGGATATGTCGGCGGAAACGCTGTTCCTGTATTTCCGGCGATATGTGCCGGCGGAAAAAATCCATGCCGGTTTCACCGATGGCCACGCATTTCGGGTGCGCCGCTGCTTCACACAAATGCTCCAGCGAGGGTTCATCGGTTACTTCCTGGTTCGGATGCAGGCCCACACTGCAAAACACGTTCTCCCGCTTCTCCGCCAGGGCAAACAGGCGAGGCAGGTCTTCCATATCCACGGCCACCGCTACGAGCCAGCGCCCGCCCGCGGCTGAAAAACGCACAAATACATCATTCCGGTCATGATCAAAATGGTGAAAATCAGGATGGCAGTGACTGTCCACCAGGCGAATATCAGCCATGCATGATCCTCCTGAGATGGTCCAGGTGAATGTGGTGAAGGTCGCTTAATCCGTGAGGATTGGACAACACCTCAATTGCCTCCCCTTCCGGCTCTCCAAAGCCGGATGTAACCAGATCTGCGCCATGGAAATCCTGATTTCTCGTATAGCCGTTCACCGTCACCACGCACTTCAGCCCGGCTGCCTGTGCCGCCTTCCAGCCATTGCCTGAATCCTCCAGCGCAAGCGTTTCTTCACGCCTTGCTTCCATCTTCTCCATGGCATGGATATAAATATCAGGTGCGGGCTTCTTGGCAGAAACAATATCACCCGCCGCCAGCACGGCAAAACGGTCAAACCACACCACCCCCAGGGAATGCTCGATCAGGGCTTCCAGCGCTGCCGGGGTAGTGGTGGTCGCCACCCCGATTCTGATGCCCGCACCATGAGCCGCTTCCAGCATGCGCCTGACACCGGGTCTTAACGGTATACCTCTCCCGGCAATCAGCCGTCGGTAAAACACGGTTTTGCGGGCATGTAACCTCACAATTTCAGCATCGCTCATCTCCGGCATGGCGCCGTACTCGATATCATAGCGGATACGCTCCTTGCCGCCGGTAATTGACAGAAGCTCGCCGTAGGTTCGCTCATCCCAGCGACGCGCAATACCGGCCTCCGCAAAGGCACGGTTGAAAGCGACCCGATGACCGTCACGCTCCGTATCCGCCAACGTGCCGTCCACATCCCACAACAGACATTTTAACATGTGCATTTTCCCTCACCATGTTGCATTGATACTTGGTTTTTACACCCCAAATAGGTTATGCTTTCATTTATGGCCATACTGATTCACGAACCAGATCTACAGACCGTCAAGGACAAGCCGCGCCTTGAAAAACCGCCATTATACCAGGTTATTATACTGAATGACGACTTCACGCCCATGGATTTTGTCGTTGATATCCTGTGCCAATTTTTCCAGAAATCCGGGTCCGAAGCCACCCTCATCATGCTTGCTGTTCACCACAAGGGCCGCGGTGTATGCGGCCTCTATCCCTTCGAGATTGCTGAAAGCAAGGTGACGCTGGTACGACAAACCAGTCGGGAACACGGACATCCGCTTCAGTGCATCATGGAGAAGGCTTATGGAGAAAAGACATGCTGAATGACGAACTCGAACGTACCCTGAATGACGTCTTCCGCTCGGCTCACCTGCACCGTAACGAGTTTGTAACAGTGGAACACCTGCTTCTGGGTCTGCTGGACAATACCGAAGCGGAGGCCGTACTGGGAGCGTGCAATGCCGATGTGGAGGGCCTGCGCGTTCGTCTGCGGGAATACATATCCGAGCATATCGCGGTTCTTCCTGAAGGCGCCGGTGAAACCACCGCCAGCATCGCCCTGCAACGCGTCATTCAGCGCGCGGTGATGCAGGTGCAGTCCGCCGGCAAGCAGGAGGTGAACGGTGCCTATATTCTGGCGGCCATTTTTTCAGAAAAAGACTCATACGCCGTCTATTTCCTGAAGGAGATGGGCATCAGCCGGCTCGATGTCGTTAATTTTATCGCCCATGGCGTTCGCAAACATGAAGCCATCGAGTCCAGAGAACTGCCCCATCCCATCGAACAGACGCGGCAGAAGCGGTCTTCCTCGCCGCTCGCTCGTTTCACAATTGATCTTAATGCGCGCGCCATGCAGGGCAGAATCGATCCGCTGGTCGGGCGTAAAAATGAGCTGGAACGGTGCATGCACATCCTGTGCCGACGCCGCAAGAACAACCCCCTGCTGGTTGGCGAGGCCGGCGTAGGTAAAACCGCCATTGCCGAGGGTCTGGCAAGAAAAATCGTCGAAGGTGACGTTCCCGATGTAATCTCCGATGCGCAGATTTACACCCTGGATATGGGCGCCCTGCTTGCCGGCACCAAGTATCGCGGCGATTTCGAGGAGCGCCTTAAAGCGGTACTTAAGGAACTGGAGAAAAAGAAGCACGCCATTCTGTTTATCGATGAAATTCACACACTTATCGGTGCGGGCGCCGCCAGCGGAGGAGCGATGGATGCATCCAACCTGCTCAAACCAACGCTGGCGGGCGGCGAGCTGCGCTGTATCGGCGCCACGACCTACCAGGAATACCGGGCCTTGTTTGAGAAGGATCGAGCCCTGTCCCGGCGTTTTCAGAAGATCGACGTGCCGGCGCCGGATGTTTCCGAATGCATCCGGATTCTGCAGGGACTAAAGCCGCATCTGGAGGAACATCACGGCGTACGTTACAGCCAGGCAGCCGTCAAGTCGGCCGCGGAACTGGCGAGCCGCCACCTGCATGAACGCAACCTGCCCGATTCCGCCATCGACGTGCTGGATGAGGCCGGGGCGGCGGTCAGGGTGCGGCCGGAAGCAAAACGCAAGAAACAGTTGACGGTCACGGATATCGAGACAGTCGTTGCACGCATGGCCCGCATCCCGCCGCACAGCGTTTCCGCCTCCGACAGGAAAAGTCTGGGACACCTCGAACGCAACCTGAAGTTATCAGTCTATGGCCAGGATGAAGCCATCGCAGCCCTGGCCGGCGCCATCAAGCTTTCCCGCGCCGGCCTGGGTAACCCGGAAAAGCCCATCGGCAGCTTTCTGTTCACCGGGCCCACGGGCGTCGGCAAAACCGAGGTGGCACGTCAGCTGGCGCGCATCCTCGGCCTGGAACTGATCCGCTTCGACATGTCCGAGTACATGGAAGCACATTCGGTTTCACGGCTGATCGGTTCACCTCCCGGCTATGTGGGATTCGACCAGGGGGGGTTGCTGACGGAAGCTGTCAGCAAACACCCTCACGCCGTGCTGCTGCTTGACGAGTTTGAAAAAGCGCATCCGGACTTGTTCAATGTGTTATTGCAGGTGATGGATCACGGTAAACTGACAGATAATACCGGCCGTTCAGCGGATTTTCGTCATGCCATACTCATCATGACCAGCAATGCCGGCAGCTATGAGCTGAACAGGTCCAGTATCGGCTTTGCGCCGCAATCCGGTCACGGAGACAACACCGAGGCCATCAAGCGGATATTCTCTCCGGAATTCCGCAACCGTCTTGATAGCATTATTGCGTTTGCTTCACTCGATGCGGCAACCATCCGTCATGTGGTGGACAAATTTATCATGGAGCTGGAAACCCAGCTGGAGAGCAAGGGCGTAACCATTGATGTCTGCGAGGATGCCAGAGACTGGCTGGCCAGGCACGGTTATGACGCCTGTATGGGTGCCCGCCCGATGGCCAAGCTGATTTCCGATGCGCTGAAAAAACCGCTTGCCGATGAAATCCTGTTTGGAAGCCTGCAACACGGAGGCAAGGTGGAGGTACAGCTCAGGGAGAACGCTATCAGGCTTCTCTTTCCCGCCTAAAAAACAGGTACCCCGTTTTTTAGAAGCATTCTATCGAGATCAGCCTTCGTGTCGACGTCAAATCCGGTGCTCAGGCAGCGGCAGGCCAATCCCAGCCCCGACGCCCTGTCCAGGGTATCCGCCAGTACGAATGAAGTGCCCCAGCGAACCGCGCGAAAGATTCCCCCAGGGCATCCGCGCATGGCCAGCAGGTCATAGCCACCGTCCTCGACGGGACCCAGGACCACGTCGTAATACGAGAGATAATGCACGGCATAGCGCAGGCGGGCGGTGCTCATATGAGGGCTGTCTGTGCCCAGCAGCAGCACACCGCGGGCTCCGTGGTCGACCGCGATGCGGGCAAGCCTGTGCATACGATCACCCAGATCGCCACTACCCTGTATCAGCAGCGGCATATCAAACTGCCTGAAAAAAGGGTGCCCGGGATCGTCAGCGGCAAGCCATGCATGGGAATAAAGACGCAGAACCCGGGCAATGACCCGTCTGGCCATGGCGGTATGAATGGCCGCGGCCTGTTCGGGGGTAAAATCGGGCTGCAGGCGGGTTTTGACCCTTCCCACGACCGGCGCCTTGCAGAAAATAATCGGTCGGATCATGTCGTATCCGGATAGCGGCGCTTCAGTTCCGCCGGATCGGCGCCAAACCGGTAACGCAGGCGCAGCCACCACATAAGCAAAACAGTTCTCAATACGCCATGCGACTCCCAGCGGCGGCTTGAAGTGACAAGCTTCCCGGAAAGGCAGGCGATTTTCCCTTCCCGTTTGAGCCTGCGGGAAAAGGCCACATCTTCCATCAGAGGCTGATCCGGAAATCCGCCCAGCCGCTCAAAGATTTCACGGCGCACGAATATCGCCTGATCACCGGTGCTGATTTTTGTCAGTCGTGATCTCAGATTGATAAACAATTCAATGATGCGAAAGGCGGGACGCCGGCCGGAAAGACGCACATTAAAACGCCCGCCCGCAACTCCGGGATCCCTCATCACCTCTTCCACGGCCTTGACATTACCTGAAGATAATCTCGTATCTGCATGAAGAAAAAGAAGAATATCAGAATTTAATTTTGCCGCTCCTGCGTTCATCTGTTGCGCCCTTCCCCGGGATGAGCGCAGCCAGTCCACCCCGGCGTTGCGAAGCAGCGACACGGTATCATCCGTTGATCCTCCATCCACGAAAATGATTTGCGCTATTCCATGCAGACCATGCAAGTCTGCCAGCAGGCCGGGCAGGTTACCGGACTCATTCAGTAACGGAATGATAATACCAACGCTGCTCACGGACTTGAGATGGATATTGGCACCCAGCCGCTTCCCTGGCTGCGAAAATTTGTCACCTGTCCCTGCCAAACGCGCCCCGCCAGCGCCACAAGGCGGTCGGCGCAGGTGCAGAGACGAATGTCGAATTTTAGTTGCAGGCCTTCCACAGTCACGGTGCCGGGCGGGATATAGCGTTGCAGTATGGTCTGTTCGACATCAAGCATGTCAAAGCGCCGGCGACTTGTGGCCCGTCCGAGCAGCACGCCCTTGCCGCCATGCCGGGCGGCGGGCTTGAACACCCACTGTTTTCTCTCCCGCCATACCTGATCGGTCTGCATATCCCGCATCAGGCGGGATTCCGGCACGATTCGGCGGATAAAAGCGACGTCACGGGGGGATAGAAAGTTTTCGAGAAATCCGGCCTTCCACCAGCTGACCATTCTCCTTTTGTCCCCCAGCAGGGCATAACTGCGCGGATGCGGATTCAACTGCACCAGCCCCGCCTCGTAGGCATGCCGGATATGGGATAGCGCCGGGTCTTCAAGATAAAAATCCGTATGCCGGTTGTAAATGGCATCCAGCCGCATGCCTTCGGTATACAGGCCATCGGGTTTGTATATGATCTGCTCCGGACTGACCACACAGGCCCGGCGCCCTTCACGACGCAGCAGTTCCGCGTAGGCGAGCATTTCCGGATACATATACTGTTGCGTGATTTTTTCATCCATGATGGCAATGCACCGCCAGACCGCCGGAAACATACCGCACAGCCTCTTTTCCAGTACTTCATGCCATTCGGGCAGAACCGGCTGGGGAAGCCAGCGCCCTCCGCCGATATACAAGCCGCCTGCGTTATTGTTGATCTCGATCAGCCTCGGGCCTTCCGGTGTCAGATGAAAGTCGTACCCCATCAGGACGCTTGGCGTTTCAGGCTCGATGCCGGCGGCGGCGGGTAATTCGCCCTCAAGCCCGGCCAGGTAGGACGGGTGCTGTTTCAGATTCCACATCAGGCGGGCAAATTCGCACATCCGTGAAAAATCATCGCAGGAGATGGAAACAGGTTTTTCCGAGGCAAGCGTCATGGAAAGCAAAGACTACCCGAAACGAATAGCTGCTGTACAATGCATGCATGAATCACGAACGCCCTCAACTGCCCGCACTTTCTCTACCGGAACTGAAGGCCCGGATCAGGGCAATGAACCAGCCTGCATACCGCGCCAGACAGATCCGGGACTGGGTCAACAAGGGTATTCTTGATCCGGATGCCATGCGAAATATTCCCCGGGAGCTTCGACACGGCTTCTCGGAGAGTCTGCTCTGCAACCCCCTTCAACAACTGCAACGCCAGACTTCCGCGGATGGCACGCGCAAGTATCTGTTCAGGCTGAAATCCTCTTCTCCCTCACGGCATGGCGCCATGGTGGAAACGGTGTTTATTCCGGACAAGGCGCGCGGCACGGTCTGCGTTTCCTCCCAGGCCGGCTGTGTGCTGGAGTGCCCGTTCTGTTATACCGGCACGCAACGCTTTGAAGGCAATCTGAGCGCCGGTGAGATCGTGGCGCAAGTCCTTGCGGTCAAGCGTGATCTGTCGCTTGATCCTCCTCTGACCGGGATGCAACAGTTCGTCACGCATATCGTATACATGGGCATGGGTGAACCTCTGGCGAACGAAAAAGGTGTGCATGACAGCCTGCGCATACTGCTGGATACGGATGGCATGGGCCTGTCCCGCCGGCGTATTACCGTTTCCACATCCGGCCTGATCCCGCAGATTCAACGCCTTGGCGATGCCTGGCCCGTCAACCTGGCAATTTCACTTCACGCAGCCAGCAATGCATTGCGCAATGTCCTGGTCCCGGTCAACCGGAAATATCCTCTGCCGGCATTGCGTCGCTGTCTGGATGCTTATCCCCTGCCCCGGCAGCGCCATATTACTCTGGAATATGTGATGATTTGCGACGTTAACGACCGTGAAGAGGACCTTGAGGCGCTGGCGCAATTTGTTCATCGTGAGCGGGAGCGCGTCAATCTCATTCATTTCAATCCCTGGCCCGGCAGCCCTTACCGGGGCACATCACCTGAACATATGCATCTGTTTGCCGGCGAGTTGATAAAACGGGGGATTCGTGCCACGGTTCGGCGCTCGCGCGGGGAAGACATCATGGCGGCCTGCGGACAACTGAAAGCCGCTTCCACGAACATGGGAATGGAGAATCATGACTGACCGGATTGGCATTATCGGCGGCAGCGGCCTGTATGAGATTGAAGGCGTCGAGGTGCTTGACGCCCTGCACATTGAAACCCCATACGGACCACCGTCAGATGCGTTGACACTGGCTCTTGTGAATGGCCATGAAGCCGTATTTCTGCCCCGGCACGGACGTGATCACCGTCTCCCTCCCCACAGGATTAACTACCGTGCCAATATCTACGCCATGAAACTGGCCGGGGTTTCGCGCATTATTTCCATCTCCGCTGTCGGATCGTTGAAAGAGGAAATCCGGCCGGGACATTTCGTGCTGGTAGATCAGTTCGTGGACCGGACCCGAGGCCGTGACTCGACATTCTTTGACGGGCCGGTTGTCGCACATGTCTCCATGGCGGACCCCGTCTGCGCCAGTCTTCGTCGCCGCCTTTCCGATGCCTGCCGGGCCGAAAACATCAGCGTGCATGACGGCGGCGCCTATCTGGCCATGCAGGGACCGCAGTTTTCCTCACGGGTGGAATCCGAGCTCTACCGCAGTTGGGGAATGGATGTGATCGGCATGACCAACATGCCTGAAGCCAAGCTCGCCCGCGAGGCGGAAATGTGCTACGCCACGGTGGCTATGAGCACGGATTATGATTGCTGGCATGCGGACGAGGATGATGTCAGCGTAAGCAATGTACTTGAAATCATGCGTGCCAATGTGGCCCATGCCCAACGCATGCTTTTTGCCTTTTTCGGTGTGGATGAATCCGTCGATACCTGCGAATGCGGCTGCCGGCATGCCCTGGATCAGGCCATCATCAGCGACATTTCATGCCTGAAGGATCAGGCCCTGAAACCCGTTTACGCTCTGGTGGAACGGCTGCTTTGATGCTAAAGCGTCTGTTGGCCCTGGCCCTGCCATGGTGCGTCGTGGCCATATTTTCGGCCTGCCAGAGTACGGGGACATCGGCAACCCCTGAATTGCTGAACAAGCGTGTCAACCTGCATTATGCGCTGGGTGTTGATGCATTGCGGAAGGGTAATTTACCCAAGGCTTTCGATGAACTGCTTCATGCCGAACAAATGGCGCCGGACCGCGCCGATGTGCTGGCCGCGCTTGCTTATGCCTGGCAGTTACGCGGAAATCTTGACAAGGCTCATGCCTACTATGTCAGGGCCATCGAAAACAACCCGTCTCCCGCCACCTATAACAATTACGGCGGTTTGCTACTCGTGATGAACAAACCGGAAGAGGCTGAAAAATATTTTCGCAAGGCCCTGGATGATCCACGCTACCGCCATCCGGATATTGCCTACATCAATCTTGGCGACGCCTTGCTTGCCGAAGATCGCTTTAATGAGGCCATCGCCGCCTACAGGCAGGCAAAAACGCTCAATCCCGGTCAGGAACTGTCACGAATCAGGGAAGCGCAGGCCTATGTGCGCTACAAGCGTTTCGACTATGCCAGAGCGCTTTATGAAACCATCCTTCGCGACAGTCCGGGAAACCGGCGGGCGATCGCGGGGTTGTTGCCCCTGCTTAAAAAAAACGGCAACCTGACTGAAGCGAGGCGCCAGCTGGAACGCTTTCACGCACGCACTTCCATACCTGCGGACAAGGCATGGGCTGAAGAAACGCTGAAGGGCCTGGGCCTGCCCCTTACACACGGATCGCCCTTCAGGCCCCTTCCGGGCGGATCGGAACAGGGCGCGGTGCGCTGACAAAGTCGTGGCATCCCCTCGTCAAGCGCCGCCGCATGCACAGCCATGACCCTTACGGAAGCAACCCCTTTGGGCCTGTCTGCGTGCGTACACGCACAGGCAGGCGATCTGTTAACCGGCCATCCGCCTGCGTTGCGTTCTCTTGCAATGGGGCAGCCATTACTGCAAAATCGCGTCTTGCATTCGATCGCTCAACGGCTCGCTGATGGGTGATCTGCGTGTAAGGGGCAAACCTGAATCATGACATCGAAAAAACAGGAACATCCCGTTGAAAAAAGTGACGAATCCCAACCTGATGATCAACTTCCTCAGGCAAAGGAAGAATTCGCTGAAGTAGATCCAAAACGGCAAATCCAGCTCAGGCTGGGACGCCGGCTGCGTCTTACCAGGGAACGCCGCGGTTTAAGCCTTGCTGATATTGCGTCGAAACTGCGTATTCAGAAAAATTATCTTTCCGCCCTGGAGGAAGGCGACTGGAACAGGCTTCCCGAGGAAGTGTATGCATTTGGCTTTCTCCGACAGTATGCCCGCTTGCTGAATGAAGATATTCCGGAGGAACTTCTTGAATACCTGAAAGCAGGCAAATATAAGCTCACCAAACCGTTCACAATGCCTGATCCGCCCATCGCACCAAACAGAATATGGGCCATCGCGGCCGGAATCGTGTTTGTGCTTCTGTTTGTCCTGTTCAACATGTCGGACAACGGGGAAGACCAGCCGCAATCCAGCGTGACGCCTTCTGAATCCGTCAGCTCTTCAGCCCGGAAAACCGCTGTGCAAAAACCGGCGCCTTCCAGGGGGACAGTCGAGGAGAATATCACGGCAAAAACGCCTGGTGATCATCAGGCGGTCGCGGCAGCGCCGGTTTCTCCCGATGAAACAACGCCAACAACTGCCGTGCAGGAAGAGGAAACAGCGCCACCCCCCGTCGTCCCTGCGGGCGACATGCACCAGTATCGTTTATCCGCCGTGGAAACCGCTTCCTGGATTCAGGTGCATGATCCTGAAGGGCAATTAATCAGGGATGCCTTGCTGCAGGCAGGACAAAGCCTGAAACTGGAACGCAGTGATCCATACCTTCTTCTCACATGCGGCAACGCGGCAGCCATGAGAATCGAGGTTGATGGTGTACTTTATGCCGCGGCGGGCACACTGGGCATGCAGGGTGAAGTAATTCGAAATTTCAGGATTGAGGTGCCGGCAAAGCCTCCACGCTAAGAGCCTGTCGGACTTATGGGGATTGTAGCGAGCAGGTGGGGAAGTGAGGCCAAAATAGCATGATTTTGAGGCGCATAGTGGTGACTATGTAACGATAAATCAGGATATTTTGGGCCGCTGTCCCTGCCGCGCAGTAGATTTCTCATAAGTCCTACAGGCTCCCAGGAGCGCAGTCTTTTTATCCCCTTTCAAGGAGCCGCCCCTGTGTTTAGGCTGGCGGTATGACAGCAACAGGCGCCCTTTCCCATGCCATTGCCCTGATCCGCAAGCCTTCCATCACTCCGGAGGATGGCGGATGTCAGGATTACCTCGAATCCGTTCTGAAACCGCTCGGCTTTTTCAGAACACATGTGGATACAGGCGGCGTAAGCAACAGCATCTATGCGCGTTCGGGAGAAAAACCTGGCTGTCTCGCCTACGCCGGGCATACCGATGTGGTGCCGGCCGGTCCCCTGGATGCGTGGCCTCATCCTCCGTTTGACGCCACTGTCGTGCAGGATACGCTGCATGGGCGCGGCGCCCAGGACATGAAGGCGGGTATCGCCTGCTGGCTCGCCGCCGTGGAACATTGCGTTGCTGAAAATATTCCGCTTCCGGCCCTGCAGCTTCTGATTACGTCGGACGAGGAAGGCGAATCCGTGAATGGCACGGTGCGCCTGGTTGAATACCTGCAAAAACACGCCATGCTGCCGGACGCCGCCATTGTGGGAGAGCCTTCTTCCTCCAGGCAAGTTGGCGATACCATACGCCGCGGCCGCCGGGGCGTTGTGCACATTTATTTCACCATACGGGGAAAGCAGGGTCATTCAGCCTATCCGCAGGATGCCGATAACGCCATTCATCATACCGTTTCCACGCTTGATTCCCTGCTGCATATCGACTGGGGAGCACCGGCTCAAAGTTTCCCTCCCACCACCTGCCAGGTTACCAATATCCGCGGTGGTGAAGGCGCCGGCAACGTAATTCCGGGCAGGTGCACGGCATTCGCGGACATCCGCTATAATCCCTCGCTCGATTTCGATGCCATCAGGGCTCGTATCAAAACCGCCTGTGGCGACAAGGCAGTGCATCTTGACATTCGGCATGAAGCGGAAACATTCTACACTCCGGACGGGCCTTTTCTGGAGCTCGTGAGTGACTGCATTTATCGCACCACCGCCCTGAAAACGGTGCGTGATACCGGAGGCGGAACCTCTGATGGCCGGTTTCTCGCGGCAGCCGGCATCCCGGTCGTGGAACTGGGTCTGACCCATGATACCATTCATCAAACAGGCGAACGCGTTTACATTAAAGAACTGGATACACTGACGCGCATTTACTCCGACATTATTGAACATTTCGAGGAACAGCCATGCCTTTGACGCCTTCCAGAGATCTGGATGTCTTTGCCAATCCGAATCCGGAGCGGGATTACAATATTCATATTGAATGCCCGGAATTCACCTGTCTTTGCCCCAGAACAGGACAGCCTGACTTTGCCATAATCATTATAGATTACACACCGGATCAATTATGCGTGGAACTTAAATCACTGAAGCGGTATTTCTGGAGTTTCCGCAATGAGGGACATTTTCACGAAAAAGTAAGCAACATGATTCTGGACGACCTGGTACGCGTTCTGAAGCCGGGAAAATTGCGTCTGGAGGCAAAATTCAACGTCCGTGGCGGAATTTACACCACCGTGATAGTGCAATACCCCGACAGCAAATGAGAAATGTCTCCTTTATCAAGATGCAGGCCCAGGGCAACGATTTTGTTATTCTGGATGGGCGCTTCGGGCCTCTGCCCGATATGGAGGAAGCATTCATTCGCACTCTTGCCGACCGCAGACTTGGCGTGGGCTGTGATCAGGTGCTCGTGTTGCTGCCGGATAATCATGCGGATTGCGCTGTTCGTATTTTCAACAGTGATGGATCCGAAGCTGAAAACTGTGGTAACGGCCTGCGCTGTATAGCTAATCTTTTACTTGAAGATAGCTCCGTAACGTCTGTTTTAATAAGCTTGAATGGCAGGACTGCTCAGGCCGAGCGAAGCGCCGCCGGTATTTGCGTTTATATGGGAAAGGCCATAGTAACGGGCCGGACGCCGGTGCATGTGGATGTCGACATGGGCAATCCTCACCGGGTTTTTTTTGAAGCCACTGAATCCTTCCCCGATGATCGCAACATCGAAATAATCAGCGGGCGAATTGCCGACGGCGTGTACGTGGATATCATCGAACGGGGCAGCGGCCACACACCCGCCTGCGGCAGCGGCGCCTGCGCGGTTACCGCCGCCATCTGGGCTGTGGAAGGCCATACCCGCCCCCAGACCATTCACATGCCTGGCGGTGATGTGGTCGTATCCGGTAATCCCGACTCTATCAGGCTCGAAGGCCCCGTCTCACTCGTTTTCACAGGCAAATATAACGCATCATGATGAAAAAACTCCGTAAAACCACGGTATTTCGACCTGCCTCATGAATCATTCAGGCCGCCTTGCCCTTAACGATAATTTCAACGCGCCGGTAATAGGGGTTCTTCTGCGCAGTTTTACTGGCTGGCAGCAGAACAGGCCTTCCCCTGCCCTTGGCGCTAATACCCTGATCACCAACTCCATGCCGTATGAGATAGTCAGCCACCGTGCGCGCCCTTTGCTCGGACAGATTCCTGTTCTCCCTGGAGGTAGGGGCATCATTGGCGTAGGCTATAATCATTAGCGTTGAATGCCCATGCTTGCTGATAGCCTTGGCGACATCCTTCAGCGCATGGCGTCCCCGTGTGCTTAGTTCGGCAGATCGCCTGGAAAATTCAGCGCCGTGCCGCATTGTTATCTTCAAAACATCGGGCCTGATGCGTTCAATATAAATATCGCCATTTTTTCCGCCTTCCGAGAGACGAATTTCCTTTTCCTGCCGGTTCATATGATCCACGACCAAATGGCCGACGGCATAGCCGGCAAATGCACCGGCAAGCGCACCGCCTGCAGCCAGGCCCGATGTGGAAGAACCCATATTCGCGCTGCTCGAAGCCGCGCCTACCCCGGCGCCAATTCCTGCACCAATGATTGTCATAACCGCAATGATCTGCTGATCTTTCTTGCTGAGGGGCTCATGCTGCGGCGCACACGAAGAGACCAGCAACAGCAGTGCGCACGCAAAAGATACCCGGCGGAACATTAGCATGATCCTTGGTCGCACCTGCCACATGTTTCTTGCATAAATTGCAGGATTTGACGCATGCACGTCACCGCAATGCGTCAAATCCTGTAATATGCCGATCTCACTTCTTGCTGAAGGTAATGGTCCCCGGGCCCACCGAAAAATCGGCGCCCATATTCGTGGCGCTGATATCCATTGTAACACCCTTATCATTGACCAGATTGAAGTTCACTCCGCCAACAAGCGCCGCAATAGATGCCCGCGTGACACTGTATTCACCGGCCACATCAGCCAGGGATTTCGCCCCGATCACCTTGCCCGTGCCTTTGAACTCAGAGATACCGCCACCCAGGAAATGGAATCCGCTCACCTTGAAATGCCCCGTCTTGCCATTGAGCGTGACGGTGGCATTTCCGTTCTGAAAACCGATACCCACGCCAAGGTAGCTCATCTTCAGGTCCACATCGCCAACCGAAGGACCCGCCAGCACCGGGATTGAAAACATGCACAGCGCCAGCATGCCCATAAACAATGCACTTTTTCTCATCTTAGCCTCCTCAGACCTCCTGACCTCTTCTCAATACAACCCACCCCTTGCAATACGGGCTGTCTGGTCAGGCCACATCCCTGTATTAGACGAACTGTCTCATTTTCGCAAGCAAGCCGGATACGCCATAGCCTTATAGTCTGAACAGGCTTTATGTTCATTACACCGACGAGGGTGAAAATAATTTGTAAGAATATGAAATACCCGTATACGAACTACAGTGCTCGGCTGGAGACGTATCCCGGCATCGAGAAGAATTGATCCATAATGGAGGAGGAAACACCGCTAGTCATTCCGGACCGGCCGCCGGGGACGCCTTTCTCGCTTCCTGACCCCGGCGGCCACCGCTGGGCCTGTAATCAGGCATGGCAGGCTGATTGATCGGGTGACAAAGCATAGCCGTAGCTATGGTTCGAGTCCGAGCGGCCAGGATGCGAAACCTGATCGGGCAATCCAGGGATCAGGGGTCAGATTGCCTGGTTCATTTGTGTCTTCTGTCACCTGACCCCTGTCTTCCGTCTTCCGGAATATGTCCGCCTTCATGCAATACACGGGTTATACGCCCCTTGCACGCAGGGCGCCGTAAAGAAGATCGAGGAAGTTGCGCCGGGAAACTTCCCTTGCTCCCAGGGTTTCCAGATGCCTCGTGTAAAACTGGCAGTCAATAAACTTCCAGCCTCCCCTTTCGGCCATTTCCACCAGATGAGCCAGCGCCATCTTGGATGCATCCGTAAAACGGTGAAACATGGATTCCGCAAAAAACACTTTGCCCAGTTGTACGCCGTACAAACCGCCGGCAAGCGTATTTTTCTCCCATACTTCCACTGAGTGGGCATAACCGAGTGAAAACAGGCGCGTGTATGCGGCGATCATCCCCGGCGTGATCCATGTACCCTCCGAACGATCCGCACAGGCCCGTATAACAGCGAAAAAATCCTCATCTTCGCTGATACGGAATTGCTGCTGACGCAGCCTGCGAGCCAGCCTCCGGGAGCAATGGAATTCCTCCGGGAACAGCAACATGCGGGGATCCGGGCTCCACCAGAGAATTGGTCCACCCGTTTCATACCACGGAAAAATGCCTTTACGATAGGCGGCAAGCAGCGTTTCGGGTTCCAGGTCGCCGTCCGCCGCAAGCAGTCCGTCGGAACGGGCTGACTCGGGATCGGGAAACTCAGGCATGGATAAAGGGTTGCAATACATTGCCTTCATATCAAGCATTCAGACCATGGTTCATATCAAAACCCCCGAAGAGATCGAACAGATGCGCCCCGCCTGCCGGCACGCCGCCGATACACTGGTTATGATCGAGGCGCACATTCACCCCGGAATTACCACTGATGATATCAATGATCTTGTCCACGAATTTACCATCAGGGCCGGCGCCATCCCGGCCCCGCTGAACTATCATGGCTTCCCGAAATCAGTCTGTACTTCCGTCAATCACGTGGTCTGCCACGGCATCCCGGGTGAAAAAAAACTGAGAAACGGCGATATCGTCAACATTGATGTCACCAGTATTATCAATGGTTGGCATGGTGACGCCAGCAAAACTTTTTATGTCGGAACCCCTTCAGTCAAGGCGAGAAAAGTTACCGAAGTGTCACGCAAGGCCCTGGAAATCGGTATCGCCGCGGCTTGCCCGGGCGCCACCCTGGGCGATATCGGCCATGCCATTCAGACCTATGTGGAATCGCAGAAATGTTCGGTGGTGCGGGAGTATTGCGGTCATGGCATTGGTCGCAGCTTTCATGAGGACCCGCAGGTGCTGCATTACGGAAGGCCCGGGACGGGCCTGCAACTGAAACCGGGTATGGTCTTCACCATTGAACCTATGGTGAATCTTGGCAAGGCGGCAGTGAAGGTGTTAAAAGACGGCTGGACCGTGGTCACACGCGACAGATCGCTCTCCGCCCAGTTTGAACATACCATTGCGGTGATCGGAAATACGGCTGAAATTCTCACACTTCCGGACAGGGCGCCACCGGTGTAAGGGGCAGGGCTCCTTCGCGACCAATCCGTTAATGCTTCGTACGTCAAATATCCACGGTTTTTTGCACCCCTCCCGTGGGGCAATTCAAGAAACCATACTGTTAATGACATTCTTTTTCCTCAGCGGCTTTACGCTCAGCCCTTCACTGGTTCCTGAAAACGACATCCTCCCCGGCGGTCCGCCCAAGGACGGCATACCCGCCCTGACCAACCCCAGGGTAGAACCCGCGAGGCTGGGAAATGTCTGGCTTCATGATGATGACCGGGTCCTTGGCGTGGTTGTGGATTCCCATCCACGCGCCTATCCCGTTCGCATTCTCAACTGGCATGAAATCGTCAACGATCACATTGGGAACAGGCGTTTTGTTGTCAACTATTGCCCGCTGTGCGGTAGTGGCCTGGTGTTTGACACCTTGGACCGCTTCGGCGTTTCGGGGCTGCTTTACCAGTCCGATGTCCTTCTTTACGACAAAAAAACAGAAACACTGTGGTCACAACTGCTGCTACAGGCCGTAGCGGGACCGCGTATGGGTGAAAGACTCAAGCCCTTGCCGGTGACGCATACCACCTGGGGCGCTTGGCGCAACCGACATCCGAACACCACTGTGCTTTCCCGCAAGACGGGCTATTCCCGTGATTATAACCGCAACCCCTATGCCGGTTATGAACAAAGTCGCGATCTCTATTTCCCCGTACGCCACCATGATGAGCGCCTTCATCCCAAGACATGGATCATCGGGCTCAAACTGGATGGCGCCGCCCGTGCCTGGCCGGTTTCCACCATCAGAAAATCCGGCCCGGTCCGGGAAACATGGAATCATCACAGGCTGATCGTGCGCAACAGGGAAGGAATCGTGGAGATTGTTGATGCAACCAGCGGCAAGCAACTGGACGGCATCATCCTGTACTGGTTCGCCTGGGCCGCCTTCCATCCGGATACCACGCTGTACACCGGCACTCCCTGAATCCGCACCCCCCCTTCCCGCCATCCACCAGTCATCCTGATTAAAAAGCTCAACAAAGAAACCACATGATAAGCTGACTTTGATTGGCTATGGTTTGCTCATAAGGATGGAGGAATACGAGTGCCGCGCATCTTTGACAACATCGAACTGCAAATGCTGCCAGCACTCAAGGATACGCTGGCGCTGTCGCACCGCGCCGACTTCTGCGTCGGCTACTTCAATCTGCGCGGCTGGCAGCATCTGGATTTACTCATTGAGCCATGGCCTGGCGGTGAGCACGCCTGCTGCCGGTTACTCGTTGGCATGCAAAGCCTCCCTCAGGATGAGCTTAAGAAAGCCTATCGCCTGATCCGGACTGATGAAGGCATGGATCAGTCATCTGCTTTGAAAATCAAGAAACGAATGGCGGAAGAGTTTCGTGATCAGTTGATGTTTGGCGCTCCAACCGACAAGGATGAAAAAGCCCTTCGCCGATTAAGCCGTCAGCTCCGATCAGGAAAACTGGTCACCAAGCTTTACCTGCGGCACACCCTCCACGCCAAGCTTTACCTCCTTTATCGTGAAGACCCAAACAATCCCATCACTGGCTTTCTCGGTAGCAGCAACCTCACATTCGCGGGCTTAAGCAAGCAGGGCGAACTGAACGTGGACGTACTGGATCATGATGCATGCGACAAATTACAACGGTGGTTTCAGGATCGCTGGCAGGATCGCTGGTGCCTGGATATTTCAGAAGAGTTGGCCGATATCATCGACGAAAGCTGGGCGAGAGATGAAGAACTGCCGCCGTATTACATCTATCTCAAGATGGCCTATCACCTGTCTCAGGAGGCCAGAGCTGGCCTGACTGAATTCCGACTTCCCCGCGAATTTGAGGATACCCTGTTTGATTTCCAGAAGGCCGCCGTCAAGGTGGCGGCCCATCATCTGAACAAACGTGGTGGCGTAATCATTGGCGACGTGGTGGGCCTCGGCAAGACCCTGATGGCAACTGCTTTGGCGCGCATCTTTGAAGATGATCATGGCCTTGAAACGCTGATTATCTGCCCCAAGAATCTGGTTGGGATGTGGGAGGACTACGCGGCCCGCTACAGGCTTCATCCCAAGGTGGTTTCAATCAGCCGCGTGGACCGGGAATTGCCGGAACTGCGCCGTTACCGTCTCGTGCTGATTGATGAAAGCCACAATCTGCGCAATCGGGATGGCGTGCGTTACCGGGTTATCCATGAATATATCGAAAAGAATGACAGCAAGTGCATTTTGCTTTCCGCCACGCCCTACAATAAAACCTATCTTGATCTGGCCAATCAATTGAGGTTATTTATCAAGGAAGACGAGGACATCGGCATGAGGCCGGAAGAGCTATTGAGAGAAATGGGAGAAATTGAATTTTCCCGCCGTCACCAGTGTCCGGTGCGCTCACTAGCCGCCTTTGAAAAAAGCGAGTATCCGGATGACTGGCGCGAACTGATGCGCCTCTATCTGGTACGGCGCACGCGAACCTTCATTATGGATAATTATGCCGAAACTGACCCATCCAACGACCGTAAGTTTTTGACCTTCGCCGACGGCAGCCGTTCCTATTTCCCGCAGCGTCTTCCCCGCACGGTCAAATTTACCATCGATGACCATGATCCTGATGATCCCTATGCGCGGCTGTATGCCCCCCAAATTGTCGATGCCATTAACGGACTGGCTCTTCCCCGTTATGGCCTTGGAAATTACGAGCACCCCGATCCGGAGACCCCGGCCACGCAGCATGAAGACAGTCAATTGCAGAACCTGTCCCGTGCCGGCAAGCGCCTGATGGGATTCTGCCGCACGAATCTGTTCAAACGCCTGGAAAGCGGCGGTGACGCCTTCATTCTGTCCATTGAACGTCACATTTTGCGCAATTTCATTTTTCTGCATGCCATTGAAAATAATTTACCGCTGCCCATCGGCACACAAAGCGCCGAGATGCTGGACACCCGTTTTACCGACGCAGACGCGGATTCCCCCGGCATGCTGGTTGATATCTTTGATGAAGATGCGTCCGATCAGGAATCCGTCCATATAAATCGAATCACGGATGCAGGCGTATTCCGTAGCACTGCCGCATCGTTGTATGATCAATACGCAGGGAAATTCAAACGCCGGTTCAAATGGATTCGATCCTCTCTATTTAAACCGGATCTGGCTGATAAGTTGGGTGAGGATTGTGATGCATTGATGGAAGTGCTTGCACGTTGCGGAAATTGGGCAGCGGAGCACGATGCCAAACTCCAACAGCTTGTTCATTTGCTGACTGAGCAACATCCTAAAGACAAGGTGCTGGTCTTCACCCAGTTCTCCGATACCGCCCAGTATCTCGAAAAGCATCTGACTGCCGCCGGATTAACGCATATTGCGGCGGTGACCGGAGATAGTGACAATCCCACTGCACTGGCCTGGCGCTTTTCTCCGGACTCCAACGGTAAACGGCACAAAGTCAGCCCGGATGAGGAATTGCGTATTCTGATTGCCACGGATGTCTTGAGTGAAGGTCAGAATCTTCAGGATTGTTCCGTGATTGTGAACTACGATCTTCCCTGGGCCATTATCCGCCTGATTCAACGCGCCGGGCGCGTGGACAGGATAGGCCAGAAGGCGGAAGACATTCACTGCTACACCTTCCTGCCCGCGGACGGCGTGGAGCGCATTATCCGCCTGCGCGCCCGCGTGCATCAACGCTTGCAGCAAAATGCCGAGGTGGTGGGTACGGATGAAACCTTTTTTGAGGATACCAGCGAACAGGGCATCCTGAATCTGTACAATGAGAAATCAGGCGTTCTCGATGGCGATGCGGACGGCGAGGTGGATTTGGCGTCCCAGGCATACGAAATCTGGAACCAGGCTGTGAAGCGGGATGAAAAACTGAAATCTATTATCCCGGAATTGCCCAACGTGGTGTATTCCACCCGCGCCATGATCCCTGAGAAGGACAGGCCGGAGGGCGTGCTGGCCTATGTGCAAAGCGATGCGGGGCATGATGCGCTGGCATGGGTGGACAAGCAGGGCGAGACGGTCACCCAATCCCAATTTGCTATCTTAAGAGCGGCGTCCTGCGAACCGGATACGCCTGCCATTCCCCGTCATGCCAGGCATCATGAGCTTGTTGAGCAAGGCGTACGTCTTATTGCCGAGGAAGAAAAATTCATCGGCGGCGGCCTTGGCAGGCCAAGCGGCGCACGCTACAAGACCTATGAGCGACTGAAACGCCATGCCGAAGAAGTGAAGGATACGCTGTTCGACACGCCGGCCTTGAGCAAGGCCATCGAGGATGTGTACCGCTATCCGCTCAAGCGTTACGCCGTGGACAGCCTGAACCGGCAGCTAAGGAGCGGCATCAGTGATGCTGATCTGGCCCAGCTTGTGATTAACCTGCGCGAGGATGACCGGCTGTGCATCATCCACGAGGAAGAAATTTCCCACGAACCGCGCATCATTTGTTCACTGGGACTGTTCGAACGGACGGAGGAATGCGAGTAATGGCCTTTAATCGGGAGTCGGTCCGGCGGCGATTGCAAGGCTTTGATTTCAAGGGGCTGTTCATCGAGGAACTGGGCTGGGATCATTATCATGGCAGCCCCATCTCCATTGAAGTCAACGAAGAAAGTTATTCGCTTGAGCGTATAGCCGAGAAGCGCGGCGTCGGCGTCTTCCTGTGCCGGGAAATCCCGGACAATGCCACCCGCCGCAAGATCGAGCATCAACTCACCAAACAGATTCGCGAGCATCTGATCATCTATACCGATCCCGAGCAGACCATCCAGAAATGGCAATGGGTGCGCCGGGAGTCAGGCAAGCCGCTGGCCTGCCGGGAACATGAATTTCAGAAGGGCCAGTCCGGCGAAGCCATGGTGCAGCGGCTTGAAGCGCTCTATGTCCCGTTCGAGGAAGAAGAGGAGACCACGACCACGGCGGTTACAGCCCGTACCCGCCGTGCCTTCGACGTGGAGCGCGTCACCAAGGCCTTCTACAAGCGCTTTCAGGATGAGCACAAGGCATTCCTCGGCTTCATCAATGGCATCACTGAGCAGGGAGACAAAGAGTGGTACGCCTCGGTGATGCTGAACCGCCTGATGTTCTGCTATTTCATTCAGAAAAAGGGCTATCTTGACGGCGATACGGATTATCTGCGTAACCGGATGCAGACCGTCAGAAAGCAACACGGCGGCGACAAATTCTATTCCTTCTATCGCTATTTCCTGCTGCGTCTGTTCCACGAAGGTCTGGGTGATGACCAGCATGATGCCGCACTGGAGGCGCTGATCGGCAAGGTGCCGTATCTGAACGGCGGTCTATTCGCCAGCCATCCGATCGAGGAGAACCATTCTGGCATTGACATCGGCGATGACGCCTTTGAACGCGTGTTCGACTTCTTCGATCAATATCGCTGGCACCTGGATGACCGGCCACTTCGCAGCGATAGCGAGATCAATCCAGACGTGCTGGGCTATATCTTCGAGAAATACATCAACCAGAAGCAGATGGGGGCTTACTACACTAAAGAGGACATCACCGAGTATATCTCCCGTTCCACCCTCGTTCCGTTTCTGTTCGATGCCGCGAGAAAGACCTGCCCGATTGCCTTCCGGCCGGAAAGCCACATGTGGCGGTTGCTCAAAGAAGACCCGGACCGCTACATCTTCGATGCGGTCAGGCACGGCGCGGAGCATGAACTGCCAGAGAACATTGCGGTGGGGCTGCATGATGTGTCCAAACGCGGTGACTGGAACACACCTGCGCCTCCTGAATATGCGCTACCCACCGAGATATGGAGGGAAGTGGTAGCGCGCCGCAAGCGATATGAAGAAGTGCGTGGCAAGCTGGCACAGGGAGAAGTCACAAGCATCAACGATTTCATCACGCTGAATCTGGACATGCGCCAGTTTGCCGAGGATGTGATAGCCAATTGCGAAGGACCGGAACTCTTGCGCGCCTTCTGGAAGTCGATCAACAAGGTCACGGTACTCGATCCCACCTGCGGCTCCGGTGCGTTCCTCTTCGCCGCGTTGAATATTCTGGAACCGCTGTACGAAACCTGCCTGGAGCGTATGCAGGGATTTCTTGAGGATTTGGAGCGCTCCACCGAAAAGAACAGGCCGGAGAAATTCAGTGATTTCAGAAAGGTTCAGGCGGAGATGGAAAAGCATCCGAACCGCCGCTACTTCATCTACAAGTCCATCATCCTGAACAACCTCTACGGCGTGGACATCATGGAGGAGGCGACCGAGATCGCCAAGCTGCGCCTGTTCCTCAAACTCGCCTCATTGACCGAGAGGGATGAGCAAAGGCCGAACATGGGGTTGGAGCCGCTGCCGGACATTGATTTCAACATCCGTTCCGGTAATACACTGGTGGGGTTTGCAAATTTAAAAGATGTCAGAAAGGCCATGCAGAACACAGCACAGGGCCAGGGCCGCCTGATGTTTGGAGAGGATCAGGAGGCCTTGCGTGCGATTGAGGAAGAAGCAGAGATTGCGGACCGAGCCTTTCGACAATTCCGGCTACAACAATCGGAACTTGGTGGAAAAGTGACTGCCGCTGATAAACTAGCTCTGCGCCACAAACTTGATACGTTGGAAGAAAAGCTAAACCGTTTGCTCGCCAACGAGTATGGCATACAAGCATCTGAGCTAACCCATGAAGGAAAATATCAAGCATGGAAGGCAAGCCATCAACCTTTCCATTGGTGCGTGGACTTTTACGGCATCATGAAGATTGGCGGCTTTGATGTAATTATCGGCAACCCACCGTATGCAAACATACCTAAGAACCTATCCAGACAACTTTTACGTAGCTCATTTGTAAGTGCTTTAGATCGCTGGAGTAGGGATGAGGATATCTATACATTGGTAATCGAACGCAGCATAGAGTTGCTCGATGTGAAAAGTGGCATGGGCTTAATTCTTCCACTGTCCATAGCCTTCTCTACAAAAAAGCCCTTTGCACGCCTTCGAGAATTCCTATTTAATCAACTAGGTTTATTGTGGTGCTCTCATTTTGACCGAATACCAAGTGCGCTTTTTGGCAATGAAGTTAGAACACGAAATTCCATTATTTTGTGCCGCCAAAAGGCCAATGTTCAATCAATAGGCTGTTACACAAGCCCCTTAGTTCGTTGGGAGGCTGAAAACAGGGATAATCTATTTGC
>CAZVLQ010000020.1:0-36390 GCA_964628185.1 uncultured Zetaproteobacteria bacterium | reverse complement strand
ATGGCAGCTCCTGTTTAGTACTATAAATAGAGCTGAATACCATACCAATGTCAACTCCCGGCATGTTTGAAAATCGGGGACAGTGTATCCTTTTCTCTTCACAGCCTTCTTCATGAAGTAGATGCCTGGAAAGTGTTGCTGAGGCAGTGCTAAAATTTTGCCTGTTCAGGAACCATTGATTCTGTGTCACGCGGCTTCTTTCAGACGGTCGGCAAGCCACATCTTGATTACGGATTGCCGCGTAACGCCCAGGCGTCTTGCCTCTCTGTCCAACTTGTGAATCATCCAGACGGGAAAATCAACATTGACTCTTTTCTGTTCCAGTTCGGGTCTGCGCTGGCGGGACAAATCCAGAGAACCGGTAATATCCTTGCCGTTATCGAATGCCCGATCAAGTAAATACCTCGGTTCATCTGTCGTCCTGGCTGGAATCTCCAAAAGTGCCGGATCATTCTTCAACATGGACGGATGCGCGATGGTCGATATTTTCGGTGAATATCAGTGAATATGTGCTTCTTTATCCAATACTTGAGCCGCCCACTGATTGATGCTCTTTCCCTGTACCTTGGCGGCAACGGCGACCGCCGCATGAATATCCGGTGAAACCCTTAACATCAAATTACCCGAATAAGGCTTTTGCGCAGGCCGACCCATCTCTTCGGATAAAGCAATATAATCATCCACCGCCTGATGAAATGCAGATTCCAACTCATCAACCGTTGAGCCGTGAAAGCCTACGATATCGCTAATACCCGCTAAGTGGCCCACGAAGATGCGATCCTCCTCATCATACTCAATGCGTGCCACATACGTTTTATATTTCATCATGTTCATGGTGTCACTCCTGCCATTTCCAGAAATTTACGCGCATCTTTCACAAGATAGCGGAGGGCTGTTTTATCAGGGTGCGGGCGATGAAAGTCTGCACGCACGTTATGTAAAACAAAACTCACTGCCGAACCAGACCGCTCTGTTCGAGTCGCTCCCAGGGCTAAAAATAACGACTCAATTTTTTGCCACTCCATGTTACCATTCACAGGTTGAGAAAATATCTCGTTTAACGTCCTCCTGTGTTTACTGTTCATAACGCATAGTTTAGCAAGTGCTATCAAATAGTGCAATCATCCAACGGTAACGGGGTCTACCATCGGATTTTGCATGGTAGTTAAATCCGCGACTCTTGTTTAATCCACGCTTTCCGCCAGGGGTCGCCAGAAGCGGATCATTGGCTCGGTCGGGTGCGCATCCGGTAAATGTGCGTGCCAGTAGCGGATCAGCCCGGCATCCCTGACGATATCCAGCAGCCTGAATCCCGCCGCGCCGCTCTGCCGGGCGCCCAGCGCATCCCCCGCACCGCGCAGCTTCAAATCCAGTTCCGCCAGTTCCAGTCCATCGTGATGGGTAGCCATGTGCCGCAGGCGCGCCAGCGCAGCTTCGGATACATTGTTCGACGGTAGAAGGATGCAATAGCCCTGCGCATCGCTGCGCCCCACCCTGCCCCGAAGCTGATGCAACTGGGCCAGGCCATATCCTTCCGCCTGCTCGATCACAATCAGCCGTGCCTCGGGCACATTGACGCCAACCTCAACCACGGTGGTGGAAACCAGTATCCGGCAGCGGCCGGAAGCAAAGGCGGCCAGTGCCGCTTCTTTCTCCTGCTGTTTCATGCGCCCGTGCAAGCCCAAAATCGCCATGCCGGGGAAATGCGGCCGCAACGCCTCTACCCGCTGCCCGACGGAAACGCCGTCTTCCTCATCGTCAATGCGTGGTACAATCCAGTAGATGCGACCACCCTCGTCCAGAATGTGCCGCATGCCTTCGGCCAGCCGGCCGCGCCTTGCCACCAGTCGCGTTTCTACCGGCTTGCGCCCCGGCGGCATCCCCCGCATCAGGCTTAAGTCCATATCACCATAAATCGCCAGGGCCAGTGAACGTGGAATAGGCGTGGCCGTCATGGCCAGCAGATGGACGGACGCTCCGCGGCCGGTCAGAGCCCAGCGCTGCCGCACGCCGAAACGGTGCTGCTCGTCCACCACGGCAAGCCCGAGCCTGTGGTAGCGCACATCCTCCGAAATCAGCGCGTGCGTTCCGGCCACCATATCAATACCGCCATCGGCCAGCCCCTGCAGAATCTCCCGACGCGCGGCGGTGCGCATGCCGCCGGTCAGCAGAACGATTTTTCTACCCAGAGGTGCAAACAGGGCGTTCAACGTTTCGGCATGCTGCCGTGCCAGCACACTGGTCGGGGCCATCAGGGCGGCCTGACAGCCGTGCTCCACGGCCGTGAGCAAGGCCAGCGCCGCAACCCATGTTTTTCCCGCCCCGACATCGCCCTGCAGCAACCGGTGCATGCGCCGGCCGCCGGCCAGGTCGGAGCGGATTTCATCCCAGGCGGAAGCCTGCGCCCCGGTAAGCGGAAAGGGCAGGCTTTCAAGCAGGCTGCGCGCCAGCGCCGCGCCTTTCCATGACGGCGCGGGAATCTGGGCCTTCCTGCGCATATCCCGCATCAGATGCAGATAAACCAGCAATTCTTCCAGCCGCAGGCGTTCATAGCTCTTTCGCACCGCATCCGAATCGGGGCCGGTATCGGGAGGAGCATGAATCAGGCGCAGGGCCTTCGACAGGGGCGGATACGACGTCAATCCGGCATCAAGGGGACTGACCGCGGACGCGGAAACAAGCGGCAGGGCGCGTGCGATCAGGCCGGCCATCCGCTTCCCGCTTAGTCCGGCCAGGGATGAATAAACCGGCTTCCAGCCGCCATGGAACGACTCCAGCGGCATCCATTCGGGATGTAGCATCTGGCAGCTTCCATGCCACCACTCTGGCCTGCCGCGAACGCTGATATTGCGTCCCGGCGCAAGACGTGCATCGCGAAGTACATAGGATGAATGAAAGAAACGAAGCTGCAGGCGTGCCCCGCTGTCGTCTCCCAAAGTGACGACGGCCTGGCGTTTTTTCCCCGTGCCCGCCGACCTGACCTGCAGCACCTGCCCGCTGCTGCGGGCCGGCACCCCCTCCTTAAGGCTTCGGATGGGAACACTGATCCGGTCATCCACATAGCCTTTGGGAAGGAACAGGAGCAAGTCGCCCAGATAATGGATACCGCTGCCGGCGAGCCGCTTCGCCAGCGCCTTGCCAACGCCCGGAACCATGCCGGCATCCTGCAACAAAGCCCGATACACGCTGAAATCATGGCTGACTTTCCTGCGGCAGACAACCGCAGGCAGCTTATGTTCCTTCACTGACGCAAAATCGGCGCTTGTTTCCAAATGCATCTTCGCCTAAAGTGCGCCGCCATTCCAACCTGCACAAGGCAGGTTATAAGAGGTGTGTCATGGCCAAACGGTGCGACATCTGCGGCAAGGGACCGATGAGCGGGAACAACGTGAGTCACGCCCACAACACGACCCGCCGCCGTTTCCTGCCGAACCTGCACAGGATGCGCACTATCGTCGGCGGTCACATCAGCCATATCCGCGTATGCACCCGCTGCCTGCGTTCCGGCAAGGTGCAGAAAGCCTAGACGTCAGTCATCAGTAGGCAGTCATCAGTTCCTAACTGACTACTGCTAACTGCCGACTGCCAACTTTTTTGATTTAAGGCAGGGGCGGCCTGCCGCGCTCAAGACACAGATCCACCAAGGCTTCAATGGAGGCCGTGCCGACGCACATCACGGTATCCGCCCCGCCCCAGTAAATCTTGACCGTACCATCGTCCTCCGGCACGGCACCGCAGCAGAACACAACGTTGGGCACGTAGCCGACCCGTTCCCACGGTGCTTCCGGCTCCAGAATCCAGTCATCGGCGACGCCAAGGATGCGGGCCGGATCATCCAGCGCATGCAGGGCGACACCCAGCCGGTACACGGCCCCGCCCATGGTTTCAAACACACCGTGATAGATGGACAACCAGCCCCGGCCGGTGACAAACGGCGTCGCCCCCGGCCCGATTTTCATTTCATCCCAGTGATACGGCACAGGTGCGATCAGGCGGCGTGACGCCCCCCAGTGGATCAGATCGGGTGATGACGACATCCATATCGACCATGGTGCAATGTCGCCGTGCGGGCGATCCAGACGCACATAACGACCATGAAAGCGCTGTGGAAACAGCACGACATTGCGCATGTCCGCCCCGGTAATCAGTGCGACCCGTTCCACTGTTCTGAAATCATGCGTTTTCGCCAGCGCAATGCGTACGCCATGAGCGGAATAGGCGCTGTAGGTGATGTAAAAGGTATCATCCATACGGCAGATGCGCGGATCCTCCACGCCGAACGCCTCATATTCAGCAAACTCGCCTTCGGCCGCCGGCGTCAGCCATGGCTCACGCCGCACCGAGAAGTGGAAGCCGTCATCGCTTTCGGCGATGCCGATCACGGAACGGCCGTTATGCAGATGGGAGCGGAACAGCATGATGTAGCGCCCGTCATATTTGACCACGGCGGCGTTGTGCACCGTTGAAACCGGATACGGCACATCCGCCGGCGTCAGAATCGGATTCTTCGCATAGCGGTGGATTACAGGACCGGTTTTAGGCGTTAAATCAAGTGTCTGAGACATGTTTTTCCACCATATCACCCTGCGTAATGGCTTCGGGCAAGTCCCGAAAAGCGACAACGTAGCCGCCATCATCTTCGTCCTGCGTCAGGGTTACGGAATTAAAGCACAGTTTTGGGCCCGGTTCTTTAATTTTCATCGTTCGTTCAAATCACGGCAAGATCAAGGCCAGGAATATCCATAAAATCCTGCCGGTTGCGGGTAAGCAGATGGTAGCCATGCTGGATGGCCTGACTGGCAAGCCATAAATCCTGCACGCGGTAACGATGCTGTCTTCCCGCATTCTTGATGGCCGCGGCCAGCCCACCGAAGATTTCACCGGTATTACCATCAATCGTCAACAAAGGCTTGTTCCGCAAACGGCGCAGGGCCGCCAGCCGTTTCTGGCGTATCGAGGCTTCCGCCGCGGCTTCCACGCCGAATTTCAACTCCGCAATGGTTACCGGCGAGATAAATACGGGCATTACACCCGTGACAGATGCGACATCTCCGGGCGCAAGATGGCCCTGCTCCACATCAATCCAGATGCAGGTGTCAATCAGGAACCCCATGGATTACGAATTTCCTCACTGTTCGTGCTTGCCATACTCTGACTGTCCTTGAGCCAGTTTTCTGCTGCATCCTCCGACAAGGTTCTGTACAGGTCGGTCATGGCTTCAAGCGCTGTCTGTTGTCCGGCGCCGGGAACAATACGGGCGATTTGCCGGTGGTTCCGTTCAATGACATATTCTTCATGCGTGGACATGATGTTATCCAACACCTGACGCAGATTTCTGGCTAGTTCTGTCGCAGTAATGTTTCTCATGGCAAGTCCTCGCTAATACAAAAAATATGATTCTATCATAGATTACATATTCGAGAAATCAACCTCAGCAGGGTTAAAAGAGCCCGGTCTTGCAATCATACAAGCTCCTGAGGTCAGGCCCTGCCATAATCATCCTCGATACGCTCGATATCATCCTCGCCGAAATAGTCGCCGCACTGCACTTCGATAAACACGACATCTTCCGATCCCGTGTTGGCGATACGATGCAGCGTGCCACGCGGAATATCCACGGAATCCCCGCCGGCGACGGCGATATCCTTCCCGTTCAGCCGTATATCGCCCCTTCCCTTGATGATATGCCAGTGCTCGTCGCGTCGCCGATGGCGTTGCAGCGACAGGCGCCGGCCGGGACACACGGTAATGCGCTTAACCTTGTGGTCCGGCTCATCGGCGAGCACCTCATAAAATCCCCATGGCCGGCGCCACTCCTGGCCGGCCAGAATTTTCTCGTAGACCCGTATGTAGTCATCCACCATGCGGGCGGCGGAAAAACGGGTCTCGGCCTCCCGCCGACAAGCCTCTCTCGAAACCTCATCCAGATGCGCCACGGCGCAAACGGCCTCCTGCGCATTCTTCACCAGAAAGCCCGTTTTGCCATCGCGAATGATCTCCGGCATCGAGCCGCGGGCTATGGCGATGGCAGGCGTGCCGCAGGCCATGGCCTCCACCACGGACAATCCGAACGGCTCGGCAAAGGCGATCAGATGTAACAGTGCACGCGCCCCGCCCAGCAGCCGGTCGCGTTCGTGAGGTCCCACGCTACCCGCATATTTCACCCTCGCGCCGTCGATATATGGCTCTACACGGGCGGAAAAATAGGCCTCATCCTGTATCGGCCCGGCCATGATGAGCGGCATATCGGCGGCACGGGCAATCCTGATCGCCTCGGCCGCACCCTTGTCCGGGTGCATGCGGCCGAAAAACAACAGGTAGTTACCGGGCGTCTCACGGAAGGTAAAACGGGACAGATCAATGCCGTGGTGGATGGTAGCCGTGTAATCGAGCTTCGGGCTGCGATCGGCATCGCTGATGGAAATATAATGGACATCCGCATTGTATTTTTCATACACGGGCAGAATATCCGGCGATGAAAAGCCGTGAATGGTCGAAACCACCGGCGTACCAACCAGCCGCGTCCAGGCCAGCGGCAGAAAATCAAAATGATTGTGGATGATGTCGAATTCGCCCGCGTGTTCAAACAGTTCCGAGATATGCAGGCATTCCCACACCTTGGGGTTGATGGTCGCATCTTCCTCGTATGGCCTGGGGCAGACGGCATGCAAATGGGCGCGGGTTTGAGAGTCGGCGGTGGCGAACAGCGTTACATCCAGGCCCCGTTCCACCATCCCCTCCGCCAACAGCGACACCACCTGCTCCCATGGACCATAGGCCACAGGCGGCGTGCGCCAGGCGATGGGTGAAAGCAGGGCTATTTTCATTTCGCGTGTATTCGCGGTTCTCATGGTTGTACTGATCGTTTCAGCCAGTCCAGTACTTCCGTAAGGCTTGCCGTAGCCAGTGCCATCGTCGTGTCGGCAGCACCGTAATACAGGTGGAGTTCATCGCCGGTACAGGTCCAGCCGCAGGGAAAAACCACATTGTTCACATCTCCGCTGCGCTCAAAGGATGTCTGCGGCGCCAGCACCCAGGCGTCCCCGCGCCGGATCACACGGGCGGGATCCTCGAGGTCCAGCAACGCCAGACCGAGGCGATAAACATCCTGTCCGGCAATGCGTCGCACGCCGTGGTAGAGCAACAGCCAGCCTTCGGATGTCGCCATGGGCGGCGGCCCGACACCGATCCTGGCCGCATCCCACCGGCCCGGGCCGCGGGCGGCCATGATCTGCCGATGGCCGCCCCAGTGCACCAGATCCGGGGAGAATGCAATCCAGATATTGGCGGCGTGACCGGGGGTGGCGGGCACCGGCCGGTGCAACATGGCGTAGCGACCGTCAAAACGCAAGGGGAACAGCGCCGCATCCTTGTTGTCCGGCGCCAGCACCGGGCCCTGCCGGTCAAAAGTGGTAAAATCGGTGGTCGTCGCCAGCGAAACCAGCACGCCCCGATCCGAATAGGCCGTATAGGCCATGGCCCATATCCCGATATCCTCAATCCAGGTCAGCCTCGGGTCTTCCACCCCCCATACCTCTTCAGGATGACCGGTATCCGGGCTGAAGACCGGTTTGGCGTCCACCCGCCAGTCGCCGATGCCGTCGGAACTGCGTGCGATGACAAAATGTGAGCAACCGCGGCGATCTTCAACCCGCAGCATGAGCAGGGTTTCATTATCCAGCAACGCGGCGCCGGCATTGAATACCGAATTCACCGGCCAGGGGAGGTCTCCGGCCGACAGGACGGGACCACCTTCATGCCGATGGAACAGTTGCGCCTCCCGCATCAGAATTCCATGGGGAGTTCCGGTTTTTCTCCCGTTTTTTTCGCCTTGCGCGCCAGCACATAGGCCTTATTGTATTGTTCGGCTACGACGTCCCATGAAACGACATCATCCAGATAATGCTTAAGGTTATTGCCGAATTGCATGCGCAGTGTTTCGGAACACGCCAGCCGGATTGTTTTTTCCTTGAGCATTTCTTTGGTGGTAAATAGCAGGCCGCCGTCGGATTCCAGCGTTTGCGAGGTCAATCCCTCCATTGGCGCCGTGGTAATATAAGGCTTGTTCAGCGCAATAATCCGGGCCAGGGTGCCGGACTGGGTTTCATCCATGGAAGGCAGTACGATAAAATCGCACACGGCCATGACCTTGTAATAGATATCGCCGCGTGGCACGAACTCGAAATAATGCGCCAAACCTTCGCCTTCGAGCATCTCCACGCCGCTTTTATAGCGCTCGTAGTCCCCTTTATGAGCAGGGTCACGCATGGCGCCCGCTGCCAGCAAATCCCATTCCTCGCCAGTCCGATGCTTGATTTCCTGATAAATCTCCTTCCACATGGAGATGAGAATATCCCAACGCTTGTTGGACTGAATCCAGCCGACCAGGCCGACCAGATGGGGCCCGAGCGTCGCCACCTTATCCAGACCCAGTTCAGCGCGCAGCCGCGGAATATCCTCCACCGGCCAGCGCCGATCGGGGCGGGCGCCATGCGGAATCACCATCACATTCTTCGGCGTCTCCCAGCCGAAACCGCGCATCGTCCAGTCCAGCCGCCATTTCTGATAGTCGCACTTGAACAACACCACATCGGTGCGTTTGCACATTTGATACACAAAATTGGCCTCGAATTCATTCATGCGCCCATGAATCGTATGCGGCTCAACGATAACCGGATAACCGGATATCGCCCCCAGCAGGGAAAGAAACCCGGCATTGCCATCGCCCTTGCCGCGATCATCACGATATTCATACAGGCCATATTCATGTTCGATGTGCACCGCATACGGATCAAGTGCTTCAATCTTCCTGACCACCGGCTTCCACCAGTCCGGCCGCGCCATGTCAATCAGGGGAAAGACGCCGTCACCCGCGCCATCCGTATGACTGATCACGAGCACGTCGCGGCCCGGATTGTGTTTCTGAATAAATTCCCGTGCCTCCTCGGCGAAGGTGGCGATACCGCACAGCCGCGGCGGCCAACTGGAGACCATAACAATGGGCTTCATGGCAATCCCCCCTTTAAGGTCAGTCGTCAGTGTTCAGTTGTCAGTCTACTGCCTACTGTTCTTATCCACCTGCACCTCTTCAATACTCAGGTGAGCGAGTGTATATGCGATCAGACTTTCAGCACCCTGGTTGGCATTAACCCCGTCGGGCGTGAGACCATCAAAGCAGCCTTTGGATGCGAAGTCAAACAGGGCGACATGACCGTCATTCTCACCCAGAAACCAGTCAAAAGCCTTGCGCTCCAGGCCAAGGTAATAGGTATCATCCGTAGCATCAAATGCCGCGCGCAACATGCGCACCGTGGAGGCGGCGTCAAGGGGCTGCTGGTCATACTGCGCTTTTTCCCCATCCTTCGGATACCAGCCATGACAGCCCACAAAGGAAAAATGATTATCGGCATACGTCGCGCTCACAAGGAAACGACAGGCGTCCACGGCGACGGCCCGCCAGGCATCATTTTTCAGTATGCGTGCGGCGACGAACAGGGCATGCGGCAATACGGCATTGTCATACGTCAGGCAATCCTCAAACCACTGCCAGTCGGCCGTAGCGGTGACATGGAATGCCTGCACAATCTCGTCCGTCGCCCGTTTCATTTCCCGGCGCATATCCGAATCATCCGGGAATTCCCTGAGGTAATCGGCCAGGCCCAGAATTTCGTAGGCGCGCCCGCGTAAACTGTAACAGGTCGCTGCTATGGCAGCCCTGAAAATGGTGCTTGCAAGCATGGTAAGGGATGGCCTGGGCGGCCATGCGATCAGCGCACCCAGCGCCTGGATTGCCCTGGCGGAGGCGTCATCGGACCGTACGGGTGCAAGAAAGCGACGATCAAACGACATAAAATTGTTGAATGTGCCGTCCTCTTTGCGGGCTTGCAGCAGAAAGGCAAGATAGATATCGAGCAGGCGCAGCGAATTCACATCCTTGCGCTGGCGATACAGGCGCACCATGACCTCCAGAGCACGGGCATTGTCGTCGGTGCAATAGCCGTGACGGCGATCCGGCACGGTATGAACCGCATGCTGGATGATACCTGTATCATCCGTCAGACGCTGGAAATGATCCAGCCGCAATTCCGGCAGGTCCACAACCGAGATATGCGAAGCAGGGGTAAATCCGGTGGTCCGAACCGGTACAATCCGGTCCGTGGCACAGGCAAGAAATAGGCGCCAGTAGCCTTCCCCCACCTTGGGCCAGGTCATGGCGCGGCCGTAATCGAAAGCGCGCCGGCGCATCGCTTCGCATGCATCCGGATCCTCCAGCAGATTCATGAGCGCCGCGGTGATTGCCGCCTCATCCCGAAATGGAACCAGGATACCCCGCCCGTCGGCCAGCAGTTCCTCTGCGTACCAGTAGGGCGTGGAAATCACCGCCTTGCCCAATCCCAGGGCAAAGGCCAGCGTACCGCTCGTGATCTGCTCACGGGACAGGTAGGGCGTCAGATAATAGTCGGCTGCACTCAGGTAGCGGTGCAGTTCTTCATCCGTCACAAAACGGTTGATAAACACCACATGCTTTTCCAGCCCGAGATCCTTTACCAGGCGCCGAAGGGAGAGCCGGTATTCCTCTCCATCCGCCTTTTTCACTTCCGGATGCGTGGCGCCGAGTACGAGATAGAGAATATCCGGATGCGCGCGAACCACATCCGGCAGGGCCCGGACGGCCCATTCAATGCCCTTGTTACGGCTCAGCAAGCCAAAGGTGAGGACAATTTTGCGCTGGTGGAATCCCAGCTCGTGCTTGAAGGGAGCGGAATTTGAAAATGAAAGCGCCGGCAGGCCATGCGGCAGAAATTCAACCTTCTCTCCGGCAATGCCATAAATATCCCGCAGCATGGCGACGCCCCGCCGGCTCATTACCACCAGCCTGGCGGATGCATTGGCGACATCCGTAATTACCCGGCGCTGCTGTGTATCAGGTTGTTCAAGGATGGTGTGCAGCGTGGTGATCACCGGAACGTTCAGACGTCCCAGCAGCAGGGTGATATAAGCCCCCGCATCGCCACCAAACAGACCGAATTCATGCTGGAGGACAACAAGATTCACACCGCTGAAATTGATGTAATCGGCAGCGGCAATATAGTCCTTCTTGCGCTCACGGTGGACCACGCAACGAACTTCATCGCCGTAATGCAGCGGTTCGAACGCCTCCATGGCGATCACGCACGGCTGCATGCATCCTTTCGCCGCCCGCCCTGCATGTTCGATCATATCCGATGTAAACGTGGCAATACCGCAACGTCGGGGCATCCAGGAAGAGATAAAGGCGATTTTAACGGTGCGTTTAGCCGCCTGCATGCGCACCTTCCGGCATACGTGCGATCAGGTCCATCTCAACACGGGCGCCCAGGGGCAATGCGGCCACGGCCACGGTCGCCCTCGCCGGACGGTGACCGCCCAGCCATTCGGCATACAGCGCATTCAGTTCAGCAAAATCGCCCATATCGGTCAGGTAGATATTGACCTTGATAATGTCGGATGGCCCTGAACCCGCCGCCGCCAGCACCGCTGTTAGGTTGTGCATCACCTGCAGCGCCTGCGCCCTGAGATCATCACCGGCCAGCTTGCCGGTTTCCGGTATGAGCCCGATCTGGCCGGACAGCCAGAGTAAATCATGATGCCGTATTGCCTGACTGTACGGACCCACCGCCCCGGGCGCCTGCCCGCTATGAACCGACTGCAACAAATCCACCCTGTCCCCCCTTATGATCCGGCGGAAGACTGGCGCGTGAGGCCCTTGCGCATCATCGCCCTGATGGTGCGCCCAAGCCCGTGCCCTGTACGCTGCGTTGTGCGCGGCGCCATGCTGCGCTTGACCCTCACAACACCATCCAGGGCGCGTATCGTTCGCATCACACCGGCCAGATGCGTACGGTCGGACACCTTGATCAGGATGGAAAGCGTGGTCATATCACCGGCCAGCTGTCGAATATGAAGATCCTCTATTTCAGCACCGGATTTAGCGATAGCCCCGGATACGGCGGCCAGCATACCGCGACGGTTCTGGGTATTGATCTCCAGAAACGTGGGGTACAGCTGACCCGTATCAGCATGCCAGTGCACATCCAGCCAGGTCTCCTGCCCGCCCTTGCCCACCTTCGGGCAATCCTGATGATGTACGACGATTCCACGCCCACGCTGAAAATGTCCCAGAACAGTATCCCCGGGCAGGGGATGGCAACATTTGGCGGCATGGATCAGGCCCTGTTCAGTCCCCTGCAGACGCAGCCCTTTGATATGCTCGCGCTCGGCTGCTTCCAGCAACCTTTCCACGGGGATATCTCCCCGCCCGAGTTTCTCCTGCAAGCGCTCAAGGTCACTGCATTGCAGGGTATCCAGCATCTTTTGTTCCACCCTGGTATGCTTGCCCAGCACCTCGGCAAGCACTTCCCGCCCCACCCGGACACTGGCTTCCTTCTCCGCCCTCCGGAACCACTGCCGGATAGCCTGGCGGGCGCGCGGAGTGCGCACATGCTGCAGCCAGCGCCGGCTCGGGGTCTGCTCCGCATTGGTCAGCACCTCAACCTGATCCCCGTTATGCAGGCGGGTCTGGAAATCCGCCTGCTGGCCGTTAATGCGCACACCCGTGCAATGGTTGCCAATATCGGTATGAATCGCATAGGCAAAATCCAGCGGCAGCGCTCCACGGGGCAGGGCAAACAAATCGCCATCGCGGCTGAACACGTAGACCTCCTGCACAAACAGGTCGAGACGTACATTTTCAAGAAATTCACTGGGCTGATCGCTTTCCTGCAAGAGTTCGGTCAGTTGGCGCAACCAGTGGAACTGGCGCTGTTCCCCGGGATCGGCGCCCTTCTCCTTGTACAGCCAGTGCGCGGCGACGCCATCCTCGGCGTGACGGTGCATGGATTCGGTACGTATCTGCACTTCCATACGGAAATTCTCGGGACCGATGATGGATGTATGCAGGGACTGGTAGCCATTCGGCTTGGGCAGGGCGATATAATCCTTGAAGCGCCCCGGAACCGGCCGGTACAGACTGTGAATAATGCCCATGGTCTGGTAACAGGTGGGTATATCCTCAACAATCACACGGAAAGCCACCAGATCATAAATCTCGGCAAAATCCAGGTGTTTGCTTTGTATTTTCTGATACAGGCTGTACAGGTGTTTCATTCTCCCGTGCACACGCGCCGCAACACCCTGACGATTCACGGCTTCCTGTAAAACATACTCCAGCCGCTCACGCGTCTCGTTCAATGCCTCCAGGTGCCTGGCGATACGTTCGGACAAATCCTTGTAGGCCTCGGGATCGATATAGGAAAAGGCAATGTCCTCAAGTTCCTGCCTGAGCCACTGGATGCCCAGACGATGCGCCAGCGGTGCATACAGCTGCATGGTTTCCTGGGCAATGGAAAGGCGCTTGCGCTCGGGCAGAAAGCCAAGCGTGCGCATGTTGTGCAGACGGTCGGCGAGTTTCACCAGCAAAACACGCAGGTCCCTGGCCGTGGCCAGAATCATCTTGCGGAAATTTTCCGCCTGCTTGTGCTCGCTGGATTTGAAACGGATCTTGCCGATCTTGGTTACCCCATCAACCAGACGGGCAACCTCTTCACCGAAGCGCGCGCTGATATCCTCCAGCGTAACCGCGGTATCCTCCACCGTATCATGCAGCAGCCCGGTAACAATGCTTTTGTCGTCAAGCCTGAGACTGGCCAGGATATTGGCGACCTCCAGAGGATGGATGATATAAGGCTCGCCCGAGTTGCGTTTCTGGTTTGCGTGAGCATGCGCCGCGTATACGTAAGCGCGGTTAATCAGATCAATATCAGCTCTGGGGTCATGAGACCGGACCTTGTCGGTAATCTCAAAGATGCGGCTCACAACAGTTCAAATCAAGCGGTCAGGTCTTGAATCGCACACCACCATATTCATTCCGTAATTCGTGCACGATCCAGGAGCCGATCCCATTTTTACGCCTCTTCCTCGTCCATGCCGGCCGTCGCTATCAGGCGCTGCCGTTCAGCTTCCTCCAGTTCATATACGCGTTCCCAGGTGATTTGGCCGTCACCCAGTTCCTTCAGGGACTGGACCACGGGTTTATGTGGTTCATCCTCGGCAACCGCCGGCATGCCACGCAACAGTTGTCGTGCACGACGGGCGGCCAGCAGCGTCATTTCAAAGCGATTGGGATAAAAGCGTATACAATCTTCAACAGTCACACGTGCCATCGTTTTTCATACCTCCTGACAGATTTCAAGGTTAGGAGCAAGGACGAAAAATAGCAAACATCGGGAATTGCCCGGAAAGAAGGAATCAGGCGTCAGAATCCTTCAGGCGGATGTTTCCGGTTGCGATAAATCGACAAAAGCTCTTGCAGCGCCTTCCCGAACAGGCTGTTCACGATACGAAAATCGGCCTCGTCCGCATGCGCCATTTCCTTCCTGGCGGCATCTATACGGCGCCTGATCACCGCAGGGGTATCCTGGCCGCGTAATCGCATGCGATCTTCCAGCACCGCGAGAGACGGCGGCAAAATGAAGATTCGGCAGGCATCCGGACATTTTTCAGCCACCTGTCCGGCGCCCTGCCAGTCTATTTCCAGCACCACGTCATGACCATCCTCACGCATGGCTTCCACATTCGCCGCCCGCGTGCCATACCAGTTTCCATGCACCAGCGCGCATTCAAGAAAGGCGCCGGAGCGGCGGGCGGAGTCGAACTCGGGTTCACTGAGGAAAAAATAATCCCTGCCATCAGACTCGCCCGGCCGGGGTGGCCGGGTCGTGGATGAGATGCTCAGCCTAAGATCAGGGCAGCGCGCCAGCCAGGCCTTGCACAGACTTGTCTTGCCGCTTCCGGACGGACCGGAAACGGTATACAGGCCGCCACGCCGGCTAGCCATCCTCTCCGGTGAGTTGCCTGTATTTGGCCACCAGGGCCTGCTTTGATTCCACCCGATCGGGATCGTCCGGTATGCAGTCGACCGGACATACCTTCCGGCACTGCGGCTCATCGAAATGTCCGACGCATTCAGTACACATGTCCGGATTGATCTCGTAGATTTCGTCACCCTCGAAAATCGCGCCATTCGGACATTCCGGCTCACAAACAGCGCAGTTGATGCATTCATCCGTAATCATCAGTGCCATCTTCAGTTTTCCCCTTCATCTGTTACTGCTTCGGCCACCCTGCCCCGGACGCGATCAATCAGCACGGCCACGACAAGGGTCAGCGCCAGTACGCCAACGCCCAGCATAATGATACTTTTCCACGGGTATGCACCGTAAGGACTGGAAATATCGCTGACCATGGCCCGGTCCAGCAGTGCAATGGCAATGGCTGGAATGACGTATTTCGTCGCCATGTCAAACCAGTCTCTGGCCAGCCACACGCCGAACAGGGTGAACAGCACGAACATGCGGCCGACAAAGGCGCTCACGCCGCCGTCCAGCATGAAAAATCCCGCCCAGGCCAGGCTCAGACCCAGGCTCAGCAGGATGCGCATCATGATCTCATACTCCCGCACAAAGCGGAACTCGGATACATCGTTGAGATACTTGTGAAACCTGGCGCCGCCAAAAAACCAGCCGACCACGATGCACTCCAGCGCCACCACGGCGGTCAGGGCGTAGTTTGTGATAAAGTGATCCACGATATCCAGCCAGTACATGCCATTATCCATGGTGAACAGAACGCTTAAGGCAAACCCGATAAGGCAGAGCGGAAGGATGATGCGACGCCGGTCAACCTTAAGCTTGTCCTGCAACGCCGTGGTAAAGGCCTCGATCAGTGAAATGGAGGAGGAAATACCGGCCATGAACAGGGCGGCGAAAAAGAGCAAGCCGAAAAGTTGGGGCAGAAACGGCATGCTGGAAATGGCCTTCGGGTAGGCCACGAAGGCCAGGCCGATGCTCTGGGTTACAACTTCCGTGAACGGTTTGCCGGTCTGCGCCGCCATGAATCCCAGCGTGGCGAATACGGCAAAGCCGGCCACGAAGGCCACGCCGGTATCGGCAATCCCCGTGATGATGGCGCTTTTGATGATATTAACCTTGCGCGGCAGATAGGATGCAAAGGCCGCCATGATACCGAAACCGACGGAAAGCGAGAAAAAGACCTGGGTGAACGCGTCCACCCATACCTTGGGACTGGCCAGCTTGCCCCAGTCCGGTTTCAGATACCATTTTATGCCTTCCACGCCGCCCGGCAGCATCAGCGACCAGACGACCAGGACGAGAATAATGGTCACAAGCATCGGAATCATGATCTTGTTGGCGAGTTCAATCCCGCGCGAAATGCCGCGCCGCACAATCCACCAGTTCAGAATCCACACCAGCGCCAGCGCCACGAGGATTTTGCCGTTCGGTGCGGACAGGGCGCTGGCATGATGTTTATCACCCAGCGAAAGAAAGGACTTGAAAAAATAGGCGTTGGGATCCTGACCCCAGGAAAGGAACGGTGAAAACGCGAAATAATCAGCACACCAGGCGATAATGACACAGTAATAGGCTTCGATGCCGAACATGACGAATACCACCGACCACCAGCCGATCCAGGCAAAGCGCCGGTCAATGCTGCCGAAGGCCTGCGGCGTCGCCGATTGCGTCTTGTGACCCAGGCCCATTTCCAGTGCCAGCACCGGAATTCCGACCAGCAGCAGCGCAATCAGGTATGGCACCAGAAAGGCGCCGCCGCCGTTGTCATAGGTTAAATAGGAAAAGCGCCATATATTACCCAGGCCGACGGCTGAACCGATCGCGGCCAGAAGAAAACCGATCTGCGAATCCCATTGCTCACGCTGCTGCATGCACGCCTCCCGTTACGGAGCGCAATCATGCCGAAATACGCCGTATGCGCAAACAATCAATACAGCCGGCATCATCGTCGCTGCAAGCGGAAACAAACCGGGACGGGTTACCCGTTACCGTCCCGTCCGCCCTGCTGTTTCCCTGCGTCAGACCAGTCCGTAAGTCCTTAACCGCTTCCACAATGTCGTGCGTGACATACCCAGCCTTCTGGCGGCCTCGGCCTTATTGCCCTGCGCCTCGTCCAGCGTCCGGAGAATCAGGATTCTTTCTTCATCCGCGCCCGGGGCGCGATAGTAACGCGTCAACCGCGCAGGCATGGGCGCATCCGGAATTGTCGGGGCGGGTGGCGGCGATTGCCATGACGGCACAGCCTTGATTTCAGGGGGAAAGTGGCGGGGAAGAATAACGGCGCCATCAGCATGCACCAGGGCATATTCCAGGGTATTTACCAGTTCCCGGACATTTCCCGGCCAGTCGTACCCTTCGAGGGTGCACACGGCGTCCTCCGAGATATCGATTTTTTCCCGCTTGTAGCGACCGGCCATTTCCGCCAGCAAATGATCCGCCAGCAGCGGGATATCTCCCTGGCGCTCACGCAAGGCCGGCACCTGTACGGGGAGCACCCGAAGCCTGTAATAAAGATCCTTGCGGAATGTTCCATCCTGCACCATGGCGGTAAGATCCCGGTTGGTGGCGGCAATGATACGCACATCCACCTTGCGTGGCTGATTTTCACCCAGTCGTTCCACCTCCCGTTCCTGCAGCACGCGCAATAATTTTACCTGGATGCCCGGTGAAATTTCACCGATCTCATCCAGCAGCAACGTGCCCCCATCCGCCGCTTCGAAGCGTCCGGGGCGGGCGCTGACGGCGCCTGTAAAGGCCCCGCGGGCGTGACCAAACAACTCTGATTCCAGGAGATTCTCGGCCAGGGCGGAACAATGTACGCGAACATACGGGCTGGCTGCGCGACGGGAGTTTTCATGCAGGGCTCTGGCCACGAGTTCCTTGCCGGTACCACTTTCCCCCTCAATCAGGACCGTGGCTTCACTTGCCGCCGCCTTGAGTATATCCTGAAACAGATTCCGCATGGGTACGCTGTGGCCGATCAGACTGCCCAGACGAAAACGTTCACTGATCTCATCCTCCAGTCGCTGCTCGTGAGAGCGGTTTTTCAACAGAATCGCACACCGGGCCAGAGGCTCGCTTGGTGACAGCGCCAGTGCCCGCAAGCTCAGGGAGACCATGGTCCCGTCAGGCTGCCTGAAGGTGGGATGCTCTGTTTTTTCCCTCCCCTGTATCTTCTGTTGAATGAGCGAACATTTTCCGCTTTGTTCACACTCGTGCGCGCAGGTTGTGCCGGGAAAAAGACTCGGGCACAAGGTTCCAATAATGTCACCGCCCTGCTCCAGCCGGGTTTGACCAAGTATATCCATTGCGGTCCTGTTGATCGCCACAACCTGACGGTCCTTGTCCAGAAACAGAATACCCTCGTCAAGATTATCGATAACGTATGCCAGATCGGGTAAAGCGATGGTACTCATGGACTTGACTCTCCTTTACTCGTTAAATGTTAACATGTGAACGTTACTATGAACGTTCACTGTGAACAAGCTTTAAAAGCACCCCATCCAGACTTTTTTATTTTCCCTTTAATAACAACAAGTTATTCAATCATAGCAAGTTGGCACGCTTCTGGCTTAATGATTTGCTGTCTGCGGATGCAAAAAGCATTCGCCACAGGAGGTGTTAAATATGAAGAACATTGCATTTGCTCTCATCGTCGCTGCGGGTCTTGTCATTCCCGGCCTCTCCCATGCGGGGGGAACTGCGACCGGAATCAGCGCCGGCTTCGAGCGTGATCTGAACCGGGAGCCGGTTGCAGGCTACACCGTCCGGCAGGATGTCGACCCGGTCCAGTATCTGGTCAACAGCATCCTGCGGGGCAGTTACAACCAGTTGGTCAAAAGTTTCGAGCGAGACTTAAACAGGCAGCCGGCTATCACCCGTGTCGTCCGGCAGGAGGTTGATCCGGTCCAGTATCTGGTCAACAGCACCCTGCGCGGGGACTCCGGACGTACCTTTGCTTCCTTGCAGAGCACCATAACCGCTGTGAAGGCGCTGGACTGAATTCGCTGATTCACTCTTGATTCACTCTCAATAGTGGGCCCGCTGATATCAATAATGCCCACTGAAAGAAAGGCCGGAGACCTCCTCCTCCGGCCTTTTTTTATTAACCCGAATTCAGAATGTGCCGCCGTTCCAGCCCCACATATGACGCGCAGGCCCGGAAAATTCGATATAGACGCGCTCCGGCCCGATGCCGAGCTCGGTCTGCATCATTGTACACAGGGTCTGTGACATTGCGCCGGTTTGCGCCTCCGGCAAGCCCAGACTTTTCAATTGCAGGTAAGCCAGGGGCTTGTCGCTGCCGGCAAAGCACATGGGCCGGCCGGCATCGAGATGCACCATGACATAGGACTCCGGCTTGCCCAGCATATCCGCCACGTGGCGGGATGCTGCCTTCAGCAGCGCCGAGCGATCGGGTTCGCTGATTTCTACATTGGTCTGTATGCTCAGATATGGCATTGCACCCTCCTGTCCCGGACTATTTATAAATCGCCGTGTTATGTTTCCTGAAGCGCCTGCGCCGCCGGACGGCCGGCGGCTTCAGTGCGTGCTGTGCTCCCCAAACGCCGGTTCAGGATATTAATACCCGCCAGAATCAATCCCAGGGCGATAAAGGCGCCCGGCGGCAAAACAAACATCAGAAAATCGGGGTAATCCGGGCCAAAGAGCGGGACGCCGAACAGGGCGCCGTGACCCAGAATCTCGCGCACGCCGCCCAGCAGCATCAGGGCGAAAGTGAAGCCCAGCCCCACGCCCAGGGCGTCCATGGCGGCATCAAGTACGCTGTTTTTACTGGCAAAGGCCTCGGCGCGTCCCAGAATGGCGCAATTGACGACAATCAGGGGAATGAACAACCCCAGAATCAGGTACATCTCATGCATCCATGCATCCATCGCCATGCCCACCACGGTTACAAAGGCGGCGATGATCGTAATATAGGCCGGAATGCGCACGTTCCTCGGCACAAATCCGCGGATCAGCGACACGACCGTATTGGAACCCAGCAGCACCAGCACCGTGGCCGCGCCCATCCAGAAACCGTTGATGGCGCTCGTGGTCACGCCCAGCAGTGGACACATGCCCAGCAACTGGACAAAAATCGTGTTGTTGTGCCAGAGGCCATCGGTGAGAATTCGTGTTTTTTTCGTATCCGTCATCACGCTCTCCAGTCTCTATTTCTGTGCGGCCGCCGCAAGCGCAAGTATTGCCGCCCGGTTTGTCTGGAAAAATTTCAGCCCCTTCCGGACCGCCCCGACCACCGCGCGCGGCGTGATGGTTGCGCCTGTAAACTGGTCGAAGTCGCCGCCGTCCTTCCTGACGGCCCAGCGTGCATTGGCAAGCGCGCGCCCGGAAAAGGCGTTGATCCATTCCTTGTTGCGCACAATGCCATCGCCCAGCCCGGGCGTCTCATGATGGTCCGTGACCCGGATAGCATAGATATTACCATCCGGCATCACCCCCATGAGAATACGTATAGAGCCCGCATAGCCATCCGGGGCCACCACTTCCCAGGCAAAGGCAATGACACGGCCCTGTGTATTCCGCGCCAGATAAACCGCAACCTGGCGACCATCGGCCTGTATGAGCATCCTGTCGTCCAGAGGACTGTTGGCATGCTCCGGCAACACCTGCCTCAGACTGCGGTGCAACATCTCCCGCTGCGCCTGGAGGATGGGGCCACGCGTGTACACATCGGTGACGCCAAGCAGGGCCGCCGCGATCACCGTCACCAGCGTCAGGGCGACGACCATCATCAGCATGTCCCGGCGGCTCCCGGCAGCGCTCATTTACCGTATACGCGCGGACGAAAGTAGTGGTCGAGCAGCGGTACGGTGCAATTCATCAGCAGGACCGAAAACATCGCACCCTCGGGATAGCCGCCGAAGCTGCGGATGCTCCAGGTCAACACGCCGCAGCCAACCCCGAACACCAGTTGCCCCCGTGGCGTCACCGGCGACGTAACCGGATCGGTAGCCATGAAAAAAGCGCACAGAATCAGGCCGCCGGCCAGCACATGGAACAGGGGCGGAGGAAACTGCTGCGGACTGGCTGCATTAAAGATCAGCGCCAGCAGCGCCACCGTGGCAATGTAGGAAACAGGGATATGCCAGCTGATCGTATGCCGGGCCAAAAGATAGATACCGCCGATGAGCAGCGCCAGCGCACTGGTTTCGCCCAGGCTTCCCGCCTCGCGGCCCAGAAATGCATCCAGATAGCTGTAATCGTAGCCGCGCATGGCCTCGATCACGCCGATGCCGCGGCTCCATTCCGTTTTCACATGACCCAGAGGGCTCGCCATCGTGATCGCATCCAGCCCTTTCCCCAGAATGTCCGGACCCAGCCAGAACAGGTGCCAGCACTGGCTGAAATCATACAGATCAAGCGTCGGTGCGCCCCCATGCATCGGCACGATCCATGATGTCATATTGAGCGGAAATGAAATCAGCAGTACCACTCTCGCCGCCAGGGCCGGATTGAACGGATTGTATCCCAGCCCGCCATATACCTGCTTGGAAAGTATGATCGCCACAGCGCAGCCGATCAAAACCATCCACCACGGCGTATAGGCCGGCAGGGTGAGTGCCAGCAGAAGGCCGGTCAGCGCCGCCGAACCATCGGCCAGTGCCGTGGGCGGTCGCCCCATCATTTTCAGGCAGACTGCTTCCGTCAGCATGCATCCCGCCATGCACAGGAAAATCAGAAAAATGGCCAGCCACCCGAACAACCAGACGCTCACCGCAGATGCCGGCGCAAGGGCCAGAATGACGGACAGCATGTTGGCGCGAATCGTATCGCCGCCATGCATGTGCGGTGAACTGATCAGGATACTCATGCGTCCTTTTCCCCGGACGCCTTCTTCACCGCCTGCTGCCGCACCCTTGAGCGGCGGGCCGCACGCTCGGCCTGCTCCCGCGCCAGACGGTTGTCGCGCGCCTGGCTTCTGATTTTGGAAATGCGGGCAAACTCGCGTTCCTTCTCAATACTGGCCACCTGCCCCTTGGCATAGCGGAAATAATGCACCAGCGGGATATGTGAAGGACAGACATAACTGCAACAACCGCATTCAATACAGTCAAACAGGTCGTACTCCTGGCCACGGTCAAACTGGTCGTTGCGGCAGTGCCAGGCCAGTTCATTGGGTACCAGCCCCACGGGGCACGCCTCAACACAATGGCCGCAGCGAATACAGGGCTGCTCCACCGCGTGCTCGCTGTACAGGGAATGGCGATGCATGGCCAGCAGGCCGTTGGTGGACTTGACCACCGGCACGTCCAGTTTGGGCAGGCGCTCACCCATCATCGGGCCACCGTGAATCACACGCACTTGCGCCAGATCATCAAGGCCGTGCCGGGCAAGCAGAAAGGGAAGCGGCGTTCCCAGCCGCACGCTGACATTGCCCGGCTTCGGCACGGCGTCACCGCTTACCGTCACCACCCGCTCAATCAGCGCCTCGCCCAGACACACGGCATCGTGAACGGCCCTGGCCGTACCCACGTTCTGGCACAGCAGGCCGATATGCAGCGGCAGTTTTCCGGCGGGAATTTCCTTGCCGGTCAGTGCGTAAATCAACTGTTTTTCTCCACCCTGCGGATACCTGGTGGGCAAAACGCGAAGCTCGATTTCCCCGCCATCCAGGCCCGCGATGGCCTTGCGCATGGCCTCAACGGCATCCGGCTTGTTGTCTTCGATGGCCACGATGCCGCGCCGTGCCCCCGACGCATGCATAATAATATCCATGCCGCGGAGAATTTCGTCCGCCCGCTCCAGCATCAGCCGGTGATCATTGGTCAGATAGGGTTCGCACTCAATGCCGTTCAGAATCACCGTTTCCACCGGATTGCGCTGATCGCTTGCCAGCTTGATAAAGCTCGGAAAAACCGCGCCGCCCAGCCCCACGATTCCACTGATACGGATACGCTCACGGATCAGGGCGGGATCGACATTCCTGTAGTCCGTAATCGGCTCACGGCTCTCATCCGCATCCTCCCCGCCGTCGGGTTCGATAAAGACGCACAGGCGACCCATGCCGGAAGGGTGCGGTACCGGATGTTCCTCAATTTTCACTACCTTGCCGGAGGCGGGTGCATGCACGGGTGCGGACACATAACCCTGGGATTTGGCGATTTTCTGCCCTCGCAAGATGCGATCGCCCACGTCCACCAGCGGGACGCATGTCTCGCCGATATGCTGCTTGAGCGGCAGGATCAGCACCGGTGGCAACGGGCATGCCGTAATCGGCATGCCCGCGGTGATCTTGCGATCGAACGGATGCACGCCGCCGGGAAACGCGCCGGGAGAGCGCGCGCTGAACCGATCAAGCAGCGCGCGCAGCATGCTTTTTCAAATTGCTTTTCTTGGCCGGAGGCGACCACGTCCACTCTTCCAGCACTTCGGGCTTGGCGACCATGTCAATACAGCTCACCGGGCAGGGTTCCACGCACAGCGTGCAACCCGTGCAATAATCCTCGATCACCGTGTGATACTGTTTCGGTGCGCCGATAATGGCATCCACCGGGCAGGCCTTGATACACAGGGTGCAGCCAATGCATTCATCCTCGCGGATAAAGGCCAGCATGGGCGGCGCCGGATCCTCCTCCAGCGGCTTGGGCTCCACGCCCATCAGATCGGCAATGGCCAGCATGGCGCGCTCACCACCGGGAACGCAATGATTCACGTCCGCCTCCCCCCTGGCCACGGCCTCCGCATAGGGCCTGCACCCCGGGTAACCGCATTGGCCGCACTGGGTCTGGGGCAGCGCGGCATCGATCCTGTCCGCCATCGGATCCCCTTCCACCCGGAAGGCGCGCGATGCGGCAGCCAGCAGCACGCCTGCCGCCAGCGCCACGCTCCCCAGACTGACTACCGCCGCAAGAATACCCATGTAAGGCTGTTCAACCCCCTTTCAGACAAATTCTGATTACAACAGCAGCCGCAGGGGCATGCCGGTTAAAAAATAACATGAATAGGCCGGGTCAGCTCTTGACCAATCCGGAAAACCCCATGAAAGCAAGGCTCATCAGGCCTGCCGTAATCAGGGTGACAGCCGAACCCCTGAAGGCCACCGGCACGGGCGCCTTCTCAATGCGTTCCCGGAGCCCGGCAAACAGCAGCAGCACCAGAGCAAAACCGAGCGCCGATCCGAATCCGTACAATGCCGAGGTCATGAATGTCTGTTTTTTCTGCACATTCAGAAGCGCCACGCCAAGCACGGCGCAGTTGGTGGTAATCAGGGGAAGAAAGATGCCGAGCGCCTGATACAGGACGGGGCTCGACCTGTGGATCATCATTTCGATAAACTGCACCAGCACGGCAATAATCAGGATAAAGAAAATGGTCTGGAGATACAGCAGGTCAAACGGTATCAGGATATACTGTTGCACCAGCCACGACGCGGTCGAAGCCAGTGTCATGACGAACAGCACGGCCAGCGACATGCCCACCGCCGTTTCCAGCTTGCGGGACACGCCCAGAAAGGGACAAATGCCGAGGAACTTCGTCAGTACAAAATTATTCACCAGCACGGCGGAAACCAGAATCAGCGCAAACTCGCCCATCGGCGAAGTATAGGGAGCGGGAACAAGGCAGTATATAGCTTTTTCAGTAAGGGTTTATACCCCCCGTTCCGGTAATCCATCCCGGATAGAATACGTTGCCAGGGAAGACGGAAATATACTTGACAAAATTAGTATTGTATACGATTCTCGCTACCCGAAAAAAAACAGGAGTAGCCCATGCCCGCGGTCACGGAAAAACAGGTTCTTGAAGCACTCAGGGAAATCATTGATCCCGATTTCGGCAAGGACATTGTCAGCCTGGGTTTCGTCAGGGATATCGCCATTAAATCCGGACGTGTGTCCTTCACGATTGAACTGACGACACCTGCCTGCCCGGTCAAGGAGGAGTTTCGCCGCCGGGCCGTGGAGGCCGTTTCCTCCATCGACGACGTAACAGACGTGCAGGTGAACATCACCTCCAATGTGCAGGGCCGGCCGCAGCCCGGCACCAAGGCGATTCCGGGCATTAAAAACATCATCGCCATCGCCTCCGGCAAGGGCGGCGTGGGTAAATCCACCACTGCCGTCAATCTGGCCGTAGCTCTGGCCCGGACCGGCGCCCGGACCGGCCTGTTGGATGCGGATATCTATGGCCCCTCGATTCCGCGCCTGATGGGATTGGCCGGCCGCCAGCCCCGAATGAAGGAGCGCACGATTCTGCCGTTGGGCAATTACGGCGTAACCACGATGTCCATCGGCTTTCTCGTGCCGGAGGACCAGGCCGTGATCTGGCGCGGGCCGATGGTCGCCGGCGCGCTTACCCAGTTGCTGAATGATGTCGCCTGGGGCGAGCTGGATTATCTGATCATTGATCTTCCCCCCGGCACCGGCGATGCCCAGCTGACGCTGGCCCAGAGCGTGCCGGTCACGGCAGCCATGATCGTTACCACCCCGCAGGACATCGCGCTGGCCGACGCGAGAAAGGGCATTGCCATGTTTCGCAAGGTCAATGTGCCGGTGCTTGGCATCGTGGAAAATATGAGCATGTTTGTTTGCCCGCATTGCGGTGAAAAAAGCGCCATCTTCGCCGAAGGCGGCGCCGGAAAGCTGGCGGCGGAGCAGGACACGACCGTACTGGCCCTGATTCCGCTGGATATGCAGATTCGCGAGGATTCCGATGCCGGCACGCCCATCGTGGCCGCGCATGCGGATTCCGCCCAGGCTGAAGCCTACCGTATGCTGGCGGGTGAGATGGCGCGCAAAATCAGCGTGCTGAACAGGCGCAAAATCGACATTCCCGTCATCCCGCAGGTGTAGCCCGGTAATTTATGAATAATCCTAGGAGCCTGTCGGACTTAGGGTAATCGTAGCGAGCAGGTGGGGAAGCGAGGCCAAAATAGCATGATTGTGACTCAGGCTTTCAGCCCTCGGGGCTTGCGCCCCGCCCTTACGTGCGTCCAAACGGCCTGCGGCCTTTTTGTGAGGCGCATAGTGGTAACTATGTAACGAAAAATCAGGCTGTTTTGGACCGCTGTCCCTGCCGCGCAGTAGATTTCTCATAAGTCCGACAGGCTCCTAGGCAGTAATCCGGTCCAGGCCTTCGCTGCGCGCAAGCCGTGCAGCCGCCGCGGACGGCAGACGAACGGTCAGATGTATCACACCGTTTTTTTCACGCTGACGGATCACATGCCCGCGTTCATGGCACCAGGCCAGGGTTTTGCCGTCGGCGGCGCTGACGACCAGTCTCATTTCCACCATACGGCTTTCCAGCCAGCGATGCAGCAGCGCCAGTAATTCATCCACACCCCGCCCGCTTAATGCTGAAAGCGCCACGCGGCTGTCGGCAATCTCCGGCAGAATGCGCGAACGCACTTCCGGCTTCAGATCAATCTTGTTCCACACCTCGATCACGACCGGGGCATCAGCGCCTTCAATGCCGATCCGGCGCAGCGTTTTTTCCACCACCCTGCCCTGCTCGATCACCTGAGGGTCCGCGGCATCGCGCACATGCAGAATCAGGTCGGCCAGTCGCACTTCCTCCAGCGTGGCGCGAAAGGCGTCCACCAGCTCGGGCGGCAGTTCCTGCACGAAACCAACGGTATCGGAAAGCATGAGCGCAAGCCCGTCTTCCAGATTCAGCCGGCGCAGGACGGGATCAAGCGTGGCGAAAAGCTGATCGGCGGCATGGACGGAAGATCGGGTCAAGCGGTTGAACAGCGTGGATTTTCCGGCATTGGTATAGCCCACCAGCGCCACGGTTGGAATGCCCGTACGCCTGCGTCCGGCACGCTGGATGGCGCGCATGCGCCGAACCTTTGCAAGCTCTTTTTCCAGCTGCCGGATGCGATTCCTGATCATGCGCCGGTCCAGCTCGATCTGACGCTCACCGGGGCCGCCCAGAAAACCAAAACCGCCGCGCTGCCGTTCCAGATGCGTCCAGCTTCGCACCAGACGGCTGATCTGGTAATTCAGGCTGGCCAGTTCCACCTGCAACGCACCCTCTCTGGTCCGCGCCCGGGCGGCGAAAATTTCCAGAATCAGTCCGGTACGATCCACCACCTTGGCATCCCACGCACGTTCCAGATTGCGTTGCTGAACGGGCGTCAGCGGATGATCAACAAAGACCACGACTGCCTGATGCGCTTCAACCTGCCGCCGGATATCCTCGATCTGACCGCGGCCAAACAGGGCGCCGGCAAATATCCTGCGCAGGGGCAGACAAACCGAATGGCATATTGCGCAGTTGCTGGCCTCCACCAGACGATCAAATTCCGCCGCGCGGGCATCCCGGCCCATACGGCCGGGATCCCGGCCTGCCGGTTCCGGATGCACTGAAACAACCGCATCCTTTTCCTCCCTCCGCTCCCATGCCCCGCTCACGAAAAACAGCGCCTTTTGCACCCATTGCGGCGAAATATCATGACTGTAACGCCTCGATGACATGCGGCCCAAGCTGGCCCGCATCGCCCCATGTTGCGTTCGGCGCCTGATGCGCGAACCAGGTGCGCTGACGCTTGGCATAGCGCCATGTGGCTATGACACCCGTACGAATGGCTTCCGCCAGCGGGCATATCCCTTGCAGATGCATCAGCAACTGCCGGTAGCCCACGGCGCGCATGGCCGGGTGGCAGTCCGGCAGCTGTAGGGAATCCAGCCGGCGCACCTCATCCAGCCAGCCTGCATCGAGCATGGCATGGAAACGTTTTTCCAACTTTCCGCGCAGCACGTCTCTCGGTGTACCCAGCACAAAAACCGGACAACGGATTGCCGGCGCTGTAAGCTTCCGATCATCCTTCAGCCAGGCGGACAACGGTCTGCCCGTGCTTTCATGGATGCCGAGAGCTCTTAGAATCCGCTGCGTATCGGTGGCATGCAACCGCGCCGCGGTGACTGCGTCCACACGGGCAAGTTCGGCATGCAGTGCTGCAATTCCCTCGTCCTCAAGCCGCTGTTGAAGTCGCCGGCGAACGTCCTGCCGCTCCGGCGGAATATCCGCCAGCCCCTGCACAAGCGCACGCAAATACAGGCCCGTACCACCCACGATCAGAGGGATGCGTCCGGCCGCGTTTTCCCGCCGGATCCATGCCGATGCACCTTCAGCCCAGCGAGCGGCGGAAAACGTATCCGGCAAGGTGCAGCAATCCACCATCGCATGCGCAACTGCCTTCCTGTCCTCACGGGACGGCTTGGCTGTCCCGATATCCAGTCCCCTGTATACCTGCATGGAATCGCAGCAGAGGATGCTTGTCCCCGCTTTTTTTGCCAGAGCCATGGCCAGGGCGGACTTGCCGCTCCCGGTCGGCCCCGTCAAGGCTGCGGCGGTGAGGGGTGAGACGTGAGACGTAAGGTGCAAATCGCTCATCCCGGCGGAATCATGACTTCTCACTCCCTGCGGCCAAACAAACGCTCCAGATCATTCAGCCCAAGGCGCACATAAGTGGGACGACCGTGGTTGCATTGGGCGATATTGGGAGTGCGCTCCATTTCGCGCAGCAGCGCTTCCTGCTCTTCAGGCTTGAAAATACGACCGGACTTGATCGAACCCTTGCAGGCGCGATTGCCCAGCCAGCGCTCCAGCACCCGGCCATGACCCTCGGCCTCAACACCGATAGCCATCACCGAAGCAACAAGTTCCGCCGCAAGATCAAGCGGAGATTCACCCGCGAGCAGGGCCGGGATGGCGCATATGGTAAACAAGTCCTCGCTCCGGGGCTCGATTTCAAAGCCAAAATTATCCGCCACGCCGGCGTGTTCATGCAGCCAGGCGCAGGTGTTCGCATCGGGCTGCCAGACTGCGGGCGTCAGCAGCATCTGCCGGGTCGGCGCTCCGTTCAGCAACTGGCGCTTCAGCTTTTCATAGGTAATCCGTTCGGCGGCAGCATGCTGATCCACGAGAATCACCCCGTCATCCGTCTGGGCCAGGATAAAACAACGGTGAATCTGGGCCAGGGCCGTGCCGAGATGAAGGGACTCAACACGATGGCCTCCATATTCTCCGGTTACGGGCTCGGAGACGGCGCCGGGCGCTGAAAACAGGCTGTGCAGCGTGGCGGCGTCGGCCTTCCCGTGTGAGGATGCCGGCCGGAAAGGCGCCCGAAACGCGCCACCGGGTCCGGCCGCTTGCATGGCACGCAAGGCCTGCTTCGCGGGCGTGTCCGACACATGGCTTCCCATGCGCTCGATGGCCGCAAGCACGCACATGATCACGGCGGCGCGCACCTCCCGCGGCCGGCGAAAACGCACCTCGCGCTTGGCCGGATGTACGTTGATATCCACCTCCCCCGGGTCCATCTCGATCCACACTACGGCCTGGGGGAAGCGATCGTGGAACAGCACATCGCGGTAGCCGGCCTTGAGCGCGGAAATCAGTTGCCTGTCACGAACCACGCGACCGTTGATAAAGAAATGCATGCGACCGGCATCGCGGTGATGAAATGTCGGCAATCCGAAAAATCCATCCACGTGAAAGCCTTCGTGCGTCATGCGCCAGGCCAGATGATTGGCCGAAAAATCACGCCCCATGATGGCGGCCACGCGCTGAATCCGCGCCTGTCCCGCGGGCACATCCAGGCGCCGCCTTCCATCGTAGTCCAGCCGCATGCCGACAGCCGCATTGGCCAGCGCCAGGGCGCGCAGTGTTTCGACGATCACGGCCTCTTCCGTCCGCTCCGTGCGCAGAAAACGCCGCCGTGCGGGCGTATTGAAGAACAGATCGCGCACGCGCACGCGTGTTCCCGTCCTCGGCGCCGCCGGACGCGAGCGGATTTCAGAGGCGCCCTCGGTTGTTACCTCCGCGCCTGTATCGGCGCCGGACGGCGCGGTATGCAGTTCAAGGCGGCTGACCGAGGCGATCGACGGCAACGCTTCTCCCCGAAACCCGAAACTGGCAATGGCATGCAATTCTTCGGCCGTGGCGATCTTGCTGGTGGCATGCCGCTCAAGGCAAAGCGCCGCATCAGCGGCGGACATGCCGCAGCCGTCGTCGTCCACCTCGATCAGCTTTTTGCCCGCCTGTTCGATATGCACGCGAATATGCGATGCACCGGCATCCAGGCTGTTCTCCACCAGTTCCTTGACGATGGAAGCCGGCCGCTCGACAACCTCGCCGGCCGCAATCTGGCTGGCCACGGCCGGCGGCAGAATGTGAATCACCGGATCGGGCACGGGTTCGCCCGCTTTACCGCCGGGATGCAATATCGTCAAAACATTGCCCGGCCGCAATCGGATGACCGCGCAGAAAGGCATCCGCATCCATCACTTTTTTTCCCTCCGGCTGAACCTCCAGCACGCGGTAAACCGAGCCGTCTCCACAAACTACATCCAGGCTGTCGCCGCCCGGCACTTCGCCTGGTCGCCCTGCTGTTTTTGTCTCAAGCGGCAAGCCCCGGATGATTCTTAGCCACTGACCGTGAAGGCTCGTTCGGGCGCCGGGTCTGGGAGAAAAACAGCGCACCTGCCGATCGATCAGGGCGGCCGGCACTGACCAGTCAATGATACGGTCCGCGCCGGAAAGCTTTGCCGCATAGGTGGCCTTCGCATCATTCTGCGGCCCGGGATGCAGATCCCCTGCTGCGATGCGCGGCAATGTCTCAAGCAACAGTTGCGCTCCCATTGCAGACAGGGATTCCCGCAAACCCGGGCCCGTCGTAGCGCCGGTTATGGGAAGCGCCCGGCTGGCATAGATTCCGCCGCTGTCCAGTTCTTCCTCAAGATGCATGATGCATGCACCTGTTTCAGTATCCCCGGCGAGCAGCGCCCGTTCAACCGGCGCCGCTCCACGCCAGCGCGGCAGCAGTGAGGCATGCACATTGAGCGGTGCAACCCGCGGCGCGTCCAGCCATGACCTCGGTAAAAGCATGCCAAAGGCCACCACCACGAGAAAATCCGGCCGCTTCGATACCAGCCAGGCCAGCGCCTTTTCATTGTCGCGCAGGGTGGAAGGCGTAATCACATCAATACCCGCCGTCAACGCTACCCGCCTGACCGGACTTGGTGTCAGCCTCATGCCGCGGCCGGAACGGCGATCCGGCCGGGACACTACCCCGGCGACCGTCACGTCACCGGCATCCAGCAACGCCTTCAGGCACGGCACGGAGAACTGCGGTGTTCCGGCAAAGACAATGCGCATGGACATATCTCAACTCGCCCGGATTTGCTGTTTTTTCTGCTTCTGCAACCGTTTTTTGAGTAATTTCTGCTTGACCGGCGGCAACAGGTCGATGAACAGGCGGCCATCCAGATGGTCGAATTCATGTTGTAGCGCCACGGCCGGAAAGCCTTCAAAGTTCGCCGTATGCCGGCTTCCTTCCAGATCATGCCAGGTGGCCGTGATGGATGCGGCACGTTTCACTTTTTCATAAATACCGGGCACGGAGAGACAGCCCTCCTCAAATTCCGCTTCACCTTCACGCCGCGTGATCTCCGGATTGATCCAGACCTGCAGGTCGCGAATGCCGCCCTCCTCTCGCCAACGGGTGTCGGTCACGGCGACACGCAGGGATACGCCGATCTGCGGCGCAGCCAGACCGATGCCCGGCGCGTGATACATCGTTTCCGCCATGTCCTCTACGAGCCGGCGGATTTCCTCGCCGGCGGGATCCGCCACCGCCTGAGCAAGCTGGCGCAGTTTTTTATCCGGATAGGTCAGGATTTCACGAATAGCCATGCGGCAATGATACCGGAAACCCGCGTCAGGGGTAAGAATCCTTACCTCTTTTTTTCCTCCATCATGACCACGAAACGGTCAAACAGGTGGTCGGCATCATGCGGGCCGGGGCTGGCCTCGGGATGATATTGTACGGAAAACACGGGCTTATCTTTTACGCGCAGGCCCTCGACCGTACCGTCAAAGAGGGAACGGTGGGTGATCTCAACATGCTCCGGCACATGCTTATCACACACGGCAAAGCCATGGTTCTGACTGGTGATTTCAATTCTTCCGGTGGTTTCGTCGCGCACCGGATGATTGCCGCCACGGTGCCCGAATTTGAGCTTGAAGGTGGGAAGCCCGAGCGCCTGACTCAAAAGCTGATGCCCCATACAAATACCAAACATGGGGATACCCGTTTCCAGCAGGCCGCGGATGGTGTCCACGGCATAGGACACGGCGGACGGATCGCCCGGCCCGTTGGACAGAAAAACACCGTCAGGCTGCACGTCCAGTACTTCTTTTACTGTGGTGGCTGCCGGCATCACCGTCAGCCGGCAGTCGCGTTCCACCAGCCGGCGCAGGATGTTGCTCTTGCAGCCAAAATCGAGCACCGCCACATGCCATACGTCACCACCGCTGCGATGGCGGCTGGCATCCAGATCGTAACCGCCCTGATTCCAGCCGGAGGCGTGCCTGCGGCTGACGCACCCGACCAGGTCGCGGCCTTCCAGGCCCTCCCATGCCCGCGCCAGGCCCACGGCCTCATCCTCGCCTGTGCCGTCGGAGGCAATGACGCCGTTCCGGGCGCCGTGATCGCGCAAATGTCGTACCAGTGCGCGGGTATCAATGCCGGCGATACCGGTTACCTTGTGTTCTTTCAGCCAGGTCTCGAGATCGGCCTCGGCGCGATAACTGGAGGTGACACGGGCGGGCGCACGTACAATCAGGCCGCGCACAGCCACATCGGCGGATTCCATATCGGTGTCATTGACGCCGACATTGCCGATATGCGGATAGGTGAAGGTAATGATCTGATCGGCGTAGGACGGATCAGTCAAAATTTCCTGATAGCCGGTCATGGATGTATTGAAACAGACCTCACCCGCGACACGGCCATGATGGCCATAGGTCCGGCCGTGAAAAATCCGCCCGTCCGCCAGCGCCAGAATTGCCTGTTTCCTGTCCATGAAGTCACTCCACCTGTTGCCGGCCACAGACTACAAATCCCTTACGGCCTGTCGAGGCCTGCCCTTTATCCACGAATTGCTTTTCAGCGCCGTTGGCCGGCCGGCCTGTTTTTACGAATACCTTTATTTGTGAAGGTATTAGTATACCCCGGGTTTCAGCATGCGGACCGGATCAAGCAACTCGTTTAACTCGGCTTCGGAAAGGATCTGTTTCTCCAGACAAACCTGACGTACGGTCTTGCCCTCGGCCACCGCCTGTTTGGCAATGACAGCCGCCTGGTCATAACCGATTTCAGGCGCCAGCGCGGTAGCCATGCTCATGCTCCACTCAATCTGCCCGGCGCAATGCTCGGCCCTGGCCTTAAGCCCCGCAATGCACTTGTCCGCGAACATGCGGCAGGCACGGACAAGCAGGCGCTCGGATTCGAGCAGATTGTGCGCCATGACCGGCAGCATCACATTCAGGTCAAACAGGCCGGAGGCGCCGCCAAAGGCGATGGCGGCATCGTTGCCGATCACCTGCGCGCACACCTGCGCCAGCGATTCCGCAATCACCGGGTTGACCTTGCCGGGCATGATCGAGGAGCCCGGCTGCACCGCCGGTACGGAGATCTCACCGATACCGCAACGGGGACCGGAATTGAGCAGGCGGACGTTGTTGGCGATCGCGACCAGCGATACAGCCAGCGTTCTGATCTGACCGGAAAGTTCCACCACCGCATCCTGCGCCGCCTGCGCCTCAAAATGGTTGACGGCTTCCCGAAAATCAATGTCATAGACCGCGGCAAGCTCCGCCGCCACCCGCGCGCCGAATTCAGGATGCGTATTCAGTCCCGTGCCCACCGCCGTACCGCCGATGGCCAGTTCACACAAACGGGGCAAAACGGATCGCAGGCGCTCGATGCCAAGTGAAACCTGCCGCGCCCAGCCGGAAATCTCCTGCCCCAGCGCGACCGGCGTGGCGTCCATCAGGTGTGTACGACCGATTTTCACCACATCCATCGTTTCTTCCGCCCTGGCTGCAAGCCGGTCATGCAGATGCGACAACGCCGGAATCAGCTCATGCACCAGTGCATCGGCGGTGGAAATATGAATGGCCGTGGGAATCACGTCATTCGATGATTGCCCCATGTTCACATGATCATTGGGATGCACGGGCATTTTCGCTCCCAGTTGCGCGCAGCGATGCGCAATGACCTCGTTGGCGTTCATGTTGGTGCTGGTTCCGGAGCCGGTCTGGAAAATGTCCAGCACCATCTGATCATCCCACTTTCCCTCGGCCACTTCGGCAGCGGCCTGCCGGATCGCTCCGGCACGTCCGGCCTCAAGCCTGCCCAGCCGTTCATTCACATGGGCGGCGGCCAGTTTGATATGGCCCAGCGCCCGAATAAACTCGCGTGGAAAACACATACCCGACACCGGAAAGTTGGCCAGGGCACGCGCGGTCTGCGGCCCATACATGGCATCCGCGGGCACCTGCATCTCGCCCATGGAATCGCATTCGATGCGGTAGCCTGTTTTGCTTTTTTCCCCTGACTGGCTCATGTTGCCTCCCTTTGAATACATAAAAGCGTCAGATCATCCTCCCGGCCGCTGCCCGCGCCCAAGGTCCGCCTGAAGCGGCTGAACCTGTTCAACATCTTCAGGATATGCTCCGGCAAGGCATCCGGCGGTACATCCCGATTGGCATCCAGCCATGCAATCAGGCGCTCTTCACCAAACATGTCCGTGCCCTTGGCATTATGCATTTCCGTCACGCCATCCGTATAGGACAACAACAGGTCTCCGGGGTGAAGATCAATTCTTTGTGTATTGACCCTGATTTCCGGCAGCATGCCCAACGGCGGCGTGGAAGCATTCAGGCGCTGAACGCCGGCCGAGGTGCGCAGCAACGGCGGCACATGGCCTGCATTCAACCACAGCAGCGAATGACTCGCCGGCTGCAACTTGGCCATGAACAACGTGACGAAACGGCCGCCGGCCATGGTCTTGAATAAAGCCTTGTTGATATAGTCCACGGCGGCGTCAAAGCGCACATTCTCCGCCGCCAGCACGTGCAGCATGGCCTGCATATTGGCCACCGTCAGTGCGGCCGGATAGCCCTTGCCGGCCACATCGGCAATGACCAGCCACAAACGCCCGTCGGGCAGCGGAACAAAATCGTAAAAATCGCCTCCCACCGCATAGCAGCTTTCCTCGTATGCGCAGAAGGCGTAGCCGGGTACCACCGGCACCGCATCGGGCAACAGCCCCTGCTGAATCTCCGTCGCGATCTTGAGCGAGTCCTTCAGGTCTTCCCGCTCCTGCAAACCATGCAGGGCGGTATTCAGGCCCCTGGCCAGTTCACCCAGATCATCATCAATGAGAATCGGCACCCGACCCTCAAAATTTCCCTGCCGCATAAATTCCAGACCCTTGGCAAGTTCCGTAATCACCAGTTTGAGGGACCGGCTGACAAGAAAGACAAGGTAGGTGCTGGCCAGAATATGAGTTACAAACAGCACCAGCCCCTGCTCGGCGATAAAGTGCTGTTCCAGGGGCCGTGTTGACTCAGCCGCCAACCAGGCCTGGATGGCCAGGAGACTGGTGGGAAGCAGCCCGGTCACAAAAAAAACCAGCCACGGGCGTCTGGAGGAATCCGTAAAATAATGCAGGGAGTGCAGTTCCTTCATGTTATCCGGAAACATATCCCTGGGCCCGCGGGTAAGCCGCAGGCCAAGCTCATGCCGAATCGTGGTGGCAAAGGCAAGGGATGGAACGAGCACTACCATGCCGAAAAAAATGGACATGGCCACGGAAATAATCGTTCGTGGGGTCAGAATGCCGGCACCGGATGTCACCGCCATGCCAAGCAACATAAGCAACAGGTAGGATCCGTATATAATCCCCGCCACAATAAACACCTTCAGGGAACGCAACGGCAATTGTGCCATGACCGTCTCAACCATCCGGCCCTGCCTGGCCCGCTCCATTCCACGCCGCTCAAGAACCACCATGGGCCAGTAGGCCCACGCCGCCGCGAAACCGAACACCAGCAGGAAAAGAATAATATCCAGCAGTGAGAGCCATTGCGGGAGCCCCAGAAGATCGCTGTTTCCGCTCAGCCGCATGATGATCTGCACCAGCACAAACAGCATTGGTAAAGGCCATAATCGCGCCTGGTAACGCAGAAGCGAAACCAATTCACGGGCAAACCGGGAAGATGCCATGCTTGAAGAGTATACTAGCCTGAATTATTCACAAATTCCGCGCCTCAACCAAACTCGCCGAAGCCCGCTCCCCTGCCCGTGCGATGCACCTGTCCGTGTGCGGACACGCACAGGCAGGCGCAACGAATCCATCATCAACGTAGTCCTTCTCAGAATTGTGATGTGGATTACATCATGGCCACGCCGCAACCCCCACAATTGCACCATAAGCAACCGGAGATGCAATAAATTATAAGGGCAGGTACGGACATGATTACGAACAATGGGCATGCAAACAACACATCCGCCAATTTAACGTATTTGTTCGTGGTTTCAGGCTGCCTGCTGCTCCTGATGATCGCCATCATTACACGTTGATGGATTAATCATACAGGTTAACTGGCTCCCCGGGCCGGACTCGAACCAGCGACAAGGTGGTTAACAGCCACCTGCTCTACC
>CAZVLQ010000019.1:0-36868 GCA_964628185.1 uncultured Zetaproteobacteria bacterium | reverse complement strand
GAAGGCATAGTCTCCGCGCCGCCATCGAAATTGCCACAAGAAGGCATAGTCTCCGCACCGCCATCGAAACTGCCGCGGGAAAGCCGGGACATCGGAGAGTTAAAAAATGATCTCCTCACGCTGAAGATCAATGCCAGTGGCGCCGTGGCAGGGGCGCAAGCCAGCAAGTACTATCAGGATATTCGTCCCGGTTCACCCACCGTTAACATACTGGAAACGCAAAAAGACCATGCGCGCTATGTCAACGCAGGCATCCTGGGACAGCCAACCCCCAAATTCAGGGTTGATTCCATCACAAAAGAAGGCAACGCCTCGGTGTTGACATTACGCGCCGGTCTGACGGACGGCCGCGCGTGGTTTCGGCGTATGAAACTGGCACATGGATCCTATGTGGTTGATATCGAAGACCGGATTACGAATGGAACAGGCCTGAAAATGTATTATCAGGTCGTGGAACGCCATCCGAACCGTGAGAAAACAAGAATGTATCAGTACCGTGGCCCCATTGGTCTGATAAACGAAAAATTGAAGGAAATCTCTTTTGATGACCTGGATAAGAAAAGCCCCGTTATTTTCACCGCATCCGGCGGCTGGACCGGTATCATGAACCGCTATTTCATTGCCGCATTGCTTGGCGGGCCGGCACAAACGCACCGTTATTATTTCAAGGCGGATGGGGACACCTATCAGGCGGGCCGGATTGATGATCCTGCCATGCAGGATGCGAGTGCGGTTTTTCACTCACGCATATATATTGGCCCGAAATCCACACCCGTGATGAAGCAACAGGGCGCAGGACTCGAGCGCTCGGTGGATTACGGCTGGTTTGCATTTATTTCAAAGCCGTTGCATGACCTGTTGCTGTGGTTCTACAGGTACATCCATAATTTTGGCCTGTGTATCATCTTGCTGGTTATTGTAATCAAGATCCTGTTTTTCTGGCCGACGAAAAAATCATACGAATCCATGGCGGGCATGCGCAAGTTGCAACCCGAAATGAAACGGTTGAAGGAATTATATGGCGATGATCGCCAGAAAATGGGACAGGAAATGATGGGCCTGTACAAGAAACACAAGGTTAATCCAATGGGTGGATGCCTTCCTGTCGTCATTCAGATTCCCGTATTTTTCGCCTTGTACAAGGTGCTTCTGATGTCTATCGAGATGCGTCAGGCGCCATTTTTTGGCTGGATTCATGACCTTTCAGCCATGGATCCTTTTTATGTACTGCCTGTTTTGATGGGGGCTTCCATGCTGATTCAGCAGCGCCTGAATCCGACGCCGCCTGATCCGATGCAGGCAAAAATCATGAAATTTTTACCGGTAATTTTTACATTCATGTTTCTTTTCTTCCCCTCCGGGCTGGTCCTGTACTGGCTTGTAAATAATATTCTGTCGATCGCTCAGCAATGGTATGTCATGAAGCAGGTGAAGGCGATCTAGCCCGCATATGGCGACCATAGCCGCCGTCGCCACGCCGGCTGGCCGGGGTGGCCTGGGGATCATCCGGATTTCCGGTCCCGATGCGGCTGAACTGACGCAATCCCTGAGCCGACGGACCCGTCCATGGTGTGCGGGGCAATTCTGTTTTTCCCGTTTTTTTGATGAAAACGGCGATATTATGGATGAGGGGCTGGTACTGTATTTCAGGGGGCCACATTCCTATACAGGTGAGGACGTTGTGGAATTACAGGCGCATGGCAGCCCCGTGCTCCTGAACGGATTACTGCAGCGTGTGTTGTCATTGGGTGCAAGGCCGGCGTTGCCGGGCGAATTTACTCGCCGTGCGGTGGAGCACGGAAAGATGAGCCTTGAACAGGCGGAGGCGGTCGCAGCATGTATTGATGCAGCCACCCTGCGCGCCGCGCGCCAGGCCCAGCGACACCTGCAGGGGGAATTCGGCCGGCAGGTTGAAGAATTGATGGATACAATTACCGGCCTGCTGGCCCATGTGGAAGCCTGTCTCGATTTTCCTGATGAGGAAATTTCTCCATTACTGCGTGACCGCTTGCGGCAACAGGTAAGCGGGGATGTGCTTGAACCGATCAGGCGCGGACTTGAATCCGCCGCTTTTGGTGAGCGTTTGTTTGATGGCACGGTCGTTGCCATCATCGGGGCGCCCAACGTGGGAAAATCCAGCCTGCTGAACAGGCTTTCCGGTCAGGATCGGGCGATCGTCAGCGAAACACCCGGCACGACTCGCGATGTCCTCGAGGCGGATTTTCAGGTGCATGGCATTCCTGTTCGTATCCTGGATACCGCGGGTTTGCGGGAAAGCATGGATCACATCGAACGGGAAGGCGTCATGCGGGCAATGCGGGCGGCCGATCAGGCGGACGCCGTTGTGTTTGTCGCCGATGCGACGCGTCCGGATACATGGACCGGTGGTGACGGCGCCCCAATCAGGGTGATGAATAAAGCGGACCTGGTTGAAGCAGAGAAGATGCCGGAGCATTTTATGCTCGTCAGCGCTCTCACGGGACGCGGTATTGATCAGCTGATTTCCGGTCTGGCGCATGCCCTGGGGGATATCCCGGCAGCGGATGAGGGAATCCTTGTAACCAGGACCCGGCATGAGCAATGTCTGCGTCGGGCCGGCACATGTATGGAGCATGGATTGGCGCTGCTTGATGACCCGGACAGGCTGGACCTGGTGGCGCTGGAATGGCGCCGGGCATGGGGTGCGCTGGGAGAAATTCTGGGCATCGGTGATATGGAGCAGATTCTGGATCGTATATTTTCCGAGTTTTGTATCGGAAAATAAAGCCGGTTTAACTCATTAGCCTTGAAAGGCAATCACTGTGTATGTGTTTTGCAATTGGCTCCCGGTGCGTCATAATCCCGGCCATACAGACATCAGCAGACAAAGCATCCGGAGTGGGACCCTGGGTTACTTAAGTTGTTGATTTTATTACATTATTTGGAGGGAATATGTCTACAAAACATCCGGTAATTTCAGTAACGGGGTCCTCCGGCGCCGGGACAAGCACCGCCAAAGTAGCGCTGGAGCATATCTTCCGGCGTGAAAAGGTGACGCCGGCCATTGTGGAAGGCGATTGTTTTCACAAATTTGATCGCTATGAATTTCGTGAAAAAGCCAGGGAGTTCGAGGCGGCAGGCAAACGGTTGAGCCATTTTTCTGATGAGGCCAACCTGTTTGATAAAATTGCCGAATTGTTTGACTCCTACCGCAGAACGGGCAAGGGATTGGCACGCCATTATGTCCATGATGAGGAAGAAGCCCGAATCTATGGCATTGAACCCGGACGATTCACGGAGTGGGAGGAGATAGGAGGGGGCTCCGACCTGCTGTTTTATGAAGGATTGCATGGCGGCGTGGAAGAGGTTCGGCCCTACGTGGACCTGCTGATGGGCATCGTGCCGGTTGTGAATCTGGAATGGATTCAGAAAATCCATCGTGACACGTCCATGCGCGGCTACTCCACCGAGGCCGTCGTCAATAATATCCTCCAGCGCATGCATGATTATATACACTTTATCACGCCCCAGTTCACCCACACGGACATTAACTTCCAGCGTGTCCCCCTGGTGGATACATCCAATCCGTTTATTGCCCGTGACGTCCCGACTCCGGATGAGAGCGTGATCGTGATCCGGATTCGCGACCCGCAAAGGTGGGGCATCGATTTTCCCTGGCTGCTATCCATGCTGAAGGACTCTTTTATGTCGCGGCGCAACACCATTGTTATTCCCGCCGCCAAGATGATCCTGGCCATGGAGTTAATCCTGACTCCGATTGTCCATGGCCTGCTGCAAAGGAAACGCGGCGTCTGATCCGGACCACGAGCCTGTTGCCCCTGAAATCTGATTTTACCACAAAGGCGCTAAGGCACAAAGAATGCAGATAAAATGTGCGGCATTGATCAGGCGATGATGATCGGAAATTTATCGGAAGATATCTTCCGCATGCCGTACGAAGAGCACATCCGCATATCTTCACTCTTTGTGCCTTAGCGCCTTTGTGGTTCAGTCGTACCCTCTTTGGAAGTAAATCGGCTGGATTTTTATCTTTGGAAATTTTACGCTGCACCGCCTGATGCAATCGCTTCATAACACCATGTTTCACGTGAAACATCCGGATGGCCCCGTGGATGTGCTGGTTATCGGCGCCGGCCATGCCGGCTGTGAAGCGGCCCTGGCGGCATCGCGCCGGGGTGCACGCGTGCGATTGATTACACAGAATCTTGATACGGTGGCCAAGATGTCCTGCAATCCAGCCATAGGCGGAGTTGGCAAGGGTCACCTCGTACGCGAGGTTGATGCGCTTGGCGGCGCCATGGGGGCGGTGGCTGACCGCGCCGCATTGCAATACAGGCTTTTGAATCGCGGCAAGGGCCCGGCAGTGCGGGCGACGCGCGCTCAATGCGACCGGCTGGCATATCACATGGCCATGCGGCACATGCTGTCCGGTCAGGCAAATGTATTGCTGTATCAGGGGACCGTTGCTGAATTGCTGTTCGAGCAGGATCGGGTGGTTGGCGCCGTGGACGAACTTGGCATCATGCATCACGCCGGCGCCGTGGTCCTGACCACGGGCACGTTTCTGGGCGGTGTGATCCATGTGGGAGAGAAACAGATTTCCGCCGGGCGCGCCGGAGATGCGGCGGTTTGCGGGTTAACGGATGAATTGTATCGGCGTGAACTGAGGCTGGGGCGCCTCAAAACGGGGACGCCGCCACGGCTGGATGGCAACAGTATCTGCTGGGAGCGGCTGGAATTACAGCCGGGCGAAACGGATGTTTTGCCGTTTTCTTCCCTGCACGACAGGGTGCCCGGGGACCAGATGGCGTGCCGCATTACGCGCACCTCGGAGCAAACGCATGCGCTGATTCGCGAACATCTTCACCGCTCCCCCATGTATTCAGGGGCCATCCGGAGTGTTGGCCCCCGCTATTGTCCCAGCATCGAGGACAAGGTGGTGCGCTTTGCCGACAGGAGCAGCCATCAGATTTTTCTCGAGCCGGAAGGAAGGAAATGCGGTGAGGTTTATCCGAATGGTATTTCCACATCGCTGCCGGTAGATGTGCAATGGGCCTTTGTACGCAGTATTCCGGGGCTGGAAAAGGCGATAATTCTAAGGCCGGGCTATGCGATTGAATACGATTACGTGGATCCCACGGAACTGAAACCGACGTTGGAATGCAAGCGGATCCCCGCTCTTTTTCATGCCGGTCAGATCAATGGAACGACGGGATATGAAGAAGCTGCGGCACAAGGATTACTGGCGGGCGTGAACGCGGCAGCCCATGCCCTGGGCGTGGATAGCTGGGTACCGGATCGGGCGGATGCCTATCTTGGCGTGATGATTGATGATCTGGTACACAAAGGCGTGACCGAACCATACCGCATGTTCACCTCCCGGGCCGAGTTTCGTCTTCATTTGCGTGAGGATAATGCCGATCTTCGTCTGGCTGAAACGGCAATCCGGCTGGAGCTGTACGATGATGCGCGTAAGCGGAGTTTTGAGCAGCGTCGGCATCGACTGGAAGAAGCTTCGATGCAATTGCGTCAAATGCGTATTGGCGCCGGCCGGACATGGCGGCATCGACTGGCCGATCTGAATCTTCCCGTGCCGCAGCAGGGCATTACCTTTTCGGCCTATACCCACCGTCAGGATGTTGATCTTGATGCGGCACTGAGTCTGCTTGCCAGCGTCAAGACGCTTGACCAGCGTGATTTGATCAGCTTGAAGGCACGGATTCATTACGATGGATATCTTCAGAAACAGGATCAGGAGGTGGCGCGCTTCCGGCAACTGGAATGCCAGCGGATTCCTTCGGGTTTTGACTATCAGGCCGTGCACGGGCTTAGTACGGAATGCCGTCAGCGCCTGCAGCAGGAGCGGCCGCAGAATCTTGGTCAGGCCTCACGTCTGTCAGGCATGACGCCGGCAGCCATTACCTGTTTGATGATTTATTTGCGTCAGACATGATGGCTGCGGAAAAAGCAGACATTGATCGTTATATTGCCGAAACGCTGAAGTTTGCCAGTGTGCTGAATCTCACCGCTGTGAAAGAGGCCAGGCAGTTTAAGCAGCGTTTTATTGAACCTTCGCTGGCTTTATGCAGGTGGCTGCCGGAACGTGGCCGATTGCTGGATGTGGGTAGCGGCATGGGGATCCCGGGCATCCCGATATTGCTGGCACGGCGAAAGTTGCGGGGATTGCTGGTTGAACGCCGTAAAAAACGGGCTGAATTCCTGCGGCATATTGTCCGCCTGCTGGCACTGAATGCCAGGGTATACGATGATGACATCTGCTTGCTGGATTGCCTGCATGCCGATGCATGTGTTGCCAGGGCGGTAACCAGTCCGGAAAATCTGCTGAGCCTTGTGTCACCGCATATGGTTTGCGGCGCTGTCGCTGTTTTGCCTGTCCCCGGCCTGGCACGGGCAGCAGACGTTCAGGGATGGCGTCTTGAACGTGTTGAGGCGGTTGGAATCGGTCGTAAAAAGCAGCAGATTCAGTGCTATCGGTATGAGGAGGTTTCACGTGAAACATGAGCGCCTGGGGCCTGTGATTGCCATTGCCAACCAGAAAGGCGGCGTGGGCAAGACAACGACCAGCATCAATCTGGCGGCCTCGCTGGCTGCGCTGGACAGACGGGTGCTGTTGCTTGATCTGGACCCGCAGGGCAACGCTACGACGGGTCTTGGCGTGGATAAGCAGGCCGTCCATGCCGGCACCTACGATATTCTGATCAATGGCGAGGCGCTGGAGACAGCGGTACTGGCGACGGTATGCGAAGGGCTGTTTCTTGTGCCGACCAGCATGGATTTGGCGGGCGCCGAGATTGAGCTGGTTGCGGCGGAGCAGCGAGAACATGTCCTGGCAAAATCGCTCGCCGCGTACGGGGGTGATCCTTTTGACTTCACACTGATTGATTGCCCGCCCGCCCTGAATCTGCTCACCCTGAATGCACTGACGGCCGCGGATCGCGTACTGATTACCCTGCAGACGGAATTTTATGCCATGGAAGGACTGACCCAGCTCATGGATACGATACGGCGCGTGCGTGCCGGGCTGAATCCGTCACTGAGCATGGATGGTATTCTGCTGACCATGGTGGACCGCCGCAATAATCTGACCGTGCAGGTGGAGCAGGAGGTTCGCAGCTATTTCGGCGCCCAGGTGTACGAACAGGTGATCCCGCGTAACGTGCGCCTTTCCGAAGCACCGAGCTTTGGCGTGCCCGTCATGCACCACGACCTGCGTTCCGCCGGGGCGCAGGCTTACCTGCAGGTGGCTCAGGAACTGTTGCACCGTCAGGGGATCTAGGAGGAGAAATGGTAAAGACATTGAAAAAACGAGGCCTGGGAAAAGGTTTGAATGCGTTGCTTTCGGAAACGCCGGCCGTTGAATTGATGACGCAGGCCTCTGTTGTTCCCATTTCAAAAATAAGGCCAAACCGTTTCCAGCCGCGTACCCATTTTGCCGACGAGGAATTAAAGACGCTGACTGAATCCGTGCGCAAGGAAGGCGTGTTGATGCCTGTTCTTTTGCGCCCGAACGGGAGTGACTATGAGTTGATTGCCGGTGAGCGGCGCTGGCGGGCGGCGCAGGCGGCCGGCCTGCATGAAATACCGGCCATTGTGCGCGACGTGGACGACTTGCAGGCGCTGGAACTGGCGATCGTCGAGAATGAGCAACGGGATGATCTGACGGCTATTGAATCCGCGCGCGCCTACCAGCGCATGATGGATGAGTTTGGCTGTACGCAGCAGCAGGTAGCGGAGCGTATCGGCAAGTCGCGTGTTCAGGTCAGCAACATCACCCGCCTGCTTCAGCTTCCCGTAAAAGTACAGGGCATGATTGAAAACAGGGAAATCAGCATGGGGCATGCGCGGCCGCTTGTCGGTCTTCCTCGGGAGCAGGCCGAGATGCTGGCGATTGAATGTGCCGCGCGCGGCTGGAGCGCACGGCAAATGGAAATGCACACGCAGAAAAAATCAGCGCCGCCACCCGCTTCCCGAAAAATCCGGCAAACAGATCCCGATGTGGCGGCATTACAGGATGAATTAAGTCGCAGGCTCGGGTTGCCGGTTGAAATCAGTTGCGACAGACGCGGAGCAGGCGTCATGCGCATACGCTTCACCCGGCCGGAGGAGCTTGACGGGGTGCTGGCCCGTCTGCGCCGATGAGGGTTAATGGCCGGCCATACCGGGCGGTTAACTGGTCCGGAGCAGTTCACAGGGACTCCGGCGCCGTCCAGTGGATTGAACAACGGCTGCTGCCGCACCGTTTTGAACAGTGCGCCAGCGATAATCCCGAGGATGTCGCGGCTGCCATCGAAAGCATGCAGATTCGGGGCGCTCCCTCGATTGGCGCCGCAGCGGCGCTTGGGCTTGCCCTGGCCTGGCAGAAGGATCGCCCCCGTTTCTTCACGCACTGGCTGCCGCGTTTTCGGGCCACGCGGCCGACGGCGGTGAACCTCTTCCACGCCTGCGATGCCATGCAGCGGCAGGCGGAAAAGGAGGTGTCGGCGCAGGTCATGCTGGATGCGGCGCTGGCGTATGCCGATGCGGAGGTGAAAGCGAACGAGCGCATGGGCGTGCATTTGGCGGAACGACTGGCAATCGGGAAACGGCGCATCCTCACGCATTGCAATGCCGGCTGGCTGGCCGCCGTGGACTGGGGGACGGCCACATCGGGCATTTACCAGCTTGCGCGGGCCGGGGAATCCCCGTTTGTCCGGGTGGATGAAACACGGCCACGCCTTCAGGGTGCGCGGCTGACGGCGTGGGAATTGATGCAGGAAGGCATTGATTGCCGTATCCAGGCTGATTCCGCCGCTGCCTGGATGATGGCGAGGGGCCAGGTGGATGCGATTGTTACGGGTGCGGATCGCATTGCAAGAAATGGAGATGTTGCAAATAAAATAGGGACTTACGCTATTTCACTGGCGGCCATGGAGCATGGCGTTCCGTTCTATGTCGCAGCACCGTTCAGTACGATTGACGGGCATTGCCCCCGTGGTGCGGACATCCCCATTGAGGAGCGGGAAGCCGAAGAAGTGCTGTTCATGGACGGGTCGGATGAGACGGGCGCTCATCGCCGCATCCGCATAGCGGCGCCGGGCGCGGTCGCCAGCAACCCCGCCTTTGATGTCACGCCCTGCACAAACGTGACGGCCATTATCACCGAAAAAGGGGAATGGACGCCGCCCGGGTGAGGGAAATCATCAGGCCTTTATTCCGCATATTGCTTTGATGAGGGCACTCACCTGAGCGCTGCACGCTTCCACATCACCTTAATTCCCCCATATACGACATCAAATGTCGCATCATGGTTTATCATACCTTGCAATAGTCAAGGGAGGTTATCCATGAAAAAGGCAACTGCGGAGGCAATACTGCCGGGAAGAACTGAGTCCAAAACTGAATTCAATATAACCCTTACGCCCTAAGATGTGGATAGCTTGTTGCTCAGGGCAATCTAACGCAATTTAGGCGATCCGTATCTTTACATGTGATGCTTTATGTGTTACTTTTCGACATACATTATGTAATATAGAGGTGATTTATGGGCGCATTAAGTCTCAGATTGTCCGATGATCTTGAGGATGCTCTTACTAATGAGGCAAAACGGGAACAAAAGCCGCGTTCTGCGGTGCTGCGACAGGCTCTTGTTGATTATTTACAGCGTATGGAAAAGGAACGGTTTATGAATTCCATGGTAGAAGCCGCCACAGCTTTGTCAAAAAATCCAGATTCACGGAAAGAATCACTGGAGATTGTTGAATCCACCTTGGCCGATACCGCGAGTGTCATTCGTGATGGAGAAGAAACGATATCACATGATCAATGGTGGAAATAATGCGGCGTGGGGAGGTATGGGTTGCAAATCTGAATCCCAACCGAGGTGGCGAAACAGGTAAGTCACGTCCTGTGGTGATTTTCCAGGAAGAGCGTATTACATCCGCGGGTTTGTGTACAGTCATTGTGCTGCCACTTACCACGCAGTTCAGACCTGACTTCGCGCCTATGAGGGTAAAGATCTCTGCCAGAGATCGTTTACTCAAGGATTCTTTTGTGATGGTGGAGCATGTAACGGCTCTTGACCGCATGCGCTTTGGCGATGGCTTTCTCACCATGCTTACAGCGCAGGAGATGACTGATGTAGAAAAAAGAGTAAAGATGGTGCTTGGCTTGGTCTGAGTAGAGAATTAACGTGACCTTTCTGCACACATGAGTTCATAATGAGTATTGCAAGGAATCCGTAGATTCACGACTGGCATCGGCAAACTGCAGGTCTTCAAGCGGTGTGATGCGGGTGAGTTTTCCATCGTTACAAAGATTTTCTACTACAGGCAATAATAAATACAAATATACCTTGTAATTACGGAACTTTATTCCTAATATGCAAGATATGTTGACGCGATGGATAGCGGACAGGGTGCATAAAAGCCTTGAACAAGTGCCTGCGGTCGTGCTGCTTGGCGCACGGCAGGTGGGCAAGACGACGCTTGCGAAGGCGTTGGCAAAAGAAATTGACTCGATTTATCTCGATCTGGAAGCCCCGGAAGATTTGCTCAAGCTCAGTGATGCCGCCGCTTTTTTAAGCGCATACTGCGATAAACTGGTGATTTTGGATGAGATACAACGCGCCCCTGATTTGTTTATGGTGTTGCGCGGTTTGATTGATAAAAACAGAGAACGGGGCCGAAAATCCGGCCAGTTTCTGTTGCTTGGGTCGGCATCCATGGATTTGTTACGCCAGACATCCGAAAGCCTTGCCGGGCGCATTCGCTACATTGAAATGGGCGGCCTGAACGCGCTTGAGATTGAGGAAAATAATCAGGCGTGGAAAAGGCTGTGGCTTCGGGGTGGTTTTCCGGACAGCTACCTGGCAGCGGATGATGATATGGCGATGGATTGGCTTGAGGATTTGATCCGTACCTATCTGGAGCGTGATGTGCCACAGATGGGGTTTCGCGTGCCCGCAATAAGGCTGAGGCGCTTGTGGACGATGCTGGCTCACTTGCAGGGCGAGCCTGTCAATCATTCGAAACTCGCTGCTAATCTGGAAATTGATGGTAAAACGGTTGCCAACTATATCGACATCCTCACTGACCTTTTGCTGATCAGGCGTTTGGAGCCATGGCATGCCAATGTGAAAAAGCGGCTGGTGAAGTCTCCCCGCTATTACATCCGCGATAGTGGAATTCAACACCGTTTACTTGGCATCAACAGCTATGATGCGTTGCTGTCCAACCCTGTACTGGGCAAAAGCTGGGAAGGTTTCGTGATGGAAAATATCCAATCCGTATTACCTTCTCGCGCTGAAACCTGGTATTACCGCACCGCTGCCGGGGCTGAGATTGACCTTGTCATCAGGTTGTCACCATCGGAAGTCTGGGCGGTAGAAATCAAGCTTGGCACAGCGCCGAAGCCGGGCAAGCATTTCAGCAGAATATGCAATGATGCCGGCGCGTCTCGTAAATTTATCATTTACGGCGGTGAAGACGAATTCCCCGTTGGTGCTGATGTGTGCATGATTTCCTTGCCTCTATTGATGAAACGGCTGCAATCTGGCCTCGCGTAACAAAACATTATCCCGCTTTCAGGCTCATTTCATGTTGGAAAACACTATCGGCAGAAAACAGAGCCTTGAGCTTGATTGCTCCGCCAATCGTAAAGTCAAGTTCGCCCGAGGCAATATAGTCAGCCAGACGGTATGATTTCATCAGCATGGTATAAGGTACGACAAGCCGTGTCTTGTGAATGCTGTACAAGGAGGCGGCATTTACCCGCCTTGGTGTGGCTGCGGCGGCATGGTAAAGTGCCCCGGCACGCCCGTTCCATGAAATTTATACTATCAGAGGAGTTTCACCCGCCATGTTCAAAGTATTAACCCGGCTGTTTGGCAGTCGTAACGAGCGGATTCTGAAACAGATGTATCCTCTCGTGGAGCGCATCAATGCCCTGGAGTCGGGAATCCAAGCCCTCTCCGATACGGACCTTGCAGCCAAAACCGGCACATTCAGGGAGCGTATTAAGCGCGGGGAGAGCCTGGATGCTCTTCTTCCGGAAGCCTTTGCCGTGGTGCGCGAAGCCAGTCAGCGCGTACTTGGCATGCGTCATTTCGATGTGCAGCTCATCGGCGGCATGATTCTGCATGACGGCATGATTTCCGAAATGAAAACGGGTGAAGGCAAAACCCTGATGGCGACCCTGTCGGTTTATCTCAACGCCCTGGAAGGCCGTGGTGTGCATGTGGTTACCGTGAACGACTATCTGGCCAGACGTGATGCCGAGTGGATGGGACGGTTATACGGTTTTCTCGGCCTTTCCACCGGCGTGGTCGTGCACGGCCAGGACAATGAAGAACGGCGGAAGGCCTATGCCGCCGACATTACCTATGGCACCAACAATGAGTTCGGTTTTGACTATCTGCGCGACAATATGGCCTTTTCGGGCGAGGAGCTTGTCCAGCGCGAGCTCAATTATGCCATCGTGGATGAGGTGGATTCCATCCTGATTGATGAGGCGCGCACGCCGCTCATTATTTCCGGTCCGGCCGAGCAGGCGACGGATCTGTACGGCAAGGCCGACGCTATCATCAAACAGCTTGACGCTGATGATTACGAGAAGGATGAAAAGGACAAGGCCGTTTCCTTCACCGAGAAGGGCATGGAGCATGTGGAAGAGTTGTTCCGCCAGGCGGACATCATGGCGCACGGCAACCTTTATGACCCGGAAAACGTGAATCTGATGCACGCGGCCACCCAGTGTCTGCGCGCCAACACGCTGTTTACACGTGAAGTGGACTATATTGTGAAAAACGGCGAGGTCATGATTATTGACGAGTTTACCGGCCGCATGATGCCGGGCCGCCGCTATTCCGATGGCCAGCATCAGGCGCTGGAAGCCAAGGAGGGCGTGCAGGTACAGCCGGAAAATCAGACGCTGGCTTCGATTACCTTCCAAAATTACTTCCGCATGTATAACAAGCTTGCCGGCATGACCGGCACGGCCGATACCGAGGCCGAGGAATTCCAGAAAATCTACAAGCTGGAAGTGGTCATCGTACCCACCAACATGCCGATGATCCGCGAAGACATGCCGGACCTGGTTTATCGGGATCAGGAAGACAAGGATGCCGCGATCCTGGAGGATATTCTGACCACGCATGAACGCGGCCAGCCCATCCTTGTCGGCACGACATCCATCGAAAAATCGGAGCACCTCTCCGCCTTGCTGCAAAAGCGTGGCGTGTCGCATGAAGTACTTAACGCCAAGCACCACGAACGTGAAGCGGAAATTGTCGCGCAGGCCGGCCGCAAGGGTGCCTTGACCATCGCCACGAATATGGCCGGCCGCGGTACGGATATCATGCTCGGCGGCAACCCGGACATGCTTATCGCACAGTTTCCGGGAAAGCTTTCCGCGGACGAACGGGAAGAAAAGGCGGCGGAGATCCGCGCCATGTGCGCAGCCGAGCACAAGGAGGTCGTGCGGCTGGGCGGCCTGCATATCGTCGGAACGGAGCGGCATGAATCCCGCCGGATCGACAATCAGTTGCGGGGGCGTTCGGGCCGTCAGGGCGATCCGGGCTCCACGCGTTTCTACCTGTCGCTGGAAGACGACCTGATGCGCATCTTCGGCGGTGAGAAGATGCAGGCCATGCTGACCAGGATGGGGTTTGAGAAGGGCGAGGCGATTGAGCATCCCTGGGTTACCAAGGCAATCGAGAACTCACAGAAGAAAGTGGAAGGGCGCAACTTCGATATACGCAAGCAGTTGCTGGAATACGATGATGTGATGAACAAACAGCGTGAGGTCATGTATTCGCAGCGCCGTGAGCTGCTGGAGGCCGAAGACGTCACGGATGTGATTGAGGACATGCGGCGGGATTTTGCCATCCGCCTGGTGGATCAGCATATGCCCGCGCAAAGCTATGCCGATGACTGGGATCTGCAGGGCCTGCACGACACCATACTGGAGCAACTGACGCTGGATGCGCCGGTGCAGGCCTGGGTGGATGCCGATGAGGTGACGGACAGCGAGGGCATGGTGGAACATCTCTGCAAGGCGCTGCAACAGATGATGGCGGAAAAAGAGGCCATGGTCGGTGCGGAATCCATGCGCCGGTTTGAAAAATTTCTGGTGCTTCAGATGCTCGACCAGCACTGGAAGGACCACCTGCTGGCCATGGACCACCTGCGCCAGAGCGTGGGACTGCGCGGTTATGCCCAGAAGCAGCCGCTGCAGGAATACAAGCGCGAATCCTTCGAAATGTTCGCCACCATGCTGGAACGCATTCGTATGGATACCATGCTGGCGCTGCACCATGTGCAGGTGGAACAGCCGGTCCCGGTTGAAGAGCCCCGACAGTCCGTACCGATGCGGTTCAGTCACGGTGATGAAGTGGAGGAAGAAGCGCCGCAAACTTATCGTCGCGCCGAGCCCAAGGTGGGCCGGAACGACCCCTGTCCTTGCGGTTCCGGCAAGAAATATAAACAGTGCCACGGCAGGCGCAAGGCGGCCTGAATGGCCGTGAATCCGCCGCAGCTTGATCCGCCCCTGCCGGTTCCCGGTTTCCGGGTCGGCACGGCATCGTGCGGCGTTAAAGCGCCGGAACTCAAAGGCAAGCGGCAGGATATCACGCTGATTGTATCCGATGTGCCCTGCTGTGCGGCGGGCGTGTTCACGCAGAACCGTTTTCGCGCCGCGTGCGTGGATATGGGGCAGGCCACCATCAAAACGAACAGCGAAAATATTCGCTGTATTGTCGCCAACAGCGGCAATGCCAATGCAGGCGTCGGCGAGATGGAGCGGGTGTGGGCGCAACAACTGATTGATGCCGGGGCAAACGCCGCAAACGTTGATGCCGATGGCGTGTTGTCTGCTTCCACCGGTGTCATCGGCACGCCGTTTCCCATCGAGCGCATTGCAGCGGGCATGCATGAAGCCACCGATTCGTTGAGTCCGCATGGCTGGGAAGCCGGCGCACACGCCATTTGCACCACGGATACCTTCGCCAAGTGGTCTTCCCGCAAGGTCGGCGATTACATCATTACCGGTATTGCCAAGGGCTCCGGTATGATTCATCCGAACATGGCCACCATGCTGGCCTTTATCGCCACCGATGCGCCACTTTCCGCCACCGGACTTCAGCCGATGCTGAAGCGTGTTGCGGACTGCTCCTTCAACTGCATTTCCGTGGATGGCGACACATCCACCAACGATACGCTGTACCTGCTCTCCTCCGGCATCGGCCTGGGGCATGCGAAGCTTACGGATACCGAGGCGTTTGAAGCTGCACTGACGCAAATTTGCATCGAGCTGGCGCAAATGATCGTGCGCGACGGTGAGGGCGTGTCGAAATTCGTCACCATTGAAGTGACAGGCGCGGCCGGCGAAGAAGATGCCCGCGCCGTGGGTCGCGCGATTGCCGTTTCACCGCTGGTGAAAACCGCTTTCGCCGGATCGGATGCCAACTGGGGCCGTATTCTCTCCGCCATCGGCAATGCCGGAGTGGAAATTGCCCGCAACCGCATTGCCCTGGCCGCCAACGGTGTCCGCATGCTGGAGAGCGGCAATCTTCTGTCCGATTACCGCGATAAAGACGGCATGGCCGTATTCGCCAGGGATGAATTTACCCTGCATGTGGATCTCGGCATGGGGGAGGCGGAGGCGAGGGTGTGGACCGGTGATCTCACCCATGAATACATCCGCATCAATGCGGAGTATCGCAGCTGACGGATATTGCGCTCATCGCCGTGTTCAACCCTGCCGGCGAGGTGCTGCTGCTGAAGCGGCCTGAAGGCGTCCATTGTGGCGGGCTGTGGTCTTTTCCCGGTGGCAAGATAGAGGCGGGCGAGACGCCGCTTGCCGCCGCCCGGCGGGAACTGGCGGAGGAGACAGGCCTTGCCGGCACGGACTGGCGGCTGCTTGGCGAGCATGAATACCGCTACCCGGACCGGGCATTGCATTTCCACCTGTTTGCCTGTCATGGCGCCTGTTCCGGCGAATTGAACAGCAGCGGGAAATATACCTGGGCGCCCGTTATGGCGCTGAAGAATTACCCCATGCCGACGGCCAACCGGACGTTACTGGACGGAATTGACCTGGATAATGTGTAAAACCCGTGCGGGAAATGGATAGAGCGTACCCTTACCGGTGCTGCGAAACCGGCCACCCCTTTGAGGTGGCCTGAAACAGGTGTACAGTCAGTTCCGGCCCGTCGCTGCGGCCCTGCAGGTTGAGGTAGACATCCGCGTCCACGGGAAGTACACCGGTAATTTCCGCATGTGCATGGCTTGCAATGCGTATGAGGCGGCGATTGTTCCAGGCCCAGAGGACGGAGGGCCGGCTGTCGTCCGTGATCCACAGCCATCCCCGCCTTGCATCCCAGGCCAGGTTGTCCGGGTGTGGCAGACGCGTATCGTGCAGATAGGTTTGTATGACGGCGCGGCCTGACAGGTCATCAAGCGCCAGAATACGGCCGGTGCCTGTTTCGGCCATCAGGATACGCCCGTCGGGCAGGACCTCCATATCCTCGATACGGTTAAACCGCATGGCATGCAGCGGTGTCGCCGCTTCTTTGGCGTGCATCGGATCAGGCACGGTGCGCCACTGCCCCTGCGTATCCAGCAGGGCCAGCCGGCGGTTATGCAGTTGTAGCCGGTACAGGGCGCCACCCACAGCTTCATCGGCCAGATAGGCGAAGCGCTGGTCGCGTGAGAACGCAATACCTTCGTGGGCGAAACGTCCGGCGGAATAAAACGGCGCGATGGCAGCGTGGGAGCTGCTCAGGCGGCCGCGATCCACCCGTTGATCGGCCGGCAGGCGGTCCACATCGGCAACACGCCAGATCAGGCCCCGTGAAAATTCCTCGCCAATCCAGAGGCTTGAATCAGGGGCGAATTTCAGACCGTCGGCACGCTTTAACCCCGCGATCAGAACCTGCTGATGTCCCGTTTTCAGGCGAATGGCGACCAGGCTGAGGGAAGACATTCCCCTGTCGGTTTCACAACTGACATACAGCCATTTGCCGGATGGAGACAGGGCCAGCATATCCGGACGGGCCTGACTCCATACCGCCAGCGAGCGCACCTGCCATCCGGCGGCCAGTTTCAGTCCGATCGGTTCCATGTGGCAACCGGCCAGCAACAACAGGACAGGCAGGACTAGACGGGGTATGGGGTACATGTCTCAACTGTCGGAAAATTGCGACCTGTGTGCAAGTGCGCTGTATTACCCAGGAAGCCGCACCGCTATGCTTGGCCCCATGGTCTCCACTGCCTCCCTGCACCATCTGCGCCTGTTTTACGCCGCCTATTTTGGCGCCATGGGCCTGATTCTTCCCTTTTTCCCCGTTTACCTGTCGGCCGGTGGCATGGAAGTGGGGCTGGTCGGCATGTTTACCGGTCTTCTGGCGCTGGCCAAGGTGATTGCACCGCCGTGGACCGGATCCGTGCTGGACCGCTATGCCGCGCCCGGCGCCCATCATGTCCGGTATTTCGTCCTGTATGCTTCGCTGGGGGCCTCCCTGCTGGCCATGATGCTGGCATTCGCCCCGCCCGTCTGGTCCCTGCTGTGCGTGACTTTCGGCTTCGGGCTGCTGTGGGCGGCCGTGTTACCGCTGGCCGACGGTATTTCAGTCACCGTTTCCGAGGCAGCCATTGTGGAGTACGGGCATTTGCGTCTGTGGGGATCGGTTGGCTTCGTGGCCGTTTCACTGGCAGCGGGGAGGTGGCTGGTAGATACCAGCATTGACGCATTTCCATACTGGCTTGCCGGCCTTCTTCTGTTGATGGCGCTATCCGCCAGGGGTTTTCCGGATGATGTTGGATACAACGGTCATCCGGGCCAGAGGCGAGGCCGGTATCCGGCAGCCTTTTTCTTTCTGCTGGCCGCCAGTTTCCTGATGCAGGCCTCTCATGGGGCCTATTACGGTCTGTATAGCCTGTACCTGATGCGCCTCGGATATTCCGGTATGGAGATCGGGGCGCTGTGGGTGCTGGGCGTGCTGGCGGAAATTCTCCTGATGTGGGGGGGTTCAAGGGCCGTTCAGAATGCCGGTCCGGCATGGGTGCTGGGCGGCTGCCTGCTGCTGGCGGCGTTGCGCTGGCTTGGTATCGGCCTGCTGCACCGGTGGTACTGGCTGGCCCCGCTGCAACTGCTGCACGCCGCCAGCTTCGCGGCCTTTCACGTCGCGGCCATCACGGCCGTGCGCAGGCTGGCCCCGGCGGACTGCCATGCCGCCGCACAGGGATGGTATTCAGCCGCGGGCTTCGGTCTTGGCGCCATGGCCGGCATTACGGGCTGCGGCATCATTGCCCAGCATGCCGGTTTTTCGCAGGCGTTTCTTGTCTGTACCGGCATTGCCTTGCTGGGCATACCTTTTGCTGTGAAACTGGCTGGAGCAGCGCCGCGTGCCGACAAACTCCCGAATCCGGGATGATCCTCATTTATCCAGGATGGGGACCCGGCATTTTGTGGCTGCATAGCGCAGGTTCTGGTTCAGAGTGGCGAGGGCCATACTGCCCCGCATGGCCAGATCCAGGTATGAGGCCTCAAAGGTGGAAAGGCGGTGTTCCCGGGCCAGCATCAATATCTCGCCCATGGCGCGAAGAGGCGTGTCCTGCTCCACGGTCAACGGCAATTTTTTTAGCAGCGCGACAAGTCGCGTGATGTCGGCCTCGCTTAAGCGGTTGTTTCGCTCGGCCGCCAGCAGAATATTCCCAACCTCCAGCGGCCAGCTTGCGGGTACGGTCACCCCGGATGTTGTAAGCTGCTCCAGCACGGCATCGGCATAGGGGTTTGCCTCATCCTGAAAGCACCATGCCATGACCACGGTATTGTCAATGACAAAATCCCCGGCCATATTAACGCGAGTCCGCACCGATCATGTCACGAACGGGAAGACCTTTCAGCTTGTGCTGACTGCGAAACGCCTTGATCTGTGCAATCACGAGGGCAGGATCAACTTTCTTTTCATGGTCGGCAGGTTGTAACACCGCCACGGGTATGCCGTGCCTGGTGATGGTAATGCGCTCGCCTCTGGAGACGCGTTCCAGCAGTTTGGGTAAATGGGTTTTTGCCTCGTATGCACCCACGATTTTCATTCCCGCCTCCTCAATCAGACCAGTCCAGACTAGTCTAAACAGGTAATTTGTCAATATTGCGAAGGCGGCCCCGAGATATGTCTGTGCATGTTCGCACGCAGACAGGCAACTATCACGGTGATTTGTGGAAAATACGGGTCAGGGAGTGTGTCGACCGCAGTCGTCAATCAGGGATTCCAGTCGGGTCAGCAACAGCAGCAAGCGCATGCGATCGACCTTGTTCCCGGCCAATTCTGTCTGCAATTGCCCGATGCTGCGCCAGTGGCGGTGTGAACCCCAGCGGGTCTCACCAGCCCGCAACAGGTTCCGCTGCCGGCTTTCCAGCAACTGGTGGACCGCTCTGCTTTTGAGCGCGGTCAGACGCTGAAGCCACTCACATCTGAGTGCATGTGCGGCTGCGTCTCCCCAGGCAGCCGTGCGCAGCGGCGCCTCCGCCGCACGCAGCGGCAGCAGGTGGAGACAGGCCCGATTGGCCTTCAGGCAGCGCTGGATTGGCAGTTTCAGCCTGGCGGAAAGGTGCAGGGCGGTGGCGCTCTGCTCAAGTTCCGGCATCGCGGCCAGATGTGCCGCACGTTCCGGGGCCAGCCCCGCCTGCACCGCGGTATGCACAGCATCAGATTGGTGCGTGCCTTCCTGTTTGTGAAGCAGATGTCGAAAGCGGCGGATGCCGGCTCGCTGGCGTGCAAGCCAGGCGTGGCTTAATCCGGTCACGGGACACAGTCGTAAAAACTCTTCGGCAAAGCGCATGAGATGTTCCTGCAGTGCGCGCTGCATGGCGAAGGCGGCACCGGGGTCAACAACCTCCCGCCAGATAGCCCGCCGCAGACCATCAGCATCCAGCAGATATTCGGCCATCAGCAGGCCCAGAACAATTTTACCCGTGGAATGATCCAGCAGGGTTTCCAGATGATGTACGGCGCCAAGGCCGAAATCGTTGACGATATGGTTGGCGGCCATGGTGTGCGTAATATCGGCTGCCAGAGGATGCGCCTGGATCGCCGTGATGAAACGACGGCGAACGGGGGCTGGAAAATAGGCAAGCAGCAAGGTATCGCGGAAACAGGCGTCATGTTCGAAACAGCAGTCCGCCAGCCGCTCATGGAGACGATTTTTTTCGTGCCCAAGCAGTACGGCAAGCTGCGGGCGCAGATGCAGGCTGTCACTTTCCGCTTCGTGCATGGCCGGGTCCACGCGCCGGTCAATGCGACCCTCGGTGAGCAGCAGGTCGCGCAGGCGGCACACGCGCGGCAGAAATTCGTTTGCCTCCATTGCCGCAAGGGTCAAGGCGCGTGATTGTTGCAGATTGTCGCTGAGGCACTGCCCGGTCACGGCCTTCGTGAGTGCGCGTAACATCCGGTTGCGCCGCGTCAGTGATGGCGGCTGTGGCATGGCCGAAAAAAGGACTTTCAGATTGACCTCATGATCGGACATATCCACGCCGGCGGAATTGTCAATGGCGTCGGTATTGATGCGGCCTCCGGCGGCGGCGTATTCCAGCCTGGCCTTCTGCGTGAATCCGAGGTTGCCTCCCTCGCAGACCACGGTGCAACGAAGTTGGCCGGCGTTGACGCGCACGGCGTTGTTGGAAGGATCAAACACCTCGGCGTGCGTTTCATCGCTGGCCTTGACGTAAGTGCCGATACCGCCGTTATAGAGCATATCCACGGGTGCGGTGAGCAGAACGCGAATCAGCGCCTCTCCGGACAGGGCGGTTTCATCGATATCCAGCGCCTTCGCCGCCTCGGGTGAAATGGGGATATTTTTGGCGGTTCGCGCATAAACGCCGCCGCCGGGACCAATGGCATCGGGATCATAGGCATCCCAGCCCAGCACCTGCGCGAACAGTCGTTTTCTCTCGGTAAAGGCCCGCTTCGGGTCGGGCTCGGGATCCAGAAAGATGTGTTTGTGATTGAAGGCGGCGACAAGACGGATATCGGGATTTATCAGCATGCCGTTGCCAAACACATCGCCGCCCATGTCTCCGATCCCGATTATGCGAATGGGATCATGCCATGCATCTATGCCCAGGCTTGTGAAATGCTGGACGGCGCATACCCAGGCGCCTCGGGCGGTGATGCCCACGGCCTTGTGGTCGTAGCCGTACCTGCCGCCACTGGCAAAGGCGTCGCCCAGCCAGAAGCCCGCCTTGTCGGCCGCTTCATTGGCGAGATCGGAATAGCGGGCTGTCCCTTTATCGGCCGCAACGACGAGATAGGGATCGTTCTCATCATCCGGATAAATGCGGATGCCTGCCGGCGGCTTAAGCTTTCCCTGCGCAAGATTATCCGTGAGTGCAAGCAGCGTGGTGACGAACGTGCGGTATTGCCGGCGGATAAATGTTTCAGAGGGACGCTCGCCGGCGATATTGCGAAGAACAAATCCGCCTTTGGCGCCGGTGGGGACGATTTGTCCGTTCTTTACGGTCTGGGTGGCCATTAATTCAAGCACTTCAGTGCGAAAATCCGCCGGCCGGTCGGAAAAGCGCAGGCCTCCCCGGGCGATAGGGCCGGCGCGAAGATGCACGCCTTCGACATGTACGCCATGGACGAAAATTTCCCTGTATGGAACAGGCCTGGGGGCAAAGCTCAGGCGGGAGGGGTCGATCTTGACGGCCACCGGGGTGGCCGGATTGCGCACATAGGCATTGGTGCGCATCCCCGCTTTCACCAGCTCCGCCAGGGCGCGGAACCAGCGATCGTCGGTCAGGCTTTGCACCGTTTCCATGGCCTTGTCGAAGGCCTTGCCTGCCTGTGCCTGGTATGTTTCGGGCATGGCCGGGCGATGTTGCGCCTCGAACATACGGTACAGGTGGGCCGTTACCCGCGGATAACGATTCAGCATGGCGTTCAGGAGCAGGGGCGCGGCGCCGGGCAGGAGCTGTACCAGGTGACTGCGCAGGGCGGCGATGACCGCAACCTGCTGGATATCCAGCCCGGCGCTCAGCACCAGGGCATTGATGGCTTCGTTGTCCGCTTCATCATTCAACACCCGGCTCAGGGCAAGGGTCAGGCGGTCGAAGTCGTCAGGGAGCAAAGGAAACGGGCAGGCGCAGTACAGGCTGCTCAGGTACAGCGTGGTGTCACTTTCCGTAAATTCAACCACGGCTTCCTTCATCGCGTTCAGGCCAAAGGCGGCCACCGTTGACACCAGTTCGCCCAGGGGTTGAGGACGGCGAGTGAAAACCTGGATATTGATACCGCCATTGGACTTGCGGACGTGCACCCGGGCGCGGTCGTGGCTGCGCACCCGGTCCAGGGCCTGCATGTCTCCGATAAACTGCTCGGGCGGGAACAGGTCCTGATACAGCAGTGGAACCTGCTCCAGCTTTGCAAGCATGCCGGGGATATCCAGGGACCTGGCATGCTGAAGGACATGCGCTCTGGCAAGGTCTTTCCAGAAAATCACGGCCATCTGTACGGCGTGCGCAATAGCCGCGGTATCCGGCTCATTCGCACAGGTGAACATGATCAGCAGCAGGCGGTGGGCGCCGATACCGAAGGCGTGGTGCGCATGTGGCGTGATATCAATACTACGCAGGCGCTCAAACAGGTCTCTTAATACGTTGGGGCCGAAGCGGTCGGCCGGGAGCGCAGCCAGCAGAAGATTTACGTTACCCGGTCGAGGGGCGAAGACCGTCGTATGCGTCTGGGTGGGGCCGGTCAGATCGGCAATAGCCTTTAACGGCGGCAGTAATGTCGCCGCCGGTGAGGAAAGCAGCAGTGGTTTGGGCAGGCGATCAAAGATGGTACGGATCTCACGTCGGTAAAATGCCGACTGGGCCAGCGGCGGGCTGGCAAGCAGTTCCTGCCAGCACTGGCGTAACAGGGGGGTGCGGCTGGCGTTGGCATGGCGGGCGCTGCGGGAGAAATAGCCAAGCAGTATGAGATGGTTCAGGGCATTTTTTTCACGCCAGCATATTCGGACGACATCCAGGCTGGTGATGATATACAGGTGATGCTGACCGGCGCGCAGGTGAATCCATTCCACGCCCGGGCGGACGGGTGGGGGAAGTGCGGTAATCTCCGGCGCCATACCCTGGACGATACGTTCGCATATCTGCTGGTTGGCGAAGATTCCAAGCCGCTTTTTACCGGCCTGCATACCCAGGAAGATATACCGGTCCGCATTCATCCACCGCAGTAATTCAGTGGCACGGGGTGAATCCTGCTCAAGCCGGGTGGCGGCATCCGTAAGGCTTGCACGCATGGCGGAAAAATCCCGTACGGTCAGACCGACTGCGCGTAAGATGGCGGCCAGATGCCTTGCTACGCGCCTGCCGTCCGGCACCAGGGTGGCGGAAACATGCAGGGCGATCAGCATGGCTGGCTCGCCCGCATGTGAGGCGGAGGCGGGGCGGAGGCGGGGATATGACTGATCGTCGTGCGTCAGCCGCACAGTCATGGCCTGTTGCTCCAGCGGCTGAATATTGTGGCGTACGAAATAGCTTTTGATGGCATCCAGGTAAAAGGCCTGATCGGGACAGCGGATGGTAAAAACATGCCGGTGCAGATGTTCATGGCTGACCATGCGCCAGCGCATGCCCGTGCGTGCCCGTCCCGTTGCCAGCAGCAGTGAAAGGAAATCATGCACCAGCACGGCGCCAATACGTGCTTCCGGCCGGGGGAGATGCTGTTGCTTCCTGGCTACGTCCAGGGCTTCAATCAGTTGTTCGCGTAAGGTGCGCATGAGTGAATTTTAGACCATTGTGCGAAACAGCGCGCGCAGCTCGCATAAAGCCGTCTCAAACCTGGAACTCGGAATCCTTCATGTGATATGCGGGGTATTCAGGTATGGCGCAGGGGGACGAAGCGGACGGGCATCATATCCCTTTGCCGTACGCGCTTGCCGTGCTTTTCCAGTAGCATGAGTTGCTGGGTGAAAAAGCGGCCGCCGACGGGGATGACGAGACGTCCGCCATCTTTCAGTTGCCGGAGCAGTTCCGGCGGGATATCCGCAGCTGCGGCGGTGACGATGATCGCGTCAAACGGCGCTTCATCCTGCCAGTCCACGCAGCCATCGCCGCTTTTCACACTGATATTTGCATAGCCGAGCGATAGCAGGGTCTGCTCCGCCAGCCGCGCCAGCGCCGGTTCAAGATCAATGGTGTAAACATGCCGCACCAGCCTGGAAAGGATGGCGGCGCCATAGCCCGAACCGGTGCCGATTTCCAGCACGCGGTCACTGTCGGCCAGCTGTGCAATCTCACACATGTATGCCACCATATAGGGTTGGGAAATCGTCTGGCCGCAGCCGATGGGAAGCGGATGATCCATATAGGCCATGCGCGGATCAACATCCGGAACGAAGGCATGCCTGGGCACGCTCCGCATGGCGGCCAGCACGCGCGCATCGGATACGCCCCGTGCTTCAATCTGCTCGGTTACCATGGCATCGCGCAGCGCCCTGATTTCCATGTTTTCCTCTCTAGTCTGTATCCGGGGCGAAGCCGCGGCGCAGGGTATTTTCGGTGATGGTTCCGGCCTGGACGAACTGAAGCAGATAATCCGGGCCGCCCGCCTTGAAGCCCGTGCCGCTCAGACCAAACCCTCCGAAAGGCTGACGGCCCACGATGGCACCGGTAATCCCGCGGTTCAGGTATAGATTACCTGCACGGAAGACATGGCTGGCCTTGTGAAGATGCGCCGGACTGCGCGAATAGACGCCGCCGGTCAGGGCATAGCGGCTGCTGTTGGCGATACGCAGGGCTTCGTCGAAGTTTGCGGCCCGCAGTACGGCCAGCACCGGACCGAACAGCTCTTCCTGCGCCAGCGCATCCTCCGGTGACACCCCGGTAAACACGGCCGGACCGATGAAATATCCATCATCCGGCGCACCGGCATCCACCTGCACGACCAGATGCGCCCTGGACCGGCCGGCCTCGATACAGCGGGCGATGCGCGCCCGGGCCTCGGCTGAAATCAGCGGTCCCATGAAGGTTTCCGGTGCTTCCGGCGACCCGATGATCATACTTTTCACCGCCTCACCGAGACGGTGCACAAAGGCGTCATGGATATTGCCCACCGTGATCACGCGCGAGCAGGCCGAGCATTTCTGGCCGGCATATCCGAAGGCGGAGGCGACAACGCCGGCCACGGCATCATCGAGGTCCGCATCCGCATCCACGATGATGGCGTTCTTGCCTCCCATCTCGGCAATCACATGCTTGATATGGCCCTGCTCGCGGATGCGGGATGCGGCCAGTTGCTGGATACGGCAGCCCACTTGCATGGAACCGGTAAAGGCAATCAGGTGAACGCCAGGATGCAGCACCAGATATTCACCCGCATCAGCCCCTTCTCCGGGCAGGAAATTTACCACGCCGGCGGGTATCCCGGCCTGCATCAGCAGTTCGGTCAGTCTGGCGGCAATGACGGGCGTCCGGGAGGACGGTTTGACGATGGCCGTATTGCCGGCGGCAAGCGCGGCGGCCAGCATGCCGGTCAGGATCGCCAGCGGGAAATTCCACGGTGGAATCACCACGGCCACGCCGCGCGGCCGGTAGACATAGCGGTTTATTTCTCCGGCCACATCGAAGCTGCGCCCCGCCGCCATCTCTTCGGCCCGGTCGGCATAGTAGCGGAGATAGTCAATGGCTTCGCAGACATCCGCATCAGCCTCGCGCCACGGTTTTGCCGCCTCCAGAATTTCCCGGGCTGCGAACAGATCACGCTGTTTTGCAAGTATGGCCGCGGCGTGGCGCAGCAGCGCACCGCGTTCTGCGGCCGACTGCTGCCGCCAGTCTGCCAGCGCCTCACCGGCCGCTGCCACGGCCGCATCGGCTTCGGCCCGCCCCGCCGCCGCGGTCCGGCCGATAATTTCAGCCGGTCTGGCCGGGTTCACCGAGGTGATGGCGGCAGCCGTATCCACGCCGCGGCCATGAATCAGCAGCGGATAGTGGCATCCCAGCTCGCCACGCGCCTCACGGATGGCATCCGCCAGATTCCGGCGTTCAGTGCTTTCAGTGAAGCGGCGCACCGGTTCGTTGACGAAGACGGACCGGGGAGTGGCGGGGGGTTTTTCGGGGATGGGCGGCGCCAGCAATTCCGCCGCCGGTGTTTCCTCCACGAAGGCCAGGCGCAGGAATGACGTGTTGGCGGAATTTTCCAGCAGTCGCCGCACGAGGTAGGCCATGCCGGGAATAATGGGTCCGACGGGCACATAGATACGCAGGGGGTGTCCCATGTCCGTCAGGGCCGCCTGCAGGCCCCCGGCCATGCCATAGAGCATCTGAAATTCATACGCGGAAGGGGCAAGACCCTGCTCCTCGATCAGGGCCAGCGCCATGGCGATGCTGCGCACATTGTGTCCGGCGATGGCCGGCCGAACGGTTTGCGCATGCGCCAGCAACAGGGCCAGGCAGCGCTCGTAGTTTTCATCCGTTTGACCTTTCGTCTCCCACACCGGCACGGGCCAGCCTTCACGTTGGGCGATCACCGTTTCCATATCCCGGTAGGCCCCGCGCACGAGGCGGATATGGATTGGAGCACTGCGCGTACCCGCCCACTCAATCAATGCGCCCAGGCCCTGTTCGGTGTCTTTCAGGTAGGCCTGAATGGCGATGCCGCAATCGGGCCAGTCGGCAAATTCCGTTTCACTGAGGATATCCCTGAACGTGCGCAGGGCGATGTCCCGGGTATCATAATGTTCCATATCCAGCGTGATACCGCCGCCCTGCGCCCGGACGGCCCGCAGGATGGGGCGCAGGCGTGCCCGGATCGCAGCACTGCTTTTTTCCGGCGCCAGCGGGTCGATCCGGGAATACAGCGAGGAGACCTTGATCGAAAGCTGAAGTTTTTCGTTCAGGCCGGCAAGCCGCGGTGCCAGCGCCTCAATCAGCGCCAGGTATTGTTCCTGGTAGTCCCGGGCCTCGGAGGCGGAAAGTACCGCCTCACCGAGTATATCCAGTGATGCCTGCCTGCCCTTTGCATGCAGGCGTTCAATGGCCCGGAAGGCGTCATCCGCGCTTTCCCCGGCGATGAAACGCTGACCGATCCATTCCACGACCCTGCGCAGCAGCGGCGCCAGCACATGCGCCGCCGCTGAAGCGTGTCCAATGCCCCATTTGACCGGCTCCGGCAGCGGAAAATCTTCCTGGCTGAAATATTCCCGCAGATGGCGGGCCAGGTCCACGTCGTCATCCAGTGCGGGAAGCACGTCAATAAAGCGCAGCGCCTGTACGCGGAAACGGGCGTCCTGCTCCAGTCGCCGCATGAATTCCCCTTGCCAGCGGCTGGACAGGGGCTGCTGTTGCCCGGCCTCCCTTGACCGTGCAAGCAACCGGCCTCCGATGTCCTCGATGCGGGGCTGCAACGCACCGTTTGTTATCATGGCCATTCCCCTTGACGGGTCAGGCCGTGCTCACGGCGTCCAGAAGCTTGCGGATGGCTGCTTTGCGTGTTTTCAGTTGTTCCCTGTATTCCTGTCTGTCCGTGTCCGCGATTTCCATGCGCAGGTCGGACAGCTCATTTTCCAGTACGTTGTGCAGAATTTCCACTTCATTGCTGGAAAGTTCCACATGTATTTCAGGCATGATCGCCTCCCGGGTTCATATGCTGCTACGCCTCCGCACCATCCCCCCGCAGCGGGGATGGTGCGGATGTCTCTGTAATATAAAGATAGCACGTATTACCCGTCTTCGCAGACCGGAAAGAAAAAAGGTTCCTGACACTTTTTTTCTCAGGGGCAGGGGTTGGAAGATCTGGCGTGGATGGCTTCGATGCACGCCATAACACTTTCCGGCAGTTGCAGATCAATGCTGGCGATGTTGCTTTTTAACTGTGTCATCGTGGTGGCGCCAATGATGGCTGCGGTGAGAAACGGCCGGGTTAGCACGAAGGCCAGCGCCGTTTGGGCGGGATCAAGGCCGTGTTTGCGGGCCAGCGCCACATATTCGGACGTCGCCGCCACGCCTTGTGGATTCGTATAGCGCGTGTAATCCGGAAACAGCGTGAGGCGAGCCCCGTGCGGGCGTGCCCCGCGCAGGTATTTGCCGGACAGTGCGCCGAAGGCCAGCGGCGAATAGGCCAGCAGTCCCACCTGTTCACGGCAGGCAATTTCAGCCAGTCCCACCTCGAAGCTGCGATTGAGCAGATTGTAGGGATTCTGGATGGAGGCGATGCGCGGCAGGCCCCCGGTTTCCGCCAGATGCAGGTAACGCATGACGCCCCACGGCGTTTCATTGGAGATGCCGATGTGGCGCACCTTGCCGGAGCGAACGAGGCCTTCCAGGGCTGAAAGGGTTTCCTCGATCGGCGTGGCATCCGTATCTTCTTCCTGCATATAGCCCAGTTTGCCGAAGAAATTGGTTTTTCGTTCAGGCCAGTGCACCTGATAAAGGTCGATGCGGTCCGTTTGCAGCCGTTTGAGGCTGGCTTCGCAGGCGGCGGTTATGTTCTTTGCATCCAGCCGCGCCTGACCCGCCCGGATATGCGGACACCAGGTGGTGGGACCACACACCTTGGAGGCCAGGATGATGTGATCCCGCTTGCCGGATCGCTTAAACCACCGGCCGATGATGCGTTCCGTAGCGCCGCAGGTTTCGGCCCTGGGTGGAATGGCATACAGCTCGGCCGTATCGAAGAAATTTATTCCCCGGTCCAGGGCATAATCCATTTGCGCGAAGGCGTCATTCGCGGTGTTCTGTCCGCCCCACGTCATCGTGCCAAGGCAGATGGCGGAAACCCTGATATCCGTTTTGCCCAGGTTATGGTATTGCATGACGGGTTATCCCTGAACCCGGATATGGTGCCGGAGACTGGACTCGAACCAGCACGGGTTGCCCCACCACCCCCTCAAGATGGCGTGTCTACCAATTCCACCACTCCGGCCGGATTCGGGTTAATTGGCGCCCGGAAGATCATCTCCCTTGCCGCTGTTTTTCTTTAGTCTGGAAGGATCAAATCCCTTCCGGCCGTCCGCGCCGGGAAGAGGCTGCTGCCTGACCGGAGCGTGTTGCACGACGGATTTTTCCACCACGGAAGCCACCTTCTGCTGGGAGAAGAAGGCCAGCGTGAGACTGGTCAGCATGAATACGGCTGCCAACGCACCCGTCAGTTTGCCCAGAAAGGATCCCGAACCGCGGCTTCCAAACAGTGTTTGCGCACCTCCGCCGCCAAAAGAAACGCCCATATCCGCACCCTGACCACGCTGGATCAGGATAACGCCAACGAGTATCAGAGCGACAAAAATATGCAGGCTGACGATCAATACGGTCATGTTATTCTCCTGCCACAGCCTCTGCGGCCGCCTGTATAATCATGGTGAATGAATATGCCTTCAGGCTGGCGCCGCCCACCAGCGCGCCTTCGACGCCCGGACAGGACATCAGGGCTCCGGAATTATCCGGTTTCACGCTGCCGCCATAAAGCACGCGGCAATCATGCCCGAGCCGCGACAGTTCATCATGGATAAAGGCATGTGTTTCCGCGACCTGCCCGGGTGTGGCGGTATGACCGGTTCCAATCGCCCACACCGGCTCATAGGCCACGGTCAGCGGCGCATCCGCCGGCGCCTGTTCAAGTACGGCCAGCTGGGCGGCAAGCACCCTGTTCGTTTTGCCTTTCTCGCGCTCATCCAGTTTTTCGCCAATGCACAGAATTGGTTCCAGCCCGGATTCCCACGCAGCGGCCAGCTTCCTGCCGATCTGGTCATTGTTTTCACCGATTATATGGCGGCGCTCCGAATGGCCGAGGATGACATAATGACAGCCGGCATCGCGCAGCATCATGGCGCTGATAGAACCGGTAAACGCGCCACCGGGCTCGAAATAAACGTTCTGCGCGCCCAGCCGGATATCCTTCCGTCGCAGGGGCTCGGATAGCGGGTGCAGGAGCGTAAACGGCGGCATCAGGGCAATTTCGATATGTTCCGGGGCGGGGTTATCACCCAGCTCATCAACAAAAAGCCTGGCATCTTCAAGCGTGCCATTCATTTTCCAGTTGCCCGCAATCAGATGACGTTTGCGGCTGGTAAATTTTCCGGATTGCCCCACAGCCTGTTTCCTCCTGCATGGACTCAAAATGTCCCAAAGGGTCGGTGATTGTAGAAAACACCACGGACAAAGCAAGGAAAAATCGAAGAATCCATGGCTCCCGGGTCTGTCCTTTACACATGAACGGCATCTTTTTGCTAGCGTTCGATCATGTTGGAACTTTCTTCTGCCATGCATGGCGCCAGAAAATCGCTAGGCCAGCATTTTCTTGTTGATCAGGCTGCGATTCGCCGGATCGTGGAGGCGATTCCCACAGGTGCGAACGTGCTGGAAATCGGGCCCGGACGTGGTGCGATTACGGAATATCTGTTGTCCCGTACCGCTCATTTAACAATCGTTGAGAAAGATGATGAGCTTGCCGCCGCCTGGGCCGAACGCTCAAGCCGCAGCAGGGCGCTTGATTGCATCCATGGTGATGTGCTGACGGTGCTGGATGAAGTGCTCGCCCGGTATGCACCCCAATGGATTGCGGGGAATCTGCCCTACAATATCAGCGGTCCGCTTTCCGCCGCCCTGTTTGCACATGGCCTGACCGGCGGCATGGTACTGATGTATCAACGGGAAGTGGCCAGGCGCATTATGGCCGGGCCCGGCAGCAAGGCTTACGGAGGGCTAAGCGTACTGGCGCGGCATCATTATGAAGTGAAGCGGCTGCTGACCCTGCCGCCCGGCGCCTTTTCGCCGCCACCCAGGGTGTATTCGACCGTACTGCTGTTTATGCCGCATGGACGGAAGCCCGCCTGTGACTATCGGACGCTGCAACGGACCGTTCGCCAGGGCTTTGCCCACCGGCGAAAAACGATCGCCAATAATTTTCGCGGACAGATGACGGAAGATGCCTGGCGATGCCTTGATATAGATGCCGGGCTTCGGCCCGAACAACTGGATTATCAGGCCTGGGTGAGCCTGGCGCGGCATCTTAACCCGGATAGGACAAGGTGTAACCACGGATAAAGAGGCCTGGTCCTGTGTAAACCATTGATATAATGTAATACCCTGTCCATCAGATGTCCGCCTTCATGCAATATACGGGCTAGCCGCCCACCTCCCTTGTATTGGACTCGATCCCGGACTTGATGCGTTCCAGCAGTTTGTCGCGGGGTGTGGCGGCCACAACTTCAGGCGGGATACAAGGCAGGAAACGGACGCGAACCGTACCCGGATATTTGATAAAGCTGCGTTTTGGCCAGCAGACGCCGGCATTATGCGCCATCGGCAGAATACCGACCGAGCCCTGCTTGGCCAGCATGATACCGCTGGCCTGATAATTGCCGCTTGCGCCCGGCTTGACGCGTTCACCCTCGGGAAAGATGACAACCCAGCGGCCCCGTTTAAGAAAGTACTTCCCCTGTGTCAGTACCTGCTTCAGCCCCTCCAGGGGATGACCGCGGCGAACGGTAATGCCATGCAGCGCCCACAACACCCAGCCGAAGATCGGAATAAAGTACAGGCTATATTTCAGCACCCATGTGAAGGGGGGGACCAGGATAGGCATGGCAATGGTTTCAAGAGCGGACTGATGCTTGGCCATGACCACGCAGGGTGCATCCGGTAAATGTTCACGGCCTTCAATCACCAGCCTGATCCCGCAAATGATACGGGCGAGTCCCAGGATGGAGGCGCTCCAGGCCCTGGCCCAGAACCATGCAGCGGCAAAGCCGAAGGGCCTGCTTGCAAGCAGAAGAATGGAAAAAACAGGCGTCAGCAGAAAAAGGCACAGATTAAACAGGGTGGAACGCAGGATCAGCATGGCGTTTCCTTCAGCAGGGCGTCCACGGCGGCGGCCAGGTCGGAAAAACGTTCCACAGCCGGAAAAAGCGCGCATGCCCCGGCAAAAATTGCCTCGGCATCGCCGTAGCCCGTGCTGACCAGCATCGGGATGACCCCCGCAGCCAGGGCCGCCTGTACGTCACGGATCGAATCGCCGATCAGGACGACATGGCTCGCCCGCGCCGCCAGACCAAGCCGGGCCAGCGTATCCCTGATTAGTTTCGGTCCGGGCTTGCGGCAGGCGCATTTATCTTCCGGGGCATGCGGACAATAGGCCACATGGGCAATCCGGCCGCCGGCCTCGCTGATGGCCAGCATCATTCTGGCATGGATGGCGTTGAAGGTATTCTGATCCAGCATGCCGCGCCCGAGCGCGGACTGATTGCTGACGATCGCAACCGGGATACTCGCCCGCTTCAGTCGCGCAACGGCGTTCAGGCTGCCGGGAATAGGCCGCCACTGCTCCGGCGTGAGGATATAGTCCGGGGAATCGAAATTGATAACACCGTCGCGGTCCAGCAGCACGGCTTCGGGTTTGAACCTCATGATGGCCGGAAACATAAAGGTCGCTCTGCTTTCATGCAATCGTGCGTGTAAAGGGCAGGACTGGAAATAACCTTACATGAAAAATGATTGCATCGCCGGAATCGCAGGCCTATCGTTCTATTTGGCGACGGCTCCATGGATATTGTACCAGGCCCGAGCTTAAAGGAGGGACATCATGGCTTTTGAGTTACCCGTATTACCTTACGATAAAGATGCGCTGGCGCCGGTGATTTCCGCCGAGACGCTGGAATATCATCACGACAAGCACCACGCCGCCTATGTCGCCAACCTGAATAAACTGATCGAGGGCACGGAATATGCCGGCAAGACGCTGGAGGAGATTATCACCACGTCCCCGGCCGGCGGCATATTCAACAATGCCGCCCAGGTCTGGAATCATACCTTTTATTTCAATGGCCTGCGTCCGAACGGGGGCGGGGAACCGGGTGGCGCTCTGGCGGATGCCATTGCAAAGGCCTTTGGCTCCCTTGCTGATTTCCGGGCCAAAATGACTGCTTCGGCCGCCGGTAATTTCGGTTCCGGCTGGACATGGCTGGTAAGGAATGCGAACGGTGATCTGGAGGTGGCCAACACAAGCAACGCCGGCAACCCGTTAACCGATGGCAAGACACCGCTTCTGGCTATCGATGTCTGGGAGCATGCCTACTACATCGATTACCGCAACGCGCGCCCGAAATACCTGGAAGCCATCTGGGATATCATCAACTGGGATTTCGTCGCTTCTCATTAATCCGGACTGCCTTGCATGGCGCTTTGCCAAAGCCTGCCCCTTTCGGGCGGGCTTTTTTCTTGCCTCTTGACTAAAATAGGAGAATTCTTGCCTGAGGAGTAATGTGATTCATGTCCGGTCAAAACAGATGGAAAGCGGGAAAGCGGGATGTCATCTTCCTCGCCATTGTCGTGACGGTTATCGTCATGCTTGTTCTGGGCACAGGCAAGCGGACCACCAGAGCCGTGCCTGATGACGATATTCACCGACATGCCGTCACACGGGTGCAATGCATGCGTTGCCACGGGCCAGAGGGGATCCGGCCCAGACCGAAGGCTCATCATGTCCGGGGCGATCAATGTTTTCAATGCCATCGGCAACCCGAAGGCTGGCTCGGAGGCAGGCAATGAAGGTAGTGGGTATCAGCATCAAGCCGGGTGATGCGCGTGCGAAAGAGCTGGCCGCCAGCCTTTATGACTGGCTTAAACGGCGGAGCAAGTCGGCGTTGCTTGATGAAACGCTGGCGGACATGTGCACCGCGGGCTGCGTGCCGTTGAACGAATTACCGGCCAGGGTCGACCTGATGGTCATCCTGGGGGGTGACGGCACCCTGCTGCATGTGGCCCGCAGCTTTATCGGAACGGACGTGCCTATCCTTGGCATCAATCTGGGCCGGCTTGGATTTCTCACCGAGGCGCCGGTGGATAACATGTTCCAGGCGGTTGAAATGATCCTGAATGGCGGCGGTCAGATCGTACGCCATTTCAGTCTGTTTGCCGAAGCATGGCGCGGCGGGAAAAAGCTGGATTCGGGCTCGGCACTGAATGACGTGGTGCTCCAGCGCAATCAGCATCCGCGCATGATCGAATTCGAGATGCATGTACAGGGCCAGTTCGTTTTCCGCCTGAGCGCCGACGGGCTGGTGCTGGCCACGCCGGCGGGTTCCACGGCCTATGCTCTTTCCGCCGGCAGCGCGATTGTGCATCCCGGTCTGGATGCCATCTCGGTGGTGCCGATTTGCCCGCATACCCTGTCCAACCGTCCCATTATCCTGCCGGCGTCCGACCCCATCGAATTGCGCCTGATCGAAAGTCCCGCCCCGGCCGCATTCAATCTTGACGGCCAGATTCATCTTGAACTGGAGGAAGGAGACTGCATCCACGTAAAAAGGGGCGGCTCGGTGTCGCTTGCCTATCTGCCGGGAAGAAACTACTACGAGGTTTTGCGTACCAAATTGCACTGGGCCGGCCGCACGGACGATCAGGCGCATGCTGAGTGAACTTCACATCCGGGAATTTGCGCTGATTGAAGATGTCCGGCTTGAGCTGGCTGGCGGCATGACGGTGTTCTCCGGTGAAACGGGCGCCGGCAAATCTATTCTTGTTGATGCGCTGGGGGCGGCATTCGGTGCGCGTGCCAGCAGCAACTGGATCAGGCATGGCGCGGACAGGGCGGAAATTACCGCAATTCTGGAAGATGCGTCCGAGCCGGTTGTGGCCTTGTTGCGGGAGCATGACCTTGATACGGACGATGCCGTGATGCTGCGCCGGGTGGTTCGCCTCAACGGGAGTTCACGGGCCTACGTCAATGGCGTGCCGGTTCCGGCCAGACTGCTGCGGCAAATCGGAGAGGTATGCCTGGATTTGCATGGCCAGCATGAACATCAGGCCCTGTTACATGCGGATTTCCAGCGTGAATTGCTGGACAGCCGGGTACCCGCCAGCCTGCAGTGCAGGGTGAGGGAGGCCTGGCGACGCTGGAAGGCGGAACGTGATGCGCTGAATACATTGCTGGCCGAGCGCGAGAAGGGCGTGCGCGAGGAGGCGTGGATGCGGGAGGAGCTAAAACGCCTGCGGATGCTGGAGCTGAAAAAAGGCCTGCTGGATGAGTTGCAGGCAGAGGTGGAATCATCAAGGCATTTCGCCCGTATCCAGGAGGCGGTTGCGCGCACACTGGCTTCCCTGGAGGATGAAAATGGCGGCCTTCAGGGCGGCCTGTCCCGGTGCATGCATGAACTGGAGCATGTGAGCGAATTTAGTCCGGCAATCCGCGGCAGCCTTGACTTGCTGGCCCAGGCGGACGCAGTGCTGGGTGAAGCGGAATCCGGCCTTCGGGCGTTGCTGGATGCCAGTTTTGATCAGCGGGCGCTGGAGGCCGCCCAGTCCCGACTGCTTGACGTGCATGAGGCCATGCGCCGGAATCGCACGGACGAGGATGGCCTTATCGCCCTGCAGTCGGAACTGGAGGGAAAGATTTCCCGGCTGGATACGAGCGCCTGGAATGAGGATGAACAACGTCGGCGCCTGGCTGAAGCCGGTGAGGCGTATGCAAAGGCGTCGATTGCGTTGTCCGGGGCCAGGGAGAAGGCAGCCCGTGAACTGGCCCGGGAATTGCGGCCGTTCCTTGATCGGCTGGCGCTTGCCGGGATGAAAGTCCGTATCATTGTGCGCGTGCGTGCGGATGACCCGGCGGCGTGGAGCCCGCGGGGGTTTGACGAGGTTACGCTGACGGTGGCGTCCAATCCGGGAGAGCCCTTTCGTGAACTGGCTGCCGTTGCCTCGGGGGGCGAACTGTCTCGCTTCGTGCTGGCGCTTAAAGGCTGCGGCGCACTGGCGCTGGCCCCGCAAATTGCCGTCTTTGATGAAATCGACGCAGGTATCGGAGGTGAAACCGCCTGGAGCGTGGGTGAACTTCTTGCGGCAATGGGGCATGAACGCCAGGTGCTTGTGGTTTCACACCTGCCGCAGGTGGCGGCATGCGCCGATCATCAACTGCGTATCGACAAATGCGAACGGGACGGACGCACGGTCAGCCGGGTTACTTCCCTGCGGGCAAAAACACGACAGGAGGAGATTGCCCGCATGCTGGGCGGAGCAAACGCCAAAAGCCGTGACCATGCCCGGCAGATGTTACAGCGAGGCGCGGGGAGCGGGTGACACACCGTATTCGGATTCGCATGGCCGAAGTGAGGGATGTGGATGCCATTGCGGCGCTGCTTGCTCCTTTCGCTGCAAGGCAGGTCATTCTGCCGCGTTCACGTGATGATATTTATCAACATTTACAGGAATTTCTGGTCGCGACATTTAACGGTGCGATTGCCGGAGCAGCCGCCATGCATATTTATGGCTCCAATCTTGCCGAGATTCGCTCACTGGTCGTGACCGTGGGGCACCAGGGTTCCGGCGTTGGAAGTCTGTTGGTGGAGGCCTGTGAGAAATGGGCGGCGGGACTGGGCGTTGCCTGTATTTTCGCTCTGACCTATGTACCGGATTTTTTTGTCCGTATGGGCTATGCACGGGTGCCCAGGGAAAGCCTGCCGCACAAGATCTGGACGGTATGCGTGCATTGCACCAGGTTTACCGACTGTGATGAAATTGCGGTGCGAAAGAGATTATCGGATGCACCGATTGAACCGATGCCGGTAATCCCGATTCTGGAAGCTGTTCGGGGTTAACCCGTATGTTGCATGAAGGATTCGGAATTCAGGCTTGAGCAGGCTTGGCAGGCTGGTTGATCGGGTGACAAAGCATAGCCGTAGCTATGGTTTGAGGCCGAGCGGCCAGGATGCCAAGCCTGATCGGGTCTGAAACCGGATAGGACAAAGTGTAACCACGGATAAAGTGGCCTGGTTCTGTGTAAGCCATTAACATAATGTAATATCCTGTCCATCAGATGTCCGCCTTCATGCAATATACGGGTTAAGCCTGAACTTGACTTCGGTCAGGCATTGGCGATACG
>CAZVLQ010000018.1:0-43887 GCA_964628185.1 uncultured Zetaproteobacteria bacterium | reverse complement strand
CCTGCCAGGCCTGCTCAAGCCTGAATTCCGAATCCTTCATGCAATATACGGGCTAGTGCCGGACGAACCAGACCAGCAGCCAGCCGATGGCAACCGCGGCAATACCCATGGCGCGCAATCTGGCGGGAGACAACTTCGGGAGCTGTTGCATCAGCGTAATCATTTTGCCGGGAAACAGGGCGTAGGCCGCCCCTTCCAGCACCAGCACCAGCCCCAGTGCCGCCCACAAATCTTTCATACGTAATCAGCGCCGATGAGCAACCGCCTATTTGGCGGAACGCTCAAAAAAGTGAAAAAATTCCGAGTCCGGTGTGATGACCAGCTTCGTCCCTTTGCCGATGGAATCACGATAGGCCTGAAGCGAACGCGTGAAGGCATAAAATTTCGCATCCTGATTATATGCCTGCGCATAAATGCGGGCGATTTTGGCGTCTGCCTTGCCTCGGACGATTTCACTCTGCTTGTATGCCTCGGCCAGCAGAATCTTGCGCCGCTTGTCGGCTTCGGCGCGTATCTCCTTGGCCGCCTCCTCACCCTGTGAACGATATTGCTTGGCGATACGCTGGCGCTCGGCCTTCATCCGTTCAAAAACAGCATCACCGTTTTCCTGGGGAAGGTCGGCACGCTTGATGCGCACATCCGCGATACGAATACCCATATTCCGCACGTTGCTGTCCGCCTTGGCGGTAATATCACGCATCAGTTTTGTCCGCAGGGTGGCATTTTCACCACCGGATACGATTTCGATCAGCGTGTGGCGGCCAAGAACATTGCGAATCTTGCTGCGAATCACATCTTCCATGCGCGCAGCCACGCCATTTTCATTACGGGCTACCTGATACACCTTCAGCGGATCCACGATACGCCAGCGCGTGTACGCATCCACCAGAATCGTTTTCTTGTCCTTGGTAATCACTTCATTGGGCGGCGCATCCTGCACAAGCAACCGGCGCTCAAACTGGGTAACCGCTTCCCACGGCAGCTTGAAATGCAGGCCGGGTGTCTTCACCACGCGCTTTGGATTGCCAAATTGTAACACCAGCGCCTGCTGGCGCTGATCCACCGTGAAGGCGCACATACCGAGCAGCATGCCCGCAAACACCAGAAGAATGAATCCGGATATCATTTTTACGTTCACTGCTTCACCTCCACCTTGCCGCGCAACTGGTCCAGCGGCAGATAGGGCAATACGCGTCCTGCTATGGATTTGTCCACGATAATCTTGTCCACTCTGGACAAAACATCCTGCATGGCCTCAAGATACAGACGTTTCCTTGTAATATCGGGCGCAGTCCGATAGGCCTCCAGCAGACTCACGAAGCGTTTGGCTTCACCCTGCGAACGATCCACCACCGAGGCCGCATAGGCCTCCGCATCCAGCACGATCTTCTTGGCCTCGCCTCTTGCTTTTGGAACAATATCATTGGCATAGGCCTGGGCGATATTCTTGGCCCGGGCCCTGTCCTCACGGGCGCTGGCCACGTCCTTGAATTCCTTGATTACGCGCTCCGGCGGCTGCACATTCTGCAGCTTGACGGCGCTGACCAGAATACCGGCCTTGTAGCCGTTCAGAATGGACTGGATCAGCTTTTCCACCTCAACTTCCACCGCCGCTTTCTTGGTTGTCAGCACATCATCAATCATGGTGCGACCGATCACCTCGCGAATGGCGGATTCCGCCGCATCGCGAACCGCCTTGGTGATATGCGCGACATTGAAAATATAATTAGCCACGTCCTTGACCTTGTATTGTACGATGAACGACGCATCCACGATATTTTCGTCCTTGGTCAGCATCAGGGATTCCTGCCCGATTTCACGGGCGCGCCCTCCGGGCAGGGTGCGAAAACCCACCTCAAGCCGCTGCACGCGAGTCACCGGTATCTTTTCCACCGTTTCAACCGGATAGGGCAAATGCCAGTTGAGCCCCGGTCCTTTGATGGCCGCAAGCTTGCCGAAGCGCAACACCGCGGCCTCCTCGTCCGCCGCCACCATATAAATGCCGGACGCAAGCCACAGAAGCAAGGCAACCACAATGCCGCCGGAGATCATTCCCTTGCTGGGCCCGGCAAGACCACCGCCTTTGCCGCCACCACCAAAAATTCCGGACAGCCGCTGCTGAAGTCGGCGAATCACCTCGTCCAGATCGGGAGGCGGCTGGTTGGGTTTGCGCCCCCACGGGTTGTTCTGTGGATTCTGATCACTCCAGGGCATGAATACCTCCAAAAGCATTGTGCACCGCGGCTCAGATGCAGACGCCGGAGTGTATCACCGCCAAAACGGGATGCACGCACTAATGCATCCGCATGACCATGCAAAACCCGTTCCATTCATGCAGGCTTTTTCTTTCATGGCCTTGCCGCTAGGCTGCCCGGCATATTGCGCCGGAGGATTCATGGCCATCAAACCGGATAAATGGATACGCCGCATGGCGAATGAGCATGACATGATCAGTCCGTTCGTGGACGGGCAGATCAAAAAGGCCGAAAATGGCGAGGGCGTGGTATCCTTTGGACTTTCATCCTACGGCTACGACGTGCGCTGCGCCGATGAGTTCAAGATTTTTACCAACATCAATTCAGCCATCGTGGACCCCAAGAACTTCTGCCCGTCCTCCTTTGTTGATTTCAAAGGCAATGTCTGCATTATCCCGCCCAATTCATTCGCCCTGGCCCGCACCATTGAGTATATGCACATTCCCCGCAACGTGCTGACCATCTGTCTGGGTAAATCCACCTATGCCAGATGCGGCATCATCGTGAACGTCACACCGCTGGAACCGGAATGGGAAGGGCATGTCACGCTCGAATTCTCGAACACCACGCCGCTTCCCGCCAAGGTCTACGCCGGCGAAGGCGTGGCTCAATTCCTTTTTCTCGAATCGGATGAAGTCTGCGAAACATCCTATGCGGACAAGGCCGGAAAATACCAGGGCCAGACGGGCGTAACGGTGCCACGATTGTAATGAAGCTCGCGGATATCCTGGCCAACGCCACCGAACCGTTAATTTCCTGCGAGTTTTTTCCACCCGGAACCGACAAGGGTGAAGAAAACCTGTGGAGATGTCTGCATGAACTTGAGGCCATCAGGCCGGCCTATGTTTCCGTCACCTATGGCGCCGGCGGCTCTACCAGGGACCGAACCAGACGTATTGTCTGTCATATCAGGGAGGAAACGGGACTGTCGCCGGTGGCGCATCTCACCTGCGTGGGCGCAACACGCGATGATCTGGCCCGGCTGCTCAGGGAATATGCGCAGGCGGGTATCGAGAATATCCTCGCCCTGCGCGGTGATCCGCCCGGGGACATGGATCATTTTGAAGCCATTGCGGGCGGATTCGAACACGCCACGGACCTGATCTCCTTTATTCACGGGCGCAACGATTTCTCCATCGGCTGCGCTACCTATCCGGAAGGACATCCGGAATCGAAAGGCGGCGTGGCCGACGATATCCGCTACCTGAAAATGAAGCAGGACAATGGCGCCGATGCCGCCGTAACCCAGTATTTTTTTAACAACGATGTCTTTTTCAGGTTTCGTGACGCAACCGCCAGGGCCGGCGTCACCATTCCAATCATACCCGGCATTATGCCGATTACGAATTTTGAGCAAATCGTGCGTTTCTCGGCCATGTGCGGTGCAACCATTCCGGACTGGCTACATGACAGGATGGCCCCGATTCAGGACAACCTGGATGCAGTCAAAAAACTCGGTATTGATCTGGCCACGAAACAATGCCGTGAATTACTGAAGGCCGGGGTGCCGGGACTGCATTTCTATACCTTGAACAAATCCGAAGCAACGATAGCCATATCCCGAAACTTATAGGCGAAAAAACCCCGCAGATGCCTGCGAGGTCTTTTCCTTTGGCAAGGCAAGAAATTACCCCCGTATATTGCACAAAGACGGGCATATTCCGGAAGACGGAAGACAGAGGACAGATACAATATACGGGTTAATCACCATGTTCGGGCGCTTCGACCTCGGGCGCTTCAATCGTGGGTGCTTCGACCTCGGGCGCTGCGACCTCGGGTGCTTCGACCTCGGGTGTCTCAACTTCGGGTGTCTCAACTTCGGGTGTCTCGACCTCGGGTGCTTCAATCCCGGCAACTTCAACATCCTCGATTTCAGGGGTTGCGACCTCAGCTACATCATTACCCCCGACCTCAATATCAGGGGCTCCCGCGCTCGCGAGCGCGGCAGGCGCTGCCGGAGCGGCAGCGGCCGGGGCACTACCAGCGGGTACGGCAGGCGCAGCCTGTGCTGCAAATCCTGGCAACACCATCATGGCCAGTATGGCCGATACATTCATCATGGTTGCTCGATTTATCTTCATTTTTATCTCCTTTCTTCTTCGTATTCATACATGAAATGCACTTCGGGCTATCCGGGCCATGCCCTGAAAATCACACATAGCAAATAGTACAGCCTCCTAAAAACGATAAGTCAATCCGCCACCCACGCCATAATCCGGGCTGCCATTGCTCAGGCCCTTGTCTCCAAAGACCTGAAGGCCCAGGTCCGGTTGTATCCGGTAGTCCCAGGCGCCTATAATCTCGGCCGCACTTGAAAAACCCGGCTGCGATGCCTGCCGTCCCGAAAATAAAACAGTCAGCACGTTCGTTCTGTTCATGGCATAACTGACACCCGCGCGATAGGTCAGAATATCATCCAGCAGCCGGCCCACGGGCTGGCCCACAAAGCGGTAGCCCACCCGCCCGAATGGAAACCATCGCCCCATGAAGCGGGTGCGGACGCCCATACCGAATTCGTAATCATTCTCCCCTGTTCCCAGCCCTTTTGTGTGTGAAGCCGTACCAAACTTGATCTTGGCGTAGGGGACAAGATCAAACGAGGTGTCAAGTACGTGGCGCAGGGTATACTTACCTTCTAACCAGATATCACCCAGGCCGCTTTCCGTCTTGCTTGTACCCGTTCCTGTACCGATAACCGTGCCGCCGGACACTGCCGCGCCATTACTTTCCACAACAATAAAGGGAATGGTCAGCTTGAGGGAGATGTCGTCGAGCTTGTATTTGATATAGGTGGGAACATAGATGATGTTGGTGGTGGTCGACGTACCAAAATCACCCGTGAAAAATGATGGCGTCGAACCAAGTGTAATGGTGGGCCCGGCAACCTTCGCGGCAAAAGCCGGATTGCCGAACAGCAGTAAAGATGCGAACAGCAAGATGAACGTCGCGCACCTTTTCATGACAACGGCTGTTCGAAGTAAGATATCTTTCATTATGCCTGCTCCCTGTTTCCCTGAAAATGTAAGATGTAAGAAGATATCCCGCGGAGGATACGAACAAGTCTTTCCAAATCCGTGATGCAGATCACCAGCGGGTATGAAATCCACCGGTTACATTACAGCCTGATCCCCAGCCTGCCCGCCACTTCACGATAGGCATCGGGAAGACTGCCGAGATCGCGGCGGAACACATCCTTGTCCAGCTTGCGGGAAGTCCCGGCATCCCACAGCCGGCAGCCGTCCGGCGTAATTTCATCCCCCACCAGGATTTCCCCGCCGGCCCTGCCGAACTCCAGTTTGAAATCAATCAGGCGTATACCCGCCTTTGCCAGCAGTGAAGACAGTGCATCATTCACGCTCAGCGCCGTATTCCGCATCTGTTCGATATCCCCGCGCGCCGCCCAGCCGAACAATTCGGCGTGGTCCTCGGTAATCATCGGATCATGCAGGGCATCGGATTTGTAAAACAGCTCGGTCAATGGCCGGGCAAGCGCCGTCCCCTCTTCAATACCGAGCCGTTTGCTGATCGAGCCGGCCGCCACATTGCGGACCACCACCTCGACCGGAATCATGGCAAGCCGTTTGACGCGCATTTCACGTTCACCCTCGCGGCGGATGAAATGCGTTTCGATACCCGCTTCACGCAACCGCTCAAAGAAAAAAGTGGACATGGCGCAGTTCAGCACGCCCTTGCCCGTGATGATCTCATGTTTGACGCCGTCAAATGCGGTGGCGTCGTCCTTGAACAGCTGGATCAGTTCGCCGTCCACATCGCTGGCAAACAATTGCTTGCCCTTGCCTTCATAAAGCAGTGCTCCCCGCATCATGACACCCCGGATATTTGAATTCCGCGCAGCCTACGCAGGTGGCAATTCCCGGACAAGCCTTCAATATCCGGGCTAGTGTGAGCCACTACCCCCTATTTTTCATGCGCTTTATGGCGAGCCCCTGGTTCCGGTCTGGCCGGGGCGGACAACAAGGCCATTCTTCCCACCACGGCGGCACCCACCGCATCGCCAAAAACATTAACCGTGGTGCGGCAGCGATCCAGAAACCAGTCCACCGCCAGAATCAGGCCGACACCTTCCAGCGGCAGCCCCACCGCCTCCAGCACAATCACCATGGTGACCAGCCCGGCCTCGGGGATGCCGGCCGCACCGATCGCCGCCATCGTGGCGGTGAGAAGCACCATCATTTGCTGACCGAATCCGAGATCCATGCCATAGGCCTGGGCGATGAACAGCGCGGCAACCGCTTCATACAGAGCCGTACCATCCATGTTGACCGTCGCCCCCAGCGGCAGGACGAAACGCCGCGCCTTTTCATTTACGCCCGCGGCCGCGACGCCATCCATCGTCACGGGCAGGGTGGCGCTGGATGATGCGGTGGAAAAGGCTGTCATCAGGGCGGCGCCGATATGGCGCAGGTAGGCCACCGCCCTTCTTCGTGCCAGTACGGCAAGCAGAAGGCACAACAGGGCGCCATGGGCCAGCAGCCCGGAAAGAACGGCCAGCACATATTTTGCCAGGCCCGCAAGCTGCGCCATGAATGCCTCTCCACCCCCGGCCGCCCCCAACCTGGAGGCGATGAGGGCAAACACGCCGATCGGGGCGAAAAACATGATCCAGTGAACCATGGTCATCATCGCCCCGTTCAGCCCTTCAAAAAAGGCGATGACGGGGCGGCCGCGTTCACCCAGCGTTGAAAGTGCCGCCGCGAAGGCGATACAAAAGACGATCACGGGCAGCAACTTCATATCCGCCGCGGCGCCGATAATATTCGGATGCACCAGCGACAGGATCAGATCGGGGATGCCCACATCCCTCACCGCGGGGGGTGGCGCATGCAGACCGGTGCCGAGCGGCACGCCTGCGCCCGGCCGCCACAGATTGGCCATCAGCAGGCCGATGCCGACGGCGAGCAGTGTCGTCGTGGCATAATAGGCAACGGAAACCCCGCCCATGCGGCCAAGCGAGCGTACATCGCCCAGCCCGGCCACGCCCGTGATTACGCTTGCCGCAACCAGCGGCACAATCAGCATCTTCAGTGTAGTCAGAAACAGTGCACCCAGCCATGCCACCGATTGCATGGCTTCACCCTGGAAATAACCGGCAACGCCGCCGGCGATGATGGCCACTCCCATCGCCCATACCAGCAGTCGTTCACGCACGAATGGCCTCCCGTCTTGCGCGTATCAGATCCCGTGGTCGGCCGATATCCAGCCAGCCTCCCCTGTGCGGCACGCCGGCAAGCCTTCCCTCCGCCATCAGCGCATGCATGGGACGAACGAGTGAAAAGGGGATGCCATCCTGCCAGTCGCAGAACACGGAGGCGTCCCACACCGACACCCCGGCAAAGGTCAGGGTCGGCTCACCGGGCGCAGCTTGGCCGACCCGCCCGTCCCGCAGGCTGAAATCCCCTTGCGGGTGATGATCGGGATTACCCACCAGGGCAAGACAGGCGCCAGCGGCCGGGCAGCGTTGCGCCAGCAGGCGGATGTCCACATCGGTCAGCACATCCGCATTGTGCACCGCAACCAGGCCTTCGCCGGGCAGCAGGGAAACGGCCTGTTTTACGCCGCCGCCGGAATCCAGCAAAGCCTTCTCGGGACTGAAGACAAGGTGAACGCCGAAATGCAAGCCGTCTCCCAGGGCCGCATGAAGCTGTTCCGCGTGGTGGTGCAGATTGACGGCGATATCACGAATACCCTGCGCGGCCAACCTGCGGATCACATGCACGATGGCCGGCGCATCCCCGACTCTGACAAGTGCCTTGGGCTGATTCCGCGTCAGCCATTTTAATCGTGCGCCCACGCCCGCCGCCAGAATCACGGCGCGATTCACCTGCGGCATCACGCCGTACGTCGCGAGTGAAATGCGCGCCACAACCCCCACATATTCAGCGCAAACCAGGTGACCTCAAGCAGCAGAATACCCATATTGTGATAGATCAGCCCCACCATAAACAGGGCGACGGCTCCGGCGCCGCTCAATGAGAAATACAGCCGCCGCCATGCGGGGCGGGCCACGGTCAGGGCATAGGCTGTAAGAATGAGGGCGGCGCCAAACAGGCTCAGCCATTGTTCGGGTCTGTTCAGGGCGCTCACCATCGCTTCAGGCCTGCAGATGATCCGGAGGCGATTGCAAAACTCCGGGTGAATGCGTGGGAAAGCCAATCACCGCTCATAAGCTTTGCAATCGGCTCTTCAGTTCCGGTATTTTTTCCAGCGCCGCCTCACGGCCGCGCTGTATTTCCTGCTCGGGATTGGAAAAATCGTGCCATTGCGTATAGCCGACCAGCGGCTCGATGAGGATATCGGCATGGGCTTTTTCATAGCGTCGCAGGTACAGGGCCTTGACCTGGGCGGCCCAGTCCAGCATGGCGATCACGTTGGATGGTTCATGCCCGGGATCGGGGCGAACACCCGTATTCACGGCCACGACCAGTTGCGTTTCCGTAGCCACGCTTCTGGCTTCCATCGCGGGCACCTCGCTGGCCAGGCCTCCGTCCACATAGCGCGCCCCGTCGATCTCCACCGGATCAAACACGGCCGGCACGGCCATGCTCGCGATTAACGCCTGGCACAAATTTCCCTGTGAAAAAATATGACACTCGCCGCCGGGAAACCGAACCGCGGTAATATAAAGCGGGATTTGCACGGTATCGAAACTGCCGGAGCCACAAAATACCCCGGCAACCTCTTGCAGGGCGCCGGTGTCGGAAACCGAAATGCCGGTCAGTGCCCGAACATAAAGTACACTCTGGCGTGCCATATTGGTCAGGCGTGACAGCCATGACTCGTCAACCTCATCCACGTCCACATCATGCGCCACGGGCAGATTAATGTGTTGGAACGTTCCGGAACCAAGAAATTCCAGCACGCGCTCCCTGACCGCTTTTGCATCCGGATTGAGCGCGTACATGGCGCCGAACAGGGCGCCGATACTCGTTCCCACAATGGCATCGGGCCTGAGATTTTGTAATTCCAGTTCCTCCAGCACGCCGAGATGCGCGAGCCCGCGGCCGCCGCCTCCGGAAAGGGCAAGCACAAAACCCGTTTTTTTTCTGCCCAGCAGTGCTTCGAACATATTCAGACCTCCTCCGGTAATTCCGCCGCCCTGACCAGATGATCGCAAACAAGCGCGGCCTCATCCTCCGACAACACCATGCCATTCTGCCGGGTTAGAAAAAAGACATCCACCGCCCGCTCGCCGAAGGTGCTGATGCTTGCGCCCCGAATGTTAAAATTCACCTTGTCGATTTCCGTTGCCAGCAATGCCAGCAGGCCGGGGCGGTCGGCGGCCGTGACCTCGATGGCGGTCTGGCGACTTGATGCCAGCGGCAGCAGCTGCGCCCGCACGGCCACCTGCCGCATCAGAACATGCGTCCCCGGTATCCGGGCGGGCGTGACAGCGCCTTCGGCCACCGACCGGCCAATACGCTGTTTCAACCGCATCAGATCGTGCGGTTCGGTCAGCGGCCCGCCATCATGGCCCTGAATGTGGAATACATCCAGCACCTGCCCGTTTTTCAGGGCATAGGCCTGTGCCGCAAGGATGTTGATATGCCCGGATGCCATGGCGGCGGCAAGATCGGCAAACAGACGCCGGCGATCACCGGCCAGTACGATCACCAGGCTCTCCCCGCGTGTTTCATCCGCCAGCACGTCCACCGCAAAACCGTCCTTTTCCCGCATCATCGTTTGCCCGATATGCAGCAGGTGGCGGGGCGGAGAATCCAGCACCGTGCGCCAGGGTAGCCTGTCCAGGGCGGAAAGCAGACGCGGCCTTTCATCCTCCGCCACTTTCGCCAGCGTGCTTTCAATGCGTATGCGAACGCGCTCGCGGTTGCCCGTGCTCGCCTCCTCCTCTCCCATCAGATGGCGCTCCGTCGCGATATACAGTTCCTTAAGCAACGTTCCCTTCCAGTCATTCCATACATTCGGACCCACTGCCGCAATATCCGCCACGCTCAGGCAAAACAGGTAACGCAATCTTTCCACATCCCCCACCTGGCCGGCGAATGCTTCAATCACCGAGGGGTCCGACAGATCCGAACGCTGGGATGTAATGGCCATCAGCAAATGATGGCGCACCAGCCATGCGACAAGATCAGTGGCATCCTCATTCAGACCCAGACGACGGCATGTGCGCATGGCGATTTCCGCACCCAGCACGGAATGATCCCCGGCCAGCCCCTTGCCAATATCGTGAAACAGCAGGGCCAGATACAGAAGTTCCGGCTGCCGGAGCTTGTGAAATGTCTCGGATGCCAGCGGCAGGCGCTCCGCCCGTTCGCGATGGGCCATATTGCGCGCCTCGCCCACCGCACGGATGGTGTGCTCATCCACGGTATAGGCATGATAGCTGTTAAACTGCCCCAGTCCGACCGCATGACGGAATTCGGGAACAAATCGGCCCAGCACGCCGGTATTGTTCATTTCCTTCAATGCCGCGGCCACATTGCGCGGTTCGCTCAGAATGTCGAGAAAAACACGGCAGGCCGACGGACTGGCGCGGAATGCCTCGTCAATCAGCAGTACATGTTCGCGCACCTGGCGCAGCGCACTGCTGGCAAGCCGCCTGTGCCCTTTCTGGGCGGCATGAAAAATACGCAGCAGGCGCAGGGGCTCCTCATCGAAAATTTCACCGTTCTTCACACCCAGCCATTTTCCCTCAAGGGCGAAACCATCGCCAATGCCCTTGCGACGGGTAAGCCACTGGGGGTGGAGCGCCTCCTGGAAATGCATGGCCAGCAGGCCGGAGACCCGCGCGATACGGCCGGCATGGCGAAAATATTCCTTCATGAATACCTCAACGGCCGGCCGGTGGGGCTCGCTTCTGTATCGCATTCGTTCCGACAGGCGGAGCTGTTGCTCGAAACCAAGCCGGTCCGTGGCGCGACCGGTCTCCAGATGCAGCGCAGTGCGGCAGCGCCACAGAAAATCCCGCGCCTGCGCCAGATGCCTGAATTCCGTCCGTGAAACCGCTCCCTTGCCGACAAGGTCGGAAATATCCTTGCTGCCATACCATGCCTTGGCCACCCAGAACACGGTCTGCACATCACGCAGCCCTCCCTTGCCTTCCTTCACATCCGGCTCCATCAGAAAAGCGGTGCCGCCCGCGCGCATATGACGGCGTTCCATCTCTTCCAGCTTGATCTCGACAAAGGCCCTGCGCCTGCGCGTGAAAAATGAATCGATCTTTTTCTGCAGCACCCCGTAGATAACGCCATTGCCGCACAGCAGCCGCGACTCCAGTGCCGCCGTGGCCGTATTCCAGTCGCTGCGGACATACTTCACGGTTTCATCCACCGTGCGTACGGCATGCCCGAGCTTCACATTCATGTCCCACACGGCATAAACGAAGCGTTCAATGGCCGCGTTGACGCAGGGATCGGGCTCATCCGTCAGCAGAAACCACAGATCCCAGTCCGAACGCGGGCAAAGCTCTCCACGGCCATAACCGCCGACGGCCAGCAAATCCACCCGCCCGGCCACATCCTGCGCAATGTCGCGCCACAGACCGGTAATCAGGGCGTCCACGCCCCGGCACATATGGCGCACCATAACGCCGCCGCTTTCCCCCTTGTCCAGCAGGCGACCGGTTTCGGCATACAGCGCATCAAGGCGTGCACGCTGTCCGGATTCAACAGCCATGCTTTTCTCCCTGCCGAACGATGTGCACCAGTTCATCGAGTGCGTTTAAGGCGTCAACGGGACGCATATGCTCCACATCCAGCGCCTCAAGACGCAGGTGCAGGGATTGCAGCAATGTTTCCTTCTGTTGTCGTTCCCTGCGCTCGGCCTCGACGAACAGGCCCAGTTGCGGCTTGCCGGATTCCGCCGCCAGCTCCGCATCGTGTTCCAGCCTGAACAGGTGCTCTCGCGCCCGCGCCACCACGTCCGGCGGCAGGCCGGCGAGCTTGGCCACGGAAATCCCGTAGGAACGATCGGCTGCGTTTTCTTCCACGCGATGCAGAAAAACAACCTCGCCCCGGTGCTCGCGTACCATCACGGACGCATTGAAGGATTCGGCGCATGAATCCGGAAGCGCGGTGAGTTCATGGTAATGGGTGGCGAACAGGGTCAGCACATCCCGGCTCCGCATCAGCGCCTCGGCCACGGACCAGGCGATGGCCAGCCCGTCCCAGGTACTGGTACCGCGCCCGATTTCATCAATAATAACCAGCGAACGAGGTTGCAACTGGTTTAAGATATGCGCGGTTTCCATCATTTCCACCATGAAGGTGGAACGCCCTGCCGCCAGTTCATCGCCCGCCCCGATACGCGTGAAGATCCGTCGCGTAAGCGGTATGCGCGCCGAATCCGCCGGGACGAAACAGCCGCTGTGGGCGAGCCAGACAATCCATGCCACCTGGCGCATGTAGGTGGACTTGCCGCCCATATTGGGTCCGGTGAGGAGCATGAAGCGTCGCTGTCGCAGATGCATATGTGTATCATTGGCCACAAAGCACCCCGGCTCCAGACACTGTTCCACCTGCGGATGACGTCCGGCTAAAATCCGCAGGCTGCGACCGCCATGGATTTCCGGCCGCACATAACGGTACTCCAGTGCCAGTGCGGCAAAACAGGCAATGACATCCAGCCGCGCCACTGCCGCGGCCGCGGCCTGAATAGCATGCGCTTCAGCGCCAGTCTCCGTTCTCAAGCGGTCAAGCAGCCGCCATTCCCGTTCAAGCGCGGACTGACGCGATTGCAGCACCTCTTTCTCGTGCCGGTACAGCTCATCCGTAATAAACCGTTCCGCGTTGACCAGCGTCTGTTTACGCACATAATGCGGCGGCGCCTGTGACGCCATGCTTCTGGGGATCTCGATAAAGTAGCCAAACACCCTGTTGTATTTCACACGCAATTTGGCGATACCGGTCTGCCCGCGCTCACGCGTCTCGAATTCGACCAGCCAGGCATCGGCGCCGCGCGCCAGCCCGCGCAGGCGATCCAGTTCGGCGTCAAATCCCGCCTTGATGACGCCGCCTTCGCGTGCATGCGCCGGCGGCGGTTCCGCAATCGCGGCATCGAGCCGTGCCGCCAGCGCCTCAAGACCCGTCAGTGCTGCGCGGATTTCGGTAAACATCCCGGCGCGTGAGGCCAGCGCATTTTCCAGTCCGGGAAGTGCCAGCAACGATGCGGCCAGCCCCCGGTAATCCCTGGGGGCGGCGCGATCCAGCACGGTGCGGGTCAATATGCGTTCAATATCACGGATACCCGCAAGCCGGCGCCGGATTTCATCCAGCGTCTCATCATCTTCCAGCAGGCTCTGAACCGCATCCTGACGTGCGCCGATGGCGGCCGGATCGCACAGGGGATAATTCAGCCAGTCACGCAGCATACGCGCACCCATCGGTGTACAGGTTGAATCCAGCACGCTGATCATACCGCCGCCGGCGTCGCCGCCCAGGGATGCGTACAGCTCAAGATTGCGGCGGGAACGCGCGTCGATGCCCATGAATGCATTCATATCCCGGAAAACGGGTAACTGAAGATGACTCATGTTCCGCTTCTGCGTTTGCTCCAGATAAACAAGTACCGCCCCCACCGCCGCGGCTGAAATCGGGTGCGCGGTCAGGTTGAGCGACTCCATCTCATGCACGCCGAATGTGCGCCGGATACGCTCCGTTGCCACTTCCGCCGAGAAACTCCAGTCACCGGGATGCTGCACGGGCAGGGATGATGCCAAGCCGTCAAGATCGCCCGCGGCAGCCGGTAACAACAGTTCGGAAGGAGAAAGCGTAACAAGTTGCTCCTCCAGTTTTTCCCGTCCCCCGCCCTCTATCAATCGAAACGCACCACTGGAAAGGTCAACAGCCGCCAGGGCCCATTCGTCCGCAACTCCGGCCATGGCGACCAGCGGAGCCGGAAATGCTTCATCCAGAAGCTCGGATTCCGTGATTGTGCCCGGTGTAACCACGCGCACGACCTCACGCCGCACCGGCCCTTTGGACGCCTCCGGTGGCTCCATCTGTTCGCAGATCGCCACCCGCTTGCCGGCCGCGACCAGTCTGGCCAGGTAGGCCTCGGCCTGATGCCATGGAACGCCGGCCATCGGAATATCCGCACCATTGGATTTCCCGCGTCTGGTCAATGCAATATCAAGAATTTTTGACGCCTCAACCGCGTCGTCATAAAACATTTCGTAGAAATCACCCATGCGATAAAACAACAGACAATCCGCGTATTCAGACTTGATACGCAGATACTGCTGCATCATGGGCGTGTGTCCGGAAGAATCAGCGACACGGGGTTGTGCGGATGACATGGGCGAAAAATAACAGTTTACCCCGGATTTTTCATGAAGTGGACGCATGCGGGAGGGGAGGAGGGGGACACCCGCATGCGTGAACACTCAAATCGCAGGATCAATACATCCGGTGTAAAGCGGGCCTTCAATATCGGTCGCTTCCCTGTTTATTTCATTACTCCCGCACATCCCCGGCCCGGCAGGCACCGGGCCACGGGTGAAAATGATTTCCGGTGCCAGACGCACGGTCCATGCCGCCCGAGCGCCTCGAGATGCGCCCTGGTGCCATAGCCCTTGTGGGCGGCAAAGCCGTATTGCGGAAAATAATAATCAAGCCGCCGCATGAAGCGGTCTCGCACAACCTTGGCGATAATCGAGGCCGCCGCGATTTCCTGAACCGAATCATCGCCTCCCACCACGGCCTCGGCGGCGACTGCCAGGCCCGGTACGCGATTTCCATCCACCAGCACCTTTGATGGCCTGACTCGCAAATCATCAACCGCCCGGCGCATGGCCAGCATCGTCGCATGCAGGATGTTAAGGCGGTCAATCTCCTCGACCGTGGCGCAGGCAATCGAACAATCCAGCGCATGCCTGTGGATATGGTGATACAGGCGCACGCGTTTTTTTTCGCTCAGCTTTTTGGAATCCCGGTATTGCCCCAGCAGCGGATCATTCACTGAAAGGATTACCGCCGCCGCAAGCACCGGCCCGGCCAGCGGGCCCCGCCCGACCTCATCCACTCCGGCCAGAAGAATCATCCGGCCCTGACTTTCGTACATGACCGACAAGGCGCCCTCCCTCAGCATTTTTCACACCGGCTCGCGAATGCATTTCAAAAAGGCTATGCTTAAGGAACCGGTAAATACATCATGCCGCGATATTTCGATTTGCCAAGTTCAGGATTAATCGTCCGGGTCATAAAAGGAGGAAAAAATGAAGCACGTCTTTAGAACATCCCTGCTGCTTGTCACCATCACCGTGCTGGCAAGCGGGTGCGCCACCATTCAGCAGGCCAATGAAAATCACGCTCTCGCCGAACAGGCGCAGGCGGCGGCCGCCCAGGCGCAGCATGCGGCCGATGCTGCCGCGCGCAAGGCGGATGCGGCGCAGGCCAAAGCGGAACAGGCGCTACGGACAGCCGAAGAAGCGAAGTCACTGGCGGAACGGAACCGGGAACGGATCAACCGGGCGTTCCGCAAGGCGGTGCAAAAATAGCCGGTTAGGGACCATCCTTCCCCGCTACCGGCAAGGGAATACCGCGCCGGTGGCGGACAACCGCTTCCGCCCGATGCCAGTCTATGTGCGCATGACCCAGACTGCGGGCCGCTGTGAGCAGTATCCCGCTCCAGGATATATGATTCCCTTTCCATTCCTGCAGGGGTGCATGTGCCTCGAGATAGACTGTGCCGGCCTGTGCGCCCGCCTTGATAGGCTGATGCACGATGGATACAGGGGTGCCGTTACGTACCATGCGAAACAGCTCCCTGATGTCTTCAGGATACATGCGGATGCAACCGTGGGAAACGCGCAAACCGATGCCATAGGGGCGGTTGGTGCCATGGATCAGATAGCCCGGTTTTGCCAGCATTAGCGCCATGTTCCCCAACGGGTTGCCCGGCCCGGCGGGCACAACCGCCGGCAGTGGATTACCATCCGCCGCATGCTCCAGACGGATTGATAACGGCGGAAACCAGGCCGGCGCCATCACCTTGCGCACGATCCGTGTGTGGATGACCGGCGTACCCCAGTCCCTGCGCCCGATACTGACGGGATAGGTATATACATCGCGTCCGCCCTCGCCGCTACGGGGTGGAAAATAATACAGCCGCATTTCGGCGAGATTGACCACGATCCCCCGGTGCGGCGCATCCGGCAGGATATAACGCGCAGGCAACAGGATGCGGGTCCCCTCCCCCGGCAGCCAGGCATCCACTCCCGGATTGGCCGCCAGTATCTGTTCGAACCCAAGATCATAGCGACGCGCAATATCCGAAAGGGTGTCCCGGTCGTGACTGCGCGTTTCCTGCAACGCACCGATCATGTTCCCGCCCGCCGCAGGCAGGGAAAACTGCGCCGCGGCCGTCATCCCGGGGATTAACAGCAGGGTGCACAGCAGTATGCACGCAGCAAATTTTTCGGGGTGGAAATCCGGGTATGAAACCATTGGTGATTCAACCGGGCTTTGATCCGGCGGGACGCAGGGCTATGCCTGCTCCCTGTTCGGACCCGAACTTACTCATCCGAATGATTTTCCCGATCCGCGGTAACAGCCGCCTCCACAAGATGGGCCGGCAACTCCTTCCTTGTTTTTCCAGCCAGACGACCCAGCTCATGAACCTGGCTCATCACATTGCCCCGCCCCGAACTGATGCGGCCATGCGCGGTATCATATGCCTTCCGGGCCTGCCCCAGCCGTTCGCCGACCTCTTCGAAGGCCTTCACGAAATCCGCCATCTTGTCATGCAGCCTGCCGGCGCGCTCAATCAGTTTCGCCACGCTCTCATTCTGCCGCTCATAGCGCCATAACTGCTCAATCAGTCTCAGCGTGGCATACAGGGTTGAAGGCGTCACCACCGCGATACGCTGCTCGAATGCATTTTCAAAAATACTCTGATCCGCCTCGATCGCCATCAGGTACGCCCCCTCGATGGGTACGAACATCAGTACGTAATCCGGCGAATGCACATTCGGCAGGTGATCATAGCGTTTGCCGGCCAGTTCCTGGATATGCTGTCTGAGGCTGCGCAGATGCGCCTTGACGGCCACCTTCCGCTGACCGTCGTCCGTTGCCGAAACAGCCCGTTCATAATCCGTCAGCGACACCTTGGAATCGACAATCACCTGCTTGTCACCGGGCATGTACACGACCACGTCCGGGCGCAACCGCCTGCCACTTTCATCGGTAAACGACTGCTCGCGGGCGAATTCGTGGCCCTCGCGCAGCCCGGAGGCCGTAAGCAGACGCTCCAGAATCATTTCACCCCAGTTGCCCTGCGCCTTGCTTTCCCCCTTCAGGGCATGGGTCAGACTCAGTGCATCCTCGCTCATCTGGCGATTCAGTTCCTTCAGGTGCAACAGGTGCTCGCGCAGTGCGGCCCGATCCCTGCTTTCACTGGTATGGATCTCATCCACACGCTTGCGAAATTCACCCAGTTGTTCACGCACCGGCTTGAGCACCTCATCCAGACTATGCCGGTTGCGTTCGGAAAAGGCCTTGCCCTTCTCCTCAAAAATCTGGTTGGCCAGCAGCCTGAATTCACTGGCCAGCTTCTGTTTGGCCTCATCCAGCAGCGTCAGCTTCTCACCGGCGGCCTTGCGCTCTTCCTGCATGCGCGCCTCCAGCTCCGCCAGCATGGATTTGCGTTCTGAGATTTCACTGTTCAGCGCCTCGATCGTGGAATCCCTGTCGGAGAGCCTGTGTTCCAGTTTCTCGTTCAGACGCGCAAGCTGCGCCGTGCGTTCGTCCAGTGTGGCATGTTCCACTTCCCGTGCCGCCAGATCAGTGCGCAGCGCATCAAGCCGTCTGTGATAACGAATGCCCAGAGCCCATGCAATCAGCAATCCCGGCACCAGACCGGCAAGCAATGCCCATCCGGCGTTTACCGGCATGGACGTGATCCGACTGTTTGCCGCTGTATCATTTCAGTCACAGGCTACTCTCCCCGCAGTTCAGCCTCAAACCTCTTCCTGATGGCAGCGACCATGGCGCCGGCCGCCGCATCCGCCTCTTCCTGCGTCAGCGTGCGGTCCGGCGCCTGCAAGGTGAAACGAATGCCAAGGCTGACTTTGCCCTTCGGCACAGCCTTACCCTCGTACAGATCAAAGATGCGGGCATCGGTCAGCAACTTGCCGCCGGCACTCCTCACGGTATCCAAAACCGCGTCGGACGACGCGTGCTTGTCAAACAGGAACACCAGATCGCGCTCTACACCCGGAAATTCCGGCAACGGAATGAATTTCGCCCGCTTGCCCGACGGCAGCATATCGAGATCCATTTCAGCGACGAACACCGGGGTATCAATATCGAATTCGGCGGCGATTTCGGCGTCGATCCTGCCGATACGCCCCGCTTCGACGCGACCAACGAGAACCTTCGCACTCTGCCCGGCCTGAAATCCCCGGATCGTGTCATCGGCAATGAAGCGGCCGGAAAGCCCTCGCAGCGCCAGCCATGCCTCGATCGCACCTTTCAAATCGAAGAAATCCGCCGCGCGCGCACCGCTATGCCACTCATCGCGCTGTACCTCGCCGGTCATGAGCCAGGCCAGCACATTCCTTTCATCATGGCCGGCATCCGTTCTCATGTAGACGCGTCCCTGCTCGACCAGCACCACGCCCGCCTGCTGCCTGTTCAGGTTATGCCTGGCAACATTGAGCAATCCCGGCCACGCAGAACGACGCATTACCGTCATGGCATCGGAAATCGGGTTCGCAAGCTCAATGTCCGCGCCATCGTCGGCGACGAACAGCCGCTGTTCGTCGGCGGAAATAAAGGCATAGGTCACCACCTGGAAAAAACCGCCCGCCACTGCATCATGAACCGAGACGTCTTTCTTCAACGGCGAGGCGGCAGCCATGGCCGGCAACTCCTCCGGAATCGCATCAAAACCGATAATGCGTGCATACTCCTCGGAAATATCCTCGGCAATCGACACATCATGGCGAAACGCCGGCACCGTCACATCCAGCTCGTCCACGGCCCTGGAAACACCAAAACCCATGCGGCGCAGAACCTCATCGGCGGACTCGGGGATCTCGATGCCCAGCCGCGATTCAAGGCGGGAAACCGGGCAACGAACCTCGCGTCCGGCATTGATGCCTTCGGCATCGCCGACAATGGTGATTTCACCGGCCGCGCCGCCAAACAGTTCCAGGATCATCGCGGTGGCGCGCTGCATGGCCACGCTCACCATGGCCGGGTCAACGCCGCGTTCAAAGCGCATGGACGCCTCGGAAACCATCGCGTACACGCGGCGCGTTTCACTCACCCGGGCCGGACGGAAAAAGGCCGACTCCAGCACGATACTGGTTGTGGCATCGCTGACGCCTGAAGCCTCCGAACCCATGATACCGGCCAGCGCAATCACACTACTGCTGTCGGTCACCACCAGATCACCCGCGTTCAGCTTCAGTTCGCGCCCGTCCAGGGCGGCAAAATCCTCGCCGGGGACGGCGGAACGCACGTGAATATCCCCGTCAAGCCTGCCGGCATCGAAGGCGTGCATCGGCTGGCCCAGATCGAGCATGATGGTGTTCAATACGTCGACGATGCCGTTGACCGGACGCATGCCGGCCAGCGCCAGGCCGGCCCGCATCCAGGCAGGGGAATCGGCAATTTTGACGCCGTTAATCCTCCTTGCCATATAAACGGGACAATCCTGATCGGCGGAAACAAAAACAACAGGCGCATCAACGGCGGGATCCGAACCAACTTCAGCCGTCTCGATTTCGGCCAGCGGCAGACCGGCATCAGCCGCCAGATCGCGGGCAAGGCCGCGCACATTCATGCAGTCGCCCCGATTCGGCGTAATGGAGAGGTCGAACACCGCTTCTTCCAGCTTAAGATACTCGCCCACCTGCGCACCGACCGGTGCATCGGCCGGCAGAATCAGCAGCCCCGCCGACTCGTCAGCGAGGCCGAGTTCGGTTTCCGAGCAGCACATCCCGCAGCTTACCTCGCCGCGAATCCTGCCTTTTTTGATGCTCAGACCGTTGGGGAGCCGCGTGCCTACAGTGGCCACCGGCACCTTGTCGCCGGCATCCATATTGGTTGCGCCACAGACGATATCCAGTGGACCGGATTCACCGATACTTACCTTCAGCAGGCTTAATTTATCCGCATTCGGATGCGGTATCTTCGACTCGATCAGGCCGACGCGCACGCCTTTAACGGCCGCGCGCGGCTGCTCGACAGCTTCGATTTCATGGCCCAGACGAATCAGATTGTCGGCAACCTCGGCCGGCATCGCGGTCAGCGCCACATGCTTTTTCAGCCAGGAAAAAGGGATTTTCATCGCGCCGCCCCCATCCTGCGCAGGAATCGCACATCGTTTTCAAAAAACAGGCGCAGGTCCGGAATACCCTGTTTCAGCATCACCAGACGCTCAACGCCGAGGCCGAAGGCAAAGCCGGAGAATTCGCCGGAGTCGATTTCAACCGCCTTCAGTACGTTCGGATGGATCATGCCGGAGCCCAGCACCTCCAGCCAGCCGCTGCCCTTGCAGATACGACAGCCATGGCCTTCACAGAACACGCAACCGATATCCACTTCAGCCGAGGGCTCGGTAAACGGAAAATAATGCGGCCGCAGACGAATCGGCACATCCTTTTCAAACCAGGCCGACAAAAAATGGCTTAGCACACCTTTCAGATGCGCCATGGACACATCATGATCGACCCTGAACACCTCAATCTGATGAAACATCGGCGAGTGGGTTACGTCATAATCGCAGCGATAGACCCGCCCCGGCGCCACGACGGCCAGCGGCGGCTTTCCCCCTTCCTCGCGCAGGCGGCGCATGGCCCTGATCTGCACGGGAGAGGTGTGGGTGCGCAGTAAATGACCGTCAGCAAAAAAGAAGGTATCGTGCATGGCGCGGGCCGGATGTTCCGGCGGAATATTCAGGGCGTCAAAATTGTGAAATTCATCCTCGATTTCCGGCCCCTCGGCGATTTCAAAGCCCATGTGGATGAAAATATCCGTCATCTCGTCCAGGCCCTTCTGCACCGGATGCAGCGCCCCGCGCGGGCGGGTGCGCCCCGGCAGGGTCACGTCAATGCGCTCGGTCCTGACGCGCCGCTCTTTTTCCTCACGCCGAAGTCTGGCACCGGCGGCCTCCAGCGCCTCCGTCAATGCCGTCTTCACGCCGTTGACTGTCTGGCCGACAGACGGCCGTTCAGCCGGCGGCAGTCGTCCGATACCCTTGAGGATGTGCGTCAACTCGCCCCGCTTGCCCAGAAAACGGACCCGCAACTGCTCCAGTGCGGATAGGTTCTCCGCCGCGGCGATGACCTTCAATGCATCCTCCCGCAGTGTTTCCAGTTGTGCTTTCAGCTCCCCTGCGTCAGCCATGCACTCCTCCATATCTCCGAAACAGAAATGGCAGAGCCTGCCAGCCCTGCCATTCCATCATCATTCAAAACCTGCACCGGTAAAAGCCGGGCAGGTACTATTTACTGACTCTGTGCGCGGGCCGTTTCCGCCAGCCGCTCAAAACCCTCGGCATCACGTACTGCGATATCTGCCAGCACCTTGCGGTCCAGACCGATGCCGGCTTCGGACAGGCCATGCATGAAACGTGAATAGGAAAGTCCGTTCGCACGGGCGGCGGCATTGATGCGGACGATCCACAGCCGGCGGAATTCACGCTTTTTCACCTTGCGGTCGCGGTAGGCATATTGCCGGGCCTTGTCCACGGCCTGCGTGGCAACGCGGTAACAGCTCTTGCGGCGGCCGCGATAGCCTTTGGCCGCCCTGATAACCTTGCGGTGACGCGCATGCGCCTGAACGCGGGAATTGACTCGAGCCATCGTTAATCTCCTGTTACAATCCGGGATTTACTTATACGGAACCAGGCGATTCAGCGCACGCACATCAGCCCCGGCCACCGGCTCGGTACCGCGAAAATTGCGTTTCCGCTTCGGTGACTTCTTGGTCAGAATATGATTGGCAAAGGCGCTGTTACGCTTCCATTTGCCGCTTCCGGTTTTGGAAAAACGCTTTGCCGCACCCCGGTTCGATTTCATCTTGGGCATCATCAACCTTCTTCTTTATTTTTTCAGCGGCCCCAGAACCATGACCATCTGCCGTCCTTCCAGATTGGGCATATTTTCAACCTTGCCCAGGTCCTTCAATTGCCCCGCGATCTGCTTCAACTGCTCGGCGCCGCGCGAGGCGTAAACCATCTCCCGGCCGCGGAAACGCATGGACAGTTTCACCTTGTTTCCATCTTCAAGAAACTTGCGCGCGCGTTTCATCTTGACTTCCAGGTCATGCTGGTCCGTGCTCGCCCGCACCTTGACCTCCTTGACCTGCATCACATGCTGTTTCTTTCTGGCGGCATTGGCCTTCTTGCTGGCCTGATACTTGTACTTGCCATAATCCATGATCCTGCATACAGGCGGACTGGCATTCGCCGCCATCAGAACAAGATCCAGGCCTGCGCTTTCCGCCCTGACTACCGCCTCATTCAGCGGCAATACCCCGATCTGATCACCATTCTCATCAATCACGCGCACGCTCGCCGCCTCAATCGCGTAATTAACCTGCATCCCCTTCTTAATACAACACTCCCGTCATCACTCCCTGCGGTAAAATTTGTTTACCGACTTTATTGATATCCATCCCGCATGGATTGCATCTGCTCGATCCACGCGGCAATCGTTTTCGTGCCGAGCGATTCACCGTTCAGCGCCCGCACGTTTACCATACCCTCCGCCCGCTCGCGTTCACCCACGACAAGGATGTAGGGCACGCGTTCAAGTGTAAGGGCGCGCACTTTATAGCCGACTTTCTCATTGCGCAAGTCCGCATCCACCCTGAATCCGGCGCGGCGCATGGCATCGCGCACCCCGGATGCATAATCCGCCTGGGCGTCGGTAATATTGCACACCACGGCCTGCACCGGTGCCAGCCAGAAAGGGAACCTGCCCGCGTAATGTTCGATCAGGATGCCGATAAAGCGCTCCATGGAACCCAGGATGGCGCGATGCAGCATCACGGGCGGACAACGGCTGGAATCCTCGGCCACATACTCCGCCCCCAGACGCCCGGGCATGGAGAAATCCACCTGAATGGTGCCGCATTGCCATACGCGGCCCAGACAATCCTTCAGTGAAAACTCGATCTTGGGGCCATAAAAAGCCCCTTCGCCCGGATTCAGGCCATAATCAATCCCCTTGCCCTGCAGGGCCTCATGCAGCGCCGCCTCCGCCTTGTCCCACTGCGCCTCGGTCCCGACACGCCTTTCCGGCCGGTCGGACAGAAAAAGAATCACATCCTCGAAGCCAAAGCGCCTGTAGACCTCAAACACCAGATCAATGAAATCGCCGACCTCGCTCTGGATTTGATCCTCGGTGCAGAAAATATGGGCGTCGTCCTGCACAAAATTGCGCAGGCGCATCAAACCATGCAACGTGCCGGACGGCTCGTTGCGGTGGCAGGAGCCGAATTCGGCCAGGCGCAGGGGCAGATCACGATAGGAGTGCAATGTTTGCCTGAATACCTGGATATGGCACGGGCAGTTCATCGGCTTGATGGCGTAATCGCGGTTTTCCGTACTGGTGGTAAACATCTCGTCATGAAATTTGTCCCAGTGACCGGATTTCTCCCACAGGCTGCGATCCACGATCTGCGGCGTTCTTATTTCCTGATAGTCATGTTCCCGCATGACCGAACGGATTTCATTCTCCACCACCTGCCAGATGCTCCAGCCCTTCGGATGCCAGAAGATCATGCCCGGCGCTTCTTCCTGCAGATGAAACAGGCCAAGCTGCCGGCCCAGCCTGCGATGGTCGCGCTTTCCAGCCTCTTCCAGCCGTTTCAGATATGCCTTCAGCGCATCCCTGCCGGCCCATGCCGTCCCGTATATGCGCTGCAACTGCTCGTTGTCGGAGTTTCCTTCCCAGTATGCGCCCGCAACCTTCATCAGCTTGAAGTATTTGAGCTTTCCGGTATTCGGCACATGCGGGCCACGGCACAGGTCCTGCCAGTCGCCCTGCCGGTAAACACTGACGGCTTCACCCGGCGGAATACGGGCGATCAGTCTGGCCTTGTACGCCTCGCCCAGCCGCTGGAAAAAGGCAACGGCTTCTTCGCGGTCCCATTCCTCCCGGCGCACATCCAGCTTGCGCGCCGCGATCTCGTGCATTTTTGTCTCAATCTTTTCCAGATCTTCGGGCGAAAACGGCCGCTCATAGGCAAAATCGTAGTAAAAGCCGTCCTCGATCACCGGTCCGATGGTCACCTGCGTCTCGGGAAACAGTTCCTGCACCGCCATGGCCATCAGATGCGCCGTGGAATGACGAATGACTTCAAGGCCTTCATCGGACTTGTCCGTGATCAGGGTAACCTCGTCACCATCATGCAGAAGGCAGGAAAGGTCGCGCAGTTTGCCGTTGATCTTCGCCGCCAGCGCGGCGCGGGACAGCCCCGGACCGATATCGGAGGCAAGATCACCGGCCGTGGCGCCATCTGGCAGGGTGCGACCCGAACCGTCGGGCAATCGAACTTCAATCAATGCCGCACTCCTGTGTCATGTATAAAATGGTTGGCGCGGGCAGGATTGAACTGCCGACCCCCACCGTGTCAAGGTGATGCTCTCCCACTGAGCTACGCGCCAATATGTGTTAAGGTGCCAGCTACCCCGGCTGGATACAAGCGACCCGTTGCGGGATGCCGCAAAGGCGGCGTAGCGTAGTAAGCCGCGCCTTACGGGTCAAGGCAGGGAACATGTCTGCTACCGCACCCTGTTCCAACCCGTCCGGAAGGGCTCAAAAAGCTTGTGTGTACAGGGAAGCCAGAACTGTCCTGTGGACAAATGGACTGGAGACCACATGATAGGGCAGTTGCCGGGCACCCCGGGGCATTGGCAACAGACGGACAGAAGCCGGGAGCGGATACCGGCAATCCGGCGGGGAGGGGAAACACTGAACGAAAAGCTGAAAAGCCGGTTGAAACGGTGGCTGGAAATGGACGGGACGGAGATTGCCGGTCTGCCGGCCATCAGCCGCCACTGCGTGCATGCACTGCACTTCTCGCACCGGGTGGAAAAGCGTTTCATTCACGACCAGTGCATTCAGCGCGCATCGGCGCTGGCCTATGCCTCGCTGCTGGCAACCGTGCCTCTGATCGCGCTGGGATTCTCCATTTTCACCAGCTTCCGGGCATTCAACGTGCTGGCGGAAAAGGTACGCGGGGCACTTCTGAATTATCTGTTGCCGGCCAGCCAGGATATCATTCAGCAGTACCTGAGCACGGTGGCAAGCAAGGCTACCGCTCTTTCCATTTTCGGAATTATCGGTCTTCTGGTTATCGCCACGGCGCTGCTGAATACCGTGGAAGAAGCCTTCAACCACATCTGGCGTATCTCACGAAAACGATCATGGCTGTCCAAATTTACGGTCTTCTGGGCCGCGCTGACGCTTTCCCCCGTCCTGATCGGGGCTTCCATCACCATTACCTCGTATTTTTCCGCCTTGCCCCTGCTGCACGGCGTGACGATCCATGCCGCAACCCTGCAGAAGCTGCCCTTCCTCGTCCCGTGGCTTATGTCATCCCTGGCCATGGCCATCCTGTACATGGTGCTGCCCAACACCCGCGTTCCATTCCGTTTCGCCGTGATCGGAGGCATAACCGCCGGCATTTTGTTTGAACTGGCCAAGGACGGCTTCGCCTTTTACGTTACGAAGCTGGCCCATTATGAAAAGCTGTATGGCGCCCTCGGCGCCCTGCCGATATTTCTGATCTGGCTTTATCTCGTCTGGGTCATCGTGCTGGTGGGCGCCGAAATTGTTTTCTGCCTGCAGCATCCGGAACTATCCGGCAAAAAACGTATCGCCTTCACGCGGCCGGGGGTCCAGCATTTTTTCTCCCATCTTATCCTGGTCCGGGCCGCGCAGGCACTGCAAAACGGGCAACTGCTGCATATGGAAGTCCTGCTGCGGGAAACCGGTATTCCGGACAATATTCTTCAGGAATGGCTGGATTATCTGTGCGCCAATGGCCTGCTGCGATCGCTCGATGACAATGGAACGGAGGCGTGGGCGCCCGCCATGGATGCGGGGAAACTTTGCCTCGCCGACGTACACGACGCCCTCACGGGCAGGGAAATGTTTATTCCGGAAGACTGGCGCGATACACCGCTGGGCAGGGAACTGGCAGGCCTGTACCTGCGTCTGGACCGGGGACGGCAGGATGTGCTCGGATCGGTCAGCATACTGGAACTGGCGCAGGCCGAGGCCGAAGACGGCGCATGAGCACAACGGCGACGCTGCTCATCGCGGATTCCGAGCACAATGCGGACATGCTCTATATTACCGGCATTTTTGTGCCGGATCCCTTTGTCATTATCGGCCTGCACGGCCGCTGGCACGGCCTGTTTTCCGCACTGGAGATCGATCGCGCCAGAAAAACAGCACGGCTGGATAACACGCACCTGGACACGCCATGGCGTGAAAAAGCCGAAAAACTGGGCTGGGGCGGCGGACTGGAAGCGGCAGCCGCGGCCTTTCTGTACGAACACGGCATCCATGTCATCACCGTTCCGGGGACGTTTCCACTCCTGTATGCCGAACGTCTGCGTGCCTGGGGCATGCAGGTCAGGCCGGAAGACGGCCCCGTCTTTCCCGCCCGCGCGATCAAGTCTGAACGTGAAATCGCACAGTTACGCCAGGCGGAAAGGCTGACGAGACGCGCCATGCGCACGGCGGAACAGTTTCTGGCGATATCGACCATCGGCAACGACGGTATTCTCCGACACCCTGAAACAGGGAGCCGTCTCAAATCCGGACATGTGCGCAGCAAGATTGAAACCTTCCTGATCGCGCATGGCGCCACCCCGTCGCACACGATCGTCGCCTGCGGACGCGAAGCGGCCGATCCGCACCGGATTGGACAGGGATATATTCGAGCGCATCAGCCTGTAATCATTGATATTTTTCCACGCCTGACCGCTTCCGGCTACTGGGGTGACATGACCCGCAGCTATGTCAAGGGCAGGGCAAGCAGGGAAATTCGGCAACTGTATCGTACGGTGCGCGACGGACAGGATATCGGTCTTTCCATGATATGCGACGGCGCCCATGGCCGGGACATCCATCTCGCCATCAGCCGCCATTTCGAGTCATGCGGATTTCATACCGGTATCAGGCGCGGACGCCAGACCGGCTTTTTCCACGGCACCGGTCATGGCGTCGGTCTGGAGGTGCATGAATCGCCACGCATCTCGACACATGATCAGATTCTTCGTGCCGGCAATGTCGTCACCATCGAGCCGGGCCTGTACTATCCGGGAATGGGCGGGGTGCGGCTGGAAGATATGGTCGTGGTACGCGGGGATGGCTGTGAGAATCTGACATCCTATCCCCGCCGCCTGGAAATACCCTGATAGCATTTGCCCGGAGGTATTCTATACTACCGTAAAAGCACCTGGAGCAGTGATGGATCAACAACACCCGGAATCTGCCGGCACTCAGCCGCCCCGTGAACACAAGGAAATGCTCGACGGAAAGCATTTTCCAATCCTCAGCGGCATGGCCGACATTAACCTGCACGTTTTAAACGGCGCCAGCCACGTCATGCATGTTTCCAAAGGTGTGGAAGTGCTGCATGAAGGCGACACCCCGCATGACCTGTATTTTGTTCTCAAGGGCAAACTGTCCGTCATCAAGCGTTTCAACGAAAAGCCCCGGGTGCTGGCGCATCTGCATACCGGCGATGTCTATGGCGAATTCGGCCTGGTCCGGAAAAAACCCCGCTATGCCTCGGTCTTCACCGATACGCCAAGCCGCATTGTCCGGGTCGATACGGCTGCCGCGCTACAGGTTCTCGAAGCGGACAGGGTTTTCAGGTACCAGCTGAACCAACTGCTGAAATTCCGCAAGCTGGCGAGCTTCTTTTCAGTCCATCCTGTTTTCAGGGAACTGCCAATGGCCATCCGCAACGAATTTGCCGAAGCGCTTCCCATCTGCCTTGCCGAGCGTGGTGAACGTGTCTTCTCCCAGGGAGACAGGCCGGCGGGTATCTTCATCATCCTCTCCGGTGAAGCCGAGGTGCGCTATACAAACCCCGGTGGCGTGGAGATGCTGCTTGATATACGGCGGGATTCAGACATGCTCGGGGAACTGATTCAGAAGCACGGCAAGTCGATGGCCTACACGGCTATCGCCGCCAGCAACCTGGACATGCTGATCATGAATCAGGGTGCCATGCGTCTTTTGAAAAAACGCCATGCCGTCACGGCAAAATACCTGGATGATTTTATCCATAAATGCGCGGAGGAAACCCTCAAGCGGCTTAAGGAGAATCCGGGTTAGCCTTTTGTTTCAGCGCCTTTGCGCCTCCAAGGCGCCACAGCACCCATGCACCGGGCGTGGCGGTTATCGCCAGCACCACAACCCACAGAGCGGCCATTACCGCGGCCGCCTCGGCGCCGCCGCCAAAATACGTCGCCATGCCGACATAACCCGCCTCCCGGATTCCGAAACCGTTGAATGAAACAGGAATGGCGGATGCAAGGGCGACAAGACTGACCATCAGGCCATAGGCGGCCCACGGCATTTCCAGACCGGCTGCGTACCCCAGTATGACATGCGCCTGCACGATCAGCGACTGAAATATCAGCGACAGCACCAGGCTTTTCCGCCATGCGGCATGAAAGGCGGGCTGGTCAATCGGCAGCGCGCGCCAGTACGCCAGAAAAGTGGGCAGGCGGCGGTGCCAGAATGAATACGTCAGCATCCCAAACCAGAGGAACAGTACCATGGCCGTCCATACCAGCCACCACCGCCGTGGCAGATCAAGGCCGAACATGCAGCCGGTAGCCAGAACGGACAGTGCAATGACGCCATTGACACGTTCAAGAATCACGCTCGCCGCCGAGGCCCAGCCGGCGCCACGCCGGCCGCGTGCAAGCAGATAGCCGCGCGCCACATCACCGCCGATTGTGGAAGGAAGAAACAGGCTCAGAAACATACCCAGAAAATACAGTTCGATTTTGCGACCGGTGCGCACCACGAGGCCCAGTCCACGCGCCAGCCAGGTCCAGCGGACAGCCGACAGAATCTGACCTGTCAGCAGACAGAGACAGGCCAGCGCCACCCACGCATAGTTGACATGTTTCAGACGATCAAGCACTGCCCGCAGATCGAGATAATGCATCAGTCCGGCCAGCAGCAGCACGCTCACCAGTATTTTGATCAGCAGCTTTGTCATTGTGTCAACGGCCGTCGGTTTCCGTATTCCCACCGACTTTTTTGCGTATCGCATAATGTCGGCGACCGGTGGATTCATAGTAGATACGCACCTGCATTTCCAGAATCAGACCGATGCCGAACAGCAGCAGACCACTGATAATCAGCAGCGAGCCAAGTTGCAGCATCGGCCGGCCCGCCAGTACGGTGCCAAACATCAGCTTGCTCAGGCTCAACCACAGGTCAATGCCGGCCCCGGCCACAAAACTGATCAGTCCGGCCGAACCAAAGAGTTGCAGTGGCCGGTCGGTAAAGCGCTGGAAGAACAGCACCAGCAGCAAATCCACCAGCACGCGGATCGTGCGCCCCAGGCCATATTTGCTTTTGCCAAAGCGCCTTGGCCGGTGTGTGACCACTTCTTCACCCAGACGCGCTCCGGACAGGGCCGCCAGCGCCGGCAGAAAGCGATGCTGTTCACCGTAAAGGCGGAGATCTTTCGCCATCCCGGCGCGCATCAGCTTCATCGGACAACCATAGTCATGCATGCGCACCCCGGTGGAACAGCGAATCAGGGTGTTGGCGATGCGGGAGGGAAGGTTGCGCGTCAGCCCGGCATCCTTGCGATCCCTGCGCCAGCCGTTCACCATATCAAGATCATCCCGGTGCAATCTCGCCAGCAATCCCGGGATGTCTCCCGGATCCGTCTGCAGATCACCATCCATATAGGCGATATATGTCCCGCGCGCCGCCTCAAAGCCCGCCCCCATGGCCGCCGTCTGGCCAAAATTCCGGCTCAACTGAATGCCCACGACATGATCATCCTGCTTGCAGGCCTCCTCGATTCTGGCGAAGGTGCCGTCGCCGGAACCGTCATCCACCAGAATCAGTTCATACGCCACGCCCGCAAGCGCCTGAGCCACTTCCTCCACCAGCAGAAAAATATTCTCTTCTTCCCGGTAAACCGGCACGACAACGGAAATCATCTCCTCGGTCACTTTTCTTCCTCCACGGGCCTGAGCGCAATCAACAACAACCATTTCCTGGCATAAAGACCAAAGATCCGCCGGTAAATAATCAAACGGGAAAGCATGCCGGAAGGAAAATCAGCCAGGCTATCCTGCGGCAATACTACCGCCCTGCCTTTAGACATCCAGGCGGAAACGGATTCTATGTCGGCCAGACGGGGCAGGCGTCCGCCGTGATAATACAACAGAGACGGCTGGAAATAACGATACGTGGCAAGTGAGTTTTCATTAAATCCCGCCCGGGTGGCGGCGGCGGCCAGGCCAGGCGAAGCTTTATGATGGTCAAAGGCGGGGAGTCCCCACCCGGCGAGCAGGATAACACAGACAGCCATGCCCGCGGCAATCAGGGAAATGGCCTGAATCAGATGAAAGCGCGCACTTGCCAGCGCGGCGATCAGGAGCGGCGTGAAACACAATGCATAGATCCATTCGCCCGGCCACTGCATTTGCAATGCAATACCTGCCCCGGCAACCACGGAGATGGAAAGCAGCAGCGCCCCGCGCGTCAGCCAGCGCTTTGCCTGCCGGTCATGCTCCACGACCCAGGACGCCATCAATATAGCCGCCGCGGGAAAGGCGGGTAATACATAGTTCGGCAGACGAGTGCTGGCAAGGGTAAAAAAAATCAGAAATACGCCCGCCCAGCACAGCAGAAAAAGACGCACGGCATCTTCCCGCAGGGCGGCCAGACGCCAGGGTGCGAAAATAACCGCTGCGGCCAGCAGACCGCTCCACGGGAACCAGCCGAGAAAAAACGTGAGCAGGTAAAAGCCGGGAAAGCCCCGGTGCCCCTGCAGGGGCCGGGTAAAACGGTCGATGTTGTGGTGCAACAGAAAACCCTGCAGCCATTCGCCATGGGTCAGCACGCCAACCGCGATATACCAGGGCAGGGCCACGGCCATAATAATCGCCAGCCCGGTCAAGGGCCTGAAGCGGGCAATATCCCGTGCCCGCCCCATCAGCAGCAGGAATACCGGTATGATCAGGGCCGGTAACAGAATGGCTACCGGACCCTTGGCCAGCACGCCAAGCCCCAGCACCGCATAGGCGGCCATCAGCAACCCGCGGCCTGTCAGCCCTTCAAGGTAAAAACAGAGAAAGGCCAGCAGGGAAAAGCCGACACACAATATCAGCAGCGGATCAGGCGTCGCCGCCCGTGCGATTACCACGATGTGCAGGCTGCTCGCCAGCATCAGGGCCGCCAGCAGACCGGTACGTGCATCCATCATGCGCCGGCCGAAATACCAGACCACGCCGACGAGGGTCGTCATCGCCATCGCCGATGGCAGACGCGCGGTCCATTCATGGACGCCAAACGTGGAAAAAAGCGGCATCATCAACCAGTAAAGCAGGATGGGCTTGTCAAAACGAAGGCCGCCGTTGAATACGGGCACCCACCAGTTGCCGGCGGCAAGCATTTCCCGGGCGCACACGGCATTGTTCGGCTCATCCACATCCCAGAGGGAATGACCACCCAGCATAAAGCCGAAATTCACGACGCTAATGAGCAACAACCATGGCAACGGCCGTGCGGCCATACGCTCAAGCATGATAACTTCTTGTGAAGTTATCATTTAGCAATTCCCTGATACGCGTTACAATTTCGGCGGCGTTACCGGAAATAAACAGCCGCTTGCGGCGAGATGTATGCCCGGATACCACCTCAACCTGCCGAATGGGACGGTCAAGCATATCCGCCACCAGGCGCGCCAGTGCGGCATTGGCCCTGCCGTCCCGGGCAGCTTCGCGCACGGCGATTTTTACCGCATCGCCATGCATGCCGCACAATCGCGGTCTGCGGGCTCCGGGCTGGGCATGCACGTTCAGATAAATGCCGCCTTTTCCAACCGTGATGGCGGCATCAACGGCATCGGTCACGGAGAAAGCAGGTTGATTGCAATCCGCTGCAGGCTGGGCACGAGAAAATTATCCAGAAAGATCGCAACCAGAATCACCAGCATGGGAGACAGGTCAAGACCTCCCATAACGGGAATCCTGCGGCGTACGGGATAGAGCAATGGCTCGGAAAGCTGAACGACAACGCGAACGACGGGATTGTACGGATCTGGCGAAACCCAGGACAAAACGGCGCGGGCAACCACCACGAGCATCACCGCCATCAGCAGCACATGTACTAGCCCCGCAAGTGCCTGTAGAAAATATCCCAGCAGAAACATGTCCCGGCGTTCTATCCGGCAAGTTCTCTCGAACGCTTTGCCGCTGCGCCGATGGCCGCGCGGACGGCGTCCGCCAGGCCGGCATCAAACATCGCCTCAAGAGCAGCCTGGGTCGTTCCACCCGGACTTGCGACCTGCTGACGCAGTTCCTCCGCCGTTTTGCCGCTTTCCGCCAGCATGCGGCTGGCGCCCAGCGCCGTCTGGATCACCAGGGTATTTCCCAGTTCCTGCGACAGCCCCAGTGCATGCGCGGAAGCCTGCATCAATTCCGCCAGCAAAAAAAAGTAGGCCGGCCCGCTACCGGAAATCGCCGTCACGGCATGCAGAAGATGCTCGTCGTCCACCCAGGCGGTTTTTCCCGTCGCGGACAGCACATACTCGGCGCGTGCGCAGTGCTTCTCGTCGGTTTTGCAGAACAGAACGGACATGCCCTCACCCACCAGGCAGGGCGTATTGGGCATCACACGCACCAGATGCACATCATCGCCAAGCTGCTCGTGCAGGTGTCGTATGCTGATACCGGCGGCAATGCTGATCACCGTTGTTTCCCCGCCCATCCTGCCGGCGATACTTTTCAATGCCGCATCCATCTGCTGTGGTTTGACGGCAAGCACAACAATATCCGCCCCTTCTACGGCATCCGCATTGTTGTCGGTCACCCGGAGCGAATACCTGCTGTTCAGCTCCTGCAAGCGGTCCGCCCTGACATCCGCGACGCACAGCCTGGACGGCGCGTGACCGGCCCGGATAACGCCGGAAAGCAGTGCCTCGGCCATGTTGCCGCCGCCAATACAACTGATTTTCAGATTTTTCATTAAACATTATCCTTTAGAGCCTGATCTCTTTCACCAAACAGGGCTGATCCCAGCCGTACCATCGTAGCGCCTTCTGCGACGGCGATACGATAATCCCCGCTCATGCCCATGCAAAGTTCCAGGCCGGATGGCGTATCTTCCGCCATGTCGTGAGGCGGCCGCAGGCTCCCACGCATCAATTGATCCCGCAAGATACGCAATGCGCGAAAGCAGGCGCGCGCATCACTCTCCCGCGGGGCCATGCACATCAACCCCCTGACCTCGAGTTCGGGCAACGCTGAAAGCTGTTCAAACATGGCCGGTGCATGCGTCGGCTCAACGCCATGCTGATGCTGAACGCCGGCCACGTTTACCTGCAACAGCACCGGCAATCGGCGCCCCCGTACATGCCCCGCCACGGCCCTGGCGGTTTCCATGTCCTCCACGCTGTGCCACATGGCGGCATGGCGGCCGATATACCTGGCCTTGTTTTTCTGCAGCGGCCCGATCATGTGCCAGCGAGCGCCGGGAAAATGCCTGGCGCGGTCTCGCAGGCCCTGTGGTCTGGATTCACCGAAATCCATCTGTCCGGCCCCGATAAGGCAGCGCACGGCTTCATCCGTAGCGTATTTGGATACCGCCAGCAAGCGCACGTGGGCGGCATCAAACTCGGTGCACAACGTGCGCCAGCGCTCCAGCAGCCGTTGCCCGTTCACCGCCCGGATCTGCTGGCGGCCAGCACCATGATAAAACTGAGCAGCATGAAGATCACAACGCCCTGCCCAAGCAACAGCCAGATTGTCATCTGATCCGACCTGACCACGGTCAGCGCCGCCATGCCCGTAATCAGTGACAGGGCGACAATCGCTACAACGGCCTGAGCCGGCGTCAGGCCAATCTGAATCAGACGATGATGCAGATGATCCTGACCCACATAGGCGATCCATTCATGCAGGTTCCGCACATCGCCGCGATAAATACGGGCAATCGTGGTGTAAACCATATCAAAAATCATGACCGAGAAAATCAGTGTCGGTGCGGCATAGGCATAAAGCGGCCCCCGGTCGGACCAGCCGCCCATCACGGCGATACCCGCCATCATCCAGCCGAGGTAGGTGCTGCCTGAATCACCGAGAAAAATCCGCGCCGGATGGCGATATCGGGCATTGTCCGGTAAAAAACCGATCGCCGCCCCGGCCACGGCCAGACAGAGTAGAAGCATGAAGTCCTGACCGGTCGTCCACGCCAGCAAACCCATCAGCAGGCATATGCTGGCGGCCAGTGACGTGGCCAGCCCGTTGATGCCGTCGAGAAAATTAAATGCATTGGTGATGCCAATCACCCACAATGCAGTGACGGCGAATTCAGCGGTATTTCCCCACCATGTGTCCGGGGCAAACTCCACGTGAACGCCGTATGCGGCAAGCACGACCAGAGCGGCAAATTGCACGGCCAGCTTTAAAATAGCCGGCATTCCGAGTACATCATCCCACAGGGAAATCAGGACGACCATGATGGCCGAGATGCATACGCCTTTCAATCCCAGTGAATAGTTAAAATTCAGCAGCAGGGTCAGGTTAACAGCGAAAAATACCGCCAGTCCTCCGATTCTGGGCGTCGGCGCCTGATGGATCCGCCGCGCATCGGGCATATCGATCGCCCCCATGCGGAAAGCCAGATGAATCACCGCGGGCATCACGGCATAGGTCAGAAGGCAGGCGCCCGCGGCAACCTTGCCGGCCTGGGCGAAGATGCTTAAATCAGGCCACGGCAGCGCGATCACCAGGCCCGCAACCAGTGCCAGCAGTCGTAACGGCATACGGTCCAGGATTACAGGCATGCGGTAACCGCCGCGTGCATCATTGCCACTTCCTCTTCATGCATATCGGCAAGCAGGGGCAGGGAAACACATTGCCTCCATGCCGCTTCGGCGCCTTCGCACGCCTGTTTCATCAGGCTGGAAAGCGGCGTTTCCACCGGCCGGGCGGCACCCACGCCCCTGCCGCGCAAGGCTTCAATGGCACCCGCGGCGTCATCCACCCGCACGATATAGCGGTAGTGAGCGCAGGATGCCTCGCGCCCAACCGGTGTTGCTTTCAGTTCGGTAAACCATTCGTCGTACGTCTGCGCCAGACGCATGCGGTGCATGCGCACATCGGGCGCGGTAGAAATGCGCACGCGGGCAAGTGAGGCATGGACATCGGAAAGCAGGTGGTTGCCGACATAGGGGAGCGAAATATCCGCCGTCTCCGCACATCGCATCCGGCAGACAAGCCGGGGAATTTGGCCGTCCCGGCTCATCACCAGGCCCCCGCATGCTCCTCCCCAGGGCTTGGTGGCATAAAAGGACGCAATGGAGATATCGCCAAAACTCCCGAGCTGGCGCCCGTCCAGATTCCCGCCGGCGGACTGGGCAATATCCTCAATCAGCGGGCAGGGCCACTTCTCCCTGACCATGGGCTCGATCATGCCGAAGGGATGCACCAGCACAACCGCATCCAGCCCGGCGGCCGTTTCCAAGGCCCGGGCGGGTTGCAAACGCAAATCATCGCCACAATCCATGCATACCGGTTCAACGCCGGCGGCGCGTACCGCATGCAGGACGGCGCTGCATGCATAAGCGGGAATGCCGACACGCCGGATGTCGTCATGTTCGGCTTTTAATGCATAAAGCGTCAGCATCAGGGCGCTGGTGCCGGAATCCACGGCTGCCGCATGCGCCACCCCGACGATCCCGGCCGCCTCGCACTCAAGCGCCCTGCATTCCGGACCAGCGGCCAGTTGCCCGCTTTTGAGCACGCGCGCCACCGCCTCTGAAAACTTCGGTCCAAACCGCGGTCTGGAATGGGGAATACGGACAGGCACTTTTACTCCGGTTAAAGCTGCATACGAATGGGCACGAAGCCTTCGGCGCTGTTCAGGCGGCCCTGAATACCGCGAAAATGCGCGCTGGCCAGGGCAATATCCAGAATGGTCAAGCCCTGGATATTGGTCCGCTCCACCTGCGATTTATGCGCCATCAGGGCCTTCTTCTTGCGTTTCATCACGGGAGATATATCCATGAAAACCGAGGGTGCGAAATTGCTGCTCGTGGGCGTTTCATAGGCCAGGACATTGGGCACGTACCGGGTTGCCGAATGGGCGGCCCTGGCCAGGGCACGATGATCCTGATGCGTATCATGATGGTAATTGACCAGGACGACCGAAGGCCCGATCCGCTGTACCTTTTCTTCAATGGCGACAATCAGGCGGCGTTCATCCGGCAGCCGCGTGTCCTCAAAGCCGCCCCAGTACACCGCCGTGATCCCGAGGATTTCCGCCGCCGCTTCCTGTTCGGCCCTGCGCACAGCCGGATCACCTCCCCTTCCTCCGTCCGTGGCGACGAACAGATGCACTTCCGCACCGCGCCCGGCATACACCGCCAGCGTACCGGCGCAGCCAATCTCCGTATCATCCGGGTGCGGCGCCATGGCCAGTATTTTTTTCATTGCTCCATTCCTCCCATCCCGCGAATGATCCGCGTTGCATCCGGTCCCGTATTGAACAAAAGGTCCAGGACGGATAAATGTGAAACAAACTCCCCGTGCAACTGCGGATACGCCGGCGCCTCAACACGCTGAAAATACAGTGCAAGACGGGCAAGCGCAAATGCGTCCCGCCGAAGATACCGCCTTCCCTCACGGCCGGAAAGATAGGCGTCGCCTCCCAGTGACGCACACAAGCCGGTCAGGCGGCCGGTCGGATCGGGGTTATCCACGGCCAGACCCGAGGCCAGATACAGGGGCGCCGTGCATTCCAGTCGGGCGCCAAGCACCCGTATCAGGGCGACATTCAGATCGCACAACAATGCATGGGGATGGATCAGGACATCCCTGATTTCAGGCCAGAATTGTCTGAAAAAAGGCGCCTTTGCATAGGCCTGTTCAATACCGGCGCACAGCTTTCTCGCCCAGGGACCGGTGGCAATATGCACATCTCCAATCGCTTCGGGAAAATGATAATGCACCGGCACGGTTAGCCATCGCGGACCCTGCGCCGTTTTTATGCGGTTGCGGTTCTGCCATTCATTTTTTTCAAACTGAACGGTATCCAGCAGCACCATGGCATCGGCAAGCATCCATTTATGGAAAAATCCGGGCCATGGCAGAAAATTCGGCTGGTGGACGGCGATCAGTTTCATCCATTAACCCGCATCAGAAAAGGATTGGCCTCCATACGTACACCTTCCTGATCAGGAATGCGCAGCCGGATCACATGCGCCCCGGTTGCAAGCCGAAGCACTTCCCGCAAGGCATGCCCCGGCCCGATCCCGGGCTGAAGCACCACGCGGCCATCCACAACGATCTGTGCACGCAGCAGATCTTCGGCGCGAAGGTTGTCCGCAACGCCCGGTCCGCCTTCGCCCAGCGTGCAGGCCAGCAGAAGCGGCCCGTGCACGGAACCTTGATCACCGGGCAGAAACCGGCGTCCTTCAGCACTCTCCAGGTAAAGTTCCCGCACGTACATACCCCTGTTCCCGGGAAGCTGCCATGCCGCCATGTGTCCTGCCCGCAATGCAGCCAGTATCGCCGAGGGCGTGCGCGCATCCGTCCATACGTCCATGACCGAATCCCCCAGGAACTTGCCCGCTTCACTATGACCGTGAAAATCTCCCGCCGCCACGGCCCAGACTGGCGCGGAATGAAACCCCGCCATGTAGTCCGCCATGTAGCGATCCCATATCCCCCCCGGCTCGGCATTCGTATCCGTATCCCCGTAAATCACGGCGAAGGCGTCCGCGGTGGGATCGGTAAATACACGCTGTGAATAGGGCTGCGTAGCCAGCTTCACACCCAGGGAGCCGTCGCGGACGCCGCTTAAGGTCCCCGGATGAGCCCAGATCACAAACAGCCCCTGCTGATGCGCCGCGGCAATAAAATCCGCATCGGCATCCACCGGCGCCTTCCCCAGCCAGCCAGCCAGAAAGCCCGCAAACAGGACCGTAAAAAGCAGCGCCACGGTGCGCTTGCGCCACATAAGGAGCATGATCAGCACGACCCCCGCCAGCACGCCCCAGACTACCATCGAAAATTTGAACGGTCCGTGAATATTGCGCAGATCGTAGCTGGGCAGCGCCTTGACCTGTTCCGGGTGTTCAATACCCAGGGCGATGATATGCCGCTCCGCATTGTGCAGGGTCAGATTATAGAACGGGAAACCGGTCCACTTGTAGCCCGGTGTGGATTCGGTTCCTGCCATAATCGTCATATCCGGATATCGGCGACGTATGCGCTGCAAATCGGCGAAAAAAGATGCAAGCCCCGTCACGTAAAGGGATGGATGCTGCATCTCATAACCCAGCAACTTCGGCACCGGTTCAATGCCGAAACGAACGCTGAAACGGTCATGTTCGCCAAATGCCAGCACCCTGACACCGCGCTGCCGGGCCATGGCCACCAGCGTATCCATATCATAGGCACCATCGGAATGCGTGCTGCGCACATCAATCAATACGCGCACGGGCGGTTCCGTGGCTTCAGCCAGGCAGGAAACAGCAAGCCACATACATGCCGATAGCAGAATTACCACTCGTTTACTAACCATGAACAAGCTCCCCGTACACCTCTTCGAGCCGTGCCGTCATCATTGTCAGGGAATAAGCTTCAGCCCGCCGGCGGGCTGAAATCGCAACATCCCTGTCGCGGGATGCAAGTAATGCTCCGGCAACCGCTCCGGCATCGTCGGCATCCACGCATGCTCCCACTGAATCGTCCACCAGTTCGGCCAAACCGCATACATCGGAAACCACGCATGGCAAACCGGCCGCAAAGGCCTCTACCACGGCGCGGCCCATGCCCTCATTATGTGATAAAAGTGCAAAGCAGCGGCTGGCGGCAAGATAGGGAACCGGATCGCACCAGCCGGCGAAACGGACGTTCCGTTCGATTCTGAAGCCGCGGCACATCGCTTCAAGATTTTCCCTTTCACCGCCATCTCCCACGATCGCAAGCCTGGCCTCCGGCCTTTGCATGCACACCTTCGCCCAGGCGCGGATCAGACGTTCCATGCCCTTGACCGGTACCAGCCGGCCGACGCAGACCGCATCCCATTCGCGCACGCCGGCATGACTGCGTCGCCATGCCGACACGCGCCCGCGGATCTCATCCACGGCCACGCCGCTCGGAATCACGTGCCACTGATCGGGCCGTCCAACGCCGAGCGCCAGATGTTCATCCCGTTCAGCCTTCGTCAGGGCGACAAGCGCGTCTGTTTTTCCGGCCAGCCAGCGTTCGACAAGTATGAACAGCCGGTTCCGCAAGGCGCCGAAATAACCGTGAAAAATATGCCCGTGCGGCGTATGCACCACCTTTGCCCTGCCGGCTGCCGCCATCCTGCCCAGGGCGCCTGCCTTGGAAGTGTGCGTATGCACGATATCAAACCCGCCTGAAAGCAACGATTGAATCGCCCGGAATGCACGCAGGTCGGTAATGCCGATGTCACGCGACAGCGTGGACAGGCATACCGTCGCACCGCCCGCCTGACGGAAGACTTCCAGATCCTGTTCCACGCATTCACGTTCAGTCCGGCTCATGTTCGATTCATGAGCCGGACCAAAAGCCAGGGTAACCCGGTGCCCGGCCCTGACCTGCGCCAGTGCCGAAAACAATGTATTGACCGCCGAACCGCCGCGATCCATGCGCGTAATCAAGTGCAGTATGCGCATTACGAGACCAACGCCCGCAACTGCCGTATAAAGCTCTGGTCGTGCGCCTTCTGGCTGTAACGCCCACTGACCGCCTGTCGCAGCTTGCGCCGTATTTTTCGCCTGTCCGCCGTCTTCAGATCTTCCAGCATGAAACGACAGGAATCCGCCAGCGCTTCCGGCGTAATTGATTTCGCCAGCCGGTTACAGGGAAGACCCGAAACAACTTCGGTATTGGCGCCAACCGGCGTCGCCACCACCGGCAAACCGTTCGCATTGGCCTCGATTGTCACCAGTCCGAAACCCTCCAGCGAACGCGTCGGTAACATGAACACATCGGCGGCCTGCATGCGGGCGACAACTTCCTGTTCCGCCAAATAGCCTGTGAACTCAACAATATCTTCCACCTTAAGCTGACCGGCCAGCCATTTCAGCGGTTCCAGCAGGGGCCCCGCGCCCATCACGCACCAGCGTACATCGGGCATGTCAAAGCGCAACATCGCCGCCGCCTGCACCAGCATGTCCACACCGGTTCTGGGCACGAGATTGCGCAGGGTAACCACGACCGGCCCCTGCCAGTCCAGACGCCGGCGCATGCCTTCACGCGCCCGGGCTTCCATCAGGGAAACCGGGTCAACACCGCCGGGAGCGACTGCAATACGAAACTGATCCAGATTGAAGCAGTCGTGCAGACGGTGGCGCATATGCCCGCTCAGCACCATCAACCCGTCGGCCGAGTCATAAACACGACCTTCCAGATAACGCATGGCGGCAGCGGCAAGTCTGTTCCGGGCGCCCCAGTCCAGACCATGGCGGGTAGCATATTCCTCAAATGCAAAGGAGTGACATACCTGCAGCCGGGGCAGGGAACATCCCGCGCGCCGCAGAGCCCACATCACAAACGGCTGCTCGGCCACAACCCCGTCAAATGCGCCCTGATGCTCACGCCACCAGTCTTTCGCGCCGCGCGCCAGTTGCCGCAAACCTGAAAGGCCGCGATCTCCCGAAAAAGCAAGCCGATACTCCGTCACGCCACCTTTCAATTCAATTTTCCATGCTGCCCCGGGTGCGGGCTGGCGCGTTAATACTGATACAGTGTCGCCTGCTTTCCTCAATGCATGCACATGCCGCGCCAGCATGCGTTCAGCACCGCCAAAAACCTTCTCGGCGGAAACATCCGCCACCAGCAACACCCTCACTTAAACGACCATTGCCGCTGCCGCATCCACTCATCCAGCAGCAGGACGCCCCAGAGTGCGTCCGAGCGATCGCGGCCAGAGGCGTGTTCCCGCCGGAGCACGCGTACATAATCCCGCCGCAGCAGGCCGCCCAGCGCATCGGATTCGGCCAGCCGCAACACTTCCTTGTCCAGTGGTCCGCGCAGCCAGTGTTTTACCGGCGCCATGAATCCCTGTTTGGGTCGGTTAATAACTTCAGCGGGCAAACGCTTCCGGGCAATCTGTTTGAGCAGCAGTTTCAAGCCTTCCCGCCATGGAGGCCCGGCGACTTTTTTGCGGGCAGGCAGCATAAGCGCCAGATTGGCCAGCCGCATATCCAGAAAGGGCGCACGCAATTCCAGCGCATGCGCCATACTCATGCGATCCCCCACCGCCAGAAGATCGTCGGGCAGATAGGTCAGTATATCCCAGGCCATACTGCCATTCACCGGACCGAAACGTTCCAGAAGCCCCGGAAGACCGCCATAAACCGACGGGGCCGTTTGCCATGTTGATGGCGCATCATCCGCGGCTATGGTGAACATGTCCGCAATATCGGCATGGCTGACCGCGGTCCAGTCGAGGTAGGCGTCCGCGGCCGTACGGTCCAGTCCCTGGACAAATCGCCGCAAGCGGCCGCGCAGATTCCGACTGCCGCTCCCTTCCCCTGTTTTTTGCAGGATGGCCAGCATCAGGCTGCGCCCGGGCATATGCCGCAAGCGCTCATGCCAGGCCATACCCAGATAGCGCGGGTAACCGCCGAACAGTTCATCCCCGCCCACCCCGGATAGCGCCACATCCACATGCGCCTTGGCCTCGCGCGCGATTAAATACGTGGGCAACGCCGCCGAATTGGTCACCGGCTGATCAAAGGCATCGGCCAGACCGTGCAGCATCTCGTGCGCATCCGCACGGACATCCAGCACCGCATGTTCACTGCCGATATGCTTCGCCACCATCGCCGCGTAAGCGCTTTCGTCGTAATCGGCCGTGGCATCGGAAAAACGAACGGAGAAGGTGCGCAGCGGACCGGGTAACTGCCGCGCCAGTGATTCGGCGATCAATGATGAATCCACGCCGCCGGATAAAAACACCCCCATCGGTTTATCCGAAACCGTCCGCAATAAAAATGAGTCATCGAGCAGCCGCTCGGCTTCGGCATCCATTTCCGCCGGCGTCATATCCAGCGGTTGATCCGGTTTGGGAAGAAAGGAGAAGCGGCGGGGTGTTAATCTTTCGCCGGGTCTGGCGCAAATACAGGTGCCGGCAGGCAATTGTCGCACTTCCCCGTACATGGTTCGTGGCGCGGTAATACGCATGCGGCAAAGCACCGCATGCACCGCATGCACATCCGGCGTCAGCGTCCAGTTCCCCTGTTCAAACGCGGACAGCGTGGATGCAAAACCGGCCCTCCCGTCCTGTTCACAGATAAACAATGGCTTTTCGCCGAAGGGATCGCGAGCGGCCAGCAGTTGTTTTTTGCGCGCATCCCACAATACGATCGAAAACATGCCGTGAAGCAGTGAAAACATCTCCGTGCCAAAGCGCCGATACAGATGCGGCAACACCTCTGTGTCCGTATCCGAAGCAAAGGCGACGCCATCATCTTCCAGTTGTTTGCGAAGTTTCCGATAATTGTAAATGCAACCATTAAAAACAACGGTCACATCATCCACCGTCATCGGCTGCCTGCCGCGCTCATCCGGCCCGATAATGGACAGGCGGTAATGAACGGCGGAAAACGCCCCGTCGTCGTAATCCCCCCGATCGTCCGGACCCCGCCGCGCCACCGCCGTAGCCATACGCGCCAGTTCGCCGGTATGGCATTGACCCAGAATGGCGACAAAGCCGCACATCAGATTTTTTTACAGGGCGCCGTTGCGGCCAATGCCATGGTATTGCCAGCCCCGCGCCCGCATCTGCGCGGATGAGTAAAGGTTGCGGCCGTCAAACAGTATGCGCCCGCGCATCCGGGATTCAACATCCTCCCATGCCGGTTCACGGAAACACAGCCACTCCGTCACTACGACCAACGCATCGGCATCCGTCAGGCATGCTTCGGGTGAATCAACAAATTCCAGCCCTTCGACATGCGGCCAGATATCGCGACAACTGTCCATTGCCGCCGGATCATGGGCGCGGATACGCGCTCCGCATGCAAGCAGGGCGTTAATCACGTCGCGGCTTGGGGCTTCACGCATGTCATCCGTGCCCGGCTTGAAGGCCAGACCCCATAGCGCCACGACAGGGCGTTTAATCGCCGCCAGTGCATTTGCAATCCTGCTGGAAAATTTGGCGCGTTGTTCCTGATTGACTTCGTGTACAGCCTCGATCAGGCGCATCGGCACGCCATGTTCGCGTCCCGTCGCCATCAGCGCCTTGACGTCCTTGGGGAAACAGGAGCCTCCATAGCCAATGCCGGCATAGAGAAAATGCGACCCGATGCGGGGATCGGCGCCCAGCCCGGTACGCACGGCCTCAATATCGCCGTCCACCGCGTCGCACAGACCGGCAACCTCGTTCATGAAGGAGATGCGTGTGGCCAGCATGGCGTTGGCCGCGTAC
>CAZVLQ010000017.1:0-48267 GCA_964628185.1 uncultured Zetaproteobacteria bacterium | reverse complement strand
GCACAAGTATCAGAATCATTTCAGGAAAACCAATCCCAAACACGGCGGACTCCTAGCTAGTCCAGACTAATTATAAATAATTCGGGCTGAGCAGAAAAAATTAAATGATCAGGTACGGGGTGACTCTTCTTTCTCCTTTTTATTTTCTGAAGGAGATGAAGGTTCGTCGGCCACGGCTTTCGTCACATCATTTTTTTCCGTTTTGTCATCCATGGCGGTGCGGAACTTGCTCAACCCCTTCCCCAGCGCCTCCCCGACCTGGGGAAGTTTGCCTGCACCAAAAATCACAAGAATTATTACCAGAATGATCAACAGTTCCGGGAATCCGAGTCCAAACATAAAAACCTCCTGGATGCGTGGCGGACCGATCTCTTGGGACTACATTTTACACGTTACAACAAACTCCGCCAGTCATGATTTATGTGTAAAGGGCAGAGCTAGCCCGTATTTAGGATTGCATAAGCCAGACCGCGGCGGCTACACTCAGGACGACCAGGGCAAGACCGCAGCCCAACAGCACCATTGCCCGGCCACGGCTCCGATTCCGACCTGCCCTGTTTCCCGCAACACGGGCGCTTCCAACCTCCGCCTGCACCAGTTCCACGCCATCCTGAATGGTATTGCAGTAATGGCAAATGGCTGCCTGCCTGGCGATGTGTTTGCCGCAGGCCACGCACTGCTTTTGCTGAAACAGCCGCTGGTAAAGCTTGAAGATGAGAAATATGACAATGAGGGTAAACACCGCACGTACAATCATTGGGCTTCAGTTCCGTGCATCAATAAACATCAGGATTCCATCTCCAGTCCCGGCTCGGCCTGGAACTGACTGTCACCCAATCGTTGTACGCGCACCTTCTCACCCTGACTCAGTCCGTCACGCTCGGCCGGGACGATCATCAACGCGTTTGCATGCACCATGGACATCAGGATCCCGCTGCCCTGTGCACCCACCGATTCCACCAGATAGTTCCCGTCCGTCCCGCTCAGCCGGGCGCGCATAAAATGCATGCGACCGGCCTTGTCCTTCACATCCGCCGCCGCAAGCGCATCAACGGTAGGTCGAAACAGACGATCAAATCCCATCATTTTACGCAGGGCGGGAACCACGAATTGCTCGGTGCATACCATGCCGGCCACCGGATTGCCCGGCAGGGCGAATACACGAGTGGCAGGATTTGTTCCAAACGCCATGGGGTGACCCGGCCGCATGGCCACGCGCCAGAAGTGCATGGTGATGCCCAGCTTCTTCAGGGTGGGGCGGACAAAGTCGTGGTGACCGACGGAAACGCCTCCCGTCACGATCAGAACGTCATATTGCATCCCCTGACGCAGTTTTTCCTCCAGATGCCCGCGGCTATCCCGGGCAATACCCAGGAGTTCCGGCTCGATACCCAAAGCCTGTACCTGGGCCATCGTGGAATATGAATTTGAATTCGGAATTTTTTCGGGATCCAGTGGTGCGTCGAGTGCCTCCAGTTCATCGCCGGTCGCCAGTATGGCCACAGTCGGCCGACGGAAGACCTTGACATCCTTCTTCTTGACCATCACCAGAATACCGACTTCCGCCGGACGAATCGTGGCATTCCCGTGCAACACCGTATCGCCCAGCTTCATGTTTTCACCCATGCAACGAATGTTGTTTCCACGGGGAACCCCCGTCCAGACATCCACTTCATCAGGATGCGACTCTTTGCCATGCCTGCCTCTGTGGCTACGACGGCTGGTGTCTTCAACACGAATGACCGCATCCGCACCGTCTGGAACAGGTGCGCCGGTCATGATCATGGATGCTTCACCTGCTCCCACAGTGCATTTCGGCTTTGTGCCGGCACGAATATCATCCACCACCCTCAGGGTTGCCGGAGTATCCTTTGAAGCCCCCTGCACATCGGTGGCCCGTACCGCATAGCCATCCATGGCGGATATGTCATACGGCGGATGGTTCCGATTGGACTGGATATCCTCTGCCAGCACGCGCCCCAGGGCGCGATGAACGGAAACGGATTCCACATCCAGGCGGGATACATGCTGCAAGATGATGTCCTGGGCCCGGGTAACGCTTCTCATGGATTTTTCATCTTCTCCTGCTTGTTTATGGCAGTGGCAATCATCAAACCCCACAACCAGTCGATTCTGTAGCGTTCCACTCCGATATTACCGAACCCCGCTGACTTGAGCAAACAAATGCATTCCTTCACGCTATACGTGCCACGGTGCGCCCGGTTGACAAGTCGCAGGCAGACATCACAGATGCGGCATGATAAATAATCAGCACACCAGTCAGTGATCACGATCCGGCCCCCGGGCGCAAGCACGCGGGAAATTTCCGCGAGCGCTGCATCAGGCTTTCTCCAGTAATGAAGCGAACTGCTTGAAACCACCACATCAAAACTGCCGTTATCAAAGGGCAGGGATTCCGCCACACCCACCCTGAGGTCAGCACGACAACCCGGTTTTTTTCCGGCAACAGCGAGCATTTCAGGTGATGGATCAATGCCGTACAATACGGCATCCGGAAAAGCCTCGGCCAGCGAGCCGAGCAATGAACCCGTGCCACAGCCGACATCCAGCAAGCGTTCCGAGGGGCTGAAATCAAGTCGCCGGATGGTTTCCCGAACAGACAGCCGCACATAACGCGACCAGCGCTCATCATAGATCGGGGCAAGGCGATTATACTCCCGGACAACGGCTTCCTCACCGGTATCTTTCCCCCTGGCCCTGCGCTTTACCAGCAAGGTATTTTCACCTCAGTATCCTTTCCGCTTCTGACAGGGCTTCGGGAAAGTCAATATCAACAAATGATTGCAGGTCGGGATCAATCTTCCTTATTTTCCGTTCGTCAATTTTTCGCACATCGAGCTCCGGTGTGTGCTCGATGAACGAGACAAGCCCGCGCTCGCCCGCCTCGACACGCTTCACAAGGCGTCGAAGACCGTCTGTGCCGTACACGGCACACAGTGGCTCCAGTCTGCCGTGACAAACCGGAACAACGATATCGTAATCTTGCCGGCATGAAGCAAGATAGGCGATTAACCCGGGAGAAACAAAAGGCATGTCGCAGGCAAGCGCAAAGAGATACGGGTGACACGCCTCCTCCATGGCGGCACAAAGACCGACAGCCGGTCCGCGTTCGGGAAACCGGTCCCTGATGTATCTCGGCCCTTGTGGGTGTGCCTTGATTTCCCTGCCACCAACCATGACGTCGTCGAATAAAGGGGCGACTGTTGCCAGCGCCCGTTCCAGCAGCGTATGGCCGCATAATTCGACCTGAGCCTTGTCGCGTCCCATGCGTTTCGACTCCCCGCCGCAGAGAACGACACAGGACACACCCGGAATCACGACAGGTAACGCCCCGTCAGAAAATCGGCAATGCCGGTTACATCTTCCAGACCAAAGCGGGGCACGCCCAAATCCACCGGAATATCACTGGCCAGGGCGATCAGGCCGTCTTCGGGACGGAGCAGTGGCAAGGTGGCGCGTTCAGCACGTACAACCTCGATTTTATCACCCGGTGAATCCTTAAATCCCTCCACCAGCACGAGTTGCAACCCGTCCATATAGCGCCCGGCAAGTTCGGTGAGAGAAAGTAATGAATCGTGGTCCGCGACAAGTTGCAGTTGCTCCGGGCCGACCAGCAGTGTTCGTTCCGTGCCGGCATGTTTATGCCGCCATGAATCCTTGCCCTCCACATCCATTTCCGTGATGTGATGGCTGTGCTTGACGCTGCCGACTCTAAATCCGCGTTCATGCAATTCAGCAATCACCCTGACCAGCAGCGTGGTCTTACCCGCACCGGAACGCCCGACAAACGCCACCACCGGCGGACTCATGGATATACCGCCGAGACTTTTATATTTTCCATTAAAGACAGGGCAGGGGCTTGTCCCCTGCCGCAAACAGCATGGCAATGCTGTTTCATGGATGCTCCTCCACCCAGGACTCTCCCGACGGCGTAATCTCCCTTTTCCAGATAGGCACGGTCTGCTTGAGCGTATCAATGCACCAGCGACAGGCATCAAAAGCGGCATCCCGGTGAGCGGCACCCGCCACAATCAACACGATCTGTTCACCGGTCCCGATTGAGCCGATACGATGTACAATACGCAAGTCCATAATATCAAAACGTTCCATTGCCTGATCCCGCAACGTATTCATCGCCTTGATGGCCATACCCGCGTATTCCTCAAACTCAAGCCTGGATACATCCCGTCCTCTGGAAAAATCCCGCGCCATCCCCACAAAGGTGACAATTCCGCCGATACATCCGTCTCCGCCTTGCAACAGGCGCAGCTCCTCTTCAACGGAGAAATCCCCGGTCTGTATGCGTACCGGATGATCCATTGCTTCGCTCCTTTTGAATGAAGAATTAATTTACAATTCCTTAATTCTCAATTCCATCTCTATCCGCCGGAGAACGGCGGCATAATCGCCACCTCATCTCCATCCCGGACCTGTGCGTCCAGCCCGGCCTGTTCCTGATTGATGGCCAGAAACAGCAGTTTCGGCCGGGCCAGCGATTCCGCCAGGGCCGGAAAACGTGCTGTGACCTTCTTCACCAGATCATCCAGCCGCACGCCCCCTTCCGGACATTGGAAGCTGGCCTCCCGAACCCCGGCCAGGTCAGCGATACGCGCGAAAAACAGAACCTGAATCATGCTTTATCCCGGACAAAATGGCCGCTCTTCCCACCGGATTTCTCCACTAACTCGACACGGGCCAGCGTCATGCCCCGATCCATGGCCTTGCACATATCATACACGGTCAGAAGCGCCGTAGAAACCGCCGTCAGAGCCTCCATCTCAACACCGGTCGATCCCTGGCACTTCACTTGAACCTGCACGCCCAGTACAGCCCGTCCATCCGCCGCATTGGCCCTGTTTTCATCAAATTCCACGCTGACGCCGGAGAGTAAAAGCGGATGACACATGGGAATCAGATCGGGTGTGTGTTTGGCACCCATCACTGCCGCCACATCAGCAACGGCCAGCACATTTCCCTTACTGATTCTTCCTTCCCGAATACGGGCCAGCGTCTCCGGCTGCATGTGAATTTCGCCCCGGGCCACGGCGATACGCACGGTACCACCCTTTGCGGACACATCCACCATGCGGGCCCTTCCCGCCTCGTCAAAATGGGTTAATTTACTCATTCCATCACCTGAGTTTTCGTTCTTCAAAATGCATATGAAACGCCTCCCTGCAGCTTGAACGCAGTCCGGCGCGCAGGGCCAAAGATGGAGCCGGGCACGAACCAGCCCGTACGCAGATAGCTGAGCATGCTTCCGGTCAGTGGGTGGTCCACATTGATATCCGCTTCCCAGCCGATGTCATGGCTGTTTTCAGTGGTCCCGGCGGGGGCGGTAAAACCGTCCAGACTACCAAACAGCACGCCTTCGCCCACAAGCTGCCTGCGCGTGGCGCGCAGATACGTGACCGATGCCCCAATGGTGCTGTCGGGAAGAAAGGAAAACGGTGCAATCTGGCCGGATACCTGCACGAAGCCGGTATTGGCAAAACCAGAACCGGCGTTGTTGCCATCCTTCCCCGAGCCACTGCCGGGTAAAAAAGAATCATAACTGTGAATGTCGTTACCGTAGATATTTGCCAGATGGAATCCGATAGAATTCATAAAAAAACTCTGGAAATCATGCTGCTTTTCACTCTTCTGATTTTCTCCGGAGCCCAGACCCAGGGCCAGGGCCAGATAGGCATGGGGATAATCAAACTGATATTGTCCCCGCGCATATCCCATCCAGGCGCGGTTCTTGCGGCGGCCCAGCACTGCATCGCGTGGCGTATGCCCGCCCAGCCAGGCAGTCTCAAAGGCCAAGGTCCATGGCCCGGATCTAAAATCGCCATTGAGATTGAACAACAGTTTTTCCGGCAGGCGATCATCGAAGGTGGTATCCACCTGTTTCATGACCGCAAACTGCACGTGGTTCCCTGGGTCAAAGTGATAAACAGCCACACCGCCATAGGCGTCCAGATCATTATCAGTAGCGGCATTCAGATTATTATTCGGCTGGGTTTCACCGCCCTTGACCAGCACGGCGACCACCTTCAACGGGCCGAATGACTTGCCGAGCTTGGCGGAGTCACGGATGGTCTGGATGGAAATGCCATGACCGATTTTCGCGGGCATGCGCCCGGCGGCGGCATGCACAAGGCCGTCATAGGTCAAAAACAGGTGACGGATACGCAGGTCAAAGCCTTTCTCCCTCACCACCGATGGACCCCCGGACGTCGAGGTGTCATCAAAGGCATTGCCAAAAATTCCGCCTTCCGGATCGGAGAAATCGTTGCCGGCTAAATCCACATCTACATGCAGGGCCGCCGGTCCCTTGGCGATCTTGCTGGCCAGATAAGCCCTGAGGTCATAGAAGGTATTGCCCGCACCCGGATTGGAGCCAAGATCAAAATGATGCTCCGCCGTGCCTTCGATACGGGCGAAGCCGGAAAGGGAAATGTCCAAACCTCCGAATAACTGGCGCTTTAGAGACTGTATTTCATTGCCGCTTAATAAGGCGTGCGCTGCTTCATTGGCATAGGATTCGGATGGTGTCATCCACAACAGCAGCATTATTCCCGCAACCAGCATCAGCCACGGCGGCATGATTTTCTCCCTCAACCAGTTTACATATCGCATATGTAACAAGTGGCGAGACATCATGACTACTTGACCACCTTGATTGTCGCCTCCATTCCGTCATGGATGACGCAACGGAGCTGGTACGCGCCGGGCTGGTCCAGCTTGAAGGTGAACACCGTTCCTGCCTTCTCCTTATGATCCTTGAGTGCGATTTTTCCCAAAGCGCCATCCTTCTTTTGCATAGTGACGCGCGAAACATGGGCAAATGGATCCTTGTTCTCGATCTGGATCATTTGCCCGGCATGGACGGTGATTTCTTCAGGATCATAGGCGATATCCTGTTCCGTTATCACTATCGCACCCGTTTGGGACGCAGCATTGCAGTTCGCGCCCCAGACCACGATACTGATTGCAAGCACCATTCCGTATTTAAGCCATTTCATACCCTTCTCCTTGTTTTCTCATCAATGGTCCCCCGCCGCGCCCCGTTTGCTGAAGTGGAAACAAGGGTGGTCCCGGCGGACATGCCTTGGTTTAGCGATCAGGCTAGCGATGTTTCACGGTATATTTGACGTTGCCGAACATGACATGAATAAAGGGCTGTCCGAGAAATTTATTTCCGGTCATCATAGCCTGGACCACTTGTTCCTTCGTTTTCATCATCAATGCCTTCGCCGCCATCAATTTCGCCATCATCGTTTTCTGTTTTTCGGGCGGCATCTTCATGATTTTTTTCTTCATCTTCATCATGTGTTTTTCAATTGCCGGAAATGGCGCATAGGCTGTTTTGACCGGAGTAAATATGGGTCCCCTGGGGCCTGCCTTGTACGGCGGCACCATCAGATGCATGACCACGCCCGTACCATGGATATCCTTGTCCATCAGCAACTTCCAGCCCCTGCCGCGCACGCCTTCACCAATCATCATGTGTATAATTTGGCCGGGGTTGGTGAGCTTGCCATCCACATAGACATCGCCCTTGGCCCAAAAAGCGGCATAGATGTATTCAGTCGGCATCAAGCGGGCGCCGATGCCCGTCGCCCCATGCAACAGATGGTCGGTCACCACGCCGCCAAAGGTTGGATAGCCAAAGCCGTGGGGCAAGGGTTTGTCGGCGACGACCTTATAGTGATGCTTTCTGTCCGGCGAATCAAACTCGGCCGCGAAATGCACCTTGTCCCTGGTCGTGGCGCCATCAATGGCCGTAATATCAGTGATATTCATCTCCATATCACCCAGACCGATAGCGCGCCAACCGGAAAATGGTGTCGCATGATCCACAATGGTGTAATGCCCGCCCGTGGATTTTCTCAGCTTCGGTGGAATGCCAATCAACGGGAAGGGCGCCTGCTCCCAGCCCACCGGATGATCCGGCGTGCCGAATACGGCCGGATCAAGCTCGCGCGGGCCGGGCAACGTCCATTGGGCCGCACCCTTCTTCTGCCGCGCAACGATGGTTACGGGACCGCCCCAACGATCCGGCGGATTCTGGTTCTGCGCGTGCGCATGGGTGTATGCATACAAGCCGATTCGGGGTAGCGGTGAAGCAGCGCCTCGATTCATCGTATCGCCTGCGACAGCCTGAACAAAATGAAACGGCAAAATCCATGCCGTTATGGCAAGAACGGAGAAAATAGCCGAACGCATAAATTCGGCTCTGGTGAACCTTCGCATGAGTATCACCGTACCGATTGAACTATTGAACATAGTAAACCTCCTTATCATTTTTCATCCTTCAAATAATCCTTCATCTTCCGCACCATCTCGTGGTCCAGCAATCCCACCCCTCCTTCCTTGCCTTCCACATGTTCACGTATCTCGGTGAAACGTTTGGCCGCCTGCGGGTTGTTCTTCAGGCGTTTGACCCGCCCGGATGCGGTTTCAAAGACATTGTCAAAGGTAAGCTCCCTGAAACCGAAGGCCCGCATACGCTTGACCGCCTTCATCATGGACTCGTTGCGGAAGCGGGTAAGATCATCCGATGTGATGTTAGCCAGACCCTCGCGACGCGCCCGTCGTTCGGCCGCTTTCTTGATACCGCTGCGCACGAAGTCCGGGGCATCGTTCAAGCGCGCACGCGCCTCTTTTGTCCACGGTACGGGAGTTTGCGGTTGCTTCCATGCCTGCCTCAGCACCTCGGACGAAATGGTTCCCACACCCGCTTCACGGGCCAGATCCTCGGCATCCGCGCGCAACAGATCGCACATAAACTTTACCGCCATCTCCGGCACGCCCGCCAGCCGATCATTCAGCATTTCTTCAGCTTCGGGAGACCATGCCATTGCCGGTTTCTCCTCCCCGAAGCTTGCCGAACCCAGTTCCTCCACCTGGTCGAGCAGTTTGCAGTTGACCTCCAGATGACCGCGCTCGGCGGCAATTTCCTCGACAATTTTCCTGACCATATCACGCGTAAACTCCGGCACTTCGGCAAGCCTCGCCTCGGCCTCTCCGGTCCACACAATGGCCTTGCTCCCCGGTTCGGGCACGGTTAATCCGGGTTTGTCCCCCGCCATCATCGTCGTATCACGCACGCCTGAGAGAAATGCCTCGCTGATCAAGTTCACGCCCACTTCCCGGGCGCGTTTTTCGGTCACACTGCGCACCATAGCCCTCAGGAAGGAAGGCGCGCGCTCCAACCTCGCCCTGGCTTCCGGCGTCCATGTCACTTCATCGCTCATTGGCGCGAACCGCGAACAGCGAATGAACGCGAATAAACGCTAATAAAAGAGATGTCGCGCGCATTGGCGTTCATACCTGATCCCTCTCTAACACAACCCGATTCCATTCCAGCTTTGCTCGTTTGAAATTCAATACAAGACCAAGCCGAAAATCGGTAATCTTCAAGTAATTCAATATCTGCCCAATTTCGTGGTTCGTTATTCTTTCGATCATTTTGGCATCCACGATAATTTGATCAAAACAGATCAAGTCAGGTATGTATTCACCGACCTTGACTGACTTATATATCACATCAAACCTGGGTTGCTGTCTGAACGGAATACCTTGTAATCCAAGTTCCACGGCCATGGCATTCTCATAAGGCTTTTCGAGCAACCCATGACCTAGAACGTTCAAAACTTCCATGGCACAGCCAATAACCTGATGGCTTTCTGCCTTTAGTACCAATTCGCGTCTATTCGCGTTCATTCGCGGTTCGCCTTTCATTCTTTTTTCCAAATGAAGCTTTCGGCATGTTGTCGCCAAAGCGTTTTTTGCGTAACCGGTCCATCAACTCCAGCGTGACGATACTGACCTGCTGTTCACGCGCTTTTTCTTCCACCTTGTTGCGAATCATTTTTCGCAGAAAAAACGGCAGTTTTTCCAGACGGCTCGTTGCGGCCTGATCCCAGCACAGCGGCGGCGCCTCTTCCACGCTCAGGGGTTGAATCACGGCGCCACCCCGTGGTACATAGCTGCATAATTCATCCTCGCCGAACAGGTCGCCGTGCATGGCAAGAGGCCGGGCCCGACAGCCGCCACAAAGCACCTGAAACTCACACTTGCCGCACTTACCGCCAAGTTCCGGCGCCCTCAATTGCCGGAAGATCTCCGATGACGACCATATCTCCCCGAATGACTGTTCACGCAGAGAACCCACGGATTCCTCGATATACGGACAGGCCGTCACTTCCCCCTGAGGCGTGACGCGGGAGTAATGCGTCCCGGCCAGACAGCCGCCGCCCTCATAACCCTGCGCCCTGGTCAGCGGGGAGTCGGTGTCTTTCTGCCAGGCCAGACGCTTGAAGTGAGGGGCGCAGCGGGCGCGCACCATCATGCCCGGATACCGGTCCTGTGCATCCAGCAACAGGGAAAGCACACCCTCGTATTGCCGCGGCGTAATGTCCGTAACCCGCTCACCGCGACCGGTACAAACCAGGAAAAAGAAATTCATCACCAGGGCGCCCTTTTTATGCGCCCATGCCATCATCGCTTCCACCTCCTCCACATTACCCTGGTGGACGCTCATATGAACCTGGAAGGAAAGCCCCCGTTCGCGACAGTTTTCGATCCCCGCCATCGTATGCGTCAGGGCGCCGTCCATGCCTCTGAAGCCGTCGTGAAATGCCGGGCTCAGGCTGTCCACGCTGATACCAACACCGCTCACCCCGGCCTGCTGCAAGCGCCGCACGTTCTTCCCGGTAAGCAAGGTGCCGTTGGTGCCGACAACGGCCATCAGACCGAGCCCCGCGGCATGGCTGCATAGCTCGTAAATGTCCGGCCTGAGCAGGGGCTCGCCGCCGGTGAGCACAACCATACAGGCGGGATTGACCTCGGAAATCCCGGTCAGAATGCGCTTGACCGATTCGGTGTCGAGTTCATTCGCATCCCCGCATTCGCGTGTACCGGCATCGAGATAACAATGCGCGCAGGCAAGATTGCAACGCCGGGTCAGATTCAACGCAACCAGAAAAGGCTGATAGTGGCTCTCAGCCATCAGTAAGCCGCCATGACGGGATTGGCGCCGTGGTTTACGAGGCCGTCCACTGATCCCTCATAACTTACCCTGCCCCGCTCCATTTTTACCAGGTGGTCACCAATAAGATGCGCCTCGGTAAGGTCGTGCGTCACCAGGATGACCGGAATACGCCATTCGCACTGGATATCCTTGATAAATTTTCGCAACTGGATGCGAAGAGGGCCGTGCAGGGCCGAAAACGGTTCATCCAGCAGCAGCAATTCAGGACGTGGCGACAAGGCCCGGGCAAGCGCCACCCGCTGCGCTTCACCGCCGGACAGGTGAGCGGTCCGTTTATCCAGCAGCGCCCCGATACCGAAGACATCCACCAGTTTTCGCGTCCATTCATTGCCGCTGCGCCGTTCATGATGCGGCAAGCCAAAAAATATGTTTCGCTTCACCGTGAGCCATGGAAACAAGGCGTGGCCCTGAAAGACAAGCCCTACCCTCCGCTCCTCCGGCTTCAGGCTGGTTTTTTCGTCAAACAGGATACGTCCGCCAACTGTGATCCGGCCTTCATCTGGCTGCTCCAGCCCCGCGATCATGCGCAGCATGGTCGTCTTGCCCGAGCCGCTTGGGCCGAAAAGAACCGTTACCTCCCGCCCCGCTCGCCAGGCTGCGTCCATTTCAAAACCGTCAAACCGTTTTTTGATGTTCACGATGATCATGTCCGAGAAGCTCCTATCCCAGAGCCATGCGGCTTAGACGCCGGTTGTAGTGGTAAACAACGGAAAGCACGACAAAGGAAAAGGCGAGCAGCACGAGGGCCATGGCATTGGCCTCACCGTACTCCATGTTTTCCACATGTTCATAGATGGCGATGGAAGCCACCTTCGTTTTGCCGGGTATGCTGCCGCCAACCATCAGCACGACGCCGAATTCACCGACCGTATGCGCGAAGGCCAGGACCGCACCGGTAATCACGCCAACGCGTGCGCCGGGCAACATGACACGAAAAAAACTTTGCCATGCATTCAGGCCCAGGGTGCGGGACACCTCGCTTAATTCCCTGGCGAGCGACTCGAAGGCATTCTGCATCGGTTGCACGGCGAAGGGCAGGCTGTAAAGAATGGAGGCAAACACAAGACCCGCAAATGAAAAGACAAAGGTGGAACCAAAAATTTCCTGATACCATTGGCCAACCGGCGATCTGCCACCGATGGCGATGAGTACGAAATAGCCGAGCACGGTGGGCGGCAGCACCAGCGGCATGGCAAACACCGCTTCCAGCACGCCCCGGCCACGCATGCGGGTAAAAGCCAGGAACCAGGCCAGAGGCGTGGCAATCAGCAGCAGCAACAGCATCGTCGTCAAGGCGAGTTCGAAAGACAGCCACAGCGGTTGCCAGTTCATTGCGGCACCCCATAACCGTACTTTTTCAACACCTTGCGTGCAGTTCCGGATGAGAGGAATGCAGTAAACGTTCGTGCCGTCTCCGGAGCATGACGCAGTGTCACCGCCTGCTGCACAATAGGATCGTAACTCTCCGGCGGCACGGCAGCAGCCTTGCCACCAGCCTGATAAACGCTGGAAGCTGCAACAAGGCCCACGTCGGCATTTCCCGAACGGACAAACAGGAAGGCTTGACCGATATTTTCGCCATACACAAGTTTAGCCCTGACCGCCTGCTCTATACCAGCCGCCCTGAGTGCCTGCATGGCGGCCTGACCATATGGCGCGGTATCCGGATTCGCGATGGCAATACGCTTCACGCGCGCATCCAGCAACACATTCAGACCGTGCGCGTCCAGGTCAAGATCGGTGTGTAGTGTCCATAGCGCCAGCGATCCCGTAGCATAGGTGAGCCGGCTTCCCGGCTGGATCAAATCCTGCGATTCAAGCAGCGCCGGCCGCCTTGAATCCGCGGCAAAGAACATTTGATAGGGCGCACCCTGAATAATCTGGGCATAGAGCATGCCGGTAGAACCTCTGATCAACCGCAGCCTGTTGCCCGTTTGTCTCTGGTAGGCAGCGGAAATTTCCTGCATGGGCCGGTAAAAATTTGACGCTACCGCCACGGTCAGCGCATCCCCGGCAGCAGCCTTTGCCATACCGGGAGCCCCTGTCATCGAGATGGTAAAAAGCAGGTTCACAATGACCGCCAGGGAGCAGAAACGCATGAGTCAGCCGCCTTACTTGATGAAGGAAACTTCGGTTGCCTTGATCAGCGCCGTCACCTGATCGCCAATCGCAAGGCTCAGAGCATCCACGCTGGTGGTGGTAATCACACCCGCGATCTGGTTCTCACCGGCCTGAATCACGACCTCACTCACCACGTCGCCGCGCTTGATCTCGATAATCTCGCCAAACAGCTTGTTACGACCGGAAAGCTGCATTACCCGGAATCCCCGTCACTGAACAGGGGGCATTTCTGCTGTTCCCCGTAACGCTTCTCAAAATGCCGGCGCAAATTCACGATCAGTTCCTCGGTAATGGTCTCAATACCTTCCTGTTCGGCATATTGCTCCACCATCCCCCGGGCAAACGGGCGAATCTCGTCGGGAATCTTCTCCAGACGCTCCAGCGCATCCTTGTTCCATTTTGCGTTCATTTTTTTAGTCCTTTTTTTCGTCATATTGATCCGGGTGACTCTCGGAATGGAATGAACCGTGTGTTTCCCAAATGCTGCTTGCCTTGTTCAGGGTATTCAGACCAACGGTATCCTCACCACCCTTACGGGCGCAGCTTTCCACCTCCCTGATCACCATGCCGCGCACGAAATCGGGGATACGCCGGACACGCACCAGCGCCTCATCTTCCCATTTCATCTTCATCTCCTGCCTGGCGGAACCCTCCCCCCACGCCGCATACTTGGCATCAATCAGCGCATTATCGATCTGGTAAACATTGTTGCGTCTGGCAAAGGACTCAATACGCTGTTTGGTGAGTTCGCGCATAAAGCCTTCGGGTACGCTCCGGATCCGCTGTTCCGCCTCTTCAGTCCAGGCAGGACCCGTATGGTGATCAGTTTTCGGCTCCGCCGGCTTACCGCCCGCCATCATCGCAGCCATATCGGGCATGCCCCCGCCGGACTGCATTGCACCCATCATGGCCTTTCTGGCTTCCGCCAGTCCGGCCTCGCAAACCTCAAGCGTAATCTCGGCACAGCCTTCACGCCTGGCATACTCTTCAACCCGCGTTCTGCTGGCGTTACGCATAAATCCGGCCGGCACGCGTTCGATGCGCTGCGTGGCTTCCTCACTCCACTCCGGCCGGGCATCCGCCGTTGACGATGTCTCCTCCAGGCCGGCATCATCACCCATCACCCTGCGCACAAGATCAGCCGAAATCGTCTTGCGCTTTTCAGTCAGCGCCAGTTTTTCGGCCCGTAATTTGATGTGATCACGGGTTGGTTCATCGTGGACGGACTCCAGCACTTCCGTCGCCTCCCTGCCCCAGAAAATCGTGCGCTTATCAAAGGTCTGCTCAGCGCCGTGCCGTTTTGCCACCGCTTCTTCAGCGGCTTTTTCAGCCTTTTTCTGCTTCCGTTTGGCAGCCGCCTGAGTCAGCAACCCCATCGTCTCCATCGCTTCAGCCGGTAACAGATTGCCAACAGCCTCATCGACTATGCGGGTGCTGATCACGGTATGTCCATGGTCCTGCGCATAGCGGATAATGGCCATGCGCGCCATATTTCGCACATGTGCCGGAACGACTTCCATACGCGCCTCACCTTCTTCCGTCCATGCCATCGTCTCCTCGGCAACCTGATCGGCTTTGGGACTGAATTCGCGAGTGGTAATCAGCAGGTGGCAGGGCGCAAGCCTGAGCAGATTTTCAGCATTGCTGCCGATATCCATCTGTTCATCGGCATGCACACCGATCTTGCCGAGTACCAGCAAGGACGGATTTCGCTTTTTGATATGCCTGAGAATTACCTCATACGGCTTCCCGGCAAGCAGTCGGGTTGTAATCCGGACATCATCTTCGGCGGCTATCTTTTCACTTACAGCCAGATGCGCCTTGTAAATCTTGGCCAGGCCCGAATCAATAATATCCTCGTGCAGCTTCTCCTGCTGTTTGAACTTGAATACCTCGCCGGCTTCATCGGACAACACCCTGGCAATGCTGTTAAAGGCGACATAGTGGAAGTAGGGATCAAAGGCGGACACCACCTCAACGTTCACGTTGAATTTATTACCCAGCAACATAGCCGTTTTGAGCCCGGCATAAGCCTGCGTCGAGCCGTCCACCGCCACCATGATCGGACCGTCACCGATATTTCGCCCGGGGTCCTTAACGACCAGCACATCGCGGCTGCTACGACGTACAATACGTTCACAAACACTGCCAATGGTGCTGCTGCGAACTGCACCCAGACCAAGCGCGCCCATCACGACAAGATCGTAGTCACTGGACTCAATATCATCGAGAAGAGCCCTGTAATTTTTGCCCTCTACCGATTTACGTCCGAGCTTCATACCAAGCGCTCCGGCCTTTTCATCCACCACATCCAGAAAAGAATCGGTGATAATTTCCAGACCGTGGGTAATCAGCGTATCATGGGTTTCGCGCTGCTTCTCCAGTTCGCTCTCACGCCGGTATTGCTCGGGTAGCCCCCCTTCCATCTGCTTGAAGCGCAGATCGTGCAGCCGGGCGGCGTAGGCGTGACTGCCGGTCGCCCTGGCGCCAAAGGCACTGGCGATAGCCAGACCAATCTCCACGCCACGGTTCGAATGGGCGGAATTGTCCACCGCCATCAGGACATGATGGTATCCGAATCCATCCGCCGGCATTTTTTCTCCGTCAACCACCCTTAATGTCTGCATATCCATTCCTCCTTGCGGATCAGGGCATTGTCGCACCGGATGAATCACCGAAAATCTTGTGTCTGGCCGCTGCATTCCTGACGGACGCAAGCAACTTTTCCTTTTCCACCGGCTTCACGAGATAATCGGCAACGCCCTGCTTCATAAAATCCGTCGCCAGTTTCACATCAGGAAAACCGGTCAGAACAATGATCGGGGTATGCGCGTATTCCTTGCGGAAATAGGCGATGGCTTCTATACCGTTGATCTTGGGCATGCGCACATCGCAAATGATGCAATCCACGGTGATGGGGTTATCCTCGGCATTAATTTTTTCGATGCCTTCCTCCCCGTTTTCGGCTTCCACAACCTCAAACTCGGTACCTGCCAGTTGCAATCGTATCGTTTCACGAACGCCTTGTTCATCATCAATGATCAAAATTTTATGCTTCATTTATAGCCTCCTTGCTAATGTTTCCCATAATGGGAAAAGTTAAGTGAAATACAGTCCCCTTACCAAGCTCACTTTCAACTTTTATGGAGCCGCCGCTTTTCTTTACGGTCTGCTGAACAACGTACAGCCCCAGCCCTTCCCCTTCATCCGGGCCCTTGGTTGTAAAAAAAGGATCAAAAATTTTCTCCAGATGCTCCCTGGATATCCCCGGACCGTTATCCCTGATGGTCACATGCACCCGGTCCCCATCCACGAAGCTCGCGATATCAATAACCCCGTTTCCCCGGAGGGCCTGAACCCCGTTACGAATAATATTGAAAACTGCCTGCTGGATTTCCTGCGGCCGCCCCAGGACCTCCGGAACGTCATGACACTTTTCTTCTATCTTGACATGATCATCCAGTAGCGACATGTTGACCATGGCCACGGCTTCAGTAATTTTTTCATTTACATCCACCGATTCAAGCGTGTCTCCGTCATTAGGCCTGACAAATCCGGCCAGGTCTTTAATAATTGATGCGATATGTTTGCAATATTTGACAATCTCACGACTATATTCACGGCACTGATCAAGTGCCGCACCATCGGCAATAGCCTCGGCTCTTCCCAAAATTGCATAGAGCGGGTTGTTGATTTCGTGACCGATTCCGCTGGTCATCGTCCCAATGGCTGCAATTTTCTCCGTTTGAATCAGTTGCTTCACAACCTGGTCTTTTTCCACCTGGGTTGCCACCAAATCTCTGGTCCTTTCCTCCACTTTGTCTTCCAGGTGTTCCACGAGCTGGCGGAGCCGGGACGTCATATGATTAAACTGACTGGCCAGCTCTTCAATTTCATCACCGGACCGAATGTCTATGGAGCGGCTCAAATCCCCCTGGGCTATGAAACCCGCTTCTTCGCTTAGTCTTCGAATAGGCTTTACCACACGGGTACTTGCGTAAAACCCGAGCAGTCCCAGAAGGAGCAGAGCTGTGAATCCCGCAAGAATTACGCCATGCTGCAGGCTGCGGATAGGGGCGAAAATTTCTTCCGAGTCCTGCCAGACAAATGCAAAAAGCGACCGCCCTTTCCGTTGCAGATAACCGTTCAGGCCGATGAGTGGAGCGTGGCCGATGAGCGAGTCTTTTTTTCCACCGTGTCCATCGTTTTCCGTGCGAATCCAGCCGGCATTTGCCCGTGCGACAAGGGAAGTGAGACCGGTATCCGCAATGGACGTTCCCGTAGGCAGAAACGGGCAACTCATCACGGTTCCCCGATTGTCGATAAGCATCACATGACCGGTGACCCCAAACCGGATCGGATAAACAAGCGAATCCAGCATCCTGTTCGCATCATAGCGCCTGTGAAGCCAACCGATGGCATTACCATCAGCTTTTGCACGAATGGGAGTGGTAATATCCAGAACGTAGCGATCCTTCTGATTACCGGGGTGAAACAGCTCCGCCCTGCTTAAATCGGACCCGCCCGGGACTGCATGATCTGCCGCTGCATCGCCATGTCCCGAAACCCAGGAGCGTAGAATAAACCTTGACCTTGCTTTTATCTCACCGGGGGCGGGCCAGTCCAGCTTGCCTCCTTTCAATGCGCCCGATAAAGCCCCGGTAACCGCCTGTTCACGGATTGCCTGCCGCGCAAGAATTTTGTCGGCGTCTATCAGTCGCTGAATCTCACCGTCAATCTTCGAAGCGCTGTTCATGGCCAGCGCTTCAAAACTGTCACCGATGATTTTTCGAAGCTGGGCGGCGCCCTTAAAATAGGTTGCCGATAACCCCAGCACAATGGGAATGGCGCCGATCGCCACCATGGCCAGAATCAGCTTACCTCTCAGGCCAAGGGCATTTCTTGTTTTATGATGCATTTCCCCTTCCAGGTCCAGGGGCCGTTAGCATGCCCAGCCGCTGACCTACAATAGCCGTCAACAAAAAAACGGGTGCAATCTTCATGGATATCCCTGCCATCAACCTGATCGAAACGACCAGGGGAACAGGCGCCAGGATGCAACCAAAATTGCGCCAGGAATACTTTTTCGCACCGACGCGCAATCTTCCCAACGGCAAATTGACGGCCAGAACAAACAGTGCAATATCCAGAATCATCCAGGCTGTGGAAGCTTTCATCATATCATCACCTTTAATGCGTGAAATAATAGACAATCAATATCAGTGACACGACGACATTGACGCTCAATCCAATCGTAACAAAATAATCCCATCCGGTTTGTGGGATATACCAGTGCTCTTTCATGGCTTCTAACCTCCGATTTGCACCATGGAACGACCCCGCCCATACTCCGAGAAATTATAGACGCCGATCTCCGGTTTCATCAGTACGGCCCTGTGAAAACACGCCGCAACATCCTCATCCGTGCCGCCGCCACGTATCACCGTGCGCACGTCCTCTTCATCGTCAGCCGGAAGACAGGCGCGAATCTTGCCATCCGCGGTCAAACGCAAGCGGTTACAACCGTCACAGAAACGGTTGGACATGGGCGAAATAAAGCCCACCTCGCCCTTGCCGTCGGCCAACGGGATATAACGGGCGGCAGCATGTCCGTCATTTCCGGAAGAAACATCGGCAAGACGCGAGCGTACCGCCGGCATGGCCAGCATATCCCGTACCGGCACATGGGACTCGGTCCAGTTGCTGCCATCACACAGGGGCATGAATTCAATGAACCGCATCTGCACGCCGGTTTCAATCCCGAAATCAATCAAATCGGCGATTTCATCCGCATTCACGCCTTGCATGACAACCACGTTCACCTTAATGGGTGAAAAACCGTATTTCACCGCCGCCTGGATACCATCCAGCGTCGCTTGTAAATTCCCGCCGCCTGACAACTTCCGGAAACGCTCAGGGCGCAGGCTGTCCAGGCTGATATTGATTCGCTTGAGCCCCGCATCGGCCAGTTCCCCGGCATAACGATCCAGAAGTACTGCATTGGTGCTGAGTGCAAGATCGCGGATCGCGGGAATTTCCTTCAGCATTCGGATCAGATTCGGCAGGTCCCGGCGTACCAGGGGTTCACCTCCGGTCAGGCGCACCTTGTCAATGCCAAGCCTCGCTCCCACCTTCACGATACGGGCAATCTCCTCGAAAGAAAGTACGTCCGTGTGGGAAACCGGGCAGAAAACATCCTTACCGGGACGGCAGTATGTACATTTGAGATTACAACGGTCCGTCACTGAAATACGCAGGTAGCTCATGCGACGCCCAAAACGGTCAATCAAAAGACTGAGGTCCGGGGACTGAGGACCAAGACGAACGGCCCTGGCGTTCATTGCCCGGCACTCGCAATTTCGCCGCGGGCACATGGGCGCGTATCGCCCTGGCATTTCTCGATCATGTGCCTTAACACCGGGCAAATAGCATCAAAGTTTTCCTGAACCGCGCGCGGGCTGCCCGGCAGGTTGACAATCACACAACCGCCACGAATTCCCGCGACACCCCGTGTCAGCATCGCATATGGCGTCCTGGCCATCCCCGCTGCCCGCATGGCCTCGGGCAATCCCGGCAGTTCTTTTTCCAGCAACGGTTTCGTCGCTTCAGGTGTTACATCCCGCGGGCTGATGCCGGTCCCGCCCGTCGTGACTACGAGATCCAGGCCAAGTTCATCCGTATAATAGCGCAGCCTCTCCTGAATCTGTTCAATCTCATCGGCCACGATATCGGTCGCATTCACATTCGCCGGCATGGCAATCACGAGCCCTTCCAGCACCCGGCCGCTCTCGTCGGCGCGCATCCCCCTGGAAGAGGAATCACTGATGGTCAATACGGCTGCCCGAATCATCGTTCACTCCTGAATAATATTTTTCTCCGGCATGGCTATGCGATTCTGCATAACGCTCGTCAAATAAAAGGCCGCTCTTTTGTCCGGCCAGTAACTGCAACTCCTGCATCAATTCCCCGTAGTGGCGAAGAAAATCCAGTCCCCTCTTCGTCAGACAAGTCCCGCCACCGCATTCCCCACCTGCTCGACGGTCCAGCAACCTGAAACCAAGCCGTTGTTCCATGGCGGTAAGAGAAGCCCATGCCTTTCTGTAAGGTTGACCAAGCTCAAACGCCGCACGATTAATCGAACCCCATTGATGAACCGCAACAAGAAGGCGCCGACGCCCCTCACCGAATACCGGCTTACCCTTGTCCTCGATCCATATCTTAAACCGAATTTCCATGGTAACTACACATGTACCCCCGTCTTTTTCTCCATGGCTGCGTTGCGCCAATTACTCCTCGCATATAAAAATGAATACATATGCTATGGATTCTGCGCCTCTCGCGCCTTGACATGAAGCAAAATCCAGGACATCCGGGCAGTTACTTTCCATGGATGTAAAAATGTGACGGGAAAAGCCTGGGCGAGGAGGGGGGAGAGCACCAGACTTTTCCACTATCACAAACTGTTACCTGGCTGAAAAAGTGAAGTCTACGGTCGCAGTACCATCCCCCACCTTCACCGTCTTTTTCTGCGTACCCAGTGTCGGATGATAAGCAACCACATTATATGTACCCGGCGGAAGGTCTGAAATCTTGAAGGCGCCATCATCCCCGGTTACCGAATAGTATGGGTTGCGGGCGAAAAAACGCCAACCGTGCATGAAGTTATGCGCGTCACATTCCATCTTCATCCAGTGGCCGCGGCGCGCCTTGGCATTTTCCTTGAACACAAAGCCCTTGCCCGGCTGACTGACGTTGAACATGGTCCGTTTGGCGCGGCCGATAATCTCATAGGTGTGAATATTGTGCAGCACGGGATCCGAATTCAGCACCGTGATTTCAGAACCGTTCTTGATAACGTCCAGATAGGGCAAAAAGGCGCAACCCTTCTGATTTGAATGCGGCGCCGACGCAGCCTTGGGCCAGGGCTTGTTACCGCCGGCAACCTTGTCAATGGCCACTACTGCCTGGGCAAGCTTTCCGTTCTTGACTCGAACCCACGTTATCGCACGTGTTCCGGTGCCGCAAACCTCGGGATTTTTGGTGATCGCAAATTTCTCCGGCGCTGGAACAGCGCCCTGAAAATTCAGCACCCCGCTAATAGTGCCAGCCGAGGCCTGCATGCTCACAACACAAAAACCAATTCCAATGACCAACAACCCATATCGCTTCATAATTAAATCACTCCTTCTATGAAATTTATGTAGTGTACATCTAAGCTAAGCAAGCCCTGTGCCATCTTCTTCGGGCATTGAGGCGCCTCCGGGGCAGCAATGTTCGGCAAGGCCGAAAAATGATTCCAAAATTGTGGCACCCCTTTCCAAAGTCAATAATAGCAACATATTCTCAACCCGGGGCAATGCAAAATTGAGTATGCCAGAATGATGGGACGAGCGTTATTTCCACCGCCTTTCAGAAGCCCGGTAAAGTTACATTCTATCCAACCTGTGAACGAAACATTCAAACCATCCCGATTACCCATCATTTGCCATCAACGATGATCTTCGCCTTCATGTTCAGATGGATAAAACAGTCCAGAGGCCAGGTTCCCGGTTTGGCGTCCACTGGTACCCGGAAGTGAAATTGCTTGCCGGGATCAACATATTCCTCCTCCAGCAACTTTTCATGGCCTACCAGTGTCAGGGCATGCAGGTCCTTGTCTATATTGTCAAAAATGATCGTATCCCCCGGTTTGACGTGGGTGACGGCCGGCTTAAACAAATGGCCTTTGACCATATTGATAGTATGCGCCGTCGTACCACCCGCTCCTGCCTGGGCGCCAGGCGCCCAGACGAAGAGAAAAGCAAGGAGGGCGACGGTGACACGCAATGCATGCATGCTACGCAGCTCCCAGACTGTCATGGCAAACTACCGCTTTGGCTCTGAAGGGATATCTCCCCATAAGGCGCCTGGATATGCGCCTTTGGACTGGCTGAGTTTCCCATCGGCATGGTAGTCCAGTGAAAAGGCAATGCCGGGCCATTTGTCCAGAACCACTGTCTTACGCGCAAAACCGTGTGCATCGGCAACCACCGAATGGATTCCACTGCCGAATTTTCCACCGAAGGGTTCATCCTTCCACGGATGGGTCTGAAAGACGTTCCACAGGCTGTATACGCCATTGGGAATCAAACCGCTAAAATAGAACTTCGCCTTAACCTTGCCGCCTGGCAGCCTGGTCAGAACCAGCGATCCATGTCCAGCCTTGAAACTGGCCGCGGTCATACCGGCAGGTACGCCTTTTTTCAGATCAGCCGTCTTTTGTGGATACAACGGAACAATAAATGCGGCCGAAACACCCTCGTCCTGACCATAGCCGCCATGGTGCATACCATCCGCCCATGCCGCCGGCGTCAGGGCGAATGCGACCGCCCCAATGACCATGGCTGCCATCATGCCGCGGTTTTTATGATGAATCATCATTCTCTCCTTTAGTCAAGTATTTTCCTCCCCTCATCTTCAAGTCATGCACCATGAAGATGCATGATGAATACTGTATGAAATCCCGTATATTTCAGACGGCTTCCTCGGGGCGATGAATTTCCTGCAGGGCCTCGATCGCCACGCGGTGATAAAAATCCTGTTCGGGATCATTGAGCACGGCGAGCAGATGCTCCGTGGCCTGGTCCGGGTGAAAACCACGCAGAATAGCTCCCATCTCAAGGCGCTGTTCACCCTCATCGAGAAACGCCGCCTGGACTATGGCCTCAACATCGTCCTTGCTACCGACAGCCGACAGCGACTTGGCGCAGGCCAGCCGGACACCGAGTTCTCCGTCCTGCAGCAGTCGCGTACGCAGGGCTATTCTTACATCTTCATCCTGAAAACAAGCCAGCGTCTCCGCGGCGGCCAGGCGGACGAAAGAATCTTCATCGTCAAGTTGATTCAACAGCGCTTCATGCGCCTCTTTTGCCTGCATCTGACCGAGGCTACGTGTCACTGCAAAACGCAATCGGGCGTCGTCGCAGCCGGTCAGCGACAACAGACGGGAGACGGCGCGCTCATCACCGATGCGGCCCAGAGACTTGACGGCCTCCACCTGCAAATCGGCATCTTCGTCTTCCAGGCAGGCGCAAAGCGCATCCACGACGTCCTCGCCCGGACAACCGGCCAGGGCGCGGGCGGCAAAGCGGCGCACATCAAGGTGCGGCGCCGGCGTCTCAATCGTAAAAGACTTGATCTCTTCCCAGTTTTTTTCAGCGACGCCGACAAATGTCTTTACATCCTCCGGAAGGTCTTCGTCAATCACATCCTCCGGCGTCTCGGCCAGGGATTTCTCCGCCTTCAGATTATCCTGTGCGATGGTCTCCAGCGTGGATTGTCCCTGTTGATCTTCACTCGCTGCGTCGTCCTCCGCCGCCATGTCCGTTTCAGGCTGCTCCCGGGCCGTTGCTTCACCGGGCTCTCCATCCCCCACCGCCTTTTCATCCTCTTCCGCCGGGGGCGGCGCCAGCAGTTCGCCGCGCAGGGCCGCCAGCAGCACATCCCTGGCCTGCGGATGATCGATCTCGCGCAGGGCAATCAAAGTGATGCTGCGCAACACACGGCTATCATCGCCCACCACTTCCCTGAGGGCGGAAAACACCGTGTTATCCGCCATGCCGACAAGCGCGGCCGGAACAACGGAACGCACTGTTTCATCCTCTTCGCTGTTCATCAGCAGATCGAGCAACGCCTCGCGTGCGCGCGCGTCACCGATCTTGCCCAGGGCATCCACAGCCGTCTGGCGCATTTTTACATCACCGTCTCCCAGCAACCCGAGCAACGGCTCCACGGCATCTTTAACCTGCAAATCTCCCAGCACACGTGCCGCGGCGATACGCACGCCGGTATCCTCATCCTCCAGCAGGGATAAAATCTTTTCAGCGCTGCGTTCTCCGCCAAGGCTGGCAATAAGCTGAACGGCATCCCGGCGCACCTCCGCATTCTGATCCTTGAGCAACATGAACAGTGGAACCAGATAGGCCTTATCCATAAAACCCGCCAGCGACCGGGCCGCATAGATACGCACATCAGCATCCTCATCCAGCAGGGCCTCCGCCAGTGCATCCTTGGCGGTCGCAATATCCACATGACCCAGCGCCATTGCGGCCCGGCGGCGGCTGCGGGCCATGCCGTGTTCCCGCAGACGATTCGCCGCCACGGATACACCCTCCTCTCCGCAGCGAACAAGAGCGTTCAGAATATTTCCCTCCTCTTCAACAACGGTGTCATCATCCAGCATGGACGCAAGCGGCTCCACCGCTCGCGCATCGCCAATACGCCCAAGCGTCTCAACGGCGATATGATTGATATCCCAGGAGGCATCCCATCCGGCACCATCAACCATATCCAGATCCAGGCGTAGCGCCTTGATCATTTCATCAACCACTTCCTCGCCGCCAAGCCGGCCAATGGCGGCAACGGCATTCAGCTTGATATCCGGTACATCGGCAAGGTTGAAGCCTTCGGTCAGCAACGGCACGGAAGCGGGATCGCCAATCAAGCCCAGGGCTTCAATGGAATCCAGCGCCACGTCCAGGTCCATATCCCGGACGTGATCCATCAGCGGCGGCACGGCTTTTCTGTCTCCGATCTTGCCCAGGGCCTGAGCCGCAAAACAGCGGTGCACTTCATTGCCTGTTTCCAGCACCTTAATGAGCGCGTCTATTGCCCGGTCCCTGCTCGTCAACTTTGTTTCCTGCTTCACCATTTAACCTCCTCGATGCGTTTCACCGATATTTGCGTACATCCACGGACATTGCAATGCTTTTTGAAAAAAGGGGACAGTTTACTTTCTTTCCCGGCGAAGCCGGAACCCGGAAAAAGTGAAACTGTCCCCTTTTTTCAAAAGAAAAGGGGACGCGGGTGCGCCCCCTTCCTTCTTTCCTGCTACTGCCGGTTCAGGCGGTTTCCGGACCAACAATGCCGCGGCGTGTGAAGGACATGGCGTGCATATCCCGCTTGTACGGCGACTCGCCGATCTTTCGCACCTTGGCGATGGCCATCTTGTAGTTCCAGTTTCCGGAAATGGAATCCGGAACCGCAGCCGTCAGGGCGTTGGCCTGGGAACGATGGTCATTGAAGTCCGTGAATACCACGCCCTTCTTGATATCCGGCGTGACCACGGCAATGGCCGTAATCGCGCCCCTGGTGAGCTCGATATGGCCGGCCTTCATCAGCCCGGAGAACTGATAGTCGTTCCCCTTGACGCCGAGGATGGTCTCTTTCACCACCGGTACGCGGTCGGAGTAGAGCACCACCCGGTCACCCGACTCAATGCCACGCCTGGCGGCGTCGTCCGGATGGATCTCGCACCAGTTTTCCGGCCAGCGCTGCATGATGTACGGACGCCGGAAGTCATCGAACTTCGACTGCCAGATTTCATTCGTCCGTCCGTTGTCCATCCACAGCTCGTCGCCGCGGGGCTTGAGCCAGTTCCACAGGTCCGAATGCAGCGACCAGCGAAACTTCTGGATGTTGCACTTGCCGGTTTGCGAGTTGAAGTGCGTTGTCTTCTTGGAGATGAAGTTCGCACCCGTCTGCAACAGGTCCAGCCGGTCCACATAGTGGGCGATATCCTGTGGATCATCGCTCTTGCCAAGCCGCGAAGGCAGCTCGGTATCATGCAGGCGCTTGGAACCGAAGAGCTTGCCGTCCACATAGAAGGTCGGTCCCTGGATGCCGTCGGAACCCAGTTCGCGGAACTTCTCATGCAGTGTCTTGCCCTCGGCATGGGCCGCCACCTTGACCATGTGGTAGGCCTTGCGTCCCTTGCGCGAATTGCGTGACATCGCCTCGGCTACGTCATTGGAGTTCTTCCAGTCGTAGTCGCCGGTGGCGTTGTAGCCCATGCGCTTGGCCAGTTCGGCGATAATCCACCAGTCCGGCTTGGCCTCACCCGGTGCGTCGTAGAACTTCGAGTACAGACGAAGCCTGCGCTCGCCCTGGGCGCGCAGGAAATCATCCTCGCCCCATGTCGCCACCGGGAAGATAATATCCGCATAGCGGGAGCCGATGGGACTGCGCAGGTAGATATCCTGGTCGATCAGCACCATGCCACCCGAGTCCATACGCGCCTTCAGCGCCCTGATCATCTCGTCCTTGTTAAACGAGGTAATCTGGTTCGGGTTGTCGATGATCAACTCATCAAAGCGCCGTTGCAGCGACTGTGTCCCGCTCATCGAGGTCAGCCACGTGGTACCGATCACATGTGCGAAACGGGTATGACCGGAACGCGTCCATACGTCCACGTTCAGCTTCAACCGCCGGCGCCCCGGCACCTTCTGGGGGCTCTTGTTGGTCGGAAAGCGTCCGCCGCCCTGGCCGCCGCGCTGGTGACCGCCCATGCGGCCGACCACCTGCCCCGGCCTGCCGCCGGCGCCGCAGGTAAGGGCCAGCGCCGCGATGGCGTTGGTGTTCACCGTATTGGCCGACCAGTAGCAGCCCTTCTCGACGACGAAGGAGGCCTTCACCCGGCTGCCGTCCGCCTTCGGCCTGGCCAGCAGTTCAGCCGCCTTTTGTATCTTGGCGGCGTCCACGCCGGAAATCCTCGCGGCGTTCTCCAGTTCATACTCCTTCTGGGCGAACAGCCACTTCTTCCACTCGGCGAAGCTCTTGGGCTGGAACTTGCCCCAGGTCGTGCGCCACTGCCAGTTGGTGTTGCGCGTGCCCTGGCCGAAGCCCGAGGAGGTCTCCCAGTTGTTGTTGAGCCACTTCTTCATCCATGCCTTGTCCTCCCAGCCGTTCTCGTAGATGATGCGCATCATCGCGCCCATCACCAGCGAGTCGGTGCCGGGGAACACATCCAGCCACACTCCGCCGTTGGCCTCGGCATAGGCCACGCCGGCGCTGCGCCGCGGGATCATATAGATCAGCTTGTGGCCTTCCTCGATACCCGGCTTCATGAACTGGGTGAAGGCGATGGTCTTCGTCTCCCACGGATCGGTGCCGCAGATAAGCAGGGTTTCCGCCATACGGTAGTCGTCATAGGACGGGCCGAAGTTGTCGAATCCGGCGTCGCGGAAGCCCGGCGTTGAGGGATAATGGCCCGGGTTGTCGTGATCCGAGTAGTTCGCGGTCACGATGTTGCGCCAGGCCAGCTTGCGGAAGGCGTAGGTATTCTCCATGTACTGGTAGGAGTTCGCCTTGAAACCGTAGGCTAGCGGTCCGTAGCGCTCGACGGCGTACTTACCCACCGCCGCGGCCACGTCCAGGGCCGTATTCCAGTCCACGGGCAACAGCGTGCCCATGATGCGCACCAGCGGCGTCTTCAGGCGATCATGCGTCGGAGTACGCGGATTGTACACCTTCTGCGCGATGCAGCCGCCGCGTATGGAGGAATCGCCCTTGTTGACGTACTTGGTGTCCCGGTCCGGCAGCACGATGACGTGATGCAGGCGGCCGTTGTGCACCACCTGGTTGTACTGGTTTTCCGGATACCACCAGCTTAAAGGATCGACCGGAAAATCCACGTTGAAGGCATTCTGGCTCGCCTTGGGACCGCCGTTGGGGCCGTCCACCGGCCAGCGGAATATCTTGTAGGCGCAGCCGACAATGCAGTAGTCGCAGGCCGTGGTCAGTACATCGGCGCTTTTCGGCGGCAGAGGCACATGATCCAGGGGTTGATAATATGGCGTAGTCATTTTTAATTCCTCCTTAAGCCTTTAAATTGTCGTAGCGGCCGAAGATCAGGCCCATCATACCGACGGCGTAAATATCGCCGCGTTTGTCCACTTCCAGAATCACCTGTGGCAGCGACTCATAGGCCTGGCCGGAGATGATCATACCGTGTCGGGTCAGATCATAGGTAGACAGGTGAAACGGACACTGACCGAGTGATTTGTACTTCTTGTTGTAGCTGTCTTCGAGCGGCCCGCCCTGATGGGTGCAGAATGTGGAGAATGCCACAACATCCTGTTTCGGCCCGACGCCGCCGCCGCACTTGACGCCGGTCTTGACCAGCATCATATCCGAGTACTGGCCCTTGTCCGGATAATTGAACGCGACCGGCGTGTCCTGCCTGAGCTTTCTGATATTGCCGATCTTCTTGCGCGGATAGCGCGCCACCTGCGCCTTGGCCCTGCGGGCCTTGGCGGTACCGGGAAACAGCGTAATCATCATCGTGGACGCCGCCGCCGCGCCGGAACCGAGCAGGAAGCCGCGCCGGCTGATCAGACACTTGTTGCTGGCGCAGGACGCCTTTTTTTCTTTTGAAATCGTATTGATATCAGACATGTTCATTCCTCCCTTTTATTTCCGGGCCATCAGGCGCGGACCGAAGACCGCCCTTTTGCCATTTGGATAGTGGTAGTAGGGATGCTTGGCATCCGGCGCCAGGACCGTGTACTTCGTGTTCGGAAGCGGCGCATATTCGGGCAGCTTGGGCATCTTCTTGAGATCAGCCCGCACCTCGGGACCGGAGAGCGCCTCCAGAAAAGACACCAGATCAGCTTTTTCCTGGTCCGTGAGATGAAGCGGCTTCAGAATCTTTGTTTTGGTCCCGTAAGGATCATTCTTGCCGCCGCCCTGATTGTAGAAGTCCACTACTTCCTCGAGCGTGAAGAAGGCTCCATTGTGCATGTACGGCGCCGTGTACTTCAGATAGCGCACCGGCGGGGTCTTGAACAGGCCCTTCAAAGCCTTCTCCTTGCCGGAGAAGTAAAGGCCAAGATCGTGATGGTTGTTACGGTACAGCTTCTCCGTCACGCCCTTGGCGTAGTTTTCAAAGCGGTATGAAATCTGATTGAGACCGCTTTCATCCCACTCCGGCGGGTTCGGCACACCGAGGTTGTAGTACTTCTCCTCGGTAGTCAGGGCACCGTTATGGCATTCGATACAGTTTGCCTTGCCGTTGAACAGCTTCATGCCACGCATGGCGGCCTTGCTCATCGCCTTTTTATCGCCGCGCATGTATTTATCAAACGGCGACTGATCGTCGATCAGATCATGCCGCTCAAACACGGCGACGGAACGGGCAAAGTCCTGAATCTTGGGCTGCGGTGAACCATATATCTTTCTGAATTCCTTCACATAGTAAGGGATATGCTGCAGACGGGCTTCCATCACGTCCCGCTCGCCATTGCCGGACACGGCGCCGAGCGCGGCGGAAAATACCTGGGCCTCCAGCGAAGTGGTGGAGCCATGCCAGAATATCTTCTTCAGGAAGGCCGAGTTCACCGTGGTCTGACAGTTGCGCCAGTGCACGGTGCCGGGATAGCCACGGCAGATCGGATCGGAGAAGGCCCAGCCCTGCTTCGGGTTATGGCATGAGGCGCAGGAATCCGAGGCGTCACCGCCCATGCGGGTGTCGAAGTAAAGCAGCATGCCCAGATTGGCCTTCTCGGCCGTGATCTGGTTGTCGGTCGGATTCGGCACCTTGGATTTGTCGAGAGCTGCCAGCGGTGCGTCGTTATCGGGATCGCTGCCGTCCCCAAGGTCCCTGGCCTGCGTCGTCAGGGGCATGGCAATGCCAATGGCCATGGCGAGCAGGAATGCGTATGCGATTTTCACTATATTCATCTTTTCCTCCTTAATTCGGGGTCTTGCGCCAGTTCTTGATGGCCTTGTAGGGCTGACTCATCGCCTTGATCTCACTTGTGGCCACGGTGTACTGCGGCCCGGTCAGGGGATCACCGGAGAGCGACAGCAGAAAGGCCTTCAGATCCTTCTTCTGCTTCTTGGACAGATGCAATGGCTTGAGCAGCCTGTCCTTGTTCGGATCAATGCCGCCGCCGCGGTTGTAGAAGTTGATCACGTCGTCGAGCGTGGCCAGCATGCCGTTGTGCATGTAGGGCGCGGTGTATTTCAGCTCGCGTAACGTTGGCGTCATAAAGGAACGGTAGTCGGAACCGTCATCCGCATGCGTCACGCTATGATGACCAACATCGAAGCGAAGGTTGGCATTGTTCTGCACCCCCAGGAAGATATACGAAGCGTGCATGGTCACAGAACGCAGCGGATCGCTGTTGATCTTCGGGTTTTCAGCCACGCCAAGGATGTGCGCCTTGCCGTCGGAGAACATGGGTCCGTTATGGCAACTGATACAGCCGGCCTTGCCCTTGAACAGCTTCATGCCGCGTTTGGCCGAGGCCGAAAGCTTGCCGCTGTCGAAGGGTACGTTTTTGGATTGCAGGGACTTCAGGAATTCGGGAATCAGCTTGCGCACCTTGCCGTTGGACGGTTCGCCCATGCCCACGTCCTTGAACATCTTCACATAGACGGGATCCTGCTTGATGCGCTCCTGCATCATGCGCATGTCCATGTTCATGACAATGGTCTCGGTAATCTCGTTACGGGTAACGTCGTTCAGGCTGGTGCCGATGCGTCCGTCCCAGAACCACGGAATGCCAAGTTTTCTTTTGACCGCCGTATTGACCACGGTCGGGGCATTGCGGAAATGCCTGGTGCCCGGATAGGCCTTGCCCAGATCCACGCCCTCGGTGAACTGATGGCCGGGCATGTGGCACGAAGCGCAACTGATGGCCGCGTCGCCGGAAAGCCGCGGATCAAAAAACAGCCGCTTGCCGAGCGCCGCCTTGGCCTTGTTGTATTTCACGGCCGGCAACGGACCGATATCCGCTCCCGCCCACGATATTGACGCCACACCGAATGTCAGCGTCAGCATGATGGTGCTTAGTAATACTTTCTTCATCTTCTCGTCCTCCTGTGGTTCATGATTTTACTCATCTGGCTAAAACTTCATATTCAGATTGACCTGGTAGCGGTCATGGTTCTTTCTGCTCATCAGGGCGTCGGTCACGGTGCCACTTGACTGCAAGTCGCCGGTAGCGGCATCGATCTGTCGCGCGATGTAGGCGCGCAAATCGATCGATACATGCTTGTTGAACTTGTAGTCGATCTGGTAACGTGAACCGAGGAAATTGCTAACGCCATAATTGCCCGGATTGGCGAAATTATCCTGCGTGAAGATGCCGTCCCCGAGTACCGAGAAGCCTTCGACATGATAAAAGTAATAGCGCAAACCGATGCCGAACAAGAACGACGGCTTGTAGCGGACCTGGAATATATAAGCCGCATCCTGCGTCGATGCGTTACTGTTGATATAGTTCATGCCGAGGCGCCAGTTTGAACCCTTGAGTTGCGCACTGGTGCCGATATGCCGGCTGGAATGAAGAGTGCCGCCGCCGATCTTGGCGGACAAATCATTGGGGTTGATGATCTTGGCCCAGGTTTCCGCAACCGTCAGCTTGGGACCGAACATCTTCGTCTGGTACACGGCCTGCAATGTGCCCAGCTTGCCGTCGTGCCCACCGGCCGTGGAGGAAACCCAGTTGGCCTCGGACAGGATAAAGCCGCCGGCATTAAGTGTCAGGCTGCCATTAATCGGCAACGCGCCGGTTTTGTAGGTTAAAGCCGCGCCTTCCGGCTGGATGTCCTCATCCCACCACACCTCGTCCTGCTGCCACAGGTTCATGCCGTTCTTGCCGCCCCAAACGGAAAACTTGCCGCCCAGCACCGGCAATGACACCTTGATAAAGATACGATCCAGGCCGAAATCCTGATTCCTGCCGGAACTGCCGAAAAATCCGGTGGTCTGATGCGGCGAATTGAGGTTGTCGCTTTCCGTGCGCAGGCGAATCCCCATGGACCAGGTATCGTTCGGCGCATACAGGGCGCCAAGGCGGGCACGCAGCCGGAAACGGTCGCGGTGATCGCTTGTTGATCCCGAGCGATTATCATACTCGTAACGCAGGCGCGCATCGCCGAACAGCTTGAGGTTGCCGTTCTCGTCAACCGCTATGGCCGCCTGCGCCCGGACGGGTGAATACGTCATCGCGGCGCCCGCGAAAAACACGGTTGCCAACACCAGACCCACGCCGGTCAGCCTGTGAAACACTTTTCTTTCATTTATTCCCAACATTAACTCGCCTCCTGATTGATATTTTTCACATCATTTTGCTGCCATGATTCAAATAAAAAGAAACAACAAAAGTAACCAATTATAGATAAGCAATTCTCGGGCCAATACATCTCTCATAAAAATAAAAAAATAAATCAATAAGTTACAATGAGACCTGCTTTTGATTGTTTTAACATTTCATCTTATACCCTGTATGAAACGTTAAAATTCCTTCATCTTTTATTCATGCGGCTTAAAGGACTTTTATCACCGGTTTGATTGCCTGCCGCAACCCCGGGACAGCCAAATCCCCTGCCATTCAGGAAGGCGCCCAGTTTTTTATCCTCATTCACAATATGTTCCACCAGCCATGCACTCAAAAAATCGGCGGTCTCCAGCCTTTCCTCCCACTGCTGCCGGATATTGCGTGCGCGCAGTTCCCGTTCCGCCGCCTGCAGGTTTTCCACCTGGCTGAGCAGTTCATCGTGCATTTCCTTGTGATGCCGGTAATCGGGATACTCGTAGGTGCACATGAATTCTTCCTCGGTCTTGAAATGCATGATTGTCTGGCGGACAAGCTCGGAAAACGTCCTGTCGATCCGGTCCATGTCGCCGTGGCCCAGCAGCAGCCTGTACAAGCCGTTGACCGTTGCGAACAGCCCCCGGTGCTGCTCATCCATCTTGTGGACTTTGACCCTGTAATCATCACACCATGTGCAGAATGAGGATGCTTCATCCTGTTTGATCATATCATTCAATATCATCAGCTCCCCCGGAATCAAGGCCAGGCCCCCAGGAGCCTGGCCCTCATCTCAGTCCGTATCCTTTCGGCGCTGGCTGCGTACAAGAAGCAGCCCGGCGGCAAAAACCAGCAGCGCCACACCGGCCGGAAGACCGAATGTTCTGGCCGGATTGGCCGGTGGCGGCAGCAGCAGCCAGTACCACGGCGTCAGGGTATGTCTGGAGCCCACCTCACCATTGGAACCGTCCCAGTCGGCAAAGGAAACCGGAATAAACTGGCCCTCCGTGAAACTGACATCGCCAGCCTTGCCGCCGTCTCTTGGCCGCTTCATCAGCACCTTCCACTGACCGCTCTTCCACTTTCCTGACGCTGTCAGGCTGTGATCATCGGCGCGTGGCTTGAGCTTCTCATTTGGCCCGGTGGCATCAAAGATGACGGCCTTTGGCGATGCCTCGGGCTTAACCGAACCGGCGTTCCAGTACCAGATCGTAGTCGGATGAGCGGCGTCGCCATGCCGGAACAGCGGTTTGACCACCACGCCCTTGGTGGAAAACGACTTCTGCTTGGGAAACTGGATGGCAAAGGCGTCCGGAAACATTTTCAGCTTGCGGTCCTGAATTATTTCAGAGACCGGCTCACCAGGCCGGGAATCCGTGCGATCGTCAATGGACAACAGGAAGGCAATTTCCTTGTCGTTATACAGGGCGCGCACGGTCACCGCGTCATTAAGCGGCGTGAACAGGCGCTTCTCCTTGATTACGTTCGGCACCATCATCAATGTCGTGGCATCGGTGCTCTTCCACGCCGGATCATCCACGCTGTCCGGCAGCTTGCCATTCACCTTTATTCCGCGAACCACCGACTTGCTCGAAAGCTGTGTGCGCGTCGTGCGCAGGGAATAAACGTAGTTGGCGATATGCCAGCGATTCTCCTCGGAGACCGTCTTGGTATGCTCCGGCATCGGCGTTCCGGGAATGCCGACGGACAGACGCGTGAAGATATTGCGTATCGTCTCATCCCTGGCCTCCGGTGTATCGCCCGGCACATTGGTGACGCGCCACGTCCACGCCTCGGTCTGGTCTCGCGGCCAGATACGGTTGCCCCAGTCGTCCTTCAGACGCTTGCCCGAGGTGATATTGCCGCGGCCGTCCTGGCCGTGGCAGGCGCTGCACGTATTCTTGTTGTGGTAGGCCGCCTTGCCCTTGGCAATGGACTCGGGTGAATATGGCACCTGATGGCTGGTGTCTATTTTTTCGGTTACCGTGATCGGCTTGCCGCTGTACTTGCCGGTGTCGGGATCAAAAGCGGAATCCGGCGCATCCTTCGGCGCCCAGGCGCCAAAGGTGTCGAAACCCTTGATGACCGGAATCAGACTTTTGATCTGATCATCGGACAGCAGACTTTTCCAGGCCGGCATCACGGTGCCGTTCAATCCGAACTTGATCGTGTGGAAAAGGTCTTCGTCACGCGGCATCATCTTGCCGGGCGAGGTCTTGTACTTGAACAAGGCAGTCGTAAAATCGCGCGGTTTCGGATACAGCCTGTCGGCCGCCGGACCGTCGCCGGCGCCATTGACACCATGACAGGCGGAACAGCGAAATTCATAAAGTTCCTTACCCTTCATCCCCGCGCGTCGCTTGAGAATTTCCTCCTTGATACCCGTGACGGCCTTCGAACGCTTCTGATCCCACATGCGCGGCACCTGGCCGACATAATCATAGAGGAAGGTGATCACATGCCAGATATCGTCCTCGGACAACATTTCATGCCATACCGGCATGGCCGAGTTCCACGGCGTGCCCTCCTTGGGCAGGCCGGGGCCGCCGGTTGTCACGCGCCAGAATACAAATGCCTCCTGCAACTGGGCGATGGTGCCCACATCCTGGAAATTGGCCGGCACCGGATTGAAGCCCTTGGCGAATACGCCCTCGCCATCCAGCAGGTCGCCATGGCAGTAAAAGCAGTTCCGATAAAAGATGTCGCGTCCTTTCCTGACTTCAGCCTTATAGACCTTCCAGCCTTGATTCCTGTCTTTCTTAAACACCTTGAGTATCTTCGTGCGCAGCGGATTCTGCAGCTTGGTCAAATCGAAAGTTTTGTTGAACACGCGCAAGCTCGTCGGCGGTGCCGGATGCACCTGGCGCAATTCCACCGGCGCTTCAAAAGAAGGCTTGACATAACCGTAGGCTATATAGCCCGCCAGGGCGGGAATAGTGATCAGAAAACCCCAACGCAGACTGGTATGAAGCAGTCCCCCCCGTCGCAATACATTCAAAATCGGGGTCTTGAACTCGGCGAACCGATCATCATCGTAGCTGAAATAAAGCAGAACGCCGACAATGACGACAACCATGTACTGGATGATCAAGGTATGCGGCGTAACCGGCGGGAAGGAATACTTGAGAATAAGATAGGCAATTATGGTGACAAGTACGGCCTGCCAGAATGCCGGAATCTTGAATCCCTTCATCTTACTTACCTCCCTTATGGATGAATTTCACGATCATGTCCAACTCCTTCACGGTCATTTTGTCGGCGAAATCCTGCGGCATGATGTCCGCGTCATAGCCCTTGGTAATATCCGCATTCGGATCAATGATGCTCTTGCGGATAAAGGCCTCAGCCAACGTTGGGCCAACCTTCTTCAGATCAGGGCCGATGTCCGCGTCCGAATCCAGGATCGTATGACAGGCGGTACAGCCGAACTTGTTGATCGCCTCTTTTGGCGTAGCCGCCACCTTGACTTCTTCCCCACCGCCGGCTTCAGCCGGCGCCGGCGCCGCCTCGGCGGATGGAAGCGGTACGGTAATCGGATTGCCGTCCTTGGATTCGAGGTAGGCGATCACGGCATTGATCTCGATATCGGACAGCGCGATCGGCGGTTTATTGATCCGGGGCATCGGGGAAACGGCGTCGTGCGATCCCTTCTTGCCGAAGCCCGGCACCACATAGGCGGAAGGCTCCAGCATGGACTCATGAATATAGCTTTCAATATCCGTGGCCTTACCCTTGTATCGTGGATCCGCCAGGGCCTTCTTGGTCTCACTGGCCAGATTTAATTTCGGAAGATCAGGTGCGCGGCCGCGTTCATTATGGCACAATGTGCAGGTGCCCTTGCCATGGAAGATGGAATCCCCCAAAGCGGCGTATTTTTCCGGCGTCAGGGCGCTGATATCGATCTTCGTAGCCTTGGGCGCCTCGCCCTCCACCTGCGGCAGAAGATTGCTTACGAGCGTGAAAAAAAGGACCAGCGCCAGTGAGAATCCCATGGCCTTCGCCAGCGTTTTCATGCCTGACCCCCTTCCCGCACGGGTTCCGACCCGGATTCAACCGTAGCCTCAGGCGGCAATTGCTTTTTGCCGCTCAAGGTGCTGATCCAGAACACGAACAATACGGCCAGAATGAATAGTACGGTGCAGACGGTCATCATATTGCCGGCATAACCGATGGCCGGAATGAAGTTGTCCGGCGAGTTGTCCCGCATGATGTTATTGACATGCCAGTAGGTGCGCACGCTGGAACGTACATAACCCATCAGGGCCATGAGCCAGGTGAAGGCCACCGGCAGGGCGAACAGCGCGTACTGTGAACGATTACTCACATGACCCCAGTGCGAGGGTAGCGTCCTGGCACCCTTGAACATGAAGGTATCTATGATGATGCCGGCGATGATGACCGTCAGTGTTGAAGCCACCTGCATGACCGAGGAACCCACCTTGTATACCGTGTTGGTGAAGTAACCGTAGAACACCCCGGCGAAAACGACGTTAATAATTGCCATCGCGTAGATGGCGATCATCAGGGCGTTACCCGCCTTCTCCCAGGAGACGGTCGCCACCTTGTCCGAGCGGCGGAAAAGCTGGAAGGACAGGAAGGTGAAGATCAGCATCAGGTTCACGGCAATATTCTTGGCCGGCATGATGCCAAAGACGCCAAGGATGGGATGATGAGCGCCGCCCAGCTCCTGAATCTCGGCCGGTGACAAAATCAAGGTGTGCGGGGTAACCCAGACCAAAAAGGCCGTCACCAACACGAAAGCAATATACTTGATCATGTACTGATAACGCTCCGAACCCTCGGTGCGCGACATGCCCGACCACAAATAATAATTACCGGCCAGCAGGATGACACCTATCAGTACCGCCTGCACGATAAACAGCCATGCGAGAATTCCGCCCATGGCGGTAATGCCCATGGTCTGCGAATAGGCATACACCTCGGACATCAGATAATAGCCTGCAAAGGGCAATGGCAAAAATGAGAGGATGGCGATGAAGTTCGCCGTATAACCCATCCAGTCGTAATGCGCCTTTTCCTCCTGCGTCTTGCAGCTCAAAAAACGAAAGGCGGCATAGGCGCCGACAACGGCGCCACCGAATGCCAGATTAGCGATGAATCTGTGCAGGTTCAGTGGATTCCACAATGGTCCCTTGATGGCCGCCCAGGCACCCCCGGTCACGGCGCCTACTTCATTGACGCCGGACGGCGCCATCATGAATGTTGCCCATGCGTTGGCCATCACCATCAGGGTCAGACCCACGCCATTGACCAGCAAGCCCAGCGTGAGATGCACCCATTTGGAATTACCGTAGCGCAATGCATCCCAACTGTAGTAATAGATATAGACGACGATACTTTCTGAAAGAAACAATCCGGCATAGACCAGTGTCTGTGCACCAAACACGTGGATCAAATACCCCATAAACGTCGGATAGAGCAGGAACAGGGCAATAGCCAGCATGCCACCAAGCAATGAGGTAATAGCATAGGCGGTGGCAGAAATCTTCATGAACTCATGCGCCATCGCTTCATATCGCTCGTCACCGGTTTTGACGCCGATCCACTCAATCAGCAGCACGAAAATCGGCACCGCCAGGACGAAGGCTCCGAACATCAGATGCAACTCGGCCACAATCCAAATAACAGCACGGCTGGAAACACCGATATTCGGGTAGTCCTTGGCCTCAGGCTGGGGCGCCGGAACTAGTGCGGCTGACCCATCTTCAGCACCTGATGCGCTATCGGCCGGCGCGGCCTCCGCGGCCGAAGCCTGGGCGATGGAAAACCAGCCTGTATCACCGCCGCTGACCGCAACGGGGTGCGGCGTGGATGCCAGCACGGGGGCAGCGATCGTGAGCAATGCCAGCATGCTGATACAGACGCGGATATGCCGCCATGGCGAAGCACGGCGCGAAAGAATGGTGGATACCGTCATTTTATATCTCTCCCTGTTACCATTAAAATTATTCTCCCGCCTACTGGGCCGGACTCAAATCCAGATTCAGCGGCAAGCCCTGAACCGACATGATGAAATAGTCCAGCCCGTAGAAGAACACCAGGACGAGCAGGATTGCTCCCGCCCATACCACAATCGGATTCTCAAGATTCATCTTTCAAACCTCCGTTAAAGTCAGCATCAATCGCATGCATGTAGGGTAAAAAGGGGACAGTTTCACTTTTTCCAGACTTCGGCTGCGCCGTGGAAGAAAGTAAACTGTCCCCTTTCTTACCCAAGACCCGACCCCATTTCACGCTATTCCGTGGGCGTCACCCCGTGAGAGGACAGGATCAGCCACCAGAAAAAGATCAGAATGGCGACAAATGTCGCACCAAAAAGCTTCGGCCCCCAATTGGATTCACCACCGGTTTTCTGTTTCATTGAGACCTCCCTCATGTGTTGCTTTAGCCCGTCCGCTCACAGTGTTTTCGGTGGTTCAGCCAGAGAATTGAGATAGGCGGTGATCATGTCCCTCCGGGTCACCAGTCCCACCAGCTTCTCGCTTTTAATAACCGGAATTAAATGAACCCGCCTGGTCTGCATCAGATCCATGACGGCATGAACCGGGGTATCCTCGACGACGGTCGGCAAATCCTTGCTCATGATCTCCCCGGCTCTTACATCTTCAATATCTTTCCCGGCAAGCAGGACCGCCAATAAATCGTCCTCCGTGACAGTGCCCAGCAAGCGGTTTTCTTCGTCAACAATCAGCATACTGGCGAAACCACGCTGGGTCATGACAGTCGCCATATGATGCCATGAGGCGCGATTGGGGCAGCTTATGACATCACTCTCCATAACCTGACACGCCTGCAGGTCCCGGAATGCCACATTGCCCATCAAAAAATCCGCACGCTTGATCACACTTTCCACCTCTATGGAGCAGGGTATAATTACACAACCGCTCCCGTTGTCCCCGGGAAACAGCAGAAACTGCAAACACGGAAGCAATCATCATGCCACCCGGGAACTTCTTAATAAAGTGTATTTATTTCAATACGTTACAAAACGGACGGAGGGGAATCTCATGTATGAGCAGAATGCATTTCATTCAAACGATATGTCCTGACTTGAATGTTCCGTATCAAGCATCCGATGCAATCGTAAAAAGCCTGCGAAAGCCCAGGCAGGGAAAGATTGCCACCGTCTGACGGCCCCGCAATGACAGGCGAAGCAATCGGTTCGGACGGGTTAGCCCTCCGTGGTAAAAATGTTTTTTTATATAAATTTAGCTACGAGCCAGGTGATAAAGATTGATTTTACGTTCAAGCCTGGGGCGGGAAATACCAAGAATTTCACAGGCTCGCCCTTTGTGCCAGCCATTGGCATCGAGTACCCTGGCAATCAGGTCTTTCTCCGCCTCCGCCAGACTTGGAAATTTCACGGGGCCGGTTACATCCGGATAACCGGCGTAACCGCCTCGACCCATGGTTTGCCCTAAATCTAGCTGTAAGGCATCACCCTTCGCCATCACAACGGCGCGCGTCAGGATGTTTTCCATTTCCCTTACATTTCCCGGCCAGTCGTAAGCGACCAGTTTAGCCATAGTGGAAGCCGGTATGCGGCTGACCTTCTTACCCACGCTGGTATTGATCCGGTTAAGCAGGTGGCTGACAAGAACGGGAATATCTTCCCGTCTATCACGCAGCGGCGGCATACAAATGGACACGACGTTCAATCGGTAAAAAAGATCTTCACGGAAACTGCCCTGCCGAACATCTTCCTCCAGATTATGATTTGTGGCGGCAACAATCCTTCCATCAAATACAATGGATTCCTTACCCCCAACCCTCTCGAATTTTCTTTCCTGCAATACCCGCAACAGCTTCGCCTGGAGTTTTGGCGACATGTCACCGATCTCATCCAGGAAAAGTGTTCCACCCTTTGCATAAGCAAATTTCCCGTCCTTGCGCGTCACCGCACCGGTAAAAGCCCCCCTTTCATGCCCGAACAGCTCGCTTTCCAGCAGTGTTTCCACAATTGCGGCGCAATTGACTGAAATGAAGGGGCCTTTAATCTCCGGAGTATTGTTGTGGATGGCTCTGGCAATCAACTCCTTGCCGGTTCCGGACTCGCCTTCAATCAGGACCGTGGATTTCGTTTGTGAAACCATGCCGATAAGTTTGAATATTTCTTTCATGGCTTTACTGTGCCCGACCACCATCGCATTGGCATCCTGGTCGGAAAGTGGTACGGACTCATCTTTTTCCTGCCGCCCCTGTGTCCTGGAGAACTTGTTTAGCGCCTTGTCAAGCTCATCGATATCAATGGGCTTATGAATGAACTCAACCGCACCGTACTGCATTGCCTTGACGGGCAATTCCAGGTCATGAAAAGCCGTGATGATGATGACATGGGCCTTGTTTCCTGATTCCCGGATATTCCTTAAGGCCGTCAATCCATCCATATCAGGCAGATGTATATCAAGTATGACCGCATGAAATGCCACTTGTTTCATTCGTTCGAGACCCTCTTCAGCGGTATTGACCCAGGCCGGCTGGTAGCCTTGTTGCTTCAGATGCAAGGCCAGGGTCCTGCAAATGGGTGTCTCATCATCAATGATCAGGATTTTTTTCACTTATCCTCCTGGCAGGTTACTGGAAAGACGGGAAACAGGGGGCTTGCATTGCGGACGGATCAGAATACAAAACAGGCTGTACACGATGAAGACCTGACACTATTTCCCTTGCACATTCAGGCTCTGCTTGCTGGAGCGTCCCCGGTCCTGGCGGTGACGCTGTGTATGGCCATGATGGAAGTCTTGAACCCATCCGTATCACCCGTCAACTCCATCCTCGGAATATGATGAATCTGCAAGGCAATTAAAACAGTCGTCCCCTTGCCGGGCTGACTCTTCACCGAGATTCTGCCGTGATGCGCATCAACAATCTTTTTCACAATGGCCAGGCCAAGCCCCGTACCGCCACTGCGCATGGTAAAAAACGGATCGAAAATACGATGTCGAATATCCTTGGGGATACCGCAACCGCTATCCTGAATGCTGATCACCACCCATGGTGCATTGGCGTACCATTCATTCGTACTGGAAATGGTCAGCTTGCCGCATCCATGCATGGCCTGAATCGCGTTTGAAAACACATTGGTCCACACCTGCTTCATCTTCTCCCTGTCCATGCGTACTTCACATGAGATGGCCTCAAAATTCTTTTCAAGCTCAATCCCGCCCTCATTCAACGCAACGCCAAACGAGTGCAGCAAATCACCCAGTTGCGCGTGTAAATCATTCCATTCAAATTGCATAGGCATGGGTTTGGCAAAATCCAGCATGGAAGAAAGCAGGTGCTCCAGGGTTGCAATTTCGCTCAGCGCAAGCTCGAAATGCTCTTGCTCTTCGGCATCATCGCCCGTGGCCTTGTGTGAAAGAATCTGCAGATTCATCTTGACCGTGGATAATGGATTGCGGAAGTCATGAACCAGCATGGTCGCCATTTCACCGATGGCCCTCATCTTTTCGGCATCGGCAATCCGGCGCTGCAACTGTTTGATCTCCGTCATGTCACGGGCGATAACCAGCGTGCTTCCATCGGCAAGACTGGATGCGCTGACCATGACTTCGCGGCGCTCACCCTTAAGCGTGCGGATGCAGAATTCACGAACTCTCGAGGAGGAAAAACGTCCCCGTCGAACTTCCGGCGACCGGCATCCCACATCACAGTCCTGCAGGCAACTCGCATCCCGACTTGAAAGTATAACGGAAAAAGGCCTGCCAACGACATCCTCGCTCTTGTAGCCCCACGCCTCCATGCGCGTATTGACAAAGGTAAAACAGCCATTTTCGTCCAGTGTAAATATCACATCGTTGGCATTGGCCAGCAGTCCCTCCAGTTTATCCTTGGCCTGCTTGATTTCCCGGGCCCGCTCTTCAACCAGGCATTCAAGCTCGTCGTGATGGCGGCGCAGCTCCGCTTCCATGGCACGTTGTTGAGTAATATCACGCTGTACCCCAAGCATGCTGATAGTCTGCCCCTGCTCGTTGCGAACGGGAGAAATCGTCATCTGGGCGATATAGATAGCGCCGTTCTTCTTTCTGTTGGTTAATTCACCGCTCCACACATCTCCCGCCAGCACGGTGGACCACATATCCTGATACACGTGCCTCGGGGTCCGACCGCTCTTCCACAGACTTGGCTTCCTGCCGATCACTTCCCCGGCCCGATAGCCCGACAGCACCTCAAAGGCAGGATTTACATAGAAAATATTCGCATCGGTATCAGTCATAATGATGGCATCACCGGCATGCGTTACGGCATTCGCGAAATTTGCCAGTTCCTGCTGCGCCTTCTGGATATTGCCGGCCATACGATTGAACTCCATGGCCAGGGCGCCAATCTCATCGGATGAATCAATATTGATGCGGTGCCGCAAATCCCCGGCGCCAATGCGCCTTGCACCTTCCTGCAATGCTCTTACAGGTTGCTCGATACGCCAGCCGCCATACATACCGGCCAGCGCCAGCAACAGCACCAGCGCGGTGCCGACCCATCCGATCTTCCACATCAGGGAATGTATCCACGCATATGTCTCGACCGGATCCTGGCGGACATACACATACCAGTGACGCCCACCGGCAAAATTCAGCCTGTGTTGATTGGAAAATTGAACAGGGGCAAAACCGATAATCGAGTTGTGGCCGCCGTGGCCGTCATCGGGCGCCACTCCCCAGCCGGGTCTGGGCGATCGAATGGTTTGCAAAAGGAGGGATCGAATCGCATGCGCCTTGTGAGGAAGCGTATCGCAAATCAGCGGCGTGCCGATGCTGTCCACAAGCATGACATGACCGGTATGCCCGATACGTATCTCTCGCAGCGATAAAAAGAGTCCCGAAACCTTGAAAGCAATGTGAACCGCGCCAATGATTCTTCCCGAGGACCGGATTGGCGCCGCCATTTCCACCACATCCCCAAGAGAAGGGAAGGTCGAACTCCTGTCCAGAATGCTGCTGACGTACGCCAGGCCCCGGCTCTGTACCGCCCGCCACCACGGAGTGTTGCGAAGGTCAAAATACAATGGTCTGGAACTGGCGGCCAGCAGCGCGCCCTGTTGATCAACAATACATATTCCCAGCACGGCCTCTTTTTGCAGGCCGCTTATCGTTTGAAGGTATCTGGCGATGTCGCTGTCCAGCACTTCAATATCCTGGCCGGTAGGTCCATTCTGCCAGGCGGTCTCACGCCCTGATACATACTTTCGGATCCACGCGTCATTAACGTTTGCATAGAAGGTGCTGGCCATGGACGCAGCGGAAACAATATTGGGGTTGAGCGCCAAATCGTTAAGACGGCGAAGATCACCGGTCAGAATATCCCTGGTCCGATTGGCGGCCAGGCGGGCAATTCCCTGAAAATTCGACCCGATGGTCTGACGCACTGTTTGCATACCGATCATATTGGTAAGCAAAAGCCCGAGGAAGAGAATGACGGAACCGGCCAACAGGACATACAGGGCGATGTGGACACGAATTTTTCCCCACACGCGCCAGCTTCCCCCCTTTTGTGAAGGAGTGGAATCGTCCGCGTGAGTCTGTGCCCCCGTGGATGCGGGCCGTGCGCCGGCGGAAACCGCTTGCATCAGCCTGCCGTCAACACAGTGGCCCGGAGATTGGCCATAAAGGACGTGAGCCCATTACACATATGACTCCTTAACCATTGATCTACCTTCTTGTGAAAGCATGGACTTGGTTCAATGGCCCAGTATAAGGACGATTGCGCATGGACGCCACCTTGGTTTCCTTCCCGTAAAATCTCATGCAAGATGCACAAGAAATATTTACCACAGATGTCACAAGAGAGCACAGAGAAAATTCAGGCGTCATTTACGCTGCTCTTCCTCTGGTATATTTCTGTGCTCTCTGTATCCTTTGTGGTGCAATCCTGTTTGGTTCCGGCTGCACCGGGTTAGGGACATGGGGATTTTGTGCAATCAGGCGGTCCGTTACCGCCGTCTCTTCGTGAAATACAGTGCTCAATCCGGGAAAGGAGGCCTGCAACTCCCCCGGCTCAAGCAGGTATTCCCGCCGCATGGAACGCCCCCTGTGAACGGCCTGATAATGACTTGTATAGGTCTCGAACACCAGTATGCCTCCAGGATTCAGAGCATTGATCATGGCGGGAAAAATCTCGCGCTGCAAAAAGAAAAAATTCACCAGCAGGTCATACCCTCCGGCCGGGAATACAAATGTTTTCAGATCAGCCGCAACGGCCTGTACATGCAGTCCTTGCATGGCTGCCCGCCGCATACAGTTCCGCAAGCCTTCCAGCGCAAAATCCACCGCCAGAACCCGGCACCCACGTCCGGCCAGGAAAATACTGTTCCGACCGGCGCCCGCCGCCAGATCCAGCGTGCGCGGATGATCCGGCAGCATCCGCAGCACCTCGTCTGCATGAGAAATCAGGAACTCGGGCGGGCGCATGGCTGCCACCCGGCTGGAATCCCGGTATTTATCGTTCCACTTTATCCGATCGCCCATAGAACCTCTTGTAAAATTCCGGGTGGGAGAGTCAATCCTGCTCAAGAATTTTGCAAGAGTTGACAGCAGATTATGATACCTTTGGAATGCGTGCCATGATATCCAGCTTGCGACCCAAACTTTTTTTGCCTGCCATATTGTTGCTTATGACTGTAGTGCCGTGGAAGGCTCATGGCAATGAAGGTGTTGTTTCTATTGCTGTTTCCAAAGATACGGGCGCCATGGCTGCTTCCCAGGCCGTCATGATTCCGATGCCCCGCCTGACCGCTATCATGCAGAATATCCACTACGCCAAAGAAGGATTCTCTTCATTAAAGGACGAACATCCAGTTTTTGACGGAGACCAGATTCGGGCTTTGTCACCGAAAATTCATCGCGCCTTAAAACGTCTTCATGACAATGAACGCGTCAACTATCGAATAGACAGGCTTAAGGGGCAGGTTTTTTTCAGCCAGGGAGCGCTTTACTGGCATTTTGAAAAAATCAACAACCGCCGGGCCCGGAGCGTTTACCGTTTTAATGAAAATACCGCCGTGCTGGATGATGAAACGGAAAGCCAGACAAATAACAGCATCGAAGAATACTACTGGCAGCTGGTTCCACAGTCGAGCCAGTCACTTTTCAGGAAAAGACCGGACTGGATTATTACCCCTGTGGACATGGAGCCTGGCCATCACAATGCTCAGGTGGTTCGAAAGCAGCAGGGTCACAAGACTGCCCGGCCTCCCGCTCACGAGGAAGGCGATACCTGGTCGCGCATCACCAGAATCCACCAGTTGCTGACCCAGGATCTGATCAATCGTGAAGAATATGATACAAAAATAGCTGCGTTGATCTCCGAATATGAAGCCACGCACCCATCCATTGATAACCGCTTAAAATTTCTCCGTTCATTGAGGGATAACAAATATATTAGTGATGATGCCTATGCACATGGCAAAAAACGCCTGCTTGATGCATTTTAGACTAAACAAATGAACCAACGCCGGGGCCTGATCGGCATATTACTACTGTCCCTCGCAGGCCTGGCCGCATCTCTTTACCTGACCTGGCTGCATCAGCAGATACTCACCGGCAGTCTGACGGAGTTCAGCGTCTGTAATTTCAGCCGCAATGTGAGCTGCGAGGCGGTCAGCGCATCTTCCTGGTCTGAATGGTTTGGCGTTCCCGTCGCCTGGCTCGGCGCCATGGCTTACCTGCTGTGGCTGACTCTTGCAGGCACTGGCCTCAAAAGTAAATATACATCACCCGCCGTCGGCCTGATATTCCTGACCGCGGCGATCGCCGTCGGCATTGACGTTTACCTGGGCTATATCATGACCTTCAGGGTAAAAAGCCTTTGCCTGTTTTGCCTGCTTACCTATATCCTGAATCTTTTTATCCTGTACCTTGCATGGCGCCTTGGAAAAAAGGGGACAAGTAAACTGTCCCCTTTTTTCCAGGCTGTACTGAGCACGCTCTCCTCCCGGGGAAAAACCGGCTATGTGGTTCCGCTCATTGCTGTCCTGATCGCAACTGTCGCGACAGTGGGCGCTTACCAGTTACGCCAGGCTGTAGCCAGATCAGCGTCCAATTTTAATGAAACGGCCTTCGCCCGTTTCTCAGCCACCGCGCAGCGACTAACGGTAGATACCAGCCACGATCCTTACCTGGGTGTATCCGATGCGAAGCTCACTATCGTGGAATTCAGTGATTTTCAATGCCCGTATTGCCGCAAGGCTCACATGATGCTGCAGGCGGTCCTGCCTTCCTATGCGGGAAAGGTAAGGTTTGTATTCAAAAACCTGCCTCTCGGCACGGACTGTAACCCGATCCTCAAGGCGCGCTATGGCCGGGATGTGCATCCCGCTGCCTGCGGCCTGGCCCGGTTAGGGGAAGCCGCTGTCAGACAACACCGCTTTTGGCCCTTGCACGACCTGATTTTCAGGCGGCAGCCTGATTTCGAGGGCAAACGCCTTTCCAGGCAGGACCTGCTGAAGCTGGCCAGGGCCGCGGGCCTGGATATGAAACGCCTTGAAGCCGATCTGGATGACGCGGAAACCGGCGAGGCAGTACTTTCCGACGTCCACGCGGCCTATCGCGCCGGCATGAACGCCACTCCCACCTTTCTGTTTAATGGTCTGAAAATTGAAGGCATGCCATCAGCCAGGATATTGCAACGTATCATTGAGATCGAATTAAGCCGGATCACGGATGAATAGTCCGGATTAACAGATATGCACGCGTTTTTTTAAGGCCCATGGACAGCAATACATTTCCCGATATCTTTACATTGCCAATATCGCCTTCATAGGAGTGGTTCTCTTTTAGCGCATGCTGGCCGTCAACATCGAACACTGACAGTCCGTTTGTTCCACAGAATCCGTCCGCGACAAATGCCTGTTTGCTGAAAACCTCGACATCCTTGGGATAACATTTGGTTAGAATCCCACCGAGCGCCTTTGGAAAGGCAGGGTGGGTGGCATCAATAAGCTGCAGTCCATTAAGGCCTGTTGTAACGTAAAGCGTATTATGATTGAAAAAAATACTTTCCGCCATTTTATCAACATGAAGCGTACTGATTTTCCTGGGTTTGGCAGGGTCGGAAATGTCAACGGTCACAACGCCTGCCGAACCATAGGCGATATATGCCATATGGCCATTCATCGCAATATCGAGGGCGCCTTCATCACGAATGAGATCTTCCCAGGATACAATGACATCGCCACGCCCGGAGCTTTCCCTCTCATCACCATAATCGTCTGTGGAATCAACGATCCCATCTGGATTCGATACCTCGGAAACCTGTTCAGCCGCATCATCTCCAGGTGGCGGATACGCCTGGAATGTGGAAATCAGACGGGGATGCTCCGGTGTACTGATGTCAATGATATGCATGCCATTAAAACCGGATGCCACATACGCAACCTTCTTATGTATCATAACCTTGTGACTATAACCGCCCAGCCCGATAAACCCCACCAGGCGCGGGGTCGACGGGCGACTGATATCAACCACCTCAAGACCGAATTTTCCATCAACTACATAGAGATACTTACCATTCAGCGCGATTCCGTTTGCATAGTCCTTGGAAACATAATCACCGAGCAATGAGACCTTCCTGCCTTTACCAAGACGAAAGATACGTATATCCGGGTCCACGCTCTCGGCATTTCTGGCGGCAAGAAAAAGAAGCCCGTTACCGATGACGCCATCATCAAATGAGCCCTGAACCTGGAATGCGGGAGCGGAAAGTATTGACCCGGCTTGAGCATAAGCGGTAAAAAAAAGCAGGCAGGCAATTGCAGTTAGTTCTCTGATCAGAATCATGATCCACACCTCGCGTCAAGATAATTTTTCAGTCGCTTAAGATACACATCATCCGGCTCGTTGCCCTGTTGCGGCACGATAAATAAAAGCTTAGCCGCGATCATTTTGCTTCGTGCCGATGAAATAGCTTCTCCGTCCCTGTTTTCAGGCTTATGCAGCACATTATTCAGATCGGATAACACATGCTCGCGATTCTGGCACAAACGCAAAATCAGTTCTCCCCTGGCCCGATGTTCGCTCAGCAAATTGACAGTGGCGATGATCAAACCGACAATCAGCGTAAAAATGACAGCTCGAAGCATGCCTAGCCCGTATATTGCGCTTCAGCGTAGGAAGCTGTATCAAGCCGGCTTGCGGCCAGGACGCCGAGTTCAAGCAGCAGGCAGATTACCGACCGCGTGATCCTGCCGCGTAACTCGCGCAGGTG
>CAZVLQ010000016.1:0-50815 GCA_964628185.1 uncultured Zetaproteobacteria bacterium | reverse complement strand
GCCGGAATATTGAAGAAGTCTTCAAGGATCTGTTGGCCTTGTCTAAAGTTCTAACGGAGGAGCAGACCCGGCATGTGCGTGAGAATCTGAGCGAAGAAGAGCTTACTATCTTTGATATTCTGACTCGACCGGCACCGACACTTACAACCGAAGAGCGGGATGAAGTGAAGAAGGTTGCGCATGTATTGTTGGAAAAAATACGTGACCTGCTAGTCATCGGTTGGCGGCAGAGAGTCACCTCACGTGCCAGGGTTCGCCTGGCGATTGAAGATGTGCTGGACGAAGGTTTACCGAAACGCTATGGCAAGAAGGATTATGAGAAGAAATGTTCGGCTGTGTTTGAGCATGTCTACGAGAGCTATCAGGGAGAAGGGAAAAGCGTGTTCTCCGAGGCTGCCTGATATGTGTCTGATTGCTTCACTGGATGAGGTCAGGCAGCGAGAAACAGAAAGGTGGCTGGTTGAAAAAGCTCTGAGCGACCTCATGCATCGCTTGGGAACATGGCTCCTGTCGAGTTCCTGACCACCAAATGGCATGCCTTGTCGCTCTGGATCGGGATAAAAACCGGCTGGTGCCAAAAGTCCGGGCCACCGATTTCAAAGTCGAGTTCGGATTGCACTACAGCGCACCGTTAGCTGCTTAACCGAGCATTTTTGCTAAATCCTCCGCCCGCAGGTGCGTGTAGCGTTGGAGCATCTGCAAGGTTTTATGGCCGGTGATGGCGGCGACCTGCATCGGGTTCAGGCCTTTCTCGAAGAGGCGGCTGGTGGCCTCATGGCGCAGATCGTGAAAGCGCAATCCTTCTATCCCGGCTCGTTTGCAGGCCCGGTTGAACGCCTGGGTGATGCTGTCGGCGCGTATGTCGAATACGCGGCCGTTAATATTGCGGGGCAGGGCTTTCAGGACGGCGGCAGCACCGGATGAGAGCGGCACGTCCCGAGGTTCGCCGTTCTTGGTCTCGGGGATGTGAATGACGCGCCTGTCCAGATGCACATACTGCCAGAGCAGGCTGGCGATCTCCCCACGCCGCATGCCAGTTTCCATCGCTAGGCGCACGATGCTCGGCAGCGGCTCGCCATATTCCCTACAGGCCGAAAACAGCCGCACTTCCTCGTCGCCCTGAAGGCGGCGATCTCGCCTGTTGTTGCCAACCTTTGGTTTGCGCACGGTGTCAATGGGGTTGCCGTGCGGCAATACGATGCCCCAATCCTGCATGGCGACCCTGAACACATGGCCCAGCAGAATAAGATCATCACGGACGGTTTTCGGGCCGACCTTCTGCAATCGCGTATCCCGGTATTCGGCCAGTTCCTTGCCGCCGATCATGGCGACGGCATATCGGGCGAGGGGATGGCGGCCAATCAGCTTGAGTTTGCTGTGCTCCTGTGCCGCGCCTTTCTTGGCGGGGGTGATTTCCCGTGCATACCTTTGCAGCAGGGTTTCCAGGCTCGTTCGCTCCGCTTCGTGATAGGAACGGAAAACGCCACGGGCCATCTCCGACTCCATGGTCGCCGCCCATGCTTCCGCGTCCGGTTTGCTTTCAAATGTTTTGTTTTGGACAGGGTAGCCCTTGCGTCTGACTCTTACTTCCCACTGATACGGACCCCGTTTGCGTATGCTTGCCATGGCATTCCTCCGACCGGAATTGTTACGGAAAGCATAGCATAAAAGTGGGGCGGAGTGGAGCAAAAATGGAGCAAATAGGCTTTTTTGGCATAAAAAAGGAGCTACGCATATCACGTAACTCCTTGATTTTATTTGGTTGCGGGGGTTGGATTTGAACCAACGACCTTCGGGTTATGAGCCCGACGAGCTACCACTGCTCCACCCCGCGTCAGGGAAGCGGGACTATAATGACTGGCCGGTATGTGTCAAGCCGATTTTCATCCGATGGATTCAATCAGCGCGTCGAGTGCTTCTTTATCCACCCGCATTCTTCCACGCTCATGGGAGGATATGATGATTCCTTCCTTTTTCAGGCTTCCGATGGCACGGGAAATGGTTTCACGGCTGGTGGAAAGCTGATCTGCAATCAATTGATGGGTAGGCAACGAGATTTCAACGCCGTCATCCAAGCGACGGGTACCGAACTTTTCACAATAATCGCTGATAAACACATTTAACCGCTGTGCTACATCCATGGTGCTGATATGGGCAAGGACGGAACTGGTTCGGCGCAGTCTGGCAACGATTTCGGCCAGCAGCTTCATCGTGATCTGCGGCATTTGCAGCATCAGCGGTTTGAAGTCATTGCGCCGGATATATCCGAGTTCGGTTTCCTGCATGGTCGTAACCGTGGCCGAACGTGGCTCGGCGTCGAGGAGCGCCATTTCTCCGAAGAATGATCCCGCCCCCAGCAGACAAAGCACGACTTCACGGCCATCCACGCCATAGGTGGAAATTTTCACCGATCCCCTGAGAATAACAGCCATCGAATCGCCGGGATCTCCTTCCTGAACGACGATCACCTTTTTTCCATATCGTCTGGGTGTTACCAGGTTGGCAATGGCGCTGATTTCTTCATCATCCAGCTCGGAGAAGAGCGGGATCCCCTTGATGATGCTATGCATTAGAACGTATCTTTCGGAGCGTGCATAATTTCCTCCCCAAGGGTGATAACTGGTGCCGGGAACGGGAGTCGAACCCGTATGAAGCCATGCTTCGAGGGATTTTAAGTCCCTTGCGTCTGCCAGTTCCGCCATCCCGGCCCGGGACCGATTTCCGTGGCTGGGATAATGCCAGTCCATACCGGCAGGGCAAGATCAAAAAAGGGCAAAGGCGCACCTCACGCCGGATTTGGCGCGACCGCAGTCCACGAGTCCGGCAGCTTTCCGTGAGGCAGGATCTGACGAGTGGCGAACGATCACTGTTTCGTGCCGGTCCGGGATTGGGGTGTTTCTTCAGCCATTTGCATGCAGATTCGATTTCTGCCCGAGCGTTTTGCCAGATACAGGGCATCGTCCGCCCGTTTGATGAGATCATCCGGTTTCCGGTCCCCGGGACAGCATTCCGTCACGCCGATACTGATAGTGATGCCGTTGCCCTCGATATAGGGAAATACGTGGGCTTCCACATTTTTTCGCAATTTCTCCGCCAGGATCAACGCACCTTCATGCGTGGTCTCGGGGATCACCACGACAAATTCCTCACCCCCGTAGCGGGCTGCAATATCCACATTTCTTATATTTTTTTTCAGGATATCGGAAAATTGCTTCAGCACATCATCGCCCACCAGATGGCCGTGCCGGTCATTGACCTGTTTGAAAAAATCAATATCCAGCATTAGCAGGGACAGTGGATGATTGTAACGCTGGGCGTGATTGAGGCGTTGTTCCAGATTTCGATACAGGTACTGCCGGTTAAAAAGGCCGGTGAGCGGGTCGGTTACCGATCGTACGAACATGTCATGAAGTTTGGAATGCAGCCATTGCTGCTGGTTGCTCCTGCGCAAGGCGGCCGTGATGCAAGCGATCAGTTCCCGTGTATCCACCGGCTTGCTCAGACAGTCATCCGCGCCACTTTCAAGATTCTGGGCCTTGTATGCGGTTTTGCCGGGAGTAGATATGGCGATCACGGGGATATTCTTGCTAATTTCCTGTGTTTTCAGCTGCATGAGCAGGTTCGAACCATTCATGTCCGGCTGCACGAGATCCAGTACGATAATATCCGGCGCCATAACGGCGACGAGGTCAAGACCGTGTCTGCCACTGTCGGCATTCACGGCAACCATGCCTGCTTCGGAAAGGACGCTTTCCCAGCGGGCGGCGTTTTCCCTCTCACTCTCGAGCACAAGCACAAGCTTTTTCTGCTCAGAGGCCGGCGGAGGGGTCAGGTACCGCATACTGCGCTTTTGCAGCGCAAGTTCATCTTCAAGCATTTTAATACGGGTCAGGGAACGTACCCGTGCCAGCAGTTCGTTTCCATCCACCGGCTTGCTGAGAAAGTCATCCGCGCCGGCCTCCAGGCCTTTCACCTTGTCTTCAACCGCGCGTAGTGCCGTGATCAGTACGATGGGAATCGAGTGGGTGTTTTCATCCGCCTTCAGCTGCCGTGTAACCTCGTATCCATTGATGTCCGGCATCATGATATCCAGCAGAACAATATCGGGCAGGGACTTGCGGGCGATTGCAATGGCCTCGGTGCCGTTGTGCGCCGTCAGCAACTGGTAACCGGCAGGTTTCAGGTGGGCTGCCAGCAGTTTGACGTTCATCGGCTCATCGTCCACGACGAGAACCTTGGCTCTGTTCTTTACCATCCTGCATTTTCCTTGCTGGTAACCGCAATGGTTACGCGGGTCCGTTCAGACGTTTTTATAGTGGCAAGCTTCACTTCTGCCGCTTGAAGCTAACAGGCGCCTTTTCTCACCGCAATAATTTCAACGTAAATTCCGCGCCGTGGCCGGGCGCTGACAAGCGGGCCATGCCATGTACCACTTTAACCCGCATATTGCACGAAGGCGGACATATTCCGGATGACGGAAGACAGGGGACAGATAACAGAAGACATAAATGAACCAGCAATCTGACCCCTAACTCCTGATCCCCGACCCCTGGATTACCCGATCAGGACTGCAATCCGTTTTGGCCGGGAACCAGCGTGATTCCCGTCACATCCAGGCATGTTGTGTATCTTCAGTATTGTTTGTTACAGTATGGCCCGCGTCTGTGTGGGCAGGTTGAATGTACGGGGCTGAAATACGGGGCTGAAAATCCCGGATAGGAGGAATATGCATGTGCAAGACGATCCTTGTCGTTGAGGATAGCCGGATAAACATGGATCTGGTCTCGAGCATGCTGAAGAAACAGCAATATGAAGTGCTTGAGGCCATGGATGCTGATACGGGTATTGAGATGGCTCGCATGAAACATCCCGATCTTATCCTGATGGATATCCAGTTGCCCGGCATGGACGGCCTGACCGCGGCAGGCATGCTGAAGCAGGATGCCGCCACGCAGGATATTCCGGTGATTGCGCTGACCGCCCTTGCCATGAAAGGTGATAAGGATAAGATCCTTGCCGGCGGATGCGACGGTTATATCGCCAAGCCGGTTCACTACAGGGAATTTCTGAACAAGATCGCTCTTTTTCTGGGGGCGGAGCACAGGGGCAATGAACATGCATGAAGCCGCCGGTAAAAGGGATATCCTTATCGTTGATGATGAGAAAAATAACCGCAGCCTGATACAATCACTTCTGCATGCGCAAGGTTACCAGACACGACAGGCCGTCAACGGTGTCGAGGCGCTGGACATGGTTGGCCTGGAAAAACCGGATCTGATCCTGCTGGATATCATGATGCCGGTGATGGACGGTTTTCAGACGGCCGAAAAACTGAAGGAAAATCCTGACACCCGCCCAATTCCGGTCATCATGGTGACGGCGCTGGAAGATCGTAAATCGTGCCTGCGGGGACTGAAATGCGGCGTAGAGGAGTTTATCACCAAACCTGTTGACGGCCCGCTGCTGTCAATGCGGGTGCGCAACCTGTTGCGCCTGAAAGATTACGGAGATTTGCTGAAACGGCACAATGAGCTCCTCGAGGAGCAGGTGGAGCAGCGCACCAAAGAGCTGAGGAGCGCCTTCGTTGAATCCATCTACACCCTGATGCGGGCCGCCGAATATCGTGACGACGATACGGGTGCGCATGTCAGGCGAATCAGCCATTACTGCCGGCGGCTTTCCGAGATACTGGGGAAGGATCGGGAATTCTGTAAACAGATATTCTATGCCAGTCCAATGCACGATATCGGCAAGATTGGCATACCCGATCACATCCTGCTCAAGGCGGGCGGGCTTACGCCGGAAGAATGGGAGGTCATGAAAACGCATACCACAATCGGTTCGGACATCCTGGAGGGTGCAACTTCGCCCTATCTGGTTATGGGGCGTGAAATTGCATTGAATCATCATGAGCGCTGGGATGGCGGTGGCTATCCCCGGGGTATCCTTGCCGAGGCTATTCCCCTGTCAGCCCGCATTATGCAGATTTGTGACGTTTATGACGCCCTGCGCAGCGAGCGGCCCTACAAGAAGAAATTCGATCACCGTACGGCAACAAAAATTATCAGCGAAGGAGATGGCCGCACCAGGCCCCAGCATTTCGACCCCGATATTCTTGCCGCATTCCAGTCCGTGGCCGATGATTTTGACGAAATATTTTCAGTGCGGACTGATGAGGCAAGCCGTTAAGTCCGTTTTTTCCCGCGGCACAGCCGGGGATATGGAAGTCTGCACTAAGGCGTCTCCCGTGCTTTCCACGATGTGTGAGAATGATGCACGGCAGTAACACGGAAAAAGGCGTCAGCCAGGAGTTGCACGACAGTGAGGATCGCTATCGCTGTCTTGTTGAAAGTATCCCTGACGCGGTGCTGGTTCACTGCAAAGGCAAGATCGTGTTCGCCAATTCGGCGGCGGCGGCGATATTTCGTCTGGAAAATGCGGATGCACTGATTGGACGACCGGTGATGGACTTTGTTCATCCGGATGCACGTGAACTGGTGCTGGCGCGCATACGGAAAACGAAGGAACGGAACAGGCCTGCTCCCAGGATCGTAGAAAGCCTGCTCAGAATGAATGGCGAGGTGTTTGCAGCCGAAATCAATGTGGTGCCGGTAGAGTTCATGGGCAGGCCGGCTATTCAGATGATCGCACGCGATATTTCCGAACGAAAGCAAACGAAGGAAACGATCGAGAAGATGGCCGCCTATGTGAAATATAATCCCGCCCCTGTATTACGTTTTGACAAGAATGGCGATATTTTCGATGCAAATCCTGCGGCTCATGAACTGATGGGCAGTGATGTTCTGGCCGGACCGATCATGCAGGCAATTCCGTCAATACAGGGTGAGGATTTCGGGAAACTCATCCGACAGGGCAAGACAATTTATTGTGAACAGCAGATTGGCGGCAGGCATTTCCAGTTCACCGTGCGGGGGATTCCCGAACTGGACGCAGTTCATGTTTACGGCACCGACATTACCGATCGCAACCAGGGCGAAGAGGCACGGAAGCGTCATGCATTCATCGTGAACACTTCCGGAGATTTCATGAACCTCATTGACCGGGATTACATCTACCGGGAAGCCAACGATGCCTTCCTCAAGTCGGTCAGGAAAACACGGGAAGAAATCATTGGCAGGAAGGTACCCGACATCTGGGGCCAACAGGCGTTCGAGATGGATATCCAGCCGTATTTCGACCGGTGTTTTGAGGGCGAAGTGGTGCGCAAGGAATTCTCGTTTGACTTTCCTGATGGCAGAACGCGCTGGATCGAGGCGATTTATTATCCGTATTACGGCGCTGAAAAAAAAGTGACGCATGCCGTTGTTGTCAGCAGGGATGTCACAGAACGCAGAATAGCAGAGGCAAATTTACAGCAATACAGCCGGGAATTGCAGGCCCTGGCCGAGGCATCGCAGCAGATCAACAGCATCCAGAATGCGAACTATATCTATCATGCCGTCTGTGAAGCCGCCATGGGCATCTTTAACCTGAAGCTGGCCTGGATTGGTCTTGTGGAACGAGGCGTGTATGAGATTACGCCGATATCTGTCTGCGGCCCGGCGGAAAATTACCTGAACGGGATCAGTATGCGCCGTGATGATACTCCCGCCGGGCAATACCCGGCGGGGCTGGCGATTCGCACGGGAAGACCCCAGCTGTGTCAGGATACCAAATCCGATGATTTCTTCTCACCCTGGCGGGAAAAAACCCTGGAACATGGGCTGCTGTCATTCGTGGCCATTCCGCTGATTGCCGTGCCTCTGACCATTCCGAAAGGCAAAGCCATTGGCGTGCTCAACCTTTATAGCGGCACCCCGGGATTTTTCACCGATGATCGCATGCGTATGCTGACGACTTTCTCCAATCAGGCGGCGACGGCGATCGAGAATGCCCGGCTGATGGAAAGCCTTGAGGAAGAGGTGGAACAGCGCACCAGCGAGCTTTCAATTGCAAAGAACCAGGCCGAAGCGGCCAACCGCGCCAAGTCTTCTTTTCTTGCCAATATGAGTCATGAACTGCGTACACCGCTCAATGCGATTATCGGATTTTCCGAGCTGATGGTTGAAGAGATCGAAGGTCCTCTGCCGGAATCATATAAGGAATATGCTCGTAATATCGTTGACAGTGGTGATCATCTGCTTGCGCTGATCAACGATATTCTCGATCTGAGCAAGATAGAAGCGAGTGAATTGCGGCTTGAATTAAAAGAGACGGATATGGCCATGCTGGTGGGGGTAGCCCTGACAATGGTTAAGCAAAAGGCCGGACAGCACCAGGTCGCGTTAAAATACGATATTCCCGATGACCTCGGGCCGGTGGTGGCGGATGAGCTGAGGCTCAAGCAATTGCTGTTTAATCTGGTATCCAATGCAGTGAAATTTACCCCGGATGGCGGGCATGTGACCGTGGTAGCGCACAAGCTCAAAAGTGAGGAACTGAAACGCAAGTATGAAGCTGTATACCGCGAAATTGCTGCTCACAACGACTCTCTCCCTCGGGTGTTTGTCAAGGTATCAGTCATTGATACCGGTATTGGGATTGATGCAAAGGACCGTGCACTGCTGTTTCATCCCTTTCGGCAACTTGATTCCTCCTTGAGCCGCAGATTTGAAGGCACGGGTCTGGGCCTGGCCCTGTGCAAGCGCCTGGCGGAAGCACATGGCGGTACCATCTGGCTGGAGTCCAGCGAGCCCGACCGGGGCAGCGTTTTCAGTTTTATGATTCCCGTCAATGGACGGTGTGGTTCCCCGGAACCCGGGGGCGAGCAATGAAAGTTTATCCGGGATGGATTCTTACATCGGCATTGTTGTCCCGGCAGCTATGGTTCTTTTATCCTGATCAGGGGTCTGCGGCCGATGATGGTGACCCAGATGCCGCCAAGAATCATACCGGATGACAGCAGAAGCCGCTGGCTGATGGTCTCCGACAGGAATGCCACGCCTCCCATGGCGGTGACGATCGGAACACAGAGCTGAACAACTGCGGCACGGGTGAGTGTCAGCCCCTGTAGCGCCGTGTACCAGACTGCATACCCCAGACCTGACGCAAGTGAGCCGGTCAGGGCAATAACGATCCCCAGCCATTCCAGAGGCACGGGTGTTTCACCGGTGCGCCATGCACCGAATATCATGATGATCTGCACCATCCCGAACAGAATCAATGCACCGGTTCCGGCATTTTCAACAAGCTGTAAAAAAAGTAATTATTACTGATTATCCAGGAGCATGCCGGGCAAGGAGCCTATCGGACTTATAGAAAATCTACCGCGCGACAGGCTCCTGGCCTGCATGAGTTTCGGAATCATTTTCCATCATTTCATTCATGCGACGGATGATCTCCGGTAATACGTTCATACGTCGGCGATTGAGGCGCATACGCAAGCGTGGCAGATGCTGATAGACAGGACTGTCGCTTTTTGGCCAGCGAAAAACCTGCTCGATAGCGCCCTTATTTAGTACATCCGAAAATTCGGCATTAAGCCGAGCCAGTGTATCGGGGGAAAGGGGACATAAAATCCTTAGCAGCACCCATTCGCCCACGTAGCGAAAGCTGTGATAATTCGAGTAGAAGCCGTTGATATGCCGAACAGCAGCTTCGGCACTGTCCGTATGATAAAGGAAGTGGTAATCATTGCTGCTGATCAGGTGATCATCCACCAGCCTGCGCATCCATGAATGGACCAGCGGTCCCCAGTAATCATCCCCCGGAGCTTCCAGTAATATCACAGGGATCGGCGGCGTACGGCCGGTTTGCAGCAGGGTAAGGGTTTCGAAGGCCTCATCCAGTGTTCCGAAGCCGCCCGGCGCCAGCACGACGGCGTCACTTTCCTTGAGAAAAAACAGCTTGCGGGTAAAAAAATACTTGCAGTAGAAATGGCGAGGAGAGCCGTCCACGACCGGGTTGGGAAATTGCTCCATGGGAAGATTGATATTGATGCCGAATGACTGGGCCTCACCCGCGCCCTCGTTGGCGGCCTGCATGATGCCGCCGCCGCCGCCTGTGATGACCATCATGCCGCTTTCACGCACCAGACGGGCGCACTCCCGCGCCTGCCTGTAGCGTGGATGTTCGGGAGGTGTGCGCGCCGAGCCAAAGATGCATGTCTTGCGTATGGCCTTGTAGCGTTTGAAAACGCCAAGCCCTTTGCGGACCTCCTGAATAACACTGGCGATCATTTTCAGGTCGGCCGTATCGTGATTGGCGCTCAGAAGAAGTACGGTTTCCAGGATGATGGAGCGTTTGTAGGGGTTGTCATGCCTGAACTCCTCAAGCAGGCCGCGCACACGCTCCTGGAGAGCGGCGGGCAGATGAGACAGAGCCCGGACTTCCATCACGGGCTCCCGTCCCTGAAATTTCCGGGCATTACCGTTGTCGCCGTCAATGTTTGGAGGCGGCCCTGATGATAATGTCGATGCGGCGGTTCATGGCCCTGCCGCGCTCATAGTCATTGCTTGCAATCGGGAAGGCGTCGCCATAGCCAAGCGCCTTGAATTTCACACCTTGCACGCCCGAGGCGACAAGGAAATCACGAACGGCTTCAGCTCGCTTGAGTGACAGCTTCTGGTTGGCTCTGGGGTCTCCCTTGTTATCCGTATGACCTTCAATGGAGATTTCCCGATCCGGATACAGTTCCAGTCCCTTTTTAATCCGACTGAGCAGATCAAAATATTTGGGCTTAATAGCGCTGCTTCCCGATGCGAAACGGAGGGCGGCCAGTCGAATCAGCAGGGAACCGTCCAGATTGGCCAGGATTTTCACCTCATCCTTATGAAATATCTTGCGCAACTGCGACTGACGTTTCCGTTCAAAGGTTTCATGTTCCAGTTTGGTATGAAAGGCTTCCTTGATTCGCCCAAGTTTGATGTTAAATGCCTCTTTGAGTTCGTTTACCTGTTCGCTTTGCTGACGGGTCATTTCATCGCGTAACCGGGTAAGTCTTGCCTCGATTTGCCGGGATTGCGCCTCTTTCAGACGGGTGACATCCGCCTTGTGCGCCAGGTGTTCACGTTCAAGGCCGGCTTTAAGGGTTCCGATCCGTTGCAGAATCAGGCTGGCGTCAACATCAGCGGTGGGATCTTCCATGTTCACGTCCATATCCAGCGCCCGGGCAATTTCCATCCGTATCCGCCTGTTCTGTACGAGCAGGCTTTCAAAGCTGCCGGCATTTTTCCGCCATTGTTTGACCCTGGATGCCAGCTCGCGAGCTGCCTTGGCAAGTTTCAGCCCGAAGCGGGGATGTGCGGGCCATTGTTTGCTTACGCCATCACTATAGCTCAGCGCGCTGGACAGCCATTTTTTACCCGCGGCATAGGTAATCGGTGCATAGCGTTTGGCGCCGTTTCGGGCTGCCGCGACCAGAGCGGCATCCGTTTTGTTCAGCAACGCCGGCAGCCTTTTATCCATAATTGCCTTGAAATCGGTTTTCGCGCTGTCCGCCAGTTTGACGGCTTGATTCAGATCGCCATGTTCAAATGCCTGTATCAGGGCGTGCAGGCGCTCGCCGGCGACGATGAACTCCGGATCGGGGCTGCTTTTCGCGGTTTCCATAGCGGCTGTTTCCAGCGCAAGTACATCCCTGAATCTCGATTTAAAGTCCCGTGCCAGTTTGCGAGCACTGGCCAGAGCCTCCCCGGCTGCCAGTATGCTTTCGTTTTGTGACTTGATGTCATGTTTTTTTTCAGCCATCAGGGCGGCGCCGAGAATGGCCTGGGCGTGTGCGGCCGTTTCCGGTGCAAAGCGGCCGTCGGGGCCTTTGATGAAGGCGGTAATGTCTTGAGTCAGCGTCGACAGCGATTCTTCCGCCATGGTATGAGCTGGAAAGCAAACACAGGCAAGCACAGCGGCAATGAACGGGAACAGGCTTCGTTTAGGCAAGATTCAGCATCCTTTCCAGCGCGATTCGCGCCCAGTGTTTATCTTCATCCGGCACCCTTATGGTATTAACAGGCGTACCGTTCTCGATACTTTTCAGAGCGGTGTACAGGTGCTGGGGATCGGTACGGAACATTGTCGAGCACATGCACACGATGGGCGAAAGGAAGTATATCGGCTTATCCGGACAGCCAAGCCGCAAACGATTAACCAGATTCAGTTCCGTACCGATGGCGAAGGACTGTCCCGCCGCGGCCTGCCGCACATGGTTGATGATGGCTTCTGTGGAACCGACAAAATCGGCTCTTGCACACACTTCATGCGAACATTCGGGATGGGCGAGTATCTCGATGCCGGGGTGCTCCCGGCGCATCGTTTCGGCATGTTCGGCACGAAAAAGCTGATGCACCGAACAAAAGCCTTTCCACAGGACAAGCTTTGCTTTTTCGATTGCCTCGGGCGTGTTTCCGCCAAGGGGGAGGGCCGGATTCCAGAGAATCATGTCCTCTTCCGCCATCCCCATGGCCAGGGCGGTATTTTCCCCCAGATGCTGGTCCGGAAAAAAAAGAATTTTCTCGCGCCTGTCCCAGCCCCATTGCATGATGTGACGTGCATTTGAAGAGGTGCATACAATACCGCCATGCTTGCCGCAAAACGCCTTCAGACCGGCAGTGGAATTGATGTAGGTGACCGGCGTAACATGATCATCCGGCTTAAAGATGCCGGACAACTCCCGCCAGCAGCGTTTAACCTGCGCCTCATCGGCCATATCGGCCATTGAACATCCGGCGGCGGCGTCGGGCAGGATGACGATTTGTGTGTCAGAGGTCAGGATGTCGGCTGTTTCCGCCATGAAATGCACACCGCAGAAAATGATAAAAGGGGCATCGGTTTCAGCTGCCTGCCGGGCCAGCTTGAGGGAATCACCCGTGATATCGGCGAAGGCAATAACCTCCTCACGCTGGTAGTGATGGCCAAGGATCAGCACCTGTTTACCAAGCCTGGTTCGGAGGGCGCCTATCCGGTCTAGAATGTCATCTTCAGGGGTGGCGTAAAGCGTCTGCATCGTTGCCAGCATGTTCATGGGCTACAGTGTTGTGAGCACCGGCAGTGATGTCAATGTCGCTCACTTCGGCAGGAGGCGCTATCATTCAGGTTTAATCATCCACGAGGAGAATTTCATGCCCCCATACCGTTCCCGAGTTTCAACGCATGGTCGTAACATGGCCGGCGCTCGCGCCCTGTGGCGCGCCACCGGCATGAAGGATGGCGATTTCGGCAAGCCGATTATCGCCATCGCCAATTCGTTCACGCAGTTTGTTCCCGGTCACGTGCACCTGAAAGATATGGGTCAGCTGGTTGCACGCGAGATCGAGGCCGCGGGCGGGGTGGCGAAGGAATTCAACACAATTGCCATTGATGACGGTATTGCGATGGGCCATGGCGGTATGCTTTATTCCCTTCCCAGCCGCGAACTCATCGCCGATTCGGTGGAATATATGGTGAACGCGCACATGGCGGACGCGCTGGTCTGCATTTCCAATTGCGACAAGATCACGCCGGGTATGCTGATGGCCGCCATGCGTCTGAATATTCCCGCCGTCTTTGTCTCCGGTGGGCCGATGGAGGCAGGCAAGGTCACACTTGAAAACCGCGAAATATATCTGGACCTTGTTGATGCCATGGTGATGGCGGCCGACCCGAATGAGTCGGATGAGGATATCGCTGCCATTGAACGTTCGGCCTGCCCGACCTGTGGTTCGTGCTCCGGTATGTTTACCGCCAATTCCATGAACTGCCTGACCGAGGCGCTGGGTATGGGCCTGCCGGGCAACGGCACGCTGGTGGCGACCCATGCCGACCGCAGGCAGCTCTTCCTGAGGGCGGGGCGTCTGGCGGTGGAACTGTCCAGGCGTTATTACGAGCAGGATGATGAAAGCATCTTGCCGCGCTCCATTGCCACGCTTGAGGCCTTTGAAAACGCCATGAGCCTCGATATCGCCATGGGCGGTTCCACCAACACCGTCCTGCACCTGCTGGCCATCGCCCATGAAGCCGGCGTTAACTTCACCATGGCGGACATTGACCGGCTGTCCCGCCACATACCGAATATCTGCAAGGTGTCTCCTTCGTCGCGCTACCACCTTGAGGATGTACACCGCGCGGGCGGCGTGCTTGGCATTCTGGCCGAGCTGGATCGTGGCGGCCTGATTCATCATGATGCAGGTACGGTGCATGCTTCATCCCTGGCGGCGGCCATCAGCCGGTGGGATGTGTGCAATGAGGCCAATGCCGGAGCGCGTGACTTTTATCGTGCGGCGCCCGGCGGCGTGCCCACCCTGGTGGCATTCAGCCAGAATGAGCGCTGGAAATCGCCTGATCTTGACCGCGAGCACGGCTGCATTCGCGACATCGCCCATGCCTATTCCAGCGAGGGCGGTCTGGCGGTTCTGTATGGCAACATCGCCGAGCGCGGCTGTATCGTGAAAACCGCAGGCGTGGATAAATCCATCTGGACATTTACGGGTCGGGCACGGGTGTTTGAATCCCAGGAGGACTCGGTATCGGCCATCCTGAACGACCGGATTTCGGCCGGTGACGTGGTGGTGATCCGCTACGAAGGCCCGAAGGGCGGGCCGGGTATGCAGGAGATGCTCTATCCCACCTCATACCTGAAATCGAAGGGTCTGGGCAAGGATTGCGCCCTGCTGACCGATGGCCGCTTTTCAGGTGGTACCTCCGGCCTTTCCATCGGCCACGTATCGCCGGAGGCGGCCGAAGGTGGCGCCATCGGACTGATCGAAGATGGCGATATCATCGAAATAGATATTCCAAATCGTTCCATGCAGTTAAAGGTTTCTGATGAAGTATTAAATGAACGAAGAAAAGCGATGGAGGGTAGGGGTGCAGCCGCCTGGAGACCGGCAAATCGTGACCGCGCCGTTTCCAGGGCCCTGCAAGCCTACGCTGCCCTGACCACCTCGGCTGATCGTGGTGGCGTGCGCGATTTGAGCCAGCTAAATAATGGCCGATAGCGTAGGGATAGATACGCGTAACAAGCCTCCGAATATCCACAATCCGAATGATCAAGCTCAAATATCAATAATATCAAGTCTGAGCCGATTATGTTCTGCAGAGGCCATGAGAACCGTCTCGATGATCTATTGACATTTGATCGTATCCGTTTATATTAAACTAGATTCTAAACTAGGCCGAACTGTTCATGAATCACCGTGATGATTGCACCTGCCTGTGCGTGCCGCACGCAGACAGGCAGGGCCCCAGACACAGGATAAAATACTATGGGAGTTGATATGTCTCATGAATCACACAAGCGGGTTTCTGCTTTTGATGCAAAAACACATCTTTCATCCCTGATTCGGGAGGTGGAGGGTGGACAAAGTTTTACAATTACCCGGCGGGGATCACCCGTTGCGCGACTGGAGCCAGTCAATGATCAGGCTGGAGATGTGTCCGGATTGCTGGCCCGTTTTCGCTCCGTCAGGCAGCGTATCAAAGGCGATTTCAATATCCGTGCATTGATTGATGAAGGGCGTAAATACTGATGTCCTGGATTATGGATTGTTCGATGGCGGCAGCATTGGGGCTTCCTGATGAGTCATCTTCTATAGCGGATTCGTTTTTATTGCAGATGGAGAGCAATGAAACATGGGTGCCCTCGCTTTGGTGGCATGAGATCGGCAATGTACTGCTTACAGCCAGGCGAAGAGACCGTTTGAGTGATAACGATGCGACCAGATTGATTCAATTGTATGGTGATCTGCCAATTCAAACCGATCTTGCGTCAGGTTCCGGCTGGATGGAGCGGGTTCATCATTTGAGCGTCATATACGATCTTTCAGCCTATGATGCCGCCTATCTTGAACTGGCCGAACGCAAGCAGGCCGGGTTGGCAACACTGGATACAAGGCTTAGCCAGGCTGCCAGTGCGTGTGGTGTCGAACTCTTTAATCGTTGATAAGATATAACATGGATCCTGCAAGTGTTCGCGTTTTGGATAATTGTTTGATTGAAGCTTCGGCTTTGAGTGCGGCGGAGCGCGAACCGACCTTTTGTTGAAAGGCCAGCGTGAGCGGCGCTTTTCCGCGCAGGTATTTTGCTCCTTTGCCTGATTGATGTTCGATAAAGCGACGCTCCACATCGGTGGTGATACCTGTATAAAGAGAGCCATCCTTGCAGCGGATCAGATATAGGAACCATGTGATATCGGGTTCTGTCGGGGTTGTATCGCTTGCTGGAGCCTTCATTCTACAAATAATTCAAGTTCGAGCCACTCGCAAAGCTCCGGGTGGATGAGCGGCCTGCCTGTGCGTGAACACATGCAGACAGGCAATCCCACCTTGAGTCCATTGTCGGGAAGCAAGTGGTGTTGTCCCGCCGCGCGATAGCCTATATTTTATGGGGCTAACGGGCGTGTTCGCTGATGCGGCCGCGGATGACCGCGGCAACGGTATTGAGCACAAACAGGATAATCGCCGCGGCATTCAGCGCGCCACCGGGCATGTGCAGCTCCGGACCAGCGAACAGGCGCACAACGAGGGAAATATGCAGAAGCGCCAGATGCAGATAAAACAGCGGATGCCAGGCGAGGGTAAATCGGGTGACGGCGGGAAAGATGATCGGGGCGTGCCCGAACACCATGGAAAAAACAAAGCCGAGAAAAACAGCGTGGATGGTTAGATCATAATTCGGGCCGGGCGCAAACATGCCGTGTCCGGCGAGACCGGCGATGGCGGCCACGCCCAGCCAGAAGTAACCCGCCAGCAGGGATACGGCGATAAAGCGGGTCAAGCCTTTGTCCCGGACCATGGACAGGGCAATATCGTGCCGCAGCAGCCACAAAACAAGGCCGGCACAGGCCGCGGCCATCAGCACATGGCCTGCCTGTTCCCGTATCAGTCCGAGCAGCAAGGCAGCCATAAACAGCGCCACCGCCGCTGCAAAAAGTCGCTTTGCCCGCTCTGAAGCCGGTCTGAGCCGGCTCAGTTCCAGCCTTTCGCCGGCAATGGTCAGGATCAGAAAACCGGCCCACCAGGGTACGGCCTCATGCAGAGGTCGTTGCGCCAGCCACATCAGGTTTCCACCCAGCCAACTGATAGCCCCGAGCGTCAGGATGGACATCGGCAGGCCCGGGTGCCGGCGGGCGAGCCGGAAGGTCGCGATGGTAAAAACAAGGCTGGCCACGATAAACAGCGTGATGGCGGCTTGCCGGGAAAGACCCGAGATCAGCAGGATGCCGCCCAGCCCGGCGCTCAGGGGCGCTGCGTAGGCCCATGCCCTTCCTGTTGCCACCGCCCGTTCCAGGGCGATCAGGGCGCCGAAGAAGGCGCAGATCATCAGCGGTGCATGCCAGGCCGCCAGGGCGCGGGAGGCAAACGGCGCTTCCCAGCCGATCCGGCTTAAGCCCGCCATCAGGCCCGCGCCAAGGGCAATAAAACCAAGCAGGAGAAGTGGAAAGCGATAGGGCACGTCCAGATCACGGGGCGGGCGCTGATCGGGAGGATCGTTGTGGTCCTTCGCCATGGCAGGACTTTGATTCAGAACATGCTCCGGGTCAGGGTGCGCCTTCCGGCCAACCCAGCCGGTCTCTGGCGGCATCACTCATCATGGATGGATTCCATGGCGGGTCCCATACCAGGTCTACCGTAACGGTGCGTGACCCGGCAATTCGCTGCACTTCCTGGCGTACCTGCCCGGTCAGCCAGGCGCTCATGGGGCAGGCCGGTGCGGTCATGGTCATGCGGATAACAAGCTCGTCGGGGCGGGCTTCGATGTCATAGATCAGGCCCAGATCAACAATGTTGATGCCGATTTCCGGGTCGGTGACGTTGCGCAATGCCTGCCGGATCCGGTCCGTCATTGATGCCTCGTGCGTCACAGGAATCGTTGATAGGCCGGATTGCCGGATTCATCCACAAATGCATAGCCCAGTGACGTGAGGAAGCTTTCCAGTTCCGGACGTTCCTCCACCGGCACTTCAAGTCCCGCCAGCACACGGCCGAAGGCGGCGCCATGATTGCGGTAATGAAACAGCGATATATTCCAGCGTCCGGCGGACTGGCTGAGAAAGTCGAGCAGGGCGCCGGGCCGTTCGGGGAATTCGAAGCGCAACAGAATTTCGTCGTGTACCAGCCCGCTGCGGCCACCGACCATGTGGCGGATATGCAATTTGGCGAGTTCATTATCCATCAGATTGATAACCGGGTATCCCGCATCTTCCAGTTTGGCCTGGATGGTTTCCACTTCCTCAGGGCCGCTGATGCCGACGCCGGCGAAGATATGCGCTTCAGTTCGGCTTGACAGACGATAGTTGAATTCGGTGATGACGCGGCCTTCGAGGGCTTTGCAGAAGCTCAGGAATGCGCCCGGCCGTTCGGGAATGGTGACGGCGAACAGAGCCTCGCGCTTTTCGCCCATCTCGGTGCGTTCGGCCACATGGCGCATACGGTCGAAGTTCATGTTGGCACCGCTGTTGATGCAGACCAGCACCCTGCCGTGCGCATGCTCCCGCTGAACGTATTTTTTCATCGCCGCCACGCCCAGGGCGCCGGCTGGTTCCACGATGCTGCGGTTGTCGTCAAAGATATCCTTGATGGCGGCGCAGATCTCGTCCGTATCTACCAGGATAATTTCATCCACAAAACGCCGGACCAGATCAAAGGTGTGTTCGCCCACCTGTTTGACGGCAACGCCATCGGCGAAGATTCCGACCTGATCCAGATGCACTCGCCTGCCGGCCTGAATGGACTGGTGCATGGCGGATGAGTCCACCGGCTCCACGCCAATCACGCGGGTTTGCGGCGAATAGTGTTTAAGGTACACGGCCATGCCGGCGGCAAGGCCACCTCCACCGATGGGAATGAAGACTGCATCGATATCCTTGCTTGCCTGCCGCAGCAGTTCTCCTGCAATGGTGCCCTGGCCGGCGATGACCAGCGGATCATCGTAGGGATGGACGAAATACAGGCCGGTTTCATCGCGCAGGGTGTATGCGTGCCTGCAGGCGTCGGAATAGGAGTCTCCGGCCAGCACCACGCTCCCGCTCATGGATTCAACCGCTTTGACCTTGATGTCCGGTGTGGTGCGCGGCATGACGATAACGGCCTTGCAGCCCCGTCGCCTGGCGCTCATGGCCACGCCCTGGGCGTGATTCCCGGCCGAGGCGCAAATCACGCCTCTGGCGCATTCCGCATCGCTCAGCCGGGAGATTTTGTTGTAGGCGCCCCTGATTTTGAATGAAAAGACCGGTTGCAGGTCCTCACGCTTGAACAGCACCTCGTTGTGCAGCCTTGCCGAGAGCTTTGGCGCCAGTTCCAGCGGCGTTTCGCGGGCAATCTCGTAGACCCGGCTGTGTTCGATGGCATTGAGGTATGAATCAGGCATGCGGACTTATATCACGGGATAGTCGGCTATGAAAGAACGGGTTAACCATTCGCGTGATCAGCATGACACCCTGATGCGGCTGGTTTGCAAGCAGGGGCTTCAAGACGGATGTGCGGGATGGAGGCAGGGACGGGATTCGAACCCGTGCATGGAGGTTTTGCAGACCTCTGCCTTACCACTTGGCTACCCTGCCGAGGTATCCAGCCAAAAAAAGAAAAAGGGCCTTGCGGCCCGTAAACTGGAGCGGGAAACCGGGTTCGAACCGGCGACCTCAACCTTGGCAAGGTTGCGCTCTACCAACTGAGCTATTCCCGCGTAAGGGGATGCGAATCATGCCAGCAGCCCCATCACTGTCAAGAATGAAACAGGGCTTTGTCAGCCGTGGTTTGCATCGCTAGGGTGTGCCGCCAATTTGAGCCGTAGAAGAAGGCGTCGCAGATTTAACATGGCAGATGGAGGACGGATTTGACCGCCAGAGAAGAACGAAAAATTTATGTGCTCGATACCAATGTGTTGATCCACGATCCTCTTGCACTCAACCAGTTTGACGAGCATGACGTGGTGCTTCCGATCGCCGTACTCGAGGAAATGGACAAGGTCAAGCGCGGTTTCGATGAGCTGGCCCGCAACGTGCGCGAGGCATCACGCCAGCTTGACGCCTTAAGCGAGGGTTGCGCCGACCTTGAAAAGGGTTGCCCGCTGCCCGGCGGCGGTTGCCTGTTTTTTGAACTGAACCACCGCGCTCTGGAGATTTTGCCCGAGGCACTGGCCAGGGGAAGCGGAGACAACCGCATTATCGCCGTCACGATGTCCCTGCAGCAGGAGCACAAAAACCGGGATGTAGTGCTTGTGTCCAAGGATATCAACCTGCGAATCAAGGCGCGGGCGCTGGGACTTGTTGCCGAGGACTATCGTTCCGACCGGGTGGTTGAAGATCTCGACATTTTGCCGCTTGGCTACATTGAACTGGATGACGATGTGTGGAACGGCATGGCCGAGGGTATGGAGGTGACGGATGGGCCGAAGGGAAGTCACTACCGGCTGGAATGGCCGAAGGCGCTGACGCCGCCCTGTATCAACGGTTTTGTCACACTCCCCGGCGGCAAGGGGAAGGCACTACGCTGTATCCAGCTTGAGGATGACGGTCATGTGCATCTGCATGATATTCGGTCCTATCGCGGTGAGCGTCATGCCATATGGGGTATCCAGGCCAGAAATGCCGAGCAGAACATGGCCATGAATCTGTTGATGGACCCTGAGCTGGACCTGGTAAACCTGCTTGGCCGGGCCGGCAGTGGAAAAACCCTGCTGGCGCTGGCATGCGGGTTGCACCTGACGCTCGATCAGGATTTGTACGAGCGCATTGTTGTAACACGCGCGACGGTACCGATGGGGCAGGATATCGGCTATCTGCCCGGCACGGAAAAGGAAAAGCTGGAACCATGGATGGGTGCCGTCACCGACAATCTTTCCCTGCTGCTGGGCGAGGACTTTCATGGTCTGGGCAATGATCTTTCCCAATACAGCATTGAAATTTCGGCCCTGTCTTTTGTTCGCGGCCGCACGTTTACACGTACATGGCTGATTGTGGATGAAGCGCAGAACCTGTCTCCGCACCAGATGAAGACGCTGGTGACGCGCATCGGTGAAGGTTCAAAGATTATTATTCTGGGCAACAACGCCCAGATCGATACGCCTTATCTGACGGCCTACACGAACGGGCTTTCCATGGCGGTGACGAGCTTCGCGCAATGGCCGCATGCCGGCCATGTGACGCTTAAGGCCAGCGAGCGTTCACGTCTGGCCGCCTATGCGGCGGAGGTGATGTAGCCGGCAGGGAAAAGCTGGTATTATTTTTCCGTAGTGGCGGGAGATGCAGCCCCGGTATCTTCGCCTGTGTCCGGGGTTGCCGCATTTTCCTCTTCCAGCGCGGGTTTGGCCTCGGTGTTATCGGGTTTTGATGACGCCTGATTACCCTCATTTGTCTGTTCACTTGCCGGCTGGGTGGTTTCAGGCTGTGGGGTCTGTTGGGTGGTTTCAGTCTGCGGATTTCCGGTTTTGGGTGAGGCCGGTTCGACTGTTTTCGCCACCGGGCCGGTGTGTTCCAGATCAACGCGGGCTTTCACCCTGGTGGCGGGTTCCGTGCTCAGGCTGCTGAGGATATTTTCAACCCTGGAGATTTCCTGCTTTGCTTTTGTATCGCCAAGCTTGGCAATATCCCGGACTTCGGTGAGCAGTCGTGCAAGTTTTGCCTGCATCAGATCATGTCGCTCGCTGGCGAGCGAGGATTCCAGATGGCTCAGGCGATTTTCGAGGGCGCCAAGCCTGTTGTTGACGGCTGAATCCACACGCTTGACCTGTATCTTCCCGCTGCCGAGCAGACTGGCGGCAAGTGCCACGATGGCCAGCAGTACGGCCAGGATGGACAGAAGCACGGGCAGGGATGATGAGGATTGAGCGGACTTGACCGGGGGTGGGGGCGGCGTTTCCGGCGCCTGATTGGCGGCTTCCGTGGTAGCGTCTTTTTCCGTCATGATGACCTCCTGCTTAATGATGTTAATTTATTTGGACTGTAGCATGTCCCGTCGGCTTGTACAGGGTGTCTGGAAGCATAGCCTTGCGCGTTTCTGGAGGTTGAATGACTGAAAAATCAGGCGAACGATGGATACGCGTGCGTGGCGCGCGCGTGCACAATCTGAAGAATATCAGCCTGGATATTCCGCGTGACAAACTGGTGGTGATTACCGGGGTATCCGGTTCCGGCAAATCGTCGCTCGCCTTCGACACCCTGTATGCCGAGGGCCAGCGCCGCTACGTGGAATCACTCTCGGCCTATGCGCGTCAGTTCCTCGGCATGATGGAGCGTCCCGATGTGGACGCCATCGAGGGGCTGTCCCCGGCCATTTCAATCGAACAGAAAACCAGCAGCCGCAACCCGCGTTCCACCGTCGGCACGATTACCGAGGTTTACGACTATCTGCGCTTGTTGTTCGCCCGTATCGGCAAGCCGCATTGCCATGGCTGCGGCAAGCCGATCACCTCCCAGAGCGCCAGTCAGATTATCGACACAATGATGGCATTGCCCGAAGGCGCGAAAGTGCAGTTGCTGGCGCCCATTGCGCGCGGCCGGAAGGGTGAGTTCCGGCGCGAGCTTGAAAAGGCCGGGCAGGATGGCTTTGTGCGCGTCCGCATCGACGGCGAAATTATGCCCATTGAGGATGCACCGGCGCTGTGGAAAAACAGGAAACATGATATTGAACTGGTGGTCGACCGGCTCGTCATGCGTAGCGGTATCCGTACCCGTCTCGCCGATTCGGTGGAAACCTGTCTGCGCCATGGCGACGGCATGCTCATTACCCTGGTAGGCGGGCGGTCGCGCACCTTTTCCGAACGCTTTGCCTGCCCGGACTGTGGCATTTCGTATCCGGAAATCGAGCCACGGCTTTTTTCCTTCAATTCACCCGCTGGCGCCTGCACGAGTTGCGACGGCATCGGCGCCAAAATTATCTTTGATCCTGATCTGGTGGTGCCGGATCCGTCAAAATCGCTGAAGCAGGGCGCCATCGCGCCATGGTCGGGACGTGAAACGCCTTTTTTTCAGCAAACGATGGAAGCGGTGTGCCGGCATCTGGGCATTGAGGCGAGAACGCCGTTTTCATCCCTGAATGAGGAGGCGAGACAATTTATTCTTTACGGCTCCCGGGGTAAAAAAATCTGTTTCCGATACTTCGATCACGGCATGGTGCGGGAATTTATGCGGCAATTCGAGGGCGTCATCCCCAGCCTTGAACGGCGCTACCGGGAAAGTGAATCGGACGAGGTGCGTGAGTCCCTGTCGCATTACATTAACGATGCCCCGTGTCCGGATTGTGACGGTTCGCGGCTGAATCTGGTCGCGCGTCACGTTTATGTGGGCGGCGTCAGTCTGCCGCAAGTGGTGAATATGCCGCTCAGGGAAGCTCGTGAATGGGTTTGCGGCCTGGACCTGGGCGTTCAGGATCGTGCCATTGCCGATCGCGTCTTGCAGGAAATTGACGCCCGCCTGGGTTTCATGATCGAGGTGGGGCTGGATTATCTGTCGCTTCACCGCACCGCCGCCACGCTTTCCGGCGGCGAGGGACAGCGTATCCGGCTCGCAACCCAGATTGGTTCGGCCTTGATGGGTGTACTTTATATTCTGGACGAGCCCTCCATCGGCCTGCATCAGCGCGACAATGCCCGTCTGCTGGCCACACTGGAGCGTCTGCGTGATCTGGGCAATTCCGTACTGGTGGTCGAGCATGACGAGGATACGATCCGGCGGGCCGACTGGGTGGTGGACATGGGGCCGAGGGCGGGTGAACACGGCGGCAGGGTGGTTGCGGCCGGGCCGCTTGAAACCATTCTGAAACATAAGGATTCGCTGACCGCCGATTACATGACCGGACGGAAGTCAATCGCCATACCGGAGCGCATGCCGGTGCCGGACGAGCATCCGATGCTGGGCGTGAAAGGCGCCAGGGCGCACAATCTCAAGGGCATTGACGCCGCTTTTCCCGTCGGGCGGCTGACCTGCGTCACCGGCGTATCCGGCTCCGGCAAGTCCTCGCTGGTGCTGGACACCCTGTACCGGGCCTTTGCCAGGCGCATGCGGCATGTGAGGGAGCGGGTGGGCGCGCATGATGCCCTGCCCGGCGCGGAACTGGTGGACAAGATTATTGATATCGACCAGAGCCCGATCGGGCGCACGCCACGCTCCAATCCGGCGACCTATACCGGCCTGTTTACTCCCATTCGTGATCTGTTCGCCTCGGTGCCCGAATCCCGCGCCCGGGGCTACAAGCCGGGACGTTTTTCCTTCAACGTCCGGGGCGGGCGTTGCGAGGCCTGCGACGGCGACGGCATTATCAGGGTTGAAATGCATTTTCTGCCGGACGTCTACGTGCATTGTGAAACCTGCAACGGCGCGCGCTACAACCGGGAAACGCTGGAAATCCGCTACAAGGGAAAAACCATCGCCAATGTGCTGGCCATGACGGTGGACGAGGCGGCGGTTTTTTTCGCCAATATCATGCCCATCCGCCACCGCCTGGAGACCCTGCGCCGGGTCGGGCTCGGCTATATTCGTCTGGGGCAGTCGGCCACCACGCTTTCAGGCGGCGAGGCCCAGCGCATCAAGCTGGCCCGCGAACTGGCCAGACGAGCTACGGGAGACACGCTTTACATCCTCGATGAACCCACCACCGGCCTGCATTTCGATGATGTGGCCAAGCTGCTCTCCGTGTTGCACGCCTTGGTGGAACGGGGCAACACGGTGATCGTCATCGAACACAATCTGGAGGTAATCAAGACGGCGGACTGGATCGTGGACATGGGCCCGGAAGGCGGCGACCGGGGCGGGGAAATCGTCGTGGCCGGAACACCGGAGGATATCGCGGCCTGCGAATCTTCCTGGACGGGCCATTATCTGAAACCATATCTTGAGCAGGCAGCCGCGGATGCGCTGAACACCATCTCCGACTTAAGCCTGACGGCATAAGATTTTCTGTTTTTTGTTCTCTGGAGTTTCTGATCCGCGATATTGGCGGTGAAGGGTAAGGACTATGGCCAAACAGTCGAAAAGCAAAGCGAAGCGCAAGACCTCGGCGTGGTTTCAACGGCATGCGAATGATCCGCATGTAAAACAGGCGCAACGCGAGGGAAAACGTTCACGGGCGGCGTTCAAGCTGACGGAAATTCTCAATCGTTATAAACTGTTGCGGCGAAAAACGAATGTAATAATTGACCTCGGATGTGCGCCGGGTTCCTGGAGCGGAGAACTGGTCCGGTGGAAGGGTGAGAATGGCCTGGTTATTGGCGTGGATCTGCTGGATATGCAGCCGGTCAGTGGCGCGAGCTTTATTCGGGGAGATTTTACCGAGCCGGTGACGCTGGCCCGTGTGGATGAAGTGCTGGCCGGGCGAAAGGTGGATATGGTGGTTTCCGACATGGCGCCGGAAATGAGTGGGCACAAGCTGGTTGATCAGGCGCGAACAATGGAACTGAATGAGCTGACGCTGGAATTCGCCGTGAATCATTTGCGGGAGGGAGGACATCTGCTACTCAAAACATTCATGGGCCAGGGTTTTGACGCCTTCAGGCGAGAGATCGAGGGCTGGTTTGCCGGCGTAAAAGCGGTCAAGCCCGCCGCAAGCCGCAAATCATCCAGTGAAATTTACATATTGGCGCGCGGATTCAGTGCCATACCCTGCTTGAATCCATGCTGCGAATAACCTCTCCCATGCTCCGCACGACAAACGCCATGATTTTAAGGGCGATATCCGGATGTTCCCGCATAAGCTGGCGGAAATGTTCACAGGAAATCTTGTATACTTCACACGGCTGGTCGGCCAGAACGTTGGCCGCCGCCGGTTCATCGCCGAAAAAGCTGATTTCTCCGAAGGTCTTGTTTTCATTGGCGGTGGTCAGAGTTACTTCCTGATCGCCGTGCTTCTGTGTAATATTGATACTGCCGGAACGCAATAAATAGAGGTCCTGAACCGAAGTGCCCTGGTGAATAATGGGCATACCCTCCGGTATAAATTCCTTTTCAATGGCCGCTCTCAACACGGCCCTGGTGTCATCGGACAGGGCCTCGAATCGTAATTCCTCTTCCAGCCAGTCAAAATCAAGACTCATAGCCGCAAATATACCCGCATTGCTGAAGATTGCGATGGTTTTTAGATGGCGGGGAAGTAGCATGCATGCATGCGTTTGTTTGCAGCGATTGAAGTGCCCGCTGACATCACGGATGAAGTTGCCGCATGGTGGCAGGGGGCCTGCCTGTATCTTCCGGCAACCGAATGGCGGGATGTTCCCAGACTGAACTGGCATCTGACACTGGCTTTTTATGGCGATGTTCAGGGGGGAAAGATGGATTTTCTGCAGGAGGCGCTGGCTGAATGCACGGAAAATACAGCCCCTGTGCAGCTTTGCCTTGGGCAGGCCGGGGTCTTTCCCGACCCCGGCCGCGCCCGTGTGTTCTGGCTGGGTATCGAGGATGCCGGCAGGCAGGGAAGATTGAAGACCCTGGCACAGTGTTGCAGACGCGCGGTGCATGCTACCGTTCGCAAACATTCGGCCAGGGAGGAACGCTTCCGGGGGCATCTGACGCTGGCGAGAAGGCGCGGTTTCCCGGCTCCGGTGAGTGCCGAGGCGCTGGCCGGGATACCCCGGCCGCCGCAGGCGCAATGGACGGCGGAAAGCGTAACCCTGTTTCAGTCGCAATTGTACAGGGATGGCGCCCGCTACCGCGTTCTGGAAGAGTTTGGACTGACCGGTTAAACGGACAGGAAGCAACCGGGCCGTTACAAAAGGAAAAGAGAGGAACACAGCATGTCGGATAAAATTAAGGCACTGGAAACCGCAATGTCCCAGATTGAGCGCCAGTTCGGCAAGGGAACGGTCATGCGTATGGGCGATCAGGGTATTGTCGCCGTGGAAACCATTCCGAGCGGCAGCCTGGCGCTGGATGTGGCGCTAGGCATCGGCGGCTATCCCAGAGGTCGCGTGGTGGAAATTTACGGGCCGGAATCCTCCGGCAAGACCACACTCGCCCTGCACGCCGTGGCTGAAGCGCAGAAACTCGGCGGCACGGCGGCCTTTGTGGATGCGGAGCATGCGCTGGATGTGGGTTATGCGGAAAGGCTCGGCGTACAGGTGGACGACCTGCTTGTCTCGCAGCCGGATTCCGGCGAGCAGGCACTGGAAATTGTGGATATGCTGACGCGCTCCGGTGCCCTGGACATCATCGTGGTGGACTCCGTAGCAGCGCTGACCCCCAAGGCCGAACTGGATGGTGACATGGGTGATTCGCATATGGGATTGCAGGCCAGGCTGATGAGCCAGGCGCTGCGTAAACTGACATCATCAATCTCCCGTACCAGGACCACGGTGGTTTTCATCAACCAGATTCGTATGAAAATTGGCGTGATGTTTGGCAATCCTGAAACGACAACCGGTGGCAACGCCCTGAAATTTTACGCATCGGTCCGGCTGGATGTGCGCCGCACGGGCGCCATCAAAAAGGGAGATGAAGTGCTGGGCAATGAAACGCGCGTCAAGGTGGTGAAAAACAAGCTGGCGCCGCCTTTCAAACAGGCGCGTTTTTCCATCATGTATGGCGAAGGCGTTTCACATGCCGGCGAAATTCTGGACATGGGCGTGGAACACAGGCTGGTGAATAAAAGCGGAGCCTGGTATGCGCTTGATACGCAGCGGATAGGGCAGGGACGTGAAAACGCCATCACTTTCCTCAAGGAAAACCCTGAAATTATGGGTGAAATTGAATCCGGACTGAGGAATGAACTCGGCATGACCGCAACGGAGCGCCGGGAAGCCGGAGATTAGCAGTCTGTCGGACGGTGGCGGGAAAAGAGAGAAACAGGAGCACGCGGCCCTTGCCTGTGCCATGCGCCTGCTTGCCAGGCGTGAATATTGCGAAGCCGTTATGCGGGCTCGTCTGCAGGCCAGAGGGTATGATGTCGACTGTATCGATCGGGTGCTGTGCCGGCTGAGGGACGACGATTATCTCAGTGAACAGCGTTTTGCCGACGGTTTCTTCCGCACGCGCATGGCGCGCGGGGAAGCGCCGTGGCTGATTGCCATCAGGGCGGCCCGGTATGGCGTACGGGATGCGGCCATCGAGCAGGCCAGGGAACAGGCACAGGATTCGTTTGACGCCCTTGCATCATGCCGGAATGTGCTTGTGCGAAGGGACCCGCTCGGCCTGCGTTTCAGCGACAGGCGCTTGTGGCGGCGGCATGCGCGATATTTGCGGAACAAGGGCTATGATACTGATACCATCCTGCGCTGCCTGAATGAACACCAGGTGGAGGTGTAAGTGAAAACATCGGAGATTCGGCAGCGGTTTCTCGATTATTTTGCGGACAGGGGACATCAGGTGGTGGCGTCCAGCCCGCTGGTGCCGCATGGCGACCCAACCCTGCTGTTTACCAACGCCGGCATGGTGCAGTTCAAGAATGTCTTTCTGGGCCGCGAGAGCCGCGACTATGTGCGCGCGGTTTCCAGTCAGAAATGCGTGCGGGCGGGCGGCAAGCACAATGATCTGGAGAATGTCGGGCATACCGCACGGCATCATACTTTTTTCGAAATGCTGGGAAATTTTTCCTTCGGTGATTATTTCAAGCGTGAAGCCATTGAATATGCGTGGGAATTTTTAACCCGCGAGTTGGACGTACCCGCCGATCGTCTTTTTGTGACGGTTTTTGAGAAAGACGACGATGCCGCGGACATCTGGCTGAACCATATCGGCGTATCCCCCGACAAACTGGCCCGTATCGGCGCAAGGGACAATTTCTGGTCCATGGGAGATACCGGGCCGTGCGGCCCCTGCTCGGAGATATTTTATGACCATGGCCCACAGATCGCGGGTGGACCGCCGGGCTCGTCTGAGGAAGACGGTGATCGCTACATCGAGATATGGAATCTGGTATTCATGCAATACGACCGGGATGCCGATGGCAGGCTGAATCCGCTGCCAAAGCCATCGGTGGATACCGGTATGGGACTGGAACGCATTGCGGCCGTCATGCAGGGCGTGCACAACAATTATGATATTGACCTGTTTCGCGGGCTGATTGCCGCGGCCTGCGAGGTTACCGGCGTGAAGTTCGGTGAGGATGAAACACGGGATGCATCCCTGCGCGTACTGGCCGACCATCTTCGTTCGGTCTCATTTCTGCTGGCCGACGGCGTGTTGCCATCCAATGAAGGACGCGGCTTCGTGCTGCGTCGTATCCTGCGCCGGGCCTGCCGCCACGGCCGATTATTGGGAATGAAAGAAGCCTTTATTTATAAGCTCGTGGAATCGCTGGTTCATGAGATGGGTGAGCACTATACGGAGTTGAAGGAAAGCCGTCGCAACATCGAACAGGTGATCCGCATTGAGGAAGAGCGCTTTATCCGGACGCTGGACAAGGGTTTGAAACTGGTAGAGCAGGCCGCGGAAGAAGCGGGTGGTGGCGGAACGATCCCTGGCAGGACGCTGTTCACCCTCTATGACACCTATGGCTTTCCCACCGATCTGACGGCGGATATTTTGAAGGGCGAGGATATTCATCTGGATATGGATGGTTTCGAGGCCTGCATGGAAGAGCAGCGGCAGCGCGCGCGCGCCGCCTGGAGCGGTTCAGGCGAGGCCGCCGTGCCCGGGGCCGTGTTTGATCTGCGCGAGCAGCACGGGCCGACCGAGTTTCTGGGCTATACCACGCTTGCAGCCGAGGGCGTGATTTCCGGCCTGATCAGGGACGGAGAAGCCGTGGACACCCTCAAGGCGGGCGAAGAAGGCTGGCTGATTGCCAACCAGACGCCTTTTTACGGCGAATCAGGCGGTCAGGTCGGTGATACCGGCCTGATTGCCGCCGGCGACGCCGTATTTGAAGTCCGGGATACCAAAAAACTGCTGGCCGATCTGCATGTGCATGTCGGCGTGGTAAGGCAGGGCGAACTCGTCTCGGGCGGTACGGCGCGTTTCAGTGTTGATGGCAAGCGGCGTGAGGCCATTCGTCGCAACCACACGGCCACGCATCTGCTGCATGCAATGTTGCGCGAGGAACTGGGCACACATGTAAGGCAGGCCGGATCACTCGTGGAACCTGGCCGGCTGCGCTTTGATTTCAGTCATCATCAGCCCATCCCGGAAAAAGAGTTGCGCATCATTGAGTCCAGGGTCAACACGGCAATCCGGGCCAATGATCCGGTGGAAACCCGGCTGATGACGCAGGAGCAGGCGGTTGCGTCAGGCGCAATGGCTCTGTTTGGCGAGAAATACGGTGATGAAGTGCGCGTGGTGACGGCCGGCATCTCCACCGAGCTTTGCGGTGGCACGCATGTGTCGCGTACGGGAGATATTGCGCTGTTCAGGTTGATTTCCGAATCAGGCATTGCCGCCGGCGTACGCCGTATCGAAGCACTGACGGGCGAGGCGGCTTACCGGTCATTCGTTCATGACGCCGGCACGTTGCAGCGGGTGGCGGTATTGCTGAAGGTGCGCCCGGATGAAACGCCGACAGCGGCGGCCGCATTGCAGGGCAGACTTAGGGAGGTGGAGAAAGAACTGCAATCACTAAAGGCGAAACAGGCCACCGGTATGCTGGATGACCTGGTGAAGCAGTCCGTAAATGTGGACGGCGTGAAGCTGTTGGCGGCGGAAGTGAGTGATGTGGCCGATTTGCGTGATTTTATGGACAAGGCCAAGGGAAAACTTAAATCCGGTGTACTCGTGTTCGGCATGAAGCGGGGGGACAGGGTGCAACTGATCGCCGGCGTGAGCCGGGATCTGACGGACCGTTTTCACGCCGGCGAGATCGTGCGCGAGGTGGCCGCTGTTTGCGGCGGCAGGGGCGGTGGCAAGCCGGAAATGGCCATGGCCGGCGGCACGGAGCCTGACAAGCTTAAAGAAGCGCTGGAGAGGGTGAGGGCTTTTATTTCAGGCTGATTACAAAAATCAGTATTGGATACTAACCCGGACTATTCATGAATCACCGTGATGATTGATTCGGGCTAAACACCTTTGTGAGGAGGTAAGATGCTGTCTTCAGGCTATATTCGTCTGCGCTTGGACTGGTACAGGCCGATTTTGGACCGTCATGAAGAAGTTGCGGCTTATTGCACGATAAATACGCAACAATTGCCATTGCGTACAGCCGGTCGCGATGCCAGTGAGTATATTCCGTACGCTCTTCATTCACATATAAGCGGCATGGTCACCGTTTCGGTGCGTCGTCTGCATGAATACACGGTTCGTTACATGATCGAGGGCGTTAAGGTGTCCGCCCATCAGTTGCCACCGCCGGATACGGTTTCCCGCGCCATGATCCAGCACCTTCGCGGGCAACACCCCCATCTGCCACCGCACTTGCTGCATCACTGGTGTGCGGATGCCCAGGGCGGCGCCGGGCTGTGCAAGATAATGCACGGCCTGTGGAAACAGGCGCTGAAGCAGGAGCTGTCTGATCATGCCCCCTGGATGGCAACGATTAACATCCTCATCATCAAGCTGCTCAGGGCCGCTATCGCGCATCTGCCGGACGAACATGAGGATGTCATCGATGAAGTGATGATGCGTGTGATCGGCGGCATGTATGCATGGGCGCTGCAGGAATTTATGCGGATGAACCTGAAGGACGGCATTGCAGGCGCCTGTGTTTCAGGCCGTGAATCCCTGATGATGCCGATCACATCCATCGCCTTTCTGCGCCGGCAAACGGCGGACACCCTGCTCGGCGATTCACGGCAAATTATTTCGGCCTATGGGCTCGAGCCGGATATTGTTCCCCGTTTACGGGAATTAAGACGCGGGCGCCGGGATACGGTCGGGGACGACGCCGCCATGCTGGCCGCGCTTGGACAGGACCGGATGAGTGACCATTTGCTCAAGCGCTGCTGGGCCCGGCTTTCACTGAATGCGCTGGCTGAAGAAAGCGGACAGGGCGCCTGGATGCACTGGGCACGGGACGCCAGGCGCCTGGATCAGCTCCTTTCCCGTCCCGAAGAGGCCGGAAAGAATCTTGCACAGGCACTACAGCCTGTGCAGACGCATCCTTTCGCCGCCTGGCTTCTGGCCCGGATTCAGGGTGGGCGCGAGGCGGGACAGTTGCAGCCGTGGCGGGAAGATGCGATCACATTACATGCATTCAGGGTATTCGATGAGGATATCAAGGCTGAAATTGCCAGGCGGAACGCTGAAACGCGCTGGCTGGACATGCGCACTGAGCTGGCCGGGCAAAGCCGGGGCACTGAGACCGACAGGGCATTGGAACATGCGTACAGGGAAGGAAAGATTGTCTTTCTGCAGACGGATTTCGATCAGCCGCTGCACGGTGGAAAGTTGGCTTCCTCAAAGCAGGCCTGTATATGTATGAACTGGCTGGCTTACCTGGCGGACATGGAGGTCATGTATGGTTCACAGATGCAGGATTTTCTGGAACAGCGATTCCTGCCCGGAATCTTGCGTATTCTGGAAAAAAGAGAGGATATTTTCCCGGATGAATTCAGTGCGGGCGGTTGCCTGCTGCGCGGACCCGTGCCGGCGCTTTTGCAAACGGGGATCGAGCTTCGGCGACAATTGCGGGTATGGCATCAGGACAAGGCCGAACTTGAGGGGGAGTGTCCGGTAACACCCGCATGCATGGCCATACGGGGAGAATGGCGCTTCGCCCGTACACAGCACGGAAAGCTGGGAGAATGTCATGTCGCGTTCAGTCCCGGACTGGTACAGGCGGTGTGCGGTGTTGCCCCCTCCCGCGCCGCCGCCGGGGCGCCGTCGGGCGGTGATACGGCATCCCGCAGATGTTTTCCCGGCAACGTGCACGTTGAAACGGTTGTGACTGGCGGTGGAGATGGAACACGGACGTTGCGTAACAACGGCTTTGCCATGACGGGTCCGGTGCTGGACGAACTGAAATCAGCGATGCAGGGCAGGCTTCGGGAATATCATGTGAATCACGACCACGCCGTGGATGTGTTATCCGGCCATGACGTGCCCGAAGACGGCCTTGATCTCTACGTCATCGAATCCGGGGAAGAAAGTGATCATATGGCGCTGATGCTTGTTGTCCGGGTCGGCAGGGCCGCCCTGGGCGGTGTTGACGAGGACTGGTACGCCTTGCTCGATCCGGGTTCCGAAGCCGCAAGGCTGATCATTGATCAGGGCCTGCCATGCTGGACCCAGAGGTAACCGGCATGGGGGGTGGATCGGCGCCGTTCCTGCCGCAGGCCTCCGCATGGCTTAAACATCAGCCCCTTCCACGGCGGCTGGCAGTCGGTTTTTCGGGTGGCGCGGATTCCACCGCCCTGCTTCTGGCCCTGCACACCATGGGCCATCAGGTTATTGCCTGGCATGTGGACCATGCCTGGCATACGGATTCGTCCTGTCAGGCCGGCACGCTGCGGAAAAAGGCAAAGACATGGGGAATTGAGTTTCACAGCGTCAGGATTGCCGCGCCGTCCGTCCGCAACCGCGAGGCAATGGCGAGAAAGGCGCGTTATGCACAGTTTTCCACCTGGTCCATCAGCCAGGACGTGGGCGTGGTGTGCATCGCCCATCATCGTGACGACCAGGCGGAGACTGTCTGCATGCGGATGTTGCAGGGGGCCGGCGTATCAGGTTGTGCCGGCATGCGGCCGGAACGGATCATGCACGGACTGCATCTGATCAGACCGCTTCTGAACGTATCCAGGGCCGAATTGAAAGATGCCTTGCGCCAGGCCGGGGCCGGCTGGCTGGAAGATGCCAGCAACCGGGATACATCTCTGATGCGGAACCGAATCCGTCATCGCCTTTTTCCCGCCATGCAGCGGTGTGGAACGGACCCGGATGACCTGTTTCTTCGCTGGCAGGCGCAGGCATCGGTGCAGCTATCACGGCATGAACAACAGGCCGGTTATGTGGATATTCAGCGGCGGGATCATGCCAGCAGCGTGCACTGGCATGTCTGGTCCGGTTTGCCACGGCCCGTTCGTGCCTTTGTATTACAGCGTATGATGGCCGGTGTGTTTGGAGACGGCGCCGTTCTGGGGAGGAGACATATTGAACTGGCTGAAAGCTGGCGCTGCAAGGGGGCGCATGGCGGTATTGATCTTTGCCGGTGCCGTTTATCCCGCGAGGGTGAAAACTTGCAACTTGCGCCGGTAAAGGTAAGTCTGCGCTCACAGGTGTTGTAACGAAGGAATAAAATGTTTTTCGGGCTTCATTTTGGTTTCATCTTTGCCCGTTAGTCTGCAAAGTGTTTGATACTTGTGATATAATATTTTGATAGAGCAATGCCCGGCATAAACAGAAATTCGAGGTAAATTGTATTGATGGGAAAAAATCTGCTTTTATGGCTGGTGATCGGCGTAACGATGTTCAGCCTTTTCAATATGTTCAATCCTCCCATTCAGCGTGGAGAGATCATGTCGTATTCGACGTTTGTCGAGAAAGTGGATGGCGGCATGGTGGAAACAGCCAGGATCAAGGACCATGATGTCAGCGGGCAATACCGTAATCTGCAGGGTGACCTTCGTACCTACCGCGTCGTCATTCCCGATGACCCGAGCCTGACCAAGCGCCTGATTGACCACCATGTCGAGGTGGACGTCAAGAAGCCTGAAGAAGTGCCGTTTTTCCTTTCCGTACTGATTTCATGGTTCCCGATGCTGCTTCTGATCGCGGTGTGGGTATTCTTCATGCGCCAGATGCAGGGCGGCGTGGGACGCGGCGGCGCCATGTCCTTTGGCAAAAGCCGGGCCAAGCTACTGACAAAGAACACGAATGAGGTCACGTTTGACGATGTCGCCGGCTGCGATGAGGCCAAGCAGGAAGTGACCGAGGTGATCGAGTTTCTGCGTGACCCGTCAAAATTTACCCGCCTGGGGGGAAAGATCCCCAAGGGCGTTCTGCTGGTGGGACCGCCCGGAACCGGCAAGACGTTACTGGCCAAGGCTATCGCGGGAGAAGCGGAAGTTCCGTTCTTTACCATCTCCGGCTCCGATTTTGTTGAGATGTTCGTCGGCGTGGGTGCGTCCCGTGTTCGGGATATGTTCGAGCAAGCCAAGAAGAATGCACCGTGCATTGTGTTCATGGATGAAATTGATGCCATGGGACGCCACCGTGGCGCCGGCATCGGCGGCGGTAATGATGAACGTGAACAAACCCTGAACCAGTTGCTGGTGGAAATGGACGGGTTTGAGTCCAATGAAGGCGTGATCCTGATTGCGGCGACCAACCGCCCCGACGTGCTTGATCCCGCCCTGCTGCGCCCCGGCCGTTTTGACAGGCAGGTGGTGGTGCCGAGGCCGGATCTGAACGGCAGGGAAGAGATTCTGCGCGTGCACATGCGCAAGGTTCCGCTGGCCAGCAATGTTGATGTCAAGATGCTGGCGCGTGGTACGCCGGGTTTCTCGGGTGCCGACCTGGCCAACCTGGTCAATGAGGCGGCGCTGAATGCGGCGCGTTATGGCAAGGACAAGGTGGACAAGGAAGATTTTGAAAGCGCCAAGGACAAGGTCATGATGGGTACGGAACGCCGTTCCATGCTGCTTTCCGACGAGCAGAAAAAAACGACCGCCTATCATGAGGGCGGACATACCCTGGTGGCCAAAAATCTGGAACATGCCGATCCGGTTCACAAGGTCAGCATCATTCCGCGCGGCATGGCGCTGGGCGTCACCCTGCAGTTGCCGGAAGAGGACAAGTACAACCATGACCGTGCCTATCTGGAGGATCAGATCGCCATCATGATGGGTGGCCGGCTTGGTGAGGAACTGGTGCTGGGTCAGATGACCACAGGCGCCTCCAACGACTTCGAACGTGCCACAAAGCTGGCACGCAACATGGTAACCATGTGGGGTATGACGGAGAGGCTTGGACCGATGGTGTATGGCGAACGCGAGGCCGAGCTGTTTCTCGGACGTGAGGTGACGCGCACCCAGAATCTTTCCGAAAAAACATCGCAGGTGATCGATGCCGAGGTGCGTAAGCTGATCGACAGAAATTTTGCGCGCGCCAAACAGATCCTGGAAGAACACATGGATCAGTTGCATTTGCTGGCCAATGCGCTGATTGAGTTCGAGACGCTGGAAGACGAAGAAATTGATCTGGTGATCGCCGGTAAAAAACTCGATCGTGAAGCAAAGGAGAAACGCCACAAACCCAAGCCTCCTGAGCACCCGAGTGCGTCCGCACCTGAAACGGAGACATCAATGCCGCACAAGAAGGCGGCCGGCGGGGGAAAAGAGGCAGGTCAGCAGGCATAAGAGACTTGCCGGGGGCCTGCCGTGTGAACATGTTTTCTTTTGCTTCCACCCCTCATATTCATTTTGGTGCGGGAGCACGGGAGCGTATTTTTTCCGTTATGGCACAATTCGGCGGCCGTATTCTGCTGGTGACGGGTCGTCGCTCATTTGACGATTCGGATCGCTGCCGGCAATTACTTTCAAGACTGGAAGAATCATTCGATGTACAGCGCCTTAAGGTGGAAGGTGAGCCTTCGCCCGCGCTGGTGGACGAAGCGGTGCTCGAATACCGGCCTCTTCAACCCGATGCCGTTCTGGCGGTTGGCGGAGGCAGCGCGGTGGATGCCGCGAAGGCCATTGCCGGTCTGCTTCCCCTGGGCCATTCCGTCATGGAATACCTGGAAGGAGTCGGCCGCGGACAGCCGTATACGGGGCCGGCGCTTCCATTTGTAGCCGTACCGACAACGGCGGGAACCGGCGGAGAAACCAGCAAGAATGCCGTTCTGTCCGTATGCGGAGAAGGCGGTTTCAAGAAATCTTTCCGCCACGAAAAACTGGTGGCGCATACCGTCATTGTTGATCCTGAACTGCAAACCACCTGTCCGCAACAGGTCACGGCCGCATGCGGCATGGATGCCTTTACGCAGTTGCTGGAATCCTATGTTGCCAGCCATGCATCGCCCATGACGGATGCGCTTGCCTGGAGCGGCATGGAAAAAACGCTGGATTCCCTTCCCCGGGTCATGGAAGACGGTTCGGATATCAGCGCCCGCGGCGGCATGGCCTATGCAGCTTTTATTTCCGGCCTGACCCTGGCCAATGCGGGCCTGGGCTCGGTGCACGGGCTGGCCTCACCGCTTGGCGCCTTTTTCCCCGTTCCCCATGGCGTGGTCTGCGGTACGCTGATCGCTGAAGCCGTACGCATCAATATCGGCGCCTTGCTGAAAAGAGATAAGGATCATCTCGCTCTGAACAAATATGCGGGGGTCGGACGCCTGCTTTCCGGTGATCCATCCCTGGATAATGACGCTGCGCAGGCGGAGCTTGTTCGCATCCTTGAGCAGTGGACCGCCCGCTTCGGCCTGCCTCTGCTTTCGGAGTATGGGATCGAAGAGGACGATATCCCGCGTATCGTACGGAACAGCCGTGGGCACAGCATGGAAACCAATCCGGTTGAACTGACGGATGCAGAAATCGAGATGCTTATTCGTTCTCGTCTGTAATTGGAGTTTCGACCGGATTATCCGCTTGGCCGACGGGTGCATGAATCAGCTCGGTCCATGCATCGCGCAGGTATTCATAAGCGGACCACAGGGTCAGCAGCACTGCCAGCCAGAGCAGCACAAGCCCGACCAGATGCATGTTCACTCCAAGCACATGCTGATGCAGCAGCAGGGCCGTGATGGCAACCATCTGTACGGCGGTTTTCCATTTTCCCAGCAGGGAAACGTGCACAATACTGGAAACCCGGGCCAGCCACTCCCGCAACGCACTGATCACAATCTCCCTGCCGATAATGATGGCTGCAAGCAGGGCCGGTGTGCGTCCCGCCTCCGCCAGCAATACCAACGCGGTTGCCACCAGAAGCTTGTCCGCAACCGGGTCGAGAAAGCGGCCAAATGCCGTAATTTCATTCCGCTTCCTTGCAAGATAGCCGTCGAGCCAGTCCGTGAACGAAGCCAGCGCGAACAGTACAGCAGCACCGACGTAGCCCAGCGGGGCGGGTAAATAAAAGGCCAGAGCAAACAGCGGGATAAGCACGACGCGGGCAGCGGTCAACTGGTTGGAGAGCGTCCACTTCATGTCCCTATTGTTGATCGAAAAGATGCACCGGTAAAGATTTTTTACGTTGTTACGAGTCTTTTCTGTCTACTTCGGGTTCCGACGCTTCAAAGGCCGGCACGGGCTATCCACAGTGCTTGTGGATAAACCCGTGGATAATTTTGTCTGTTTCGTGTAGTTGCTTGATCTGCCAAGCCATGACATGTGTGGCCTATTTTATAGGCATGTAATAAAAATGATTATATATCAATAAGTTATAAATGTGTTAAAAGGAACAACATTGACCCGCAAGATTTATTTTAGATTTTATTCCTGTATCGGCATCCCGGTGGATAAGTTGCCGGCGATACACAGCTCAGGTGATGTGTTTTTTTTACGAAATGTGCGGTCTGATCTGGCGCAGGGCTTCGTAAACAACGATTGCACAGGCTGAGGACAGATTGAGGGATCGCACCGGGGCATCTTCGCGCATCGGGATGCGTCGCGCCATGATATCCTTCATGATACGTTCAGGAAGACCACGGGTTTCCGGGCCCAGTACAAACACGTCGCCAGCCTCAAAACGTGTTTCCCAGATGCTTTGATCGGCCTTTGTGGACAAGCCGTACCAGTTGTTTTCTCCGGGCAGTGACCGGCGCATGGCTTCCCAGTCGGCATGCTCCCGCACTTCCAGAAAGGGCCAGTAATCCAGTCCGGCCCGTTTAAGCCTCCGGTCGTCAATCTCAAATCCCAGCGGATGCACCAGATGAAGCTGGCAGGATGTGCAGGCGCACAGACGGGCGATATTACCGGTATTGGGCGGTATTTCAGGCTCGAAGAGGACGATATGTAACGGTGGCTTCATGCGCCTGCACCATGGCGGTGCATACCGGCATGCGCAAGGGGTGAGGCATGCGGGTTCACCCCGCATGGCGAGGGGAAAGCGATTTCCCCGATGCAAATGAAACCGGCGCACAGACGGGCGATATTACCGGTATTGGGCGGTATTTCAGGCTCGAAGAGGACGATATGTAACGGTGGCTTCATGCGCCTGCACCATGGCGGTGCATACCGACATGCGCAAGGGATAAGAACTGAGGGCACAGGGCTGAGGTGGAAGGTGAAAGATGGGGAACCAACGTTTTGCCGTTTGCGGCATGTAGCTTGGTCACGTCATCGATGCAGGGCGGTGAATACCCGCTCCGCCAGCACCTTCGACAGTCCCGGCGCGGCCGCAAGCTGTTCCCGTCCGGCCTTTCTGATACCTGCAATGCCGCCGAAGTGTCTGAGAAGCGCGGCCCGCTTACCCGGACCGATGCCCGGTATGCCGTCCAGTTCCGATGTGAACATGCTTTTCTTTTTCCGCTTGCGCATGTAGGTCCCGGCGAAGCGGTGTGCCTCATCGCGTACGCGGGCAACGAGCAGCAGGGCGGGAGAGTGACGTCCCGGTTTCAACGGGCCCCGCTTCCAGCAAGGCCACAGCGTTTCCTCCCCGAGCTTTCGCTTTGCGCCCTTGGCCACACCGATCAGTTTCAGGGCGGACAGGCCGGACTCGGCGGCCGCCTCCATCGCCACGGCCAGTTGTCCTCTGCCACCGTCGATCAACATGATATCCGGCTCGGGAATGCTCTCTTCGTTGATGGCGCGAAAAAAACGGGTCAGTACGACCTTCATCGCGGCATAATCGTCTCCGGCGGGCACACGATCGAGCCTGTAACGACGGTAATGATCCTTGTCCGGGCCGTTCCGGTTGGCATAAACAATGGCCGCCACCGTCTGCCTGCCGCCCAGATGCGCGTTGTCCACCGCGGCAAGGGTCTGGGGCGCCTCATCCAGACCGAGCAATTCGGCCAGTGCCTCAAATGCATCCTGCTGATCGCCGGACAGCGTCTGTTCGCCCGAATGTTCGACCTGCTTCAGCCAGTCCGCCCTGGCGCCACGTTCGGGCCTTCTGATTATGGTTCGCAGCCCTGGATGAAGCAGCCGCAAAAGCCTTTGCAATTCTTCCGCCCCGGCTGTGGAGATGTCGGTGAGAATCTGCTTTGGGACGGGCTCAACGCGGTAGCGTTCGATGAACAGGGATTGAAGAATTTCCATCTTTTCCGCATCCACGGCCTGCGCGACACGTACGTTGTGCGTGCCCAGATCTCTTCCGCTCCGGCGCACGCCGATGCTTACCGTCACACCCGCCGCATTGCGAATAATGGCGACCGCGTCGGCGTCATCGGGCAGGGCGCTGCCGCCGCTGGCCGCCAGTATGGTTCGCAGGGCGCGAATCCGGTCGCGCAGACCGGCGGCGCGCTCATAGGCCATATCGGCGGCAGCCTTCTTCATTTGTTTTTCCCAGCGCGTAAACAGCGCCTGATCATGGCCGCGCAGAAAGGCGCTGACTTCACGCACCTGTCGTGCGTATTCAGCCTGCGAGACGCATCGGCAGCATGGCGCGGAACAACGGCCAATCTGGTACTGCATGCACGGGCGCGAGCGGTTGCTGAACACGGCGTTTTCGCAGTCGCGGATGAGAAACGCCTTCTGCAATGCGTGCAGGGTTTGATGCACCGCGCCGGCATTGGGAAAGGGGCCGAAGTACCGGCCGGGCTCATTTCTATTGCCGCGATAAAGCCGCAGGCGCGGGTATGCCTCATCGGTAAGAAGAATATAAGGGTAGGATTTGGAATCCTTCAGCAACACGTTGTAGCGGGGTTTAAGCTGTTTGATCAGGTTGTGTTCAAGGATGAGCGCATCCGCTTCACTGGCTGTGACGCTGATCTCGATCGCGCTCACCTGTCGCGTCATGGCCTGAATGCGGGGCGATTCCGCTCGCCGCTGAAAATAGCTGGAAACGCGCTTCTTCAGGTTGCGCGCCTTGCCGACATAGAGCACCTGCCGGCCGGCATCGAGCATGCGGTACACGCCCGGCTCGCGCGGCAGCCTGTTCAGATCAATCGGCGGCTTCATCCACATGAGATAATCTCACCACAGAGACAAAGAGACATAAAGAGGGCAGGGCTTGCCATCCTTCAGCTCGGCTGTCAGCCGGCACTTTGTGCAAAAGCGCAGCAGCGAGCCAGCGGACAGCCGGGGCAGAGAGGCCTGATGCGGCAGTGGCGCTTGGCATGCGCCACGATCAGGGCGTGGTATTCGTTGAACAGGCTTGTATCCCCGGGGAGATGTTCCTCGAAGAATGCTTGCAGTTGACGGTAGCCGGTATCCTTGTGCGCCAGGCCCAGGCGGGCGAAGATACGCTTCGTATAGGCGTCGATGACGAATACAGGCAGTTCCAGGGCATAGAGCTGCATGGAATCGGCCGTTTCCGGGCCGATACCATGCAGCGCCAACAGCGATTGCCCCGGATCGTCGAGCCGCTTCAGCCCGGCCTCACCGCCCGCATCAAGGTAGAAGCGGCAAAAGGCCTTGAGGCGGACGGCCTTCTGGTTGAAAAAGCCGGAAGAGCGGATCAGTCCGCCAAGCCGGGCCGTATCGCAGGCGGCAATCCTTTCAGCATCGAGCATGTCCGCGGCCTTCAGGCTGGTGATGGCCGTCTCCACGTTTCGCCAGTTGGTGTTCTGCGTCAGGATGGCGCCGACCATAACCTCGAAGGGTGAGTCGGCCGGCCACCAGTGCTGTGGGCCATAGCGGTCTTGCAGGCTGGTAAAGACCTGCATCAGAAGAATCTTTTTATCGCCGCTTTGATGCGGTTTCAAGTTTTCGGATTTCCGAGGCATTCAGCTTGCGCCATGCACCGGCGGGCATGTCCGGATCAAGGCGGATGGGGCCGAAGCGCGTACGGATCAGCCGGCGTACTGGATGACCGATTTTTTCCAGCGTGCGCCGCACCTCACGCCAGCGGCCGCGCCGGATGGTAAGGGTCAGCCAGGTGTGACCGCGCGTTTCCGAATCAACGCTCACCTCCCATGGATCGCTGGTTTCATCCCTGCCGATGTCCAGTCCGCCGCGTCTCAGCGTTTCCAGCTCATCCAGCGTGATGACGCCGGCAACACGCACGCGGTATTCGCGTTCGAGGCCGGCACCGGGATGGGTGAGCCCGCGGGCCAGAGCGCCGTCATCGCTGAGTAGCAGCAGGCCTTCGCTGTCCATATCCAGGCGGCCGACGGATTGTACGCTGGCGGCAACATCAAGACTGTTGTAGATCAGCGGACGGCCACGATCATCCCGCCGTGAGCACAACAGGCCGCGCGGCTTGTGGTACAGCAGATAGGTGTAACGGGTGACGGGTTTCACCGGTCGATCATCCACCGTAACACGGTCGCGAGCCTGCACCTTAAGCCCCATGTCACGAACGGTCTCCCCGTTGATGCAAACGCGGCCGGCGGCAATCCAGCGATCCGCCTCGCGCCGGGAGCACAGGCCGCAACGGGAAAGATAGCGGTTCAGGCGCTCGCCTTTCTTAACGGGATAACTCAAGCCGGTTGGGGCGTGGCGTTGTCTTCTTCTTCAGCGGCGGCTTCGATTTCATCACTGTCCATAAGCTGTGCGACATCGGGCAGGTCATGCAGGCTGCCCAGACCGAAATCCACGAGAAACGCCTTGCCGGTACCGTACAGGTGCGGCCGGCCAGGCACTTCCTTGCGTCCGAGCACCTTGATCCACCCCCGCTCCTGCAGACCGGCAACAATCGAACTGGATACCTTAATACCACGCAGGGCCTCGATTTCAGCGCGTGTGACAGGTTGCCGATAGGCAATAATGGACAGGGTTTCCAGCATGGAACGGGAAAGTCTGGGCGGCCTGGTCTGCCACAGCCGGTTTACAAGCTGAGCATATTCAGGCGCCGTGCGAAGCTGCCATCCACCCGCGACTTCCTCCAGACGAATGCCGCGTTCTCGGTAATGCGCCCCGATTTCCGCAAGCGCCTGCCGGATATCGGCGGAAGACACGTTCTCAAGAATTTCGCGCAGTTTCTGCACGGAAACCGGAACATCGCTGGCCAGAAGTACGGCCTCAATGCCGGCGGCAAGACTCACTTTGCTTCCTTCCCGAGAATGCTGATGGAAGAAAAGCATGAATCCTGGACCACGACAATGGCCTGCTCCCGCCACAGCTCGAGGATGGCCAGAAATGTGGTGACAATCACCTCGCGGCCGGGCTGGTCCAGCAATTCCTCCAGCACCACGCCGCCCCGCTTCAGGCGCTCGAGCACCCTGCTCATCTGTTCGCGCACGCTCATGGTATCCATAAAAATATGTTGCCGGACTTCACCTCCGACCCGTTTCAGCACGGCGCGAAAGGCCAGCAGCAGGGCGTCCAGGTCGGGTTCGGGCAGTGGACGCTCGACCTCATCGGATTCAGGGAAACCGCCGCGGATAAAAACATCCCGGCCGAGGCGCGGACGTTCGTTCAACTCCTCGGCGGCGATGCGATATTGTTCATAGGCGAGCAACCGTGATACCAGTTCGGCACGCGGATCAATCTCCTCGCCCTCTTCATCCAGTTCCGGACGCGGCAGCAGCATGCGGCTCTTGATCTGGGTGAGGGTGCTTGCCATGACCAGATAATCGCCGGCAAATTCAAGGTCCAGCGGCTTCTGTGAGTCAAGGATTGCAAGGTATTGCGTGGTCAGGCTGGCAATCGGGATATCGAAGACATCCATTTTTTGGGCACTGATCAGATGCAGCAGCATATCCAGCGGGCCCTCGAAATTATCCAACCGGACGGACGGCATCTCCGCTTCGGCCGTTTCCACGTCCGCAACCATCGGGTTTGTGTCTGCCACGGTCATACCCGGTATCCCATTTTCAGCGCGCGCCGGACCTTGTCCATGGTCCGGCCGGCTTCCTCACGGGCCCGCTCGTTTCCCTGACGCACAATATCGCGCACGTCATCCATATGCGCTTCGATTTCGGCGCGGCGTACGCGAATGGGCTGTAGTTCCTCTTCCAGATGATGGAGCAACACCTTCTTGCAATCCAGGCAGCCGATACCCGCGCTGGTACAGCCTTCATGGACCCAGGCACGTTCTTCTTCGCTTGAATAAAGCTTGTGAAACTCCCATACCGGGCATTTTTCCGGCGTACCGGGATCGTTGCGCCTTACGCGGGCGGGATCCGTAGGCATGGTTTTCACTTTCTTTTCCGTCACCTCCCATGCCTCGGCCAGTTCAATGGTGTTGCCATAGGATTTACTCATCTTGCGGCCATCCAGGCCCGGCAGTCTGGCGGCGGGCATGAGCAGCGATTCCGGTGCGGAAAACAGCGGCTGATCCGGTTTGCGGTAAAGATGGTTAAAGCGGCGGGCGACCTCGCGCGTCAACTCCACGTGCGGAACCTGATCATCACCCACCGGCACGGCATCGGCGCGGTAAATCAGGATATCGGCAGCCTGCAGTAATGGATAACCGAGGAAGCCGTAGGTGCCCAGATCCTTTTCACGAAGCTGCTCGATCTGATCCTTGTAGGTGGGAACGCGCTCCAGCCAGGGAAGGGGGGTGATGAAAGAGAAGAGCAGGTGCAGTTCGGCATGCGCGGGCACCTCGGACTGGATGAAAATCACGCACTTTTCCGGATCAATGCCGGCGGCAAGCCAGTCGATCAGCATATCCCAGATCGTGGCCTTGACGATTTCCGGGCTGGCGTAATCCGTGGTCAGCGCATGCCAGTCGGCGGCGAAAAAGAAGCAGTCATGATCATATTGCAGCGTGAGCCAGTTTTCGAGCACGCCTTTCAGATGACCGAGATGCAATCGTCCGGTGGGACGCATGCCCGACAACACGCGCAATTTTTTCTTTAAATCATTCACTGTCAAGCCTGCTCCCGCATGAATCTTGCGGCGATGCTGGCATGCGCTTCGCCAAAAGCAAAGCCGCCGGTCCCCGGGATTGACGAAATAATCACTCCGCATACAATGCCCGCTCCCGCCCGTTCGGGCGCTGTCGGCGCTTTAGCTCAGTTGGTTAGAGCAGCGGAATCATAATCCGCGTGTCCGGGGTTCGAGTCCCTGAAGCGCCACCATAAAAAAGCTATATATAGCAACAAAAAATAAGGGTCAGGCTTAACGGTCTGGCCTTTTTCTTTTGGCCGTTGTCCACTCATTGTCATATCCTTCTCCGTCCATGACAACACGCTGTAATTGATTATGCTTTAGCGCATAGCGGAGGCGGATGCATGGCGAATGGAGAAGATAAATCACTGGAGTCCTGGATTTGGGATGCCGCCTGTTCCATCCGGGGGGCGAAGGATGCTGCAAAGTACAAGGATTTCATTCTTCCACTGATTTTCACCAAGCGGCTTTGCGATGTGTTCGATGATGAGCTGAACCGCATCGCCGAGGAAGTCGGCAGCCGGGAAAAGGCCTTCAGGCTGGTGCAGCACGACAAGAAGCTGGTGCGCTTTTATCTACCGCTGCAACCGGAAAACCCGAACGATCCGGTCTGGTCTGTGGTCCGCACGCTGGCGGACAAAATTGGTGAGCAACTGACCACGCATCTGCGCACCATTGCCGATGAGAATGCGCTGCTCAAGGGCATCATTGACCGCGTGGATTTCAATGCCACCACGCACGGCCAGCGCGATCTGGATGATGATCGCCTGTCCAATCTGATCGAGGCCATCAGTTCCAAGCGTTTGGGGTTGAAGGATGTGGAGCCGGATATCATCGGCAAGAGTTATGAATATCTCATTCGTAAATTTGCAGAAGGTAGCGGCCAGAGCGCTGGTGAGTTTTATACACCGATGGAAGTCGGGCGGATCATGGCCAGGGTGATAGATACCGAGCCGGGCATGGAGGTGTGCGACCCCTGTTGCGGTTCCGGCGGCCTGCTGATCAAGTGCGAACTGGCGCTGGATGCGTGCATGAAAGCGGTGGGGGATGCCACATACGCGCCGCTTAAGCTCTATGGGCAAGAATACACGCCGGAAACATGGGCCATGGCCAACATGAACATGATTATTCACGACATGGAAGGCGAGATCGAGATTGGCGACACCTTCAAGCATCCCAAATTCCGCAATAAGGCGGGCGGGCTGCGCACCTTCGACCGCGTGGTGGCCAATCCGATGTGGAATCAGGACTGGTTCACCGAGGCCGATTACGATGCCGATGAACTGGGCCGTTTCCCCAAGGGCGCGGGCTTTCCCGGAAAATCCTCCGCCGACTGGGGCTGGGTGCAACACATGCACGCCAGCCTCAATGATGCGGGCCGCGCGGCGGTGGTGCTCGATACGGGTGCGGCCTCGCGTGGTTCGGGTAACGCAGGCAAGAACAAGGAGAAGAGCGTGCGCCAGTGGTTTGTCGATCACGATCTGATCGAGGCCGTGCTCTACCTGCCGGAGAATCTGTTTTACAACACCACGGCGCCGGGCATTGTGATCTTCCTGAACAGGGCCAAGCCTGAAGATCGAAAGGGCAAGATGCTGCTGGTCAACGCCAGCCAGGTGTACGAGAAGGGCGATCCGAAGAACTTCATTCCCGAGGATGGCATCGCGCATCTCACCGATGTGCTGATGGGCTGGAAGGAAGAGGAGAAGCTCAGCCGCATCGTTGAACGTGAGGAGATTGCGAAGAACGACTACAACATCTCGCCCAGCCGCTACATCCACACCGCCGATGCCGAGACCTACCGGCCCATCACCGAGATCGTCGAGGAGCTGAACGCCATCGAAGCGGAAACGCGGGAGACGGACAAGGCGCTGCGGGAGATTTTGAGGAAGATCGGGGTATGAGCTTGGTGGAAACAGAGATTGGAACGATTGCGCCCAACTGGAAGGTTGTGCCTCTCAAAGATGTTGCCGAGAAGCCTCAATACGGACTCACCGCAAAGGCTGCGAAATCGGGCAACACTCGGTTTCTGAGAATCACCGACATCACAGAACAAGGTGTAAACTGGCCAACAGTGCCGTTCTGCTCAGCCTCCAAGAAGAAGATCGACACCTGCCGTCTCAAATCCGGTGACGTTGTCTTCGCTCGAATCGGGGCGACGACGGGCAAGAGTTACTTGATCACTGATCCGCCGGATGCGGTGTTTGCGTCGTATCTGATCCGGGTCCGGGCTCGCGAAGCGCTTGAACCTGCCTTCCTGATTCAGTTCTTCCAGTCGCGTGGATACTGGCAGCAAGTAGATGCCAACAAGCACGCAAACCTGAAGAAGGGTGTCAACGGCTCGATTCTCAGCGAACTTCTCGTTCCCCTCCCCCCCCTCCGCGAGCAGAAGAAGATCGCGCACATCCTTTCGACGGTGCAGCGGGCGATTGAGCAGCAGGAGCGGATCATCGCCGCCACCACGGAACTGAAAAAGGCCCTGATGCAAAAGCTCTTCACCGAAGGCTTGCGCGGCGAACCTCAGAAACAAACCGAAATCGGTCCCATCCCCGAAAGCTGGGAGGTAATGGAGATTGGTGAAGTTACTTCGGTTAAAGGTGGCAAACGCCTCCCCAAAGGCGAGAAGCTGGTCGAATGGAACACGGGACTTCCATATATCCGCGTTACAGACTTCACAGAATTCAGTGTAGACACAAGCGGATTGCTATTCCTAACCGAGGAGGTGCAACAGAAAATTTCCCGCTACATCATCAATGCAGATAATGTTTTTATTTCGATAGCTGGAAGTATCGGCATATCTGGGATGATTCCACCAGAACTGGACGGCGCAAATCTTACCGAGAATGCGGCCCGTCTGATTGTAAACGACTCGTCAGAGCTCCATCCAAAATTTTTGATGTATTGGTTGGCCTCTCCTTATTGCCAAGCTGAAATCAGGGCACAAACTGTCAAAAATGCTCAGCCCAAGCTTGCTCTGGCGAGGATTAAATCTCTCAAGATTCCCCTTCCGTCAATTCATGAACAGATCGCTTTAGCAAACGCACTGGATTCGGCAGGCCTCAAAGCAGAGATCGCACGTTCAAAGCGAGATCAGCTCCAAGACCTGTTCCGCACACTCCTTCACGAGTTGATGACTGCGAAGACTCGCGTGAACGATCTGGATTTTTCTGATTGCTCGCTCCATGAGGAAGCATACATTCAATGATGCCCATATCTTTTCCAGACACCGCAAGGCTGGAGAGGATTCTTCGAAAATATTCACTGCGTGAAACTGTGGCAGGAGCCGCAGGATTACTCACGGTTCCTCATTTTCATGCCAATACGGTACGGCTTGAGTTGCTCGTTCATTTGATTGTCGCAAACTGTGAGGGAAAAGAAAAACCGGGACACCGGCAATATAAACGATGGCTGAACGATTGTTTGGGAAGCGCTTCCATAACAAGCCAGGAAGACCCGGCTGAAGATGTATTCATCGTGAATTTGGAAACCATTGAAGGCAACAGGAGGCTATTTCGGGGTTTATGGGAAGCGCCCGATTACTTCCTACAAGTTGCAATGGACACATTGGTCAAGGGGCGTGCTCCGCAACAGTGCAAGGATTTGCTTCATTCTGCATATGCGCTTCTGCGTATCAGTGAGGCTGTTGCCGAAAGATTGAAACTTGAGCGTTGGCATTCGGAAGAAACCATGGCTCAATCAAAGATGCGGATAGCCCCAGCAACCAGAATTCCAGAGCATGCGCGAGCCGTTACATTCTCAGATGACGACTTGGCCGCATATCAGATTGACAGAGAGGCTCTGCTTCCCTTCATCCTTGACGGTGAGGGCAAACAACATATTGCTGCCGAAAACATCGGACATTCATCCCTTGAACGGCGCCCCTTGCTTGATTTTGGAGACACGCTGGTTCTTGCGTTGCCAACTGCTGTGAGCCCGGCTGTCAGAAGGTATCTCATCGAAGAACTGGATCGGCTCGGTTGCTTGGGGGCATTCGAGAAAGTAATGGGAGGTCATCAGGCAGAGCAGATTGAAAGCAATGTGTTTTGGGAAATAAAGGACAGAGCTGTTTCAATTGATTCTACGCCACCAGATGATGACCCAATCCCATCAATGCACGCATGGCTTCTAAAATACGACATCAACAAATATCTGCATGTGGTGCTATTGCATGATCGTCTGGATATGTTGAAGGAGGATGGATTTGCCAGTTTTCTTCAGTACCCAGAACCGGTCCAGGATGGTCTGGAGAAATACGTAAGCCAAATTGCATCGCAATGCCAATCCGAACCTGACTTCCAGGATGGGATGACCCTCTTCGTTCTTGGGGGGCTTGGTCGGGGATTTGCCCTTGGATTCAAGGCATGGCCCAATCAGTGGCGGTTTTCTACCATCAGGATTTCCGACCTTCTCATGTTGGCTCTGAATCCCGATAGGCCTCTTGAACGCTATCTAAAATTTATCAAACAGAAGGATTGGGCAGAGGCAGAAGGCGTGTGTTTCCAGAGCATGGATGGTGATTTTAACCACTATTGCTTTTGGATGGATGCGGAATGCCAGCTTATTTCCAGGGATATGCCTGTTCGGCATGGAGTGATGATTGCCTTGGGGTGTGACTGCGTTAATCCGATTCGTAAGAAACACAGAGAATTGGCTGATTCGCATGCTTCTCAAACAGTTACTGGCGAGTGGGTCAAGGTAACCAGATACGGAAGAGAGTCATTTTATGAATCCATCCGAGAAAGACCTATCTATGTGAGCATGGATCATTTGAGTGAAGGGGTGCTTGCCGCAGTTGTTGAGGGCATAGCGATCAATGCATGGCTCATGATTGTTCCAAGACGGGGCGATAAAAAAGTTCGGGACTTAGCATATGATGTGTGGTCTGGATTTCTCGGACTTTTTGATAAGGCCGTTCACGAGGTCGAGGCTTTAGTCACAGAAAGAGCTGAGACTGTTGTCGAAATTTACCTCGATTTGGATAATGCCGTCGTTCCTGAGGATGCTTCGGATGTCCGTGAGGAAAGCAAGATCGAGGCACCTGTCTGGAATAAATCTGGTTCAAATAAGATAACTGCCACCATGCCTGTTCATTTGTTTTCGCTCTTCAACCAACCGGCGAACATTGGAGAGAGGTATATTCTGGATGCTCTGATTCGGGGGCTGCTGGCTTTGCTCAAAAACTGTGAAGACGCCCAGCTCGAAGATGATCCCATCGAAATGTTGCTTAACAAGATTATTGGCGATGAAGGCGCTCGAGTTTTACACCTGTTCGCAAGCTATGATCCTGTCGAATATCTCATGGCCCAGAAAAATAGAAAACCGGTGTTTCTTGCGCATGAGGACTTTGTTTTTTCTAAGCTAAAATTGTCGTATGGCTGTGCAGATGATGATTTGAAGAGAATCAGCAACAAAGACGAAAGCGTAGATTTTTTGCACAGGGTGGTCGATAAATTATGGGATAAAATCAAGAAAAACCTGGTGCAACATAATAGAGAGTCAGCAACTTCTGAGCTTTTCCATGCGCATGAAGCGATTCTATATGACCGAGAACATTGGCGAAGAACAGCACAAGCCCTAATTTCGCTCTATGGCCAAAATGATGAAGGACTGAGAGTCGCAAATAAGCGAGAGGCTGATCGAACGCATACATCTTTGCCCATGCGCGCCCTTATCGAAATGGCGCTTTGTGAATGCCCCTTGGATGGTGGAAAGCCATTGCCCAATTGGGATCGAGACATGCTGATTGCTGAAACAGCTTTACTGATCGAAGTGGCAAGTGAATGCGATGCAATACACTACGGCTTAATCAACCCGGAAATTATATTGCACCCAAATGGAGAATATACTCTTCAGCGAGACTTTCAGGAGGAGGTTATCAACCCGTTCTTGACGAACTATACGGAAGAGCGGTTTAAAGGCGCTGCCAGTAGGTATGGCAAGCTATATGAGCGGAGTCCGACACCAGAGAAACGCTATGCAGAAGAAATGTATTCACCGGCCTTCATCAGCGCATTCAAAGCTGAGTTCGGTTTGTCTGTCGATGAGTTTGTTGATTGTGTTGGAGAACTGTTCGACTTGGCAATCGAAAGGGACTGCGTGGTTGTACATTCCACTTTTGATGAGGTGCGTAACAGGCTGATATCCGAACGAGGTTTGTCATCTGATGTTGTCGAAGCCTTTCTACAGGCTTTTGCGCTTTGGCATCGTGAACATTGGGAAAGTCCGCCTGATGGTTTCGAGGATAAAG